>JAEZYU010000086.1 GCA_023418915.1 Bacillota bacterium
TGTTCTTGGCCTCGTAGAGCTTGTCGATGAAGTGCGCGTCCAGCTCGCTCAGGCGGTACTGCTTGGAGTAGATGAGCACGTCCTTGTTCCGGGGCGGGCCGGGCACGCAGCGGCGCTGCTTGAGCCGGTAGCGCTTCAGGGTCTCCTCCGGGATGGGCGAGACCCAGAGGAAGGTCTGCGGGATTTCAGTCAGAAGGTCGAACTGCGTCGACCGGTCGTACATATACACATGCTTTTCCACCTTGCCCTTGGGCCTTGGGCGGCTCTCCACCGTCTGCAGGTAGGGTACCACCGCGTCGCCGTGGATGATCTCGATCATGTCCGCAAGGTCCTCCGACCGCACGATTTCGGCGCTGGCCAGCGGGCTCCTGGCCGAGGTCAGCACCAGGTTTTCAAACTCCCAGATGGGCTCGTAGCGCAGGCCCTTCTCCGTGAGGAAGTCGAGAAAATAATTCTCGTTGACCGTCTGATAGCGGATGATGCCCAGCTGGAAGTCTCCCCCCGCCACGCCCAGGATGGCCTGCACCGAGTTGGTCTCCTTCAGGCGTACGTCGATGTCCTTGTCGGTGCTCAGCTCCGATACGAACTTGACAAAGCCGCCCGCGATATAGCTGCCCCGGGGCATCGTCAGGCTGAACACCTGCCGCCCCGCGTCCGCCACGTCCCGGAGGGACTCCATCTCCTTCACCACGCCCAGAATCTCCTTGGCGCGGCGCAGAAATTCCATGCCCCTGATCGTGGGCAGCACGCCGCGGGGCGTGCGCTCGAAGATGGTGATCCCCAGACCCTCCTCGAGTTCCCGGATGGCCTTGCTCAGGTTGGGCTGCGCCATGAACAGGTTGTCGGCCGCCTGGGTGATGGACCCGGCCCGCTCTACCTCCACCGCGTATTTCAGATGCAGCGTGTTCATGCATTACCTCCCGGGCCGTTACCGCCCATACAAAATCCATGCGCTCAAGGCAACCCTGTATATATAGGATACCCAAATTCCGCGCCCCTGTCCACAGGAGAATTGTTGATTCTTGCCGCATCGCGCCGGATGTTCCCGCAGATTTACGAAAGACAGCGCAATGAAAGCCGCTTGCTTCACCAATGTTTTTCTTGCCTTTTGGTTCTCCCTGCGCTATAATACAAGGGTTCCCTGCGGCCGTGGTGCAATGGATAACATTTTCGACTCCGACTCGAAAGACTGTGGGTTCGAATCCCGCCGGCCGCGCCACCATCGTAACCGCCTACCGATAAAGCAGCACTTTTCGGTAGGCGGTTCGCTTATCCCCTTGACATTCCTTGAAATCAGGCATTTCTCGGATATGCAGGCAAGCGCTCTTTATCATTTAATAATCGCCAGAAAGTCAGCCTGTGCGTAAGGCGGGATTCGATCCCTGCCTATTTTCGGCCGCTTCTGAGGGTAGAATCGTTGAACAATAGAGGGGGTGTTCACTTTTTGACCGGGGGGGTGTGCATGCCACATTCGGACCGACCCTGGACTGATAGCGGTTGACTTATAATAATGTACCCATAAGAATGGCAGCCGGAGTATGCAAAATCCCATGGTTCGGACAACCGCCAAACTCTTTCAACAGGCTCACCTGCCACAGATCGTCTCGAGCGACCTACCATACCACTCCTTAACCCTTATTAGAACATAATTGCGACTAGATTGAACAGCGCATGTACGAGAATAGGAGGGTATACACTTTTTGTAATCGCTCGGAGAAAACCCATTCCCGATCCTGCTATGGCGGCAAAGATAATTTGCAGCAGAACAAAGGATACAGGATGGACGAGCACGTTGCTTATGTGCGCTAGGCCGAAAGCAATGGAACTGAAGGCAATCGTAAGAACAATGCTCATTTTATCGTCATGAAGTCTGGTTAATACCTTATAAACAAGAGAGAAAATGATGCCACGCCAGATCATCTCTTCACTGATGGGAACAAGTATCATTTCTACCGCCCAGTTCGCGCCGCTGTAGGGCGTCCTTGGCGTTAGGAACAGACAAATAGCGGTAAACGCGCAGACTGCTGCGGACACTAGCAAAATAGGCTTCCACATCTTAAAGCTTTCGCCTATCTGGAATCCGTAAAAACGTGGTCTCCGAAATAAGACAAGTACGCCAATCACTAGCAAGAATGCAGAAAATAGTAAAGCGCTTAAAAATGCGTCTTTGACGACGAAATATCCGCTAATCCAGTTGTAGTAATAATAGTTCCCAAAAGCTAGTGCCGCTGAGGCACCGCAGGCTCCGAAAAATATTACGAAAGATATAACCCATTTCGCAGCCTTGCTCATAAGCATCTCCTAAACTGTAGCATCGGCGAGGCAAGCTGATCCCGAGTTCCCTTCTCGTCGGCAGGAATCAACCAGTTCGCGCTCATTCCACCGTCATGGATGGCGGGGATTATACCGATCCGGCCTCAGCCTCCAAACAGCTTGCATCTCCTTGGGCGTCAGCCCGCCCAGCGCGGTATTCGGACGGACGTTTAGGATTCAACGCGCCATGCTTCGATGATTCGCCGGGCTTCGGCGGAGCATCGAGGCACGGCGCATACGATGGTTATGGGATGCCCCCTTCGAGCGTCGCCGCCAACGACTCCCACTGTTCATACATCCCCTGAAGCTCGGCTTCGAGCGCTGTCTTTTCGGCAAGCACTCTGTTCAGTTCGAGATAATCGCTTGCGCATTCTTCAACCTTTACGTCATAGCGCGCGATCTTTTCCTCCGCCCTGGCAATATCCCGTTCTAGCGCGCCAAGCCTGCGTTCCGCTTGGGGATCACGCCTGGTCGGCGTAGGCGAGGGTTTCTTCGGTTTCTCTTTCTCCGGGGGAGGCGCGGCCTGCTCCATCGCCTTGAGCCGCCTGTACCGCTCGTAATCGCATGGCCAGTCGCGGAAATTTCCGTCCTCGATCTCCCAGACGCGGTCGGCGAACCGCCGGATGAAGTACCGGTCATGCGAGACGAACAGAAGCGCGCCCTCGAACTGTGCCACCGCTTCCTCGATCCATTCGCGCGAGGCGAGGTCGAGGTGGTTCGTTGGCTCGTCGAGGATGAGGAGGTTCGCCCTCGACATCATGATCAGACACATCCTCAGCCGGGCGCGCTCGCCGCCCGACAGCTGCGCGACGGTCTTGAACTGATCCTCGCCCCGGAACCGGAAGGCTCCGAGCTGGTCCCGCGCTTCCTGCGGCTCGCAATTCGCCTCGTAGAGCAGCGTATCGTACAGCGTGCGCTCCGGATGCGGGAATTCGACCACCTGCGGCAGGTATGCCCAGCGAACGGACGGCCCAAAGCTCGCCCTGCCCGCGTCCGGCGCCTCCAGCCCCATCAGGATTTTCAGGAACGTGGTTTTGCCGCAGCCATTCGGTCCAACCAGGGCAATCCGCTCGCCTGTCCCGCGCATCTCGGCGCTCACGCCGGAGAATAGCGTCTTCCCATCGAACGTCTTGGAGAGGCGCTCCGTCCAAAGCACCCTGTCGGCCCGATACTGTTCGGAGCGGAATCCCATCTCCAGGCGCGACTGCTTTGTCGGTTGTTCGGTCTCCTGTACGCGCTCGATGCGCCGCTCCATCGCGCGTGCCTTTTTGTGCAGCGATGGATTATCGTAGACCGAGCCCCACGCCTTGAGCCTGCGCACCTGAAACTCGAGCTGCCGTACCTTCGCCTGCTCCTGCTGATACCGCATGAGCTGCTGCTGGTAACGCAGCTCCTTCTCTTCGGCATAGAAGCTGTAGTTGCCCCCGTAAAAGCTCGGCTTTCCGTTCTCAAGCTCCACGATCCGCGTTACCACCACATCCAGAAAGTAGCGGTCGTGCGAGACGGCGAGAACAGTGCCCTTGTAGTGGAGCAGGTAGTCTTCCAGCCATTCCATGGAACGCGTGTCCAGGTGATTCGTCGGTTCGTCCAGGATGAGGACGTCCGGCTTTTCGAGGATCAGCCGCGCGAGGCACACCCGCGTACGCTCCCCGCCGGAGAGCGCGGCAAAGTCGCGCATCCGCATCTCGGCGTCAATCCCGAGCCCGTTCGCAACCTTGTTGAGTTCAACCGCCCACTCGTAACCGCCGAGGGACACGTATTCGTCCATGAGCCGGGAATACCGGCCCGCGTCGCCCGCATCCATGCCCGCGTGGATTCTTTCAATCTCCGCGCCGATTTCAAACGCGCGGGAGAACGCCGCGCGCAGCACCTCCTCGCACGTCGTGCCCGAGGCGTAGTTGTTCAGCTGTGCAATATAGCCCAGCTTCAGCCCCTTTGCGACGTTCGCGCTGCCTGCATCGGGCGCAAGCTCGCCCGTGATGATTTTTAGAAGGGTTGTCTTTCCCGCGCCATTTCCGCCAAGCAAGCCGACACGCTCACCTCGGTCGACCTGAAAGCTCACCCCGTCTAGGATGACGCGGTCCTGCTGAAACGATTTTTTGACGGATACAATGTTGATGTCAGCCATATTGTCACCCATAAGACAGGATGTTCTTATTATGAAGCACAACCCTAGCCGCGTCAACTGGACGCGAGTTTTTTTGGCTTGATCTTATACCCGGGTCTGACGATGAGAGGTTGCAGCGGGTAACGGATACGCACAAATCATGTTGTTATCCGAAAGGATTATAGACAGTCAAAGCCCTTCGACCGAATGCCAGAAGGGCTTTGTATCGCATGCCGTTCCTCCAGGCTTTTCATTCAAGTACCCTCCCGTACTCCTTTTCTATACGCCAGGATGCATCCTTTTCCTGCTTTCTGTCCGTTTCTTGGGGTTATCCAAGTTGCTCGCCAGAGTACAAATCTCGACCGATGGCGCGTCGGGAACATACCTCGATCAGTTTGGCGAAGATTCCTCAACCGTTTTTCGAGCAACCATATCCACGTGGTTTAAAACAGGCTCTGGTGCGCTACACTACGCGGTTCAAATTTTAGCAGCCTGAACACGACTTGCATAGATACTCCGATACCAAATGTCGCGACGATGGTTCCAATGCCTATGGGCGCACATAATCCATCCGCCACACAGGACATCAAAATGGATGATCGTTTTACAACGCCAATCGGGAATTAGGATCTCTCTTCCCCAGCCCCACAAAAAAGGTATCTATCGGACAGCAACTCAGCCCGAAAGATATATTTCGCATCAGTCTCCCTAAGCTAATAAGTGAACGTAAGTGGATTTCACTTGACTTTTCCCCGTTCTAGAGCCATGAATAGGAGCACTATCTTTTCAGGGGAGAAGGCAAATGACCGAAAAACAAGCCCAGCAAGAAACGCGCTACCGACTCATCATGATCCTCGTGAAGTCCATGGAGCGGGACGGCCTGATCAGTACCGGGGAGCGGGAAGCGATTCGTAAAAAACTGGTTGAGCGCCTCAAGCCGCTGGTCGGGCAACTTGAGCAACCGGAGGTTCGGTTATGAAGCGCAGAATCACGCGAATTGACCCTCATCCAACCAACACCCCAGATGGTGATAACGGACGCCAGCCAAAACGTCGGGTTGCAGCCTATGCCCGTGTTTCTACCTCCAGCGAAGAACAACTGGCAAGCTTCGAGGCGCAGAAGGATTACTACGTCCAGTATATTGCATCGAATCCAAACTGGGAGTTCGCTGGGCTGTATACCGATGAAGATGTGCCGTATCCGGAACATTTTAGTTCTGGTATCTATACCAATGACGGTGCTCCAGAAATGCTATAAGGCAGATTCCCTCATATAAACAGCATAACTTCCGTGCTACCGCCGAAAAGTCTGTTCGTATTGCTTATATACACAAAGCCGCGTATGCTTTCTTGACAATCTGAGCCATGAGTAATCGTCTTTGCGCCAAGAATTCATGATATTCCATGTTTTCAAAGTCTTCAGGCAACGCATTTTGATGACATGTCAGGCGGTATGCATTTTCGCCAAGACATGTACGAAAATCTGTGACGTATTCATTCGGAGAACGGTCACATATCGAAATATTGGTCTGATAATCCAGATATGTATAGTTTGCGATCTGATTACGCTCACGATCGTCACTATATCCTATCGTCGAAAGATATTCCTTCGGAAAAATATGGTGCTTATCTATAGCACTCTTCCCGCCACTTGTTCCAATCGTGAAGTAGTGAGTTTGTGGTGTTGTACTGAAGAGCATCGGCGTCCCCAGTACATTGATAGCGGCAACGTAGCCGTACCAAGCTGGAGACTGGCGGATTGGATAAGTCCGTCTACGCAATATTTGATAAGAAGGATGGAATTCAAACCGCTGCGATCAAAAAATTCGCGGATTTAGTCTTTGAAGCGGAAGAACATGGCTTGGAGGATGTAATAATTAAAGGTTCGGCTACCACCGCAATCCGAAATTACGCGAAAGCCTTGTTGGCGGATGATACGTCATCCTGGGATATAAACCCTGACGATATTAATGATGAAAGCTTAAAAAAAGAGATGAAAAAGTATTTCCATGATCATAAAGGCGATGGGAGCATAGCAGATTTCCTTGCCCAGTGTACAGAATCGGATATGCCGAAGCATATCACTTACGCGCTGAGGGTGATAACTGATCATGCAACAAAAAGTGATATGAAAGGCGAAGAAAAGTCCGATGGTGAGAGCGATGGAGATGCTTGATCTGAGCGAGAACAAACAGAAGGCTTTAGAAGCCGAGGGGTCTCTCATGGTCCAAGGCGGCCCTGGATCCGGTAAGACCACGTTTGCATTGCTGAAAGCGCAGGAAATTCTAAAATCAGAGAAACTAAAACCTTGGCAGACCATTCTCTTCTTGAGTTTCGCCCGAGCTACTGTAGCTCGGGTAGCTGAAAAAGCGACTGAAATTCTAAATACCGAATTAATGCGCAGCGTGGAGATTACTACTTATCACAGCTTCACATGGACGATTCTGAAAAGCCATGGCTATCTATTGAACAGTAAATCTCTGAAAATCTGGTTACCACATAATGCAGCACCATGCCTCGTCCAGTTCAAAGACAATGAAACAAAACGAGCTGAAAAAGAACGGAGATTCTGTGAAGAAGGGCTGATACACTTTGATCTGTTCGCTGAAAAGTGCGCGTTTTTGCTGGAAAGGAGCAATGCGTTGCGCCGGGTCATCTGCCAAGCTTATCCTGTAATTATTATTGATGAATTTCAAGACACTGACCGAGAAGAGTGGCGACTGATTCAGCAACTTGGTAAAGGCAGTCGACTGATAGCATTGGCGGATCCCGATCAGCGGATATTTGGTTTCCGTGGCGCTGAGCCTGCTAGAATTGGTCAGTTTATTAGCTTATATCATCCCAACGAGTTTAATTTTGGATACGAGAACAAGCGTAGCAACGGGACGGATATTTTGCAGTTCGGGAATGACCTCTTGGGGGGGGCGAAATATTGGAAAATCGTATCAAAATGTTAAGATTTGTCCATACCCAGCACGCAAGGGAAACGCTTATATGGAAAGGCTTAAATGGGCGATTCTGAACGCACGGAAGAGACTATGCAAAACATGCAGAAGTGACTGGTCAATCGGCGTGTTGCTTCCGACGAATAAACTGGTTGCAAATGTATCGGACTATCTCAGCACAGTACCCATTCACCATCAGATTATCACAGATGACAATGGTTCCTGCCTTGCGGTGGAACTGGTCGCTGAGCTTTTGGAAGAAGCTTCGCAGGGTGTTATGGACACATATACTTTGGCAAGAAAATTAGCAGACCATATTATGGGTCGCAAGAAAGAGCCATCATTGGGTGATCTGGATGATTTCGCCAGGTTGACGAGCTTTACTGATAATGGACGCGGGCTTACCAAAATCAGGAGCGATTTCTGCTATATAAAAGAGCGTTGCATTCACTACCAGATGACGGGTGAATCAGAAAACGATTGGGCAACCATCATTCAAATCCTTAAAGAGTGCGAAAGTACTCAGATTCAAAATGTTGCCGCTGACGCCTCCTACTTAAAGTTGTTGCATAATGGGTCATCCGTAAGCGCTCAGATAGACTTAGTATGGCGTGAACAGCAAAATTACCTTGGTGCGAACAAAATTGTAGCAAACGCCTTAACCCAAATGCACTTCGCTATGTCTTCCAAGAATATATTCGGCATCTACTTAATGACCATTCACAAGGCGAAGGGTAAGGAATTTGATGACGTTTTCATTTTCGAAGGCCCTTTTTCTGATAAATTTATTACTAAAAGTAACGGAGAAAAAGACAATGAAGAAACACGGATTAACTTACGCGTTGCTGTAACTAGGGCAAGGAAAAATGTAACCATCTTTACTCCTCAGGAAAACCCATGTTGCCTATTATAGTTACTCTTACTCCTATTTGCACGTTCTTGTGTGATCGAGTCTAATACGACGAATTTTCCACACCTACTAAATAAATGTCCGACCCATCTTTGAAGAAAAACCGCAACTGTCTATCCACCAGCACCGTAACATGGTCGACAATGGCTGTCCAAAGCATCTCATCGAATTCCTCGAGAACGAGCGGCTGATTCTGAATGTCGCGAATGAATTTCCCGAGCACGCGGCTCTTCTCCTTAAGCTT
Organism: Bacillota bacterium; assembly: GCA_023418915.1. Taxonomy (GTDB): domain Bacteria; phylum Bacillota; class Clostridia; order Acetivibrionales; family DTU013; genus DTU013. The sequence goes on from JAEZYU010000086.1 coordinate 8,519, forward strand.
CTCCCGTTTAGCTTCAAGACCCGTGAGCCGCTCAGTGATGTCAGTGTACCGCTGCAAGCACCCATCTCCCCCCGTCCCATGTACGGCTGAGCGGGCGTTTTCGTGGATCGCTTGGCGAGCGAGTTCTGCTGTGGCCTGCTGCTCGCGTCGCAGGTTCTCAATTTCCTGGTCAAGCGCCGCGCAGTCGCACAGCGTTTTCTGAGCGAGCCGACAGTTTTCAAGAAGCTCCTCCCTACTCCCCATCAAGGTATTGAAAGCCGTAAGGAATCGGCGCTTCAACTCATCCTCTGTGATGTGGGGCGTTTCGCACTTTTTCTCGCCATGGTACTTCTCATTGCATCGCCAGATGACTTTTCGGTACGGCTGATTGCTGTTCCAGACTTTCGGCCCGTAGAAGCCGCCGCAGTCGCCGCAGACTATCTTCGTGGAGAATACACTATCGCAGGTACACCGCCGGCCGAGGCGCTTACGGCGCTCCATCTCCGCTTGCACTGCATCAAACACATCAGGTTCGATGATGGCGGGATGACTATTCTGGACATAGTACTGCGGCACTTCACCAGAACTCCCCCGATAAGGTACTTTGTAGAGGCAAAGATTTGCACAGCACCAATCCTTCGTTCTAGACATATATTTCAAGATAAGCGCATCTAAATTGTTTCTCTTAGCATCCTGTGGGTTGATTTGTTCATGCTGTGTGATATAATACTGATAACAATGAATTCCTCATAATTCCATCAGTCCCTTAATCTTGAAATATAACCCTTACAAGAGAATGGAGGGGTCATGTGATTCTCAAAAATACGATAGCTTGGAATAATGAATATAAACACGACGGGCTTTTGTATTTTGCGCAGAGGATTGTCGAAATGCTTTATTATGAAACAATCGACATTTACCGCGCTCCGCTACTAAACACATCTCGTCTTATTGACGAGTACTTACTTTTATCTAATGGCTCTGCAAAGCCTTATCATTTGGATGAGGTATTCAATGAATTTATGAATTCCTTGAAGAGTGATATTATTATTCATTATAAATGGGGTGAAGAACGAATTAATCAAATCGTTGAAAAACTGAATAAGGATCAAGTCGGGAGAAAGCAAATTATGGAATACCTTTGCCATGCCATCGGCAAACAATATTTTGAATGGACGCAAGAGTATGTTCGGTTCATAGTCCCACAAGGCAAAGAGAAACGAAAAATTGAACGTGCAATTCGATGCTTTGTTCCTGAACTTCTGCATCAAGGTTACAGTAGTGATGAGATCTATCATTCTGCAAAACGGATACTCTTCGAAGATATTGAACCAGAAAACGCACTAGATGAATTTTTGAAAAGATATGATCAGAAGAAGAAAAGGTTTATCGTATATACTGCAATATCAAACAGGTTATTAATTTTCAGAGAAATACTTGAAAAAAGACTAAATATCAGCTTTGTTGATGATGGGAATTTTGACAAAATAGATACTTGGGAAAAGTACAGCAAACTGAGAACGGACACAATTCAAGCATTGGATGCTAGTACAGCTGCTAACATTGCATATAAGAATATTGAGCTATTTACGTGCTTTTATCAGTTTTTTGGGAATTACAGCGGGAGGTTAATCCAAAATAGAATGATTGTTATATCTGAAGAGGAAACCGAAGATAGAAAAATAACTGTGGATCGGGGTAAATTCAATGCAATAGAAGATGATAATCCGCCCAAGATTGGCGTATTAGCAGAAATGAGCATAACAAATTTGATACACGGGGCTCGTTGTTCACTTCCACAAATAGAAAAGATAACTAAACTTCACAATAGAGCAATTGCTAACAATGGACTAGAAAATGGTTTTTTAAACCTTTGGTCAATACTGGAAGTTATCTGTGTTACAAATCCTGATGCATCAAAAATTGAACAGGTAAAAAAAATTGTATTACCATTTCTACAACGAGATTATCTTCCAGTCATGTTTAGTGATATAGCAGAAAACCTAAAACGAGTAATGGATGCAACACAATATGAGGAGTTGCTATCAAAAATATCAATCGGAACTAAGGATTATGAAAAAGTTGCTTGCATAGTACTATTGCCAGAATATAATGAAACATTTGATTTGTGTGTGGATAATCTGTGTTTGTATCCTGTATTAAGAACCAGAATGCTAAATATTCACGATGACTGTCTATCCAAAAACGACTTGTATAGCTTAACAGAACGTTACACTCAGAGAATTTCATGGCACCTATACAGGATTTACAGAGCACGTAACTCAATCATTCATTCTGGAAAAAGACCTGCCGATTTGAAAGATTTAGGTGAACATTTACACGCATACGTCGATAGTGTAGCTAGTGAGGTCGTAATTAAGCTTAGTATGAGTACATTGTGTCATATATCTAACGTTATTGTTGACTCGGAGCTTCAGCAAGCGAAATGGGATGGATATTTTTCCAAGAATGAGCCAATCGATTTCGATAGCATTCACCTTTTATTTTTATCACAGGAAGGATCCTGGGATCAATAAAAAAGAAAGTGCATCGCCTACAATTCCAGAAAAGGTGGTACTTAGTCTCTTCACCAAGTTCAGCAATGGTTTTGAAAAGTG
>JAEZYU010000098.1 GCA_023418915.1 Bacillota bacterium
ATACGCTGCATTTATATTGTTTTGTATATCTTTTTAGCAGATTCAGATACTTATCTTTATCTTTATCCTCTCTAAATAACAAAACCTCTGAAAAACTGCGGCACATGATATGATATATTGCTTCACTATTTTTCTCTCTTGGCATCCTTGGCATTTAAATCACCTGACTTTTTTCTTTCATATTATCACAGAACATTTGTTCTGTATATTATTTCCTAATGGCATTAAACAGATTCAATTTGAAGAACTGTCCCAATAAAAAAAGGCCGCTAACAGTGGCCTTTTATATATTTCGATTTTATTCCAGTATTTCCAGACCGTCGATCGTATCACCATTCTGTCCTGAGGTTTCTTTTGAATCGTTGTCGTTTGGCTGATTGTCTGCTTCTGTATCTTCCAGGATAATCTCATCATCTACAGTGCCTGATGTAGTTTCAGCAGCATCTTTGCTTATTAATTGTGTACTTCTCGGGAAAAGAGCATCAAATTTGAAATTTCCCATGTATTCTTTCTGAGCCTTACTATCAATCAAGAATTTTACATTTTCAATCTCATCAATTTCTGTTAATGAGTTTACTATGGAGTATATGGTCATTCTTTCTGCATCTTTGCCCCCAGCATGCTTCGACTTGAATTCCTTCGAAAAATCAACAGTAGCAACCTTGTTCTTTATACTTACAGGTGACAGCAGCTTTGCTTCTGCAGGGACAGTTCTCTTAAAAGCTGCTTCATCTGACGGCCCCTTGATGAGCTCATTTATTATTGCTGTTGCCATGCCGCTCGCACTCTTTTTGGCATCAGATGCATCTATATACCTTATTTCAAGCTTTAGTTTTGTGTTGTCCTCATTAGCAAAATAAAGTCGTATAGGTGTCTTATCCGTCAACCTGCTGGCTTCAGCTTCACCAATAATAATGCTGCTTACAGGCCATAGTTCATCATCCATATCCTTCTGCAGTCCCAATTTTTGTAATACGGAACAGCCTGGAAGCAAAACAAAAAATAATACCATAACAACAACTAGTGATATAGTCCTCTTCATATTCGGCCACCTCACATCTAATAACAACAGTATTAGTAAATTACTCCCTATACTGTCAAGTTAACACATCTAAGTTATTTCTATGCCGGGGCAGCACTTAGTATTCACTATTGGTAAAATTTCTATTATTTTGAGGATTGATGAAACGATGTGATTAGCCTTGGATAACATCAATTAATTATATATCCTTTGTCATTAACTTAACTATTTGTTTGACATCATCATCAATGACATGATAACTGATTTCAAGACCATTTCGCACGCCTTCAACTATTTTTGCTGCCTTAAGCTTTGATAGATGCTGAGATACGGTAGATTGAGGCAGGCTCAAACACTCCTGGATTTTTGAAACATTGCAGCTATTATCGATCAAACCCTTAATAATGCAAAGTCTGTACGGATGTGATATAGCCTTGAGCTTTTCAGCCTGCTCCTTAAATAATTCAATATCCATAGTAATACCCTCCATGTTGTTTATTCAACATAAAACTAAAAATGCGGTAGAACAAAAAGGCATAACACTAGTCCTATTATACATTATCTTTTATGAGAATGCTAAATATTTAACAAACAATTTTGTACAATACGGCTCAGAATAATGACGGGGACGTTTCTTCATTACTGCTGAGCCATACATCTTACCAACAATTCAAACAAACAAGCTCATGTCTGATTCTTCAGCAGAACCTAAAAATGTGGCTACTCCACCCACAGTTATTCCATCTATGAGCTCTTCCCTTTTTATGCCCATCAAATCCATTGACATATTACAAGCTACGAGACTCACACCGCTGGAAAATGCCTGGTCAATCAGTTCTTCAAGTGATGGGACATTCTTTTTCTTCATTAAATATCTTATCAGTTTTGATCCTGCACCTGCCATATTCATCCTGGATAAAGCAAGCTTCTTAGAACCACGAGGCATCATTGCACCAAACATTTTTGAAATAATATTCTTTTTCACTTTTACTTTTAATGTTTTGCGCAATATATTCAGACCCCAAAATGTGAAAAAGAGTGTCACTTTCCTGCCCATCGCAGCGGCGCCATTTGCAATAATAAACGCAGCTATAGCTCTGTCAAGATCTCCGCTAAATACTACTATTGTCTTGTCATTAGTATCCTTTGATCCTGCTGTAATCACCTGTGCTCTTCCTTTTCCAATGGTAGCTGTGATTATTTTACCATCATGACTAATGCTAATCAAATTATTGTTAGTGCGTTCACACCATATTTTTATATCGTTTTCAAATGCCGGATCTGTCGCCTTAGCAACAAGAGTGTCGCCAAATTCCATCATTTTCAATGACTCATATACTTTCATGATAGGGCCGGGACATTGCATCCCACAGGTGTCGATTACATATGCTTTTGGTTTACCACATTCTTCAGTTTCACATGTCTTCATTGTACAATTCGATTTTTCACCCGATTTCTCTGGTAATTCATTAGTTCTATCTTCTGTTTTATCTTCATCTGTCTGTTTCTGTGTTGCGGTGTTATAAACCAAATAGCCTCCGCTAAGGTTTTTCACCGTTTTAAAACCTTTCTGAATAAGCATCCTTGCAGCTATATAGCCTCGTAATCCAACCTGGCAGAATAAGTATATATCTTTTTCAATTGGAATCTCATTTATCCTGTCTCTCAATTCGTCCACTGGCATATTAACAGAACCGTCAATTGTTCCAATACTATACTCCATTTTTGTCCTTACATCAATGAGCAGTACCTTTGACCTGTCCAGTTTCTTAACTTCATCCCAGTGAAATACGTCAGCATCGCCCTTTAGAAGATTTGATGCAACATAGCCGGCTATGTTTACAGGATCCTTTGCCGATGAATATGGGGGGGCATATGACAGTTCAAGTTCCTGTAAATCAAAAACTGTCATTCCCGCACGAATTGCGGCTGCTATGACATCAATCCTCTTATCAACACCATCATAACCCACAATCTGCGCACCAAGTACTTTACCATTAGATTTAGCGAATAACAACTTGATATTCATTGGTGTGGACCCAGGATAGTATCCTGCATGCGAAGGTGAATAGGTATAAGATTTTTCATATACTATCCCAAGCTTAACCAATTGCCTTTCATTGATACCCGTTAAAGCAACGGTCATGTCAAATACTTTTGCTATCGAAGTACCCTGAGTACCGTTATATTTGCTATTATGTCCGCATATATTATCTGCAGCTATCCTGCCCTGCTTGTTAGCTGGACCTGCCAGTGGGATGAGAACTGTCCCTTCAAATTCTTTATCTGGCTGGTGTTGGTTTGTGAGAACTGTCCCTCCGACAGTCTTACCGTTTATCTGTTTCATAAGGTTCTGGAGAACTGTCCCCATAAAATCTATTACTTCCGCAGCATCGCCAACTGCATATATGTCAGGATCTGATGTCTGCATAAATTTGTTAACAGCAATCCCACCGAACCTTCCAAGCTTTAGACCAGCTTCTTTCGCAAGCTTTGTTTCTGGCCTTACCCCTATCCCTAAAACAACCATATCCGTTTGCAGTACCAAGCTGCTTGATAACGTGACATTAAGAGCATTATTATCCTGAACAAATTCTATTACGGCATCCTCTAAGTATAGTTTCACACCTTTAGATCTTAGATGCTGATGAACAAAGGCAGCCATTTCAAAATCCAATGGTCCGATTACATGATTTGAGAGTTCTACAATCGTTACATTGATTCCCATACTATGCAAATTTTCAGCTGTTTCAAGCCCAATAAAACCTGCACCAACAATAACTGCATTTTTTGGTTTTTTAGCATCAACAAAATCCTTAATTCTATACGTATCCGGAATATTTCTCAGCGCAAAAATTCGTTGTGAATCAATCCCATTTAATTTAGGTTTCAGAGGTTCAGCACCAGGTGAGAGAACCAGTTGATCATAGTTCTCCGTGTAGGTTTCATTACTAATTTTGTCATAAACCTCGAGCGTTTTATTTTGCCGGTTTATCTTAATAACCTCGCTATTTGTTCTCACATCGATGTTAAATCGCTTTTTCATATCCTCAGGAGTTTGGACTACAAGTTTTTCCCTATCTTTGATTACTTCACCGATATAATAAGGAAGCCCACAATTAGCAAACGAAATATATTCGCCTTTTTCAAACATAATAATTTCAGCAGCCTCGTCCAGTCGTCTCAATCTAGCAGCTGTGCTGGCGCCTCCAGCGACACCTCCGACTATCAATACCCTTTTTGACATAGTTGCCCTCCCTCTTGTGTTTTCGGCAGCATTGAATCTAATATCACTACCTAACTCTATGCTTAAAATAATAAATTAGTAATATTTAGTTATATTCAAGAACCGTCCCCTATCAACTATCATATTAACTACAGAACCATCACTTGTCAGAACATGTTGTAATAGAACTGTCCCTCAAACTGATATCCAACTGATATCGCTTTAGCAATCTAACTGAAGAACTGTCACCTTACTTTAGTTTATCTATATATTACGATATTTATATGTAGTGAGTCAAGAAGTTTTCAGGGACAGTCCTCTATTCTCTATGATAAAGAAACTTCGAATAAGTCTGGACATCGTTATCTACAATTGACGCTTCTTTGAATATTGACAAATTAGGTGGTTTAACTTGCTTGCATCATACCGCAGGCATTTCTCATGATCACATCCAGTTAGAAAGCTCGGTATGGTGAGTAAGGAGAGACTTGACTCGTCCCAGACAAAGCAGCTATATAAAATTAAGGTCATCGCTATTCTATTTATACATTTCTGTAACACCTGTAACTTAAACCAAGTACTAATTTATAAATATCACATTGCTTTGGTATACTTATCAGCAAATGAGCTGGCACAGTAACTGTCTGGCTTTATCTTCGGTATGAAATTCAGACCTTTTACCATCCCTACCATTTCATTTATCAGGCTTTTTGTCTGTCCTCTCGTGCCTATGTCAATATGAAACTCGAAACTAACCCCTTGTAACTGGCGATCAGGTCCTAGTGCATGGTGTATTCCCATAATCCTTTCATCGTCAAACAGGTAGGCTAGCTGCAAACTCGCACACGTTTCAAGATAAATTTTCTCCCGCAGATTAGTCACAGGCCGCTGCATGTCATATTTGTGCAGAAAGCCTATTGCACCTTTCCCAATGCGGTGTATCAGTATGCACGATACGAAAACGGTCTTGGAGCCTACCTGCGAATCTGTGCCAACTGAAATACGGTATGAACTGTCAGTATCTGCTTCTATAAACCTTATTATGTCATAATATACCTCTTCAAACGTCATTTCCTCTTTTTTCAGGCTTCTGAATAGTGTTTTTTCGTTAATTATCAGTGAGTTCCCAAGCAGCATAGATGTGTCCCTCCATTTAACGAATTTACTACATAGAACATTACGTTTTAACGCTAATGTATAAAATGTAATATCCCGTCAGTCGAAAAATTGCATTGCCTCATTAACGTTTCAACGAGGCTGACCACAAGCAAAGCTTGCTGTTCGCCTATGCATCCCAGACGTGTGATATGCTCATCACCTAGTAAAAAATGGTACCCGCCACAAAGCAATTTTCAGTCTGAGGGGCTGAAAATATATTAATGAGCAGGGAGATATCACTTCATTATAATATAATTAAAGCCCTGCGAAGGGCGAAGAATCGCAGGGCTTTCTATTCATGTCAAACTCGGAAACGGCATGAAAACTGCAAGTGCTGATACAGTCGGCATAGATACGGTAAGCACGATCCTTACATAGCCGCAACCACTTCATCAAACCATCTCCTTTCAAATAATAAATTTATATTAACATATGTGAAATCCAAAATCAATGTTCAAGCTCTACATACCCACGGCAAACGCATGAATTTCATCCATACCAAGAAATCCCATTGAAACTTTAAAACATGCCGTTTCAGCACTCTTTGTGGGGAAGTAATATTTTATGTGGCCCATGAAATTACTAGGATATGATACAAGATGCGTTTCAGGGTAATACATAATCAAATCCGATTACTGTCCTGCCAGAAAGTCCTTCTGTAGGATATTCCCAGCAATCATCCCTTAATCGTTTTCGCTAATATCTCCAGACACCAGACTTATTGCGTAGTCGTGACTCCATTAAGCTTTTTTTATTCTTTTTCATACTCAATTTGGTTTCTTTATCATGTTTCATAAGGCTGAATATTACATGCCTTACCAAGGCCATATTCTCAGGTGCATAGTCTTTCCGAATTCTCGGTCCATCTTATTTAAACACAACATATACATTACAGGCTTTTTACATAATCAAATATCGCCCTGCCGGCAACAGCTCCCTGCCCAACTGCAACCGATATCTGCCTGAAGCTGCTTGCGCAATCCCCTGCTGCAAATACGCCCTCAAGATTCGTCTGCTGATTGATATCCGTCACTACAGTATTTCCGTCGGCCAATATGCCCAATTTCCTTGCAAAATCAATACTAGATGCACTCTCCAGAGCGACGAACAGTCCGTCAATAGTGTCGCTGGTACCATCGGTATAGTGTATGCGCTGTAAAAAGTCTGTCCCGTCGAGTTTAGATATCTTTCTTGTTTCTATTTTAAATCTCGTCAATTCTTCCGAATATTTAGTGCTGATCTTCTGAGGCTGGCCATTAGTAAAAATAGTTATGTCATTTGTGAAAGCAAGGAGCTCCTTCGCCTCATGAAATGCAAAATCCTTGTTGCCTAGCACGCCGACTTTCAAATTATTGTAGAAAAATCCATCACAAGTGGAGCAATAGCTTACACCCTTTCCTTCATACTTCACCAGATTTTCAATCCTTATAACTTTGTGCGGCTGGCCTGTCGCTAATAATACAGCTTTGCATTTATATGAACCGTTACTTGTCATTACATCAAAATAGTCATCTTTTTCTATAGAAATAACTTCGTCATGTATTACTTCCGCACCTATTCGCTTTACTTGCTTTTCCCCCTCATCCAGAAGCTGTTTACCGTCGATTGTTTGTGAAAATCCAAAATAATTATCAATTTTTTCGGCCTTTAGCAATCTACTGTCGTTTTTTCCGATAATCAGTGTTTTTAGATTCGACCTGACAGTGTAAAGCGCAGCTGATAATCCTGCCGGCCCCTTTCCTATGATGACTACATCGTACATTATTGTTACCTCTCCTCTGTTCTTATTTGCAATCTTTCAATTAACTATTATCTTTCCCCTCTACCAATAACATGACACCGCCTGAAATTGAAAATACGTTTCCAATGGCACATGTTTCACAACTCATTAATTGCTTGCAGTCATAAAGCCAATCAGCAGCAAACATAATTTACACTCTTAATATTATAACACTTCGTTTCAAAGAAAATTTTTCGTTTGTTGAAAAATTTTCTTACCGAGTCACAAAACATCCAAAGGATATTCATCATCGCTTTCAGCCTAATGTGCTGAAAATACGTTAAGAGGTGGAGGACATCTTTCGCCTCGGTATATAATAAAATGCCAACAATTCATCCTCTCGTGCTTCATAAGATACTTACCATTCCATAAATTAAAGTAACAACTAAAATTTAAATAATTGTAACCGTACTTGTGTTATCAGCATATTATGTCAATGAGAACACAGTATTATCTTTCTTAGGAGGGATTATATGTCATACAGCAAATACAGCGACAGCCATAATGACTGTGCTTTACTCTTTTTCATTCTGATCTTTCTGCTGCTATTTTATGATAATAGTGCGGTCGGCATATTAAAGCATGGAAAGCGCAGTGTTAACACATGCGGCAGAGATGATTCACTGCTGTTTTTCATACTTGTATTTCTTAAACTTTTCTATTACTAGCCTTTAGCGGGGCATTTAAATGCCCCTTTACTTTGGGTGGAATTACGTTTTTCGACTCGAAAGGTTTGAAAGGCGTATTAGCGATTTTCAGCCTATGGGCTGAAAATATATCGAGAAGTTGGGACATCTTTCGCCTCGCTATACAAATATCAGTACCCCCAACTGTAAAATTCTCACCAGTTCCCCGGCGCAGAAAAAATGTAGTAACACATATCTTGAATCGTTCATAGTATATACTGTTATTCAAATTACCGGGGGCATTTCTATGGCTGTTTTTGATAAATTTTCTGGTAAATTGAGACCAATTTTTGATGAAGGACTTGATGAAGTCCTAATTTTTGCCATTATTTTCATTCTAATTTTAGTTTCAGAAAACAGTGGTGATAGCATGGGTATTCTACCTGTTGTGATCATAGGTGCATTCCTGCTGATATTTGCTGGTACATGCAGAAATAATGAGTCTACAGCATAGCGGACAACTATGTGAGCATAACATGCATAAAGGGTGCTCTTTAACTCAGTAGTTCATTGATTGATATTTGGAGGTATTAGGATATGGCGAATGGATTAAATAAAAAGCTGGCCGAACTTCTCGGCAAAATGGATGATAAAGTGCTTCAGGCGAAAATTAACGCTGCGGTTGATATGCTTAAAAACGGCGATCACGAAGAATTGGCGAAAAAGCTTAACAAAGTCGATAAGAATGAAATACTATCAAAGCTTAATGAAATAGACGATGAGAGAATCAAAGATATGAAACTGAACAAATCTGAGCTAAAGCAAAAAATGAACAGCATCGATCTGGATGCCGTACAAAAAATGCTTGGTGAGAATGGCCCTGAGATAATCAGTAAAATAAAAGACATTATTAAATAATTAATGAATATATTATTAGTGCTATGAGTTGGAGGAAGGGTCTATGAGTGACGATCTTGGCAAAAAGGTGCAGCAGATAGCACAACTGCTTGGGCAGGAAGATGTACCGGACAATGTAAAGGAGCTTGTCTCCCTGATTGCGGCCTCGCTGGATAACAAAGGCAGCAAGGGGGACGTTTCTTCAGAAGCAGAGGCCGAAAGTACGAGCAACGCTTCTTCAGAGAAAGTTACCTCAGATGGGGACATTTCTCCAGAAACTCTTCCTCCAGGGACCGGCAGCCCTGTACAGGGCAATACTATTCAAAATGCAGCCAGGCCGGGCAGCGAAGGGAAAGGAGCTGTACTGAACAAAGACATGCTGGATACTGCAAAAAGTGCACTCAGTCGATTCAATGCCTCCAGCGATCCTCGAATAAACCTTTTGAATGCGATCAAGCCATTTATGAATAATAAAAGGCAAAAGAAAATAGGCAACTGCATTCAATTATTGCAAATAGCTGGCTTCAGTAGGCTTATAAACGATCAGGAAAAATAGGTGAGGTGAACCAGATGCCTTATAAAAGGCCAATCAAAAGTTCTAAGAAATACATGCCCCAATTCTATAGTCCAAGTCCATCTTATCCAATGAATGCCGCCGGATCATATTCTCACCATGATTCGGATTTCTTCGGAATACCGCTTCCCAATGAAAAGGAAGTACAGACAGATGAAACATTTGAAAAACGAAAGACTTCCCCGTTTATCAAAGTTATTAATTATATACAGAAGCATATCACCATTGAGGAATTGATTTTAATCGGGCTTATTCTATTAATGCTCGATGAATCTTTTGAAGATGATCTTCTTCTTATAATACTAATCTACATACTTCTTTTCTGAATAAATTCCTTCATAATACAAAAAATAAAGTAGCCAAGCATTACAAAAGAAAAGAGGAATAGCGTTGCTGAAAAGGACTGCTCTACTTATTTTTGCTACTATTTTTATTATTTTGCTGCTATTTAACCATGCACAGATTTCCGCTATATTGGATAACAGTATAGCAGCACTTTCCGGATACGGATCAACTGGCCAGGAGGTCAGAAACATACAGACCCGCTTATCGAATTGGGGCTATTATAATGGTGAAATCGATGGCATGTATGGTTATTTGACATATAGCGCAGTTAAAGATTTCCAATTAAAAAACGGTTTAGCAGTAGACGGTATAGCAGGCCCCCAAACACTAGCTGCACTCGGGCTGCCAACGGGCCAACCGTCAGGTGGTGATGGCGCAGCTCGCAGTGATTCAAGTGAAGTGAATCTTCTAGCAAGAATAATTAGTGGGGAATCTCGCGGCGAACCTTATGTTGGACAAGTTGCAGTCGGTGCTGTAGTTTTAAATCGGGTCAGAGACTCCAGATTCCCAAATACGATCGCTGGTGTTATATACCAGCCTGGCGCCTTTGATGCAGTCTATGACGGACAGATAAACCTGGAACCTGCGGCAAGTTCCATTAAGGCCGCAAGAGACGCCTTAAACGGGTGGGATCCAACATACGGCTGTGTTTACTATTATAATCCGGCAACAGCCACTAGTTCATGGATATGGTCACGACGAATAGTCCTGAAAATAGGGAAACACAATTTCGCAATATGATAAGGGGACAGTTCTCCAAATACTGTTTATAACGCATCGTTTGTAGAAAATTTACGTTTGTAGAAAATTTTTCTTTCCTCTTGTGAATTTCAACGAGGCGGGAGATATACTCACATCGTTTTCTTTTGATTAATCAAGAGAAAAATCTGAAAGGCAAATCGGTACCCGCCACATAGTGTTTTTCAACCCGATGGGTTTGAAAAGACGCATCATCCGTATCCCAGCCTGAATGGCTGATAAACGTTAAGATACGCAGGAAATATTTCTCCTCATAATTATTAGCAGTGTATCCATGGTTACAATGCTGTTGATTTGTATACCTAAGCACCAATGATGAAGTTAGAGCCTTATCCTGACATCCTATTGAAAATCTTCATCTGAATCTTACTTAACATAAAAATTATAGCGGGGACGTTTCTTCGAATCATTCCCAATATGGAGTTTATCAAAAGAAAGTTGAGAACTGTCCCTGAAAAATTGAACAAGGTACACCGCCAGTGTAGTAAAATAGGCTGTGGTAAATGCCCAGCCCGAGATATACCTGAATATCTGGCTGCCTACCATGTAAATCAGGCAGAGACCGCCGGCAAAAACTGCATCAAACACTAAAAGGCCAAGTGTAATCCTCCAAAATCTGCGGTCTGCAATTGCTTTACCTGCTCTGAATGGTTTTTTCGAAGCTGTCAGTGAAGCAATATACCACATGTATATGTAAATAGAGAGAAATGAGAGAGCAACGATAAACACACCTATCGTCATAATATCAATGAAAACCGCTGCCAACATAAGTTCAGGTTTAGATAAAAAAGCTAATCTGGTAATAACGATTGCCGGTACTGATGACACCAGAAGGAAAATTACCAGGAGCACTGAAAAAATTGTCGCCCTTATTGTGATTAAGAAAAACCTAAAAAAGTACTTTCTAATACCCTTTATGAACAAGCCCTTTTTACCTGCTCCATTCAATAATGCATCATTTACAGTAAGAAGATAACCCGGCAACAGTAAGCCAACTACTGCGGAAAGCAAAATCGCCATTATAGCCGTTGATACTAATATCAGCCAGATGTTCTGCGGATCTACCAGCATCTGTATCAATGCAAGAACACTGTCGAAAAAATCGCCACCAGTCATGTTGACTATTCCAATTATCATAGCCATGACCGGTATAAACATATATAATACAGCAGCAATAAGCATAATCACTCCAACCGTTATAACGATTGACGGATGTTTTGCAACAGCTTTTAAAGTAGTTTTGATCATGCAGGCACGATTCCTTCTTTCAAGTAAATTCTATATCACAAAAATACCTATAAAATCAAAAAGCTCATCGTTTACTTATAACACTTCATTTCAAAGAAAATTTTTAGTTTCTATAAAATTTTCTTACCAAGTCACAAAACATCCAAAGGGATATATTGTGATATTGCGGTGTTTCAACGAGGCTAGTCGCAAGCAAGGCTTGCTGCTCGCCTATGCATCCCAGGTGAAAATACATTAAGAGGCAGGGGACATCTTTCGCCTCGCTATACTCAAATATATTCTGCCATTCACTCGATGTCCTTCATACTAAGGCTTATTCTTTTTCTGACAGAATCAACTGATAATACTCTTACTTTTACAATATCTCCCACTGATACAACATCCATTGGGTTTTTCACGAACCTTTCTGATAATTCCGATATGTGGACAAGTCCATCCTGATGGACGCCTATATCGACAAAAGCTCCAAAATCAGCCACATTTCTAACAGTCCCCGTAAGTACCATTCCCAGTTTCAGGTCTGCAATATCAAGAACATCAGTCAGAAGAACAGGCTTCGGCAATTCATCTCTAGGATCACGCCCGGGTTTCATCAGCTCATCAATAATATCCCGCAACGTCGGTATCCCAACACCTACAGCAGATGCAACAGACCCAAGCCCTCTTTTTTCAACTTCCTTCGGCAGCCCATCCAGGCGCCTGTTTTTCACATCCTCAAGTGAATACCCTGCTATTTCCAGCAGCTTTTTCGCCGCATCGTAGGACTCGGGATGGACCGATGTGTTATCTAATATGTTTGCACCCTCATGAATCCTCAAAAAGCCTGCGCATTGCTCAAACGCCTTATTTCCTAATTTTTTAACCTTTTTTAGCTCCCGCCTGCTTGAAAATCGTCCGATGCTTTCACGATAGTCGACTATATTTTTTGCAACGGATGAATTGATACCTGAAACGTAGGAAAGCAAAGAAGACGAAGCCGTATTTAAATCAACACCGACACTGTTGACGCAATCCTCAACAACACCGCCAAGACTCTCACTGAGCCGTTTCTGATTCATATCATGCTGGTATTGCCCGACACCAATCGCTTTAGGATCAATTTTAACCAACTCGGCCAACGGATCCTGAAGGCGCCTTGCTATTGAAACAGCACTCCTAAGCGAAACATCAAATTCAGGAAATTCCTCAGCCCCTAACTTTGAAGCTGAATATACGGATGCTCCCGCTTCACTGACAACCATATAGTAAACCTTCCTATCAATCCTTTTTAATGCATTTACGGTAAATATTTCCGATTCCTTGGAAGCGGTACCATTACCTATCGAAACTATATCGACATTGTATTTATTGATAAGCATCATAATGACTTTTTCTGATTCCTCTACCCTGTTTTGAGGTGGCGTAGGATAAATGACCGTTGTTGCCAAAACCTTTCCTGTATCATCGACTACAGCGATTTTGCAGCCAGTCCGATAAGCAGGGTCGAGCCCCAGTACAACTCTTCCTTTGACAGGTGGCTGCAACAGCAAATTCCGTAAATTTTCTGCAAAAACCTTCATTGCATGTTCACCTGCTGCTTCTGTTAATTCATTTCTTACCTCGTTCTCTATCGAAGGAGCAATTAAGCGCTTGTACGAGTCCTCTATAGCTTTTTCTACATATTGTGAGGTTATGGATCTTTTTTTCTTTATAGTTCTGGCCTTCAGTGTTTTGATTATGATTTCCTCGGGCACTTCCACTCTTACCTGCAGATACTCTTCTTTCTCTCCTCTGTTTATTGCAAGGACCCTGTGCTTTGCTACCTGTAATACCGGCTCCTTGAAATCATAGTACATCCTGTATACAGAGTCTTCTTCCTTATTAGCTTTAGAAACAAGCATCCCATGCCTGAAATACAATTCTCTTGCCGACTTTCTACACCCAGCATCGTCTGAAATCTCTTCTGCGATTATGTCCATAGCACCGGCGAGAGCATCCTCCGTATTGTTCACACCCTTTTCGGTATCCACGAACCGCTCAGCCATACTAAATATATCACCCGCTAGTATCTCCTGATCAAAAATCATCTTCGCCAGTTGTTCCAGGCCTTTTTCCCGCGCTATTGATGCCCTTGTTCTCCTTTTGGGCTTGAAAGGTCTGTATATATCCTCAATTTCCTGCATGCTTTTGCATAAGTCAAGTGAAGATGAAATCTCCGCTGTCATTTTGCCTTGAGCGTCAATCAGCCTTCTAACCTCATCTCTCCTGCTTTCCAGGTTTCTCAGGTAAATCAGTCTGTCATACAACTCTCTGAGTACCTGATCATTCAGTTCTCCTGTTTGTTCCTTTCTGTATCTTGCTATAAATGGTATTGTACAGCCCTCATCAACCAGCTTTAGCGTGTTTTGTACCTGAAAGGGTTTCAGATTGAACTCCTGTATTAACTGAGCCGAAATATCAGCCATATAGCCACTTACTCCTTTAGTATCAGTATTTGCTAAATGTATCAGGGCACATGCCATCATTAAATCTGTGATAGCACCATTGCGCACATTCTGCTAAAGTCACAAAACCTGACCAAGCTCGTATAATGATTGAAAAATAAAGTCAGGCTTAATAGATGAACTCTCCACATCCTGCATCTCAGTTTCACCCGTCAGCACCAATACACCTGTAATGTCATTGTTCACTCCCACAGCAATATCAGTATAGAGTCTGTCGCCTACAAATGCTATATCATCGCTGTTTTTACCGGTTATTAGCTTTATCATATCCACCGTTTCCCTGAAAGGCTTTCCCAGATACCGCGGCTTAACACCCGTAGAAGCCTCGACCATAGCGCACATAGATCCGCAGTCCGGAATGAATCCGTCCTCGGTAGGGCAGTTTAGGTCAAGATGTGTAGCAATGAATATCGCACCATTTCTTATAAATGTACATGCCCGCTCAATTTTATCATATGTAAGCGTGGTATCAAAACCCAATACGACAATATCCGGATTATCTGCAGTGAGCCTGATGCCTTTCTCTCTGAAGCTGTCTTCAAGCAGCTCTGTTCCGACAAGATACACTCCGGCATCAGCATAATTCTCTTTGAGGTATCTGATAGTAACGTCTCCTGAGGTTACTATAGAGCTTTCATCAACAAAACAATTCATAGCTTCCAATTTCTTTTTGTAATATACGGATGTTCGGGATGAATTATTTGTAAAAAAAATAAATTGACAACCTTTTGTTTTGAGCTTATCCAAAAATTCAAGCGAACCTTTGATTAATTTTTCACCTAAATAAAACGTTCCATCCATATCGAGTACGAATAGTCCTTTTCTCCTCAAAATTTCGAATTTATCAATCATAAAGCCTCCTGGCAATAATCTCAGTGAATTCTGACAGTCTGCCCTTTTGGTCACAGTATTTAAGTACTGTATACTTATCTTTCATGTTCATTGCATTGAGCATACTCTCGACAAATAACTCGCGGCTTATTCCAAGATCCTTAGGGTTAGTACTCGAACCAACCTTTTTAAGCAAGCTGGTAACACGATCGACTGTGGGATATACGATACCCTCAGGCAATATTTCCGATGCAAGCTCATACAGCATAGCTGTGACTACAGTACCAACACCAACAGCATTACCATGAAGAGGATGCTCAATCCCAGCCTCTACTGCCTTAATCTCCCAATAATGTGCCAATTGGTGCTCTGTTCCGGACGCAGGTCTGGACACGCCGGCAAGGCCTATCGCCAGCCCGGTGATTATCAGAGCTTCTATCAGATATTGTATTGATCGTTCCTCTCTTTCAGCCAAGCCTTCGGAACTTTCTATACACTTTTCCACGCCTTTCTGAACTAGCTTTGCAATCGTGTCACAGTAATACTCGCCATTGACAATTCTGGTAAGACTCCAGTCAGCAAGCGCAGTCAGCTTTCCCAATACATCACCGTATCCCGCCTGAATCATGACAAGGGGAGCACTCTGTAAAACAGAGGTCTCTGCGTAAATTGCACAGGGGTAATGGCTGTAATAGCTGATTTTTTTTCTGCCCACAATAAGCGATGACCCAACTGACGCATACCCATCCATGGAAGGGGCTGTTGCTGCTACTGCGAAAGATTTTCCGGTCCTGAAACTTACGATCCTGGCAATATCGTTGATAACACCAGAGCCGACAGCTAAGATAAATGATGTATCAGGTTCAAGCTCAAGAAGCACTCTGCCAATAGATCGTTCATCCGGGAGCAAAGCATGGTCTCCTGTATCAAACACAAATGATTTTAATTTGAAGCCTTCGTGTAATAAACGATTTATTACAGTCTCACCTAAAACACCGTATGTATTCTTGTCAGACAGCACAAAAAGATTAGTGCCGCGATAAGGCTCAAGGCCTTGTATAATCTCTTCTAAAGTGTCCTGTCCAATAGCCAATCTGCCTATATCAACAGAATGCTTTCTCCCACACGAGCAATCGAAGGATATTCCTGGCATGCATTCGATATCCGTATTCAAAATGTCAAACATTCTCTCACGTCCCATCAGTTAATTATCATGTTGCTGTAAATCCGTACAGTCATATCATCTGATCTTTCCAAAGTAAGACCAAAGCCAGATTTTGTACATATAAACTCTACCACACATACTGACTTCAATCAATGGTAACAGAAGAGGGACAGTTCTTTACAGTAACTATGGGTGTGGGGACGGTTCTTCACGGTAACTTTTTATAGGGACAGTTCTTTACAGTAGGCTAATTTGATCGCAGCAATTCTTTGACAATAAACATTCGATATAACACTTTTTGGTCAGTTCCTAATTTTGAAGCAAGCTAAAACGATCATGTATGTCAGGGCTCATTAAGATACATACAAATTAACAAATGCACTTAAAATTTGAAAACAAAGAACGTTACTTGTTTCTATTTCCCATAATTGAGAATTGGCCATGCAACAATTAACGTTCTTGTTCATCAATATAAATAATTTTGTATCCTGCCAAGAGCAGTTACAGTAATAGTCAAAAACACGGGTGATTATTTTAAGAGAACTGTCCCTCTATACTCCTGATTCATATCACTTTTTGGAGAACTGTCCCCTGCAAACTACCCCCATCGGATACTTCCGTCCGCTGTAAAGAACTGTCCCTCCGAAATCTTCATCAGCGGCATTTTTTGCCCTTGGAGCTAGTGGATCTTTCAAAACGTCCTTCACCGGCGTTCTCTCCCAGTTGGTCATTTCCTGCTGAAGGCTTCACCTTCTTGTTGACATCACTGGACTTACTTTTCTTACTTGACATCATATGCCTCCTTTCATCAATCATATATTTTAATCTTACCGAACTAATACATGTCAACGGCAAAGCTAAAATACTATAGATATAATATCCGCAGTTTTATACAAATTATGCCTGAGAACTAACATACAGTTACAGCCTTTCAGTATTTCCCGTATATACTAAATTCGCCGTTACTCAATTTTTCTATTCCCCCGGTTCCGGCTAGCTCCTCTGAAAGCTTAAGTAATGCGGTATCCTTAGCTTTAGCCTCTAGCATGATATCAATATCACTGCCTGTATCTTTGGCAATATCTAAAAAAATTACAAAGCTGTCATAATCTATATAATCGGCATGGCTTCTGAAATCCTTGCTGCTTTTGGGACTTGAAAAATGAATCTTGGGATTGAATTCTTCACCATCCCATGTTCTAAATATCTCTGGCAGGATTTGCTTAAGCTCACTCGGTTCAAGAAGGCAATTATGATGATGTACGTCCAGTACCATAGGCAGCTTGACTTTTTTACATATGTCCAGAACATCATAAGTGTTGAATGATTTGTCGTCATTTTCAATAATCAGTCGTTTTCTGATCCTATCCGGTAGTTTTTCGCAGTTCTCACAAAATCTTTCGGCAGAATCTCTTTTGTTACCATAAACCCCACCGACATGCAATACCAATTTATATTTGTAATCAACAAGGCCCATAGCTTCATATAGTTTGACATGGTAGTCAAGATCTCTTAAGGCGTCATCATGCACTTTTGCAACAGGCGAGTTTATAAGTGTGAAATGGTCAGGGTGAGCACTGATACGAAAGTTGTTTTCTATGATAAAGCTGCCAAGCTCCTCCAGATCACTTTTAAAATCAGTGATATAGTCCCAGTTGGATAATTCAGGGTGAGTAGCCAGTGGTACAAGCTTGGATGTCAGTCGGTAGACAGGTATGCCCAGCGCTTTATTATACCTCAATATTCTGAGCGTATTCAGAAGGTTCTTATTCGTAATTCTTCTCAGCCTATTGAATCTTGGATTTCCTTCAGGCAGATTCGAATATGTTTTATATGTCACTGTTCCCGACGGTGAACAGTCTTCCAGGCCTAAAGTCATTGCCACGTATCCTAATCTGAACTTCACATTCATCACCACATCGCATTCTCTTAATAATTTCCCAAAAATAAAAAAACATATGCAGAGCAGAGTAAAGCAATTTATTTAGTGAAGGATTTCTACAAAAAATATGGAATAATAAATCATCAGGGACAGTCCTCCAAATTAAGGTCAGACGCACCGGAAGGGGAAAAACAATGCGCTCACATATTGTACAAAAAGACAATTCAAATATGAAAGCAGAAAAATTTATTTCAACCATGCACCCGAAGTTATCCTACAGCACCCTTCAAAAGGCATTCAGAAAACGGGACATTAAAGTGAACGGCAAAAGGATCGGCAGAAATTACATGGTAAAAACAGGCGATGTAGTGGAAATATATATCACAGACGAACATCTCCTGGGATCAGTAAAAAGCATCATTACCAAATCACAGATGGGCTTTACGGTTGTTTATGAGGATGAGAACCTGCTTCTGGTCAACAAAAAGCAGGGTATACCAGTCCACCCGGATAAGGACCAAGTACAAAATACATTAATAGATCAGGTTCGAGATTACCTTAAGCAAAATAGAATCAAGACAGAGCGCACTGAAGAATTCCAGCCTTTGTTGTGTCACAGACTGGACCGTAACACAGGAGGACTCACAATCATAGCAAAAAACCATATAAGTCACGATACTTTATTGGAAAAGATCGAAAAAGGTGAAATACGAAAATTCTATAAATGTCTGGTATTAGGATGTCCCGAAAGGGAGGAAGCACTGCTGAAAGCTCATCTCTGGAAGGATGCAAGCAAAAGCAAAGTATTCATCAGTCATCAAAAAACGACAGGTGCAGTAAATATAACAACAAAATATAGGGTTCTTAAATATGACCCGACCAATGACATCAGCCTGCTTGAAGTAGAACTGATAACAGGCCGCACACATCAGATCAGGGCGCATATGGCTTTCATGGGTCACCCTGTACTCGGCGACGGAAAATACGGAATAAATTCCGTAAATCGGAAATTTGGTATAAAAATGCAGGCGTTGTGGGCATATAAGCTATTCTTCGATTTCAAAGACCAATCTGCACTAGACTACTTAAGCCAGCGGGAATTCACAGTTGTGCCGGACTTCGACATAAAGAGAATAGATTCACTACAACAAAAGTTTATTTTGTGATAAGGCTCAATAAATTTTCCATATGCTTTAAGTACATACTGCAAAAATAAACCAAAGCGGCATATTCGCTCCTGCAAACAGCCGCTTTTTTCTGCATTCGGAAAAGTTTTCACAAGATGGTTCGTCTACTTTCCAATAAACTGCTGTACCAATATCTTGCCATAAGTTGCACTGCTTTCAATTCCAATACCGGTAACTTTAAATCCTGTATTCAGGATGTTTTTCTTGTGCGTATCCGAAGACATCCAAGCCTTGAATGCACCTTCCACCGTTTTATTTCCGGCTATATTTTCTCCGGCTGACCTAAATGTGTTTTCGAACTGTCTCATCATATCAAACGGTGAGCCATACGTCGGTGACTGATGAGAAAAATAATTGTTGTCAACCATGTCCTTTGCCTTGGTCCTTGCAACCCTCATCAAGTTCTCATCAATTGCAAGGGGTTCAAGTCCTTTTTCTTCACGTGCCTTATTGACCAGCTCCAGCAGCTTTTGCTCGTCCTCAGTCAATACTACCTTGCCTGCCGAAGGAGAGGCTGCGTTTCCTTCCAATGCACTAATGTTCGCAGAAACCGGTATTGATTCATCATTTCCAATATCGATATATTTGCCGTAAACTGTGCCAACTGTGCCTGTGTCAGGATTATAAACCGCATACCATTCGCCAAGCCTTCCCATCACTGTTAGCTTCTGTCCCTTTGTCAGCAAGCATATCGAGGGGTAGTCAGTTGACGGTCCCTCTCTCAGATTCAATGCCTGCACATTTACTTCCGCAGTGCTACCGCCAGCCTGCTCAAAGGCCAGCTGCATGCCACCTCCCGAAGGTGCTGCATAACACGTGGTCGAAATCAGCAATACAGTCAATGCAACTAAAATGATGATCTTTCTTTTCATACTATTACCTCCAATTACCTCATAATGCAAAAATATTTGAATTATACTGATAATAGTATTGACAAAAATTTTTGAATTATTTGCATTTATGTGGCAATTGGGTAATAAATTTTCATCACCCCGCTGTCAATTTCTTTTGCTACAAGCTCTTGCACTGCTGTAAATTTTTTTGCTACATGCCTCGTTATAGCCTCAAAAGCACTCATTCGTTAACGGCCTTACATTTATTATCAGCTATCTCAATGAGCCGGAGCAGTCCAGCAATCCCTGCGTAATCCGGCCGCATGACCGCATTAGCCGCTTAATACGCCTTACCCCAATAAACAAGCATCTTTGCTTGCTTGTCGCAGCAAATGCATTTATCGGAAACAGACTGTCCATCAAACGGTATACAACGTGATGTAGCTCCTGTCTTTTCTTTGATAATATCCTCACACGCCCTGTCTCCGCACCACATCGCTTTGATAAATCCAGGCGTCGTATTGATGATTCGTTCAAACTCTGACATCTCAACAGCAGTAAAGGTTTTCTCGTCTCTTAGCGCAGCCGCCTTGCTTAGGAGATTGCTGTGAATCGAATCAAGCAGCTCCTTTACTCTGATCTCCAGTTCATCTATCGGCGCAAATGTCTTTTCTCCTGTATCCCTCCTGACAAGCACAACCTGATCCTTCTCAATGTCCTTAGGTCCTATTTCAAGCCTGATGGGTACACCCTTCATCTCGTGCTCACTGAATTTCCATCCAGGTGATTTGTCACTGTCATCAATCCTGACTCTTGCAGCACCAGCCAACCTCGTGCAGATCTCCGACGCTTTCTCAAGCACGCCCGCTTTATGCTGTGAGATCGGTATTACCACTACCTGTACCGGCGCAACCTTCGGCGGAAGCACAAGCCCGCTGTCATCGCCATGTACCATGATAAGAGCACCTATCAGTCGTGTAGTCATTCCCCAGGATGTTTGATGCACATACTGGAGCTGATTCGAGCTGTCGGTATACTGTATATCAAATGCTCTTGCAAAACCGTCACCGAAGTTGTGTGTAGTACCGGACTGCAGCGCAATACCATTATGCATGAGCGCCTCGATCGTATATGTAGCATTAGCTCCAGCAAATTTCTCTTTTTCAGTTTTCTGACCTTTAACAACAGGAATTGCCAGCACATTTTCGCATAATTCGGCATACACATTCAACATTCTGATTGTTTCCTCCTGGGCTTCATCGGCCGTTGCATGTGCGGTATGCCCCTCCTGCCACAAAAACTCCAATGTCCTGAGGAAGGGACGAGTCGTCTTCTCCCATCTGACAACAGAGCACCATTGATTATATAGCTTTGGCAGATCTCTGTAAGAGTGAATAATGTTTTTATAATGGTCACAAAAAAGTGTTTCAGAAGTCGGTCTCACACATAACCTTTCAGTCAATTTTTCGCTTCCTCCATGAGTCACCCACGCAACCTCGGGAGCAAATCCTTCAACATGGTCCTTCTCCTTTTGCAGCAGACTTTCAGGGATAAACATCGGCATGTAAACATTTTCATGACCGGTTTCCTTGAATCTGCAGTCCAGCTCCCTCTGGATATTTTCCCAGATCGCATACCCGTAAGGTCTGATTATCATACAGCCCCTTACGCTGGAATAATCGACAAGATCAGCCTTCTTGATTACATCAGTGTACCACTGTGTAAAATCCTGATTCATAGATGTTATTTCCTCTACGAATTTTTTATCCTGTGCCATATCAACAACTCCTTTGTTTAGTGTCAAAAATCAAAAAACGCCCCTGTAACTGCAGGGACGAATCTAACTCCGCGGTACCACCCAATTTGGAAAACCCGACTCAAAGGTCATACCGTCAAACATATCAGGCATAACCATACAGCTTGTATCGCAGCTAACACGGCAGCTTCATCAGCTGCATCTCAGGGGTGGGAAGAAAGGCCAGCCTTTCGCATTCCCGTCATCGACGTTTGATTATTTTAGCTGTAGTATAATACACCAATACTGAGCTGTCAATACTACGATATACTTCTTTCCAGCCAAAGCTCTTATACCGCAGCACCTATACCGCAGCAGCACGAATATGCCATTTTCCCGGCAATAGCTCATAATAGGCAATATATTTTGACAAAACAAACAAGCGGCAATATAATTCAATTAAGTACGGATTAAGAGGTGCTTAAAATAAGTACTAATACTGCCATACCAGGCGGAATGCGAGTGGTAACATGAAGGTAGGCATAGGTCAGGACAGTCACAGATTTGATTTTGAAGATAATGAAAAAAAACTGATACTGGGCGGGATCGTTTTTGAAGATGAACCTCCTCTAAAAGGCAACAGCGATGCAGATGTGATCCTGCATTCCATCACTAATGCAATATCAGGAGTAACCTGTGTAAACATTCTCGGCGAAGTAAGCGACGACCTTTGTCTGAAAAAGGGAATAACAGACAGCAGCGTCTATCTGAAAGAAGCACTCTCGCACCTGCATGAGTACAGAATAGTGCATCTTTCGATTTCACTAGAATGCAGGAGACCTAAGATATCACCGAGAATAAACGAAATTCGTCAGAGCCTGTCAGTTCTGCTGGGTATACCAGAAAACTGTATCGGTATCACTGCAACCACAGGGGAGGAACTGACATCATTCGGTCAGGGCCTAGGTATTCAAGTCCTGAGTATAATAACAGTTATTTAGGTCGTCAATATACATCATCCAACAACCAAATTACAAAGGGGGACATATGTTCTTATTGAAGAGCTGTCCCCTTTCTGAATATTGAAGAACTGTCCCCAAAAGCAAAAAAATTAAAAAGGGGACATGTGTCTTCGTTGAAGAACTGTCCCCATACGATTCATGAAAATTTCTGCTTGTTGAGAAATTTTCTTTCATGGTCACAAAATATCCAAAAATAGCTCAGCTTCTGAACATCACCTTTTCCTTCTTGAAAAGCGATGCCGCAAACCAGAGAGTCAGAGCAACGAACATGACAGATGTCACAAGAGCCAAAATGAGATTTGCATAAATGATATTGCCTCCCAACAGCATTTTGAATGCTGCAATAGTATTTAAAACGGGCAGTGTGAACAATACCGGTGACAGATCGCCGGGCTGCAGGAACATTGTCGCATAACCCGGAATCATAGCCGCAAGCATAAGGAAGGAGAGATATGTTTGTGCTTCCTTGTAAGATTTGGCGATCGTACTAAGAGCAATCTGAATACCTGAAAATGTCATGCCGAGCGAAATTGTGATCAGCAGCGCCAGCACAGCTGCGACAGGATCTACAGAAAACCCGTTGAGCTGCGGATCAAGGCCCATTGTAAGTGAACTAGGATTGGCAAGATATCCAAATATCAGTCCTGCAAAAATCGCAATAACACTGACGAACGAAAACAGCGTAACAGCGAAGTATTTCCCCATCAACAGCGAGCCTCTGTCGGGCATTGTGGTAAGCAGAGGTTCAAACGTACTATGCTCCTTCTCTCCGGCCACCAGATCAGTAGCCGCAGGAATGCCGCCAACAGCAACCAGCATTGATATCAGAAGAGGCAGCATCATCTCAAGCATCATATTGTTTCCCTGTTTATCAGTTGCCATATTGCTTCTTTCGATCTCGACCGGACGCAGAATATCCTTATCCAGTCCAAGAGCTGCTATTCTCTCGCTGACAACCTCCGCCCCAAACTCACTTATGGCTCCGGAAACAATATCAACAGCTGTGCTTGACTTTGTCCGGGATTCATCATATTGAACAGTTATCTTGATTGGTATCCCATTCTTCAGCTTTTCAGCATACCCGCTCTCCAGATCAATAATACACCTGATCTCTTCATTCTCAAGAGCTTTGACAGGGTCTTCGGTCTCAACGAGCACCATATTCGGATTTTTACTCAGTATCCTGTCTTTTATGAGCTCTCTTGTTTCTGCAGTGTTTGATGACTGAGCGATAGCCACACTGACATTCTCATTAATATCTCTTTCAAACTTTTGAATACTTCCTCCCATAACTATATTGATCACCGGTATCAGCACCATTGGAAGCAATATGCTCGTTATGAGAGTCCTTCTGTCACGTATTAGGTCCTTAACTTCCTTTTTGAAAACAATCATTGCATGCTTCAGTTTCATTTTGCACCCGCCAATCTGATGAATATTTCTTCCAGATCATCATTCTCGTACTTCGCTTTGAGCTCGTTCACTGTACCGCATTCGACCAGCTTGCCTTTATGTATTAACCCTACACGGTCACAGAGCTTTTCCACCTCGCCCATTGAATGGCTAGAAAATATGATTGTCTTTCCCTGTTCTTTACAGCCCAGAATGAATTCATGAACATCTCTCGCAGCTGTGACATCCAGTCCCGATGTCGGTTCATCAAAAAGCATTATATCGGGATCATGAACTATTGAACGTGCAAACGCCGCCTTCTGCTTCATTCCTTTGGAAAGCTTCGAGGCCCTTTTGTCCATAAAATCCTTCATTCCAAATGCCTGCGAAAGTTGAGAAGTACGTTCTTTGATCGCGGCTTTGCTCATTCCATTCAGTTCACCAAAATATTCAATGTTTTCTGCTGCTGTCAATCTGTCATAAAGCCCGGTCTCACCTCCAAAGAGGATCCCTATATGGGTCCTTACCATCTCTGGTTCCTTTTGAGTATCATAGCCTTTGAGTACTGCGTAACCGGAAGTAGGGCGCAGCATTGTCGAAAGCATCCTCAGCGTTGTCGTCTTCCCTGCTCCGTTTTCTCCCAGCAGGCCAAAAATTTCACCCTTACTGACTTTAAAGCTTATTCTGTCGACCGCTGTAAAATTTCCGAATTTTTTCTCGAGTTCCACAACTTCAATCATCTTTCATCCACATCCTCACTCAAGTTATGTATTACTGATCTGTGTATTTCAACCGCTATAGTAATATGAATTTTTCCATCTCCGCTCAAAACGGAATTTTGGTTGTAAAAAGCTTCTTTGCACCTTGAACGTTTCAATAGAGTTCTAGTGCATTAAGTTTTTATTGTTCCTAGATCTCCTTGCCCTTCAGACTGCATATAGCTTCAGCAAAAACCAGGTCCTCCGTGGTTGTTATCTTTATATTGTAATATCCGCCCATAACAATCTTAACTCTGTGCCCTGCTCTTTCCGCAAGCATTGCGTCATCTGTGCCCATATAGCTGTCAGCTTCTGCTTTCCTGTGCGCATCAATGATCAAACCGTATTCAAACGCCTGAGGTGTCTGTATCTGCCACAACCCGTTCCTGTCTATGGTTCTGCCCACAAAACCATCCTGATCCGCCAGCTTGACAGTATCCTTTACCGGTACCGCTACGCAGGCAGCGCCATATGAGTCCGCTGCATCGATACATGATATTATACTTTCATTGTTGAAAAATGGTCTGGCACCATCATGTATCAGCACGATATTACTGTCAGGCGAAACCTCATTCAAGCCGTTGTAAACAGACCTCTGCCGGCTGTCACCACCGGCTGTGACTTTTCTGATTTTTCTGAATCCAAACCTATCAATTATATTTTTTTTGCAATAGTCTATTTCGTCCTTATTTGCAACAACTACTATTTCATCTATCAGGCTGCACTCCTCGAATTTCCGCAATGTCAGTGCCAACACCGGAATCCCCTGCACCTCAATGTACTGCTTATTGACATCCATCCTCATCCGCGTTCCTTTGCCTGCAGCGGCAATCACAGCGCTTGCATGTCTGGCACCGCAGCCTTTGCCCCCTTTTTGACTCTTGTCCATATATTTACCACTCCTGTCCTATACTGTATCTGGATCGGGCGATATCTTTAGCTGGTATTGGAATAATGCTATTTGCTATTTTATCAAATCCACCGCACAAAAAAACGGGCATTTTGCCCGTGTCCTGTATAAATAAAAATTTATCCGGAGAGCATAGTTTGAAAGAAAATCTGCTGCCTCAAACCTAGACCCCTCTTTCAACGAAATATTTCGGCTTTGCAAATATCATACGGCCTGCGGCAGTCTGCAGAATGCTTGTGACTGTTACATTGAGGCTTTCGCCGATATGCCTTCGGCCGCCGTCTATCACTATCATTGTACCATCGTCAAGATATGCAACGCCCTGCCCGTTTTCCTTGCCATCCTTTATGACCTGGACCACCATTTCTTCACCTGGCAATGCTATTGGTTTAAGAGCGTTTGCCAGCTCATTTATATTTAATACCGATACACCCTGGAAATTGGCTACCTTGTTCAGGTTGAAATCGATGGTCAGCACTTTGCCGCCGAGCTTCTGTGCCATTCTCAGAAGCGCTCCGTCCACTTCCGCATCCGACTTTACTTCCGCATCCTCGATACGCATCGGAAAATCAAGATCCTTCTGTATCATATTCAAAACATCAAGGCCGCGCCTTCCCCTATTTCGTTTTAGTGGATCCTGTGAGTCTGCAATATGTCTCAGTTCATCGAGTACAAAGCTGGGAACTATCAATTCGCCTTCAATAAAACCACTCCTACAGATATCAATGATACGGCCGTCGATGATTACGCTGGTATCAAGTATTTTGGAATCCGTCCTCCCTTTAGATACACTAGTGCCGTAAGGTGATTTTCGCCTAACGCTGTCGAAAAAGTACTCATTCTTTTTTCCGGCTGCAATTGCAATACCCAGGCAGCTAAACAAAATATTTGCCATTATCGATATGGGAGTCCCAATTAATTGTATATCTTTAATAGGAATAGTGACAAGATTGGCTATAACAAGCCCAACAATCAGCCCAATGGAGCTGACCACCAGTTCATAAAGCGTTAGCTTCTGCATGAATGCTTCCAGCTTGTCGAGCGCTTCCATGACTATTTCGATCAGCTTATTGCTGGTCGTATAAAATATGAACGCAAGAGTTAGCGCCACCACGATGTAGACCAGTGTCTTCAGCTCCGGTGTAATCGCTGTCAGTTGATATATGAAAAAAGTCCTGGTCAATGTAATGCCTGTGACACACCCAACAGTAGCAAAAGAGAATTTAATAATATTATT
Organism: Bacillota bacterium; assembly: GCA_023418915.1. Lineage (GTDB taxonomy): Bacteria > Bacillota > Clostridia > Acetivibrionales > DTU013 > DTU013. The sequence continues at coordinate 27,070 of JAEZYU010000098.1, forward strand.
CAGCACATTATCTAACTCCCTTATAAAAACATTTTCTGCGAATATTCCAAGTTATTCACTGCCTGGCCCGTTTTTGAATAGTTGTTTGATACTAAACCTTAAGGAATCCATCGATTGTCGATTCTATTTCCATCTGCTCCAAATCTTCCGCCAGTATGAGTTCACTCACAAGTATCTGCTTTGCGCTGTTGAGCATCTTTTTCTCGCCGGTCGATAGCCCCTTCTCCCTGTCCCTCTTCATAAGAATCCTCACAACATCCGCAACTTCATATATGTTCCCGCTCTTTATCTTGGACATATTCTCGCGGTATCGCTTGTTCCAATTATTAGTGACATTTATTTCCTGATCCTGCAAAATTTCATACACCTTGTCCACATCGTTACTGCATATTACCTCTCTTATGCCGATGCCTTCCACGTTCTGTATCGGTATCATTACCTTCATGTCGCCCAACGGCATCCTCAGGACATAATAGTTCTGTTTGCAGCCGAGTATCTCTCTTTCCTCTATGGACTCGATAACTCCTGCTCCATGCATAGGATAAACAACCTTATCACCAACACTATACATAACAAATCCTCCAAATGAAATAAAAAATATCACCTTCATCTGTGATTTGTCTTTTGTTGGATCGTTCGGCGAACATAAAGTTTCAGCTTTTTCGTCAGAAACGATAATGAATAAAATTTTTGTCACTTCCAAATAGTTGCTGTAAAGGAAGCTTTTGATATGTGGTATTGACCCACAACTTAAAGTATACTACAATTGCGAATTAATGTCAAAGCAAACGTTCTGCAGCGGTATAACAGCGCTATATTCCCGTATTTCAACAGCGAAATTCGCCGGGAAAAGTGTAACTAAACAAACGCAAGTAAATAATAACGGCATTGACAAGAAGTTGTCCAAACTACTATAATTATATCATGTTGATACATTTTTAATTATTAGATTCCAATATATAGTGTACAGCAGTGCATGAATACTTCCTGTTTATGTATATAAATGTCGCTATATAAGGGGAAATGAGCGCATCAGGAGAGTGAACACAATGAAGGATATGCTGATCGGTGATTTTCAGTACACGGTGCAGGAGTTGCTTTTCAGAAACAAAAGCATAATCGATTCAATTACAAAATATCAGGACTCCAATGCCAGAGTCAACCGTTCAATAGTCAAGGCAGTCACCCAATGCGGATGCATCAGGATAAACGCTAAAAAGCAGGAAATGCCTGAAGACACCAGTCTTGAAGAAATCCGCAAGATGATGGACACACATGTCGAAGGAAAACTGTGTGAAAACTGCAGAGATCAGATTGAAAAGGAACTGGGTAAAAACCTATACTACATTGCATCGTTATGCAACACTTTGGATCTGAACCTGTACGATATTATCATTAAGGAACAGGACAGAGTTAAAATGCTTGGGCAATTCAATCTGGAGTGAATCTGATCAAGCCTTGAAGACAGGATTGCAGGTACAGGTCACTAGTACTGTTTTCAAGCCATACAACAATACAGTCCGTACTGAAACCGTTCGCTGGAACGGTTTTATTTTTTACTATTGACTGTCAAATATGGTGCCAAGCGCATCTTGTATATTTCTTGCAGGTGCGATCCTAAACCCGTTATCCACCTTTATCTGAGAGGCAAGCTTCATATTCCCGTCGGGTATAATTATGCTCCTGAAACCAAGCCTCATAGCCTCGGATATCCTCTTTTCTATCTGACCGACTGCTCGGACTTCACCTGTCAGCCCAATTTCCCCAACAAGCACACATCGGTCATCCACAGGGATATTCCTGAAGCTGGAAGCCACAGCAGCTGCGATCCCGAGATCACACGCCGGTTCATCGAGCCTGATGCCTCCAACAACATTAACATAGGCGTCATAGTTATAGAGCTGCAGTCCTACCCGCTTTTCGAGCACAGCCATCAGCATTGTCAGCCTGTTATAATCCAGACCTGTTGCCATCCTTCTGGGAACACCGAAATTAGTGGCACAGACGAGCGACTGGATCTCTATGAGCATTGGCCTTGTGCCCTCAAGGCTCGAAACCACAACAGAGCCAGGTACATTGCCCGGTCTACCGGACAGCAGGATTTCAGAGGGGTTGGATATTTCCGCAAGCCCTGTGTCTCTCATGTCAAACACGCCTATTTCATTAGTAGAACCAAATCTATTTTTTACTGTGCGCAATATCCTATAGCTTAAATGCCTGTCACCTTCAAAGTACAATACTGTGTCCACCATGTGTTCAAGCACTCTTGGCCCCGCAATTGCACCCTCCTTCGTAACATGTCCGACGATGATGACAGTAATACCGCTGCTCTTCGCCAGCTTCATCAATGCGGCAGTTACCTCTCTGACCTGACTCACACTGCCTGGTGCAGAAGTGATCGTGTCAGTATACATGGTTTGGATGGAATCTACTATGATCAGACCTGGTTTTTCGGTTGCGGTCAGTGCTGATATTGTCTCATAGCAGGAAGTTGATACGATAAAAAGATCCCGCCTCTTCACGCCAAGTCTGTCCGCTCTTAATTTGATCTGCCCGACAGATTCCTCACCGGAAATGTATAAAATCTTTGAGTCCATTTTCAATGTATCACATATCTGAAGCAGCAGAGTAGACTTGCCTATTCCGGGATCACCTCCGACCAGAATCAGCGAGCCTTTGACTACACCGCCGCCCAGGACCCGGTCAAGCTCCATCATCCCGGTAAGACTGCGTTCCTCGCCATTCGCCTTTATCTCCTCCAGACTCACAGGCTTTGACTGGGCTGCCTGACCTGCCACCCCAGCTATATTCTTTTCTGGATGTTCTTCAACAAAAGTATTCCATTGCATGCAGGCAGGACACTTGCCAAGCCACCCCGGTGACTCATAGCCGCATTCCTGACATATAAAAACGGTCTTTCTTTTCGCCATAACTTCGTCGACCTCCCGGCACTGCTGATTATGCTGTCTATCTATAACTGCCGCAATTCTCCCGCCTCAAGTAATTTGTCCAGAACCAGTACAAACATCGCATGAGACCATGTAAGCGGTATTACCCATGCAGGTCTGCCTGTCAGTTTATCTATCTGCTCAGGCAGCAACCCCTGTTCTGTGGTTCCTCTGACAGCCCACCAGAAATACTTTCTTGCTTGATCAAAATTATTCTTTTCTATATTATACAAGGCCGCCCACAAGGTTGTCAGTATCCATGGATTTCCTCCGATATAGTTGTCATATTCATACCGCATCAATCCCCCTGTACCTGCGACCCCAAGCTGTCTCTCAACGATTTCCGCTGTGGACGACATATGCTCATCATCTGCCGAGTATAAACCAAACGGTATACATAAACCCAGCAGACTGATATCCAGCGTCCCATCCAACATCGTAAAATCCCTTGTTATACTCAAATTGTTCAATTTGAGCCAAACCTTCTGATCAGTATGTTCTTCTCCCCAGCCGTTCATTTTTACACATATGCTTCTTACGAACCTGTTCCATTCCGGCTTCCAAAAGTTTCTAAAAATCGCCGTCCGGAGCTCTTTTGCATGGTCACGCCACCGCAGGGACAGCTCATGCTGTCCGCCGATAATATCGGCGATCTGAGCTCCTGCTTCAATACCTGCACATACAGCAGCGCTTGAATAAGCATGCTCGCCGAGCCTTTCCTCCCACAGATCGAAGCTCAGCCATGGAAGACCGGTCTGTGCGTCTTTGTACTTCAATAGAAATTCAACGCCTTTTTTTACACAAGGCCAGAGTTTTATGAGAAAATCCTTGCTGCCGGTAGCTTTATAATGCTCAAGGATCCCCCATATGACCGAGCCTCCCTCGTCGATCTGCAATCCCCAGGAAGGTGCAAGGTTTCCATCCATATAGAATCGCTGCTGCCAGCTGCCGTCATCATCCTGTACACCGGCAGCCCAGTAGTAAAAGCACTCAGCATCATTTGACAGACCGCATTTGTCCAGTGCAGACGTAATGAAGGCAGCATCGCGGCCCCAGCAAAATGCATACCTGCCACACCTTGTGAATTGTTCATCCACCTCGGGTGCAGCCAGGAGCGCACCAGTCCTCCTGTTTGTCATCATGGCAAACACCAGCACAGACCTTTTATAAAGCCGATCGACCTCGGGATATCCTGTATCGATCGGCCTTGCCTTATTCAGAAAGTCACGCCAGAACAGCGCCGTATCATCCAAGGCTTTCCACGAATCGCTGTGCTTGACCCTTCTGAGCAGTTTTTTCAGTGATTTCAGTTCCTTTGAAAAACAGATGTTCAGAGCGAATCTCAGTATGCCTCCGCTTCCTGTAGAGACGCATTCCCACAGCATACTGCCGTCCTTCATCATCCCAATTATGTCATTGCCATACAGCTGACCGCGTTCTGCATTTTCCTGAGCGCTGGAGCCCAGTTGATACTGCATTGCGGGCACAGCCGATATGATTCCGTAATAATAGCCATGCCTGTAATGGATCAATGCTGACTGATCAATGTCAAATGCAACTCCTGCGGTATCAGACACAGATGAGACAGTCGACGAATATATCACAAAGCCCAGATCCAGCTGATACTCACAATTGTTTTCGACTTCATAGCAACGGTTGAATACATCATTGTCAGGTAGTGCAAAATCATATTGCCGAACTTTAACGGGGTGTTTTTCATGTGTAAACTCAGTTACTGCAATGTTTGTGTCCTCGATATAGTACTGTCTTGCCTGCCAGTCAGACGAATGGAGCCATGAAGCGCCAAACCAGAGACCAGGGCATATGATACCGGTTATAAGTCGATCGATATGCTGCGGATAGTCTATATCAGGCCAGAAGATCCTGGTCACTTCGCCTCTGCTGTCAATACAGGCAAGCATACCGGAATTTCCCGTAACCAAATTATTGAAGTATGACTTTACCATTTTATCTCTCCTCGCACATATAACACATTTTATCATAACGGATCAAACAGCGGCAAATACTATCCGTTTGATGCAAGGAAATAAATATTTTAGTACGAAAGGTACAAAATAATATAAACCGCAGTGATGGAGGTTCTTCATGAATGATATGCTTCAGAGCCTGATAATGATTATTACACAACTTATTCAGGTATTTGTTTTTATAGCAGGGTGCTATTTTTTTGGAGTTTCCATATACGGCTGGAGGAAAAGAAAGGATAAAACAGGGGAAATCTCTCCGTGCAAAAGATTCGCAGTTGTCATCGCCGCCCATAATGAAGAACTGGTCATAGCTCATATTATCGACAGTTTGCTGGAACAGAACTATCCCAGAGAACTGTTCGATATCTTTGTGATAGCAGATAATTGTACTGATAATACTGCAGCAGTTGCAAAAAAACACGGTGCGCTGGTCTATGAACGCCACGATACCGAAAGCACAGGCAAAGGCCATGCTCTTGAATGGATGTTCCGCAAGATATATGACATGGAAGATAAATACAATGTGATATGCGTATTTGATGCGGACAATCTTGTCTCATCAAATTTCCTGTACGAGATGAACAAGCAGCTGTGTAAGGGTCACAAAGTCGTGCAGGGATATATCGACAGCAAAAACCCCTTCGACTCATGGATAACCTGTTCTTATTCGATCGCCTTTTGGCTGTCGAATCGTACGTTTCAACTGCCGCGGTATTACATTGGACTCAGCTGTGGTTTATGCGGCACAGGCTTTTGCGTGGATATATCTGTTTTAAAGAAAATTGGCTGGGGTGCAACCTGTCTGACAGAGGATCTGGAGTTCACGATGAAGCTTGCACTAAACGGCAAGAAAGTGGCATGGGCGCACGACGCCGTAGTATACGATGAAAAACCGATCACACTGAAGCAGTCATGGCATCAGCGAAAAAGGTGGATGCAGGGCCATGCAGACTGTGCCTCAAAATACCTCGGCCCTCTGATCAAAAAAGCCTTCAGGCAGTGTGACTTGACGGCATTTGACTGCGCCATATACCTTTTCCAGCCCATAAGGTTTATTTTTATGGGCTTGATGTCAGTTATGCTTTGGATACAGTCCTTCTACCCGGAAGCGCCTTTTTATACACTGCAGTACGTTTTTCCAACCGCAGTATGGTACGTATTTGTTGTACTACAGTTTTTATACGGGCCGCTGGTGATACTTTCGGAGAACAAATTCGACCTCAGGGTTCTGCTGGCATTCCTCATTTATCCATTCTACTGCCTTACCTGGGTTCCCATAACGATCCAGGGCTTCCTCAGCAGAAAAAACAAATCCTGGAACCATACAAAGCACACCAGAGTTATTACAATAAAAGAACTTGAAAAGCCCTGCAAGACAGGGGACGGTTCTGTGTCTTGAGCTACGCTCATTGGTTATACCTCAAGACACAGAACCGTCCCCTGTCTCGCCGTCCCCTGTCTAGTTCTAGTTCTAAATTACTTTAGCAGTTCGTAGAGGACATGAGCCATTTCTTTACGGGTGGCGATGGTTTTAGGATTCAGTCTTCCATTGGACCCCTCAATCACACCTACTTTTATTAACTCTTCCATAGCTGTGACTGCCCATGAAGCAACACCCTCCGAATCAATATAATCCAGAATGGAATTTTCGTTAGCAGCCTTTGGCACTTGCCTCATTGCTTTGAGAGTATTGTATAAAAGCGTATACATCTCCTGACGGGAAATGCTTTTTTCCGGAGCAAACCTGTTCATTCCGACACCGTTTGATATGCTCAGCCTTTTTGCTGCCGCAAGATAGCCTGTATAATAATCGTTCCCAGCATCCTCAAAATTACTTGTGAAATCGGTGTCTGGTTTGATTCCATATGCACGCATCACCATGACTATCAACTGGCCTCTTGTCAGTTTACTGTCCGGCTCAAATTTTCCTCCGCCTGTCCCGCTGGTTATCCCTCTGGCGGCAATAAAGGCAACAGCCTCCTCATAAGAAGCTCCTGCAGGTACGTCATTGAAGGTTACTTTGTTATATCCCACTGCATAAGTTGAAAAGTGGGTGACCTTAAATGTTATTTTACCTGTTTCAAAGTCATACGAACAATTGCTTACTATCTCCGGTTGCCCTTCACTGCCTATGTAGTAAATCACGACCGCATTTGGATCCTCATCTGGTTTCAGTGTATAGGGTACAGATACGGTCACATTGCCTCTAAAATTAGTAATTTTCTCATCTCCGCCGCTGACTAAAAACTGGTATACAGGCCTGTCCCCAACAATCACTCTGGCATCCTCAGATAAGCTTGAATTATCGGCAGTACCTGCATATACGGTTACATCGCTGTCGAGTGTATCACCGATAGTATCAAGCGCCTCCTTATCAAAAGTCAGCTGCGCTACAGGAGTTGATATCCTGAGCCCTGATACCGGACTATCATCCAATAAATCAAACAATGTTCCGGGAAGAGTCATATTTGCAGACAGTATATCTCCCTCCGCCTGACCTTCGATTTCTATCAATGCTGTATCTTTCCCTGCTGATTCCATTTCTGCCGACAATTTTGCAATAGCTGCGCTTATCTCTGAGACGGCAGGCACATATGAAACAATTCCGCTGGTGTCAGCTGAACCGCTTACCGCCGTTGTGACAAGCAACAGATCCGGAGTGGTAACAGCAACAGGAGCAGATGTATCCTGGCTGTCCCCGGTTGGTCCTGACGGTCCTCCACCAGTTGAATTACTGCTCTTAGTAACCGTGAACTCAGCTGATGCATATTCGCCGCCCATATAATCTGCGCTTCGCACCTTATAAGTACCTGCTGAAAGGCTACCAGCATGGACAGAAACAGAGAACTCCCCGTCTTCGCAGTTTGCTGTTCCGAAATACAGCAGTGTTCCATTCGGCTTCAGTATCTCAATAATAACAACATCCTTGACTAAATCGGATACAGTTCCTGATATGTCGACTTTGCCTGAGGTCTTGTTATATGCTGCTGAAAGCGAGTCAACAGTTCCGCCCTGAAGCGCCCAGGCTGTACCGCCGAACATGGCAATACATAAAACAATAGCTGTAATAAACGAAACAAATACTCTATGATTCCTATTCCTCATAGTCCATACCATCCTTTCCGGTTCCCCAATCAGGGTGATTAGGAAGCAAATGACCCCAACCCGCTCCCAATCCAAAGGTTGTACCGCCAAAAGCGCTGTCACCGGTAGATATTCCGTCATCGTCCACTACGAATACGGTGATCCTGTCGGCTCCGGCCACATCAGCGTACTCGCCGGTACCCTCCGCATAAACCATAATTTCTGCATTAGTTATAAAAATCGTTCCTCCGCCGTCTTCTATCACCACCGGCAGCTTCAAGGGGATTTGTCTGCTGCCAAGTATTCTGTCACCCTGATAATACATCACCAGCAGCGTATGGTCGATGGGATAATCCTCATGAATGTCAACGCTCACCCATGTAAGCATATCTTCGTAGCCCTTGTATATATATTCGTCTGCCAAACCCGTATACCCGCTGAACACCTCTCCCTGCTCGGGCTTTTGCTCAGTAAAGTCATGAGTATGGGCGTAAACCATGACCCTCTTGATATCGAGAGGAACGGTCATCACCTCATTTTCTTCAGTCTCGACAGTCAACACGAGAGTGGTGACCGGCATGGTAATGTCGGGGAGTTCAACAGTCCACACCCCGTCAGTGTGTACAGCAATAACGTCAGTGTTATCAGAATCTATGCCGGTAATACTGAAACTCTTGCCACCCGATGACGGAACGATATCGACAGCCTCATTAACATAGTAAACATATGCCGTCGGTCTTAAAGTGCTGTTGAATCCAGAAATATTAGTTATCCCTGTCTGCCATGGTCCCGCATTGATCTGCGGCCTTATCTCCAATCCCATATAGTCGGGCTCGTAGATCCCGATTATGATGCCCTCCCAGCTATATCCGATAAGATACTGGATATGCAGCTCAGTTTTGCCGAAATATCTGCTTACAGTAAATTCGTTGCCATTGTTCGATACTAGATCTGATCTGTCAACAAGGTATTCGAATATTCCAGCAAATGTTTCAGTAACCGGCACATCATTGGTGGTTTTAGCCGAATAGTTTAATATCGCAGACTGCAAGTTCTCAGGGATTACGTAGGCTCTCTCGTCCCCTCCACTATGAGAATTGCTCTGTTCAAATACAACCGGGTGAATATCATTTACGGTATTTCCCGCTTCATCCGTTCCTTCCAGCTCAAACTCGATCTCGACCTCGTCATATCCAGGTTGGAAAAATGTAAAGAGGTATTCTTCACTATTGTCGCCCAGCTTGCACGAGAGAGTGATTCTTTCGAAAGGAAAGCCGAATTCAATCAGATTCTCTTCATTGTCCACAACTATTGACTGATAGTTGATCCTCTTTTGTCCGGTAAGGGACATATCCAGAATGTCATTAAGGAACCAATTCTCGAATTCCTTTGAGAATGACAAGGACTGTCCCTCGAAGCTTTCGGGGAACCTGATGGAAACATTTCCTTCCAGAGGGCAGCTCACATAGTAATCCGGCCTGCCAGTATCAAAACCAATTTCTGTGCTTTCCGTTTCTTCGCCGGCGACAAACTCAAACGCCATATTCGGCTCTATCGGCGGCCCGCCAGGATCTCCCGGGTCTCCTGGATCGCCGGGACCTCCGCCCTGCTCGACTTCAATTTCCATGAAATTGAACCCGATCAGTTCGTTTTCCGAATCCAAAAATGCAGTGAACAGTTTATACAGATCCGGGCCCAGTCCCATCATTATCTCCCTGTCCATTGGTTCAGGCAGCGCTTCACTATATCCGGGCGGGAAGGAGCCATCTGAGATATCCCATTCATCCGCAATATTCAGTGCCATTACTTTATAACAATGTGGATCAAAGCCGTCCGGCAGAAGATCGTTGTCTATTCTGAACTCAACGCCTGAAAGTACTCGATTTATAACAACAGCCTCATTAGGCACCTGTATCAAGCTCTCCGGATCAAAGCTGCCCGGATCACCCGGATCTCCCGGATCATCTACGGTAAAATCATTAACAGCAAACCCAATCAAATCATAATCATAAAAAGTACCTTCATCAGTATTGACCTCTATCTCATCGTAGAAGCTCGTAAACACACTGTAATTACCAAGTGGGGCATGCTCTTGCCTGGTACTGTTAATATCCTCTGTCTGGCTGTCTTCCCATCCTGCCGGCAGCCCATCCTGGTCCACATGCCACAAAGACTCATCTTCGTCTCTTGGGATCAGTAAGACCCGGTAGCTGTCGGGAACAAATCCTGCGGGTAACTTATCCTTATCCACCCTTACCTGTACGACAACGCCTGTTTCGCCATCCTGTGCCGGTACAAGTTCCAGAGCACTCCCCGGCACATTTACGAGACTAGCCTTTTCATACAGTCTTACTACTCTACCATCCAAATACTCATCTACAAAGAGCCGCATATTAGAAGCATAATACGCCGGATCATCCTGAAATGCGGCTTTCAGATCGTACGTCTCCCACATCTGTAAATAAACCACAGCTGCCTGGCTGGTGGAAGGAACCCCAACTTGAATATCCTGGCTGTCGAACAAATCATAAACAACCTTTTGATAATCATCCTCACCCAGTTCATCGTGGCTATTCCCTTTTCTTACTTCGATCCTGACCTCCTTCTCGTCAGCCGCAGTTGATAAGAATGGAACAAACAGCAGTATCAGAGTCAAGCAAAGCAGTGTTGAAACTAACCTTTTGATCCTCAAAGCAAACCACCTCCATTAAAATATTTTTCATTTGACTTGCTACACTTCTCTCAGTAAAACACTACAGCTAAAGTTTCCAGAAACAATTCTGATGATCTCTTCACAAAGACACATGGCCACCTCATCTGCTGTGGATGTATGTTTTTGCACAGAAACCGACAATTCCGTAACTGCCCTTTCATGGACCAACACTGTAGTTGTCCGGAGTATGATTCTTTCGGCAGTCAATGATTTCACACATATTTCCCCTACAGCGCTGTCTGCATTTTCTATGCTTAAATGAAATACATCTATCGCATCATATACAGCATTGAGTACGATTGCTTTGTCAATAGAAAATTGCATCACATAACTGTCCATCAGAATATCCTCCTTTTTTACATTATCCGACAAAATATTCTAACTAAACAGATAGTTTTGGGATAGAAACACTCAAAACACAGGGATAGTTTTGGGATAGGTTGCATTTTACAATACGCTTGTACTTTACTTTTTATTATTTTACTTAATTTTACATACTTAAACTAATTATGTGGCGCTTTTTTATTGCAAATTGTTGATATCAAAATGTATTTATCTTATAATTAAAGAAAACGCACAGGATACATAACCTATGAACAAAAGAAACTTTTTGATTATTACGGGAATAATTTCACTTTACTTCTTGTGGGGAGGATCTGCTTATATCTCCCAAATGTATCATCTCATGGATTATTTAGCGCCAGAACAGGTAGACATGATAGCAATGCGATGGAACTATACAGCGCAGATATCTGGTATATTAATCTATGCCTATCTTCTATGGCGTTTTAGAAATATTTTCACAAAACGCATAATATACAAAATAAGTCTGATACTGTCTGCTGTGTCTCTGGTTTTTATGTTAACATCCACATATGCTCCGGTGATAATTGTTTCCGGCTTAATTCTCAACCTGTTCCTAGGAAGCCTTGCCTGCCATAACCTTACTATGCTGGCATCATTCGTGAACCAGAACCACCGAGGTAAATCATTCGGTTTCGCATATGCAATAGGGAGCATTGGAACATATGTAATATCGCTTATCTCCGGCGGAAAACTCCTTTCTTCAAAATATGTGGTTTTCGTGTATCTTGCCGCTATCGCCGTTAATTTCATATTGGTAAACTGCACAACCGACCTGCCTGTAATCGATAAAAATACCAATACAGCCAGGAACCTGCCATCCTATCTTAAAAGGAAGTCTGATGCCGCACTGTTATTTACGATGTTCTTTCTCATGTCTCTGTTGATATCGATTGGAAGCAACTATCAGATGTCAGCACTGATCAGGGCAAACGTCACACTGGAATCGACCAGACTGTTTTATGCGGTAGGCCTGATCGCGGCAGGAATTATCGCAGACACCAACAGAAAATTCATTGCAGTGTTCAGCATAGCAAGCGTAGTATATGCATTTGTATCCGTTGTCCTCTACGGTTACCCATCAGTGGTATATGCGGCATGGGCACTGAGCTACCTTTTCCTTGCCTTTTACTCGGTATACCGCGCCGTGGCATTTGTTGATATTGCAGGTAAAAACATATACTTACTTCCTCTGGCCGGGCTTGGACTTTGTATCGGCCGAATTGGTGAAGCAGCCAGTACATTTATGAGTGATGAACTGCTGGGAAGCCCGATATTCAGTACAATTCTGCTGGCGGCTTTGTTTATCCCGCTTATATTTATGTTTGTCAGTGTATATCATAAGCTGTATGCCATGGATCTAAAGGCAAAGGGAAGCAGTGAAGATATTGAAGAAATGTATCTGGAGTTTGCAGAAACGCATTCTCTGTCCAAAAGGGAATATCAAGTATTGCGGCAGCTCATAAACGGTCTTTCAAACTGTGAAATATCCGGTGCTCTTTACATAGCTGAAAGTACAGTGAAATTCCACATCAAGAATATTCTAAGGAAAACAAGCTGCACTAACAGAACAGAAGTAATAAAGCTGATGATGTCATCAAAAAAGGTTTGACATTTACCTGATGCAAGACAGGGGACGGTTCTGTGTCTTGAGTTACGCTCATTGGTTATAACTCAAGACACAGAACCGTCCCCTGTCTCGCCGTCCCATGTCTCGCATCCTCTGTCTAGCTGACAGGCTGCCCAACCTCTTTCCTGCCGGCCCTTTTCTTTGCTGTCACAAATGTGAGTTTATCTCCCTCAAGACCGACCTTGACGGTATCACCGGTTTTTACAGTGCCATCCAACATCAGCTCAGCAAGCTTATCCTCCACCATGCTCTGGATCGATCTTCTCAACGGACGCGCGCCAAAAACAGGATCAAAGCCCTTTTTAGCCAGATGTGTCTTGGCCTCATCGCTTACCTTCAGTGTTATATCATTTTGCGCAAGACGCTTGATCAGCACATCCAGCATGATCCCGACAATGCCCTTGATATTTTCCTCGTCCAGCGGATGGAATACTATAATATCATCGACTCTATTCAAAAATTCAGGGCGGAAAGCTTTCTTCAGTTCACCCATAACATTGCTCTTCATGTCCTCATAATTTTTTGCTGTGTCGTCAGTTACAACAAATCCAAGCCTCTTCGGTTCAGTGATCATTCTGCCTCCGACGTTCGATGTCATTATAATCACCGTATTCCTGAAATCCACAGTCCTTCCCTGAGAATCGGTAAGCCGGCCGTCTTCAAGTATCTGCAGCAGGATATTGAACACATCGGGATGTGCCTTTTCTATCTCATCAAAAAGCAAGACGGAATAAGGCTTTCTTCTGACCTTCTCTGTGAGCTGTCCGCCTTCATCATAGCCGACATATCCAGGCGGCGATCCGACCAGCCTTGATACGGCAAATTTCTCCATGTACTCTGACATATCTATCCTGATCATGGCATTTTCATTACCGAACAATGCCTCTGCCAGCGCCTTGCTCAGTTCTGTCTTTCCGACACCGGTCGGCCCGAGGAATATGAACGAGCCGATCGGCCTCTTCGGATCCTTTAAACCTACCCTGCCTCTTCTTATTGCCTTCGAAACGGCTTTGACAGCCTCATCCTGACCAATTACTCTTTCATGCAGCACTTCCTCCATTTTCATAAGACGTTCTGACTCTTCCTCCGCCAGACGCTTGACTGGAATTCCGGTCCAGCTTGCAACTATATCAGCTATCTCTTCCTCAGTAACGGTATCGGTCCTTGTTTGGTTTTTCTGATACCAGTCGCCCTTTATCTTCTCATGCTGTGATTTCAGCTTTTGCTCCTTATCCCTTAGGGATGCTGCCTTCTCGAATTCCTGCAGCTTTATGGCATCTTCCTTTTCCTTTGCCAACTTCTCCAGCTGCTCCTCAAGCATTTTCACATCTACAGGTGCGGTAAATGCTTTGAGCCTTACTTTGGATGCAGCTTCGTCTATAAGGTCTATTGCCTTGTCTGGAAGGTACCTGTCGGTAATATATCTGCTCGACAGCTTTGTTGCCGCTTCAAGCGCTCCATCTGTTATCTTCACGCGGTGATGAGCTTCATACTTATCCCGTATCCCCTTAAGGATCTCGATGGTTTCCTCCTGCGATGGCTCACCGACAGTGATAGGCTGAAACCTTCTCTCCAGTGCGGAGTCCTTCTCTACATGCTTTCGGTATTCGTTTATTGTCGTTGCCCCTATCACCTGTATTTCACCGCGTGCCAGCGCTGGCTTCAGAATGTTGGATGCATCGATGGCTCCTTCTGCCGCTCCAGCACCAATAATAGTATGCATCTCATCTATGAACAGGATCACATTGCCTGCCTTCCGAACCTCGTCCATGGCTTTTTTCAGCCGCTCTTCAAATTCGCCCCTGTACTTTGCACCTGCGACCATCGAGGAAAGGTCAAGAGTGAATACTCTCTTATCCTTAAGAAGCTCAGGTATGTTCCCCTCGACAATCTTCTGGGCCAGGCCTTCGGCAATCGCAGTTTTTCCGACTCCGGGCTCACCTATGAGACAAGGATTGTTCTTTGTCCTTCTGCTGAGGATCTGTATGACTCTTTCAATTTCTTTGTCACGCCCTATGATTGGATCAAACCTGCCCTCCCTTGCCAATTCCGTCAGATCTCTTCCAAACTGGTTCAGTGTAGGCGTGTTTGTGTGACTAGACGTGTTTCTGGGTTCACCGCTTGCAGTCGGTGCATCCTCATTGAGCATCTTTACTATGTCATTGAGCAGTTTCTGAGGGTCTACACCCAAATCCATAAGTATCCGCACAGCAACACTTTCTCCTTCTCTCATGATACCGAGAAGCAGATGCTCTGTGCCTATATAGTTGTGTCCGAGGCGTCTGGCTTCCATTAAGCCCAGCTCAAGCACTCTTTTTGTCCTTGGTGTGAAATCAAGAGCGCTTTTTCCTGCATTGTCTCCTCTTCCAATCAGTTCTTCTATTTCTTTTAAAACCTTGTCTTCAGTCACTCCCTGACCCTGCATGACCCTCGCTGCTATCCCTGTGCCTTCTCTTATAAGTCCGAGAAGAAGATGCTCGGTACCTACATAACTGTGTCCGAGCTTTACGGCACTTTCCTGGGACAAACTTATGGCCTTCTCGGCCTTTTCTGTAAATCTCCCGTACATTAGCATCACTCCTTAATGTGAACTTTCCTTCAACCTCATCCGCAACATTTCTGCCCGCCTATGGTCCCTGTCATCAGGTTTCAGCTGCCCGCCGGTCAGTTTTTGCAGATAAGCCGGCTGTATCATAATCATAAGGTCATTTACTTTTTTGATCTCAAATCCCTGCACCAAACCCATGATAGCGCCGAGTCTTATGTCAGAAAGCAGCTTCAGGCTTTCTTCTGCCGAAATTATCCTTGCATTCTGCAGCAATCCAAGCGATCTGAACACCCTGTCCTCAAAACGCAGTGGGTTTTGCTTGTAAAGCTCATTCCTCAGTATCTTCTCCTGCTCTGATATCTGGGAGGTGATATTGCATATCGATGCTATTATTTCTTCCTCTGTCTGTCCGAGTGTTACCTGATTTGAGATTTGGAACATACATCCGGATGCTTCACTGTTTTCACCATATGCTCCTCTTACGGCAATCCCTATTTTACTGCAGGTTTCTAAAATACCCTTTATGTAACCTGTCATCGACAATGCCGGAAGATGCAGCATCACCGACGCTCTCATTCCGGTTCCAATATTTGTTGGACAGCAGGTAAGATAGCCGCTTGTTTTATCAAAAGCAAACTGTAACCTTTCATCGAGCCTGGTATCTAGATTGCTGCAAAGCTTCCACGCCTTATCAAGCTGCATCCCGGAGAAAATGCACTGCAGCCGAAGATGATCCTCCTCATTCACCATTATGCATACTTTCTCATCCTTACTTATAATAGCAGCCCTGCTGAACTCTCCCTCGGCAAATTCGGGACTGATAAGATGCTTCTCCACAAGCAGCTGTCTGTCCAGCGGCTTCACTGTGTTCATTTCCAAATAGGTGTACTCACCTGCGCCGGTATCGCCGCTATTGAACAAAGCGTCCCTTACCTTCTCCAGAATTTCAGCGCTTTGGCTTCTTGTCATCCTTGTTGTGAACGGATAGGCTTCAAGATTTCTAGCCAGCCTCACTCTGCTGCTGATGGCAACATCATAATCATGGATCGGATTAGCCTCATTCTGTTTCACTTCATTCACCCCCGCTCTTGTCCCCTATGTTTTCCAGGCTCCTGATCTTGTCTCTGAGCTCTGCTGCTTTTTCATATTGCTCACTTTCGATTGCCGAAGATAATTCGGCCTTGAGCTTTTCTATCTGATTAGTGTTCTTAATCGCATCCGACAGCTTTACAGGTATTTTACCGGTATGGTCCGTATTCCCGTGCAGCCTTCTTAGTATAGGGCTCATGTTCTCTCTGAAAACTCTGTAGCAATTGGCGCACCCCACCTTTCCGGTTTTTCTGAAATCATCAAAGCTAATACCGCATATATTGCAGCGAGATACCGGGGGCTGTTCGAATTCTGCAAAACCAGTGTTCTCTCCAAATCCCGGAAATCCCCATAAAAGATTACCGAGACTAAGCTGCGGGCTGAAAGCTAATTTACTGTTCTCATCTGCGCATTGCCTGCAAAGGTACAATTCCACCTTACTACCATTTACTATCTGTGTGTAATGTACATTTGCCTCTCTCTTGTGACACCTCTGGCATACCATATGCCTCACTCCCTGTAAAAATGGATTATTTAGATTATTACCCTTAAAAGCACTTTGATAACGTACTGGTTAATGACTCAAACCATCAAGCTTGTCAGCATATTTTTCAGCATTGCAGCCCTTATTATATCCCTGTCCGGCATCCCTATACAGCCAAGCACCTTATCGCTGGTAGCTGCTTTGAGTATTAGTCCTTCTCTTGCGCTCACCACTTCGTAATCTACGAAATTGTTAATAAAAACCTCCGCTGACTGCTGAGATATGCTGTCACCCATGGAGCTTACAATGTGCATCAGGTAATTACCCGGTCTGCTGATATTGACCCTCTTTATCCTGATGTGTCCTCCACCGCCGCGCCTGCTTTCGACATAATAGCCTCTCTCGGTTGTAAATCTTGTATCAATCACATAATTTATCTGTGAGGGCACGCACTTAAAATAGCTTGCCAGTTCGTTGCGCTGTATTTCTATAGCTCCGTCTGTCTCATTGATCATTTGCTTTAGAAAGGCTTCTATTATATCACTCATCCTGGCCATATGTGCTCACTCCCTTCATCGATTATTTATAGTCTATTGATTTTGACTATCTTTGACTTTCATATATATTATAATTCACCCTACTGCTATATTCAAGCATTTTTTGAGTTGCTGCTGATTAACTTGTTCACTGATTATAGATCCATATTTACCAGCCATTTTCATTTCACCTTGATACAGCAGACGCCTGCATTATTTCTCGCACCTTAACAAATACGATGCTGTAGAATATCTCGTACTGTAATATACACCACACTGTATTATTTTCGATACTGTGTCTTAATTATTTTAGTCCTTTAATTAGCGTAATATTCAACAGACAGCTGCAAAACAACTTCGAAGAAAAACCCCGCCAGCATTATCTGTCGGGGTTCTATACTCTAAATTATTTTGTTGCAGCATCGTTCAAGATAACATTTTCCGTTTGTAAAAAATTTTTGTTTTCAGAAAACTCTTCTCTCATCTATCACATAATTGCGATACATTAATCTATCTTACTTATCAGTATCGTCAGTATTACCTTTTTGTTCAGGGCCGTGCGCATTTGCCGCAGGTCTTGCATCAGACGATCCCGCCAGCCTTGGATTCGCTATGCCCACTGGTTGTTTGTCCGTGGTTTCTGCCTTACGCCTTTTAGTGATCTTCTTATACAGCCAAACACCGAGCAGTATACACAGACCAAGGAAAACCAGCACAGGAAGGGCTGCCACTATGAACAACAGGACATCTCCCATGAATTCAACGACTTCCAGAAGGCTGTCCTTCAAGCTGTTCAACAGTTTATCACCATATGTCAGCGGCTTTGGATCATAGCCCGGACGTCTCTCATTCATATGGACCGTAATAGTGGACAGATCGACAAGGCTGCTCAGCTTGTTAAGTTTGCCGGTGAGGCTTTCTATCTGGTAGCGTATTTCGGTTAGCCTGCTTTCAGCTTTAAATATTTCATCCAGCTTATCAAGCTTCGCCACATAGGCCTCAAGCTTTCCCTGTTCGAGCTCCAGGAGCCTGAGTCTTGATTCCACATCGAAATACTGTTCTGTCACATCCTCGCCATTTGTAGTGTAATTAAAGACATCACCTATCCCTCTCAGCTTGTTGATTACTGAATCGAATTTGGTCTTGTCTACTCTGATCACGATAGAACCGCTCTTTACCAGCTTCGTTTCACCATCAACATAGACGCGGTCAGTGTTTATGTTTGTTTCTTGAATAAAGCCTATACCTAGTATGATGCTTTCTATGCTGCTGAAGGAAGTATCAAAGTTCTCGACCTCAATTGTCAGATTAGCACTGCGGATTATCTTTCTCTCAGCCAATATCGCATTGGAAACATCCACTGTCGTGCTGCCTACTCCGGCAAGTGAATCAGCTGTCGGAGCCGGCGCCGGGGCTTCCTCAGGCATTGCCGAATTGTAGGCTCCGTCATCCATGTCCATGGCCTCGCCAAATTCCGTCTTCACACTAGAGTAATCGGCGGCCGCTCTGGGAGACTGGGCTGTTCCGGTGCTTTCAGCGCCCTTCATGCTGCTGCACCCAGCCATTACAGTTATCACAAGGGACAAAACCAGAAGTATGACAAACAGCCTTCTACGCATTTTCATTTTCTATTCCTCCCTATCTCTATTATAACGCATCTGTTTGAATAAAATTTTTCTTGAAGAAAAATTTTCTTGCCTCGTCTGTGTTTCCACGAGACTTAATAATACTCGCCTCGTTATGCTATATCGGGTTTCTACTATAAAGACGTATATAGCAATATAAAGTTCCATATAATGCATTGACAACAAGCTCAGATAACCATACAAATGCCGGTATGGCCATGAAAGAACAGGCACAGGTGGCTGGAGTAATAAAAACTGTACAATTCTTATATTCCTAATGGTATAATTAAATCAATCGTCTCGTTCCGGTGTCGGCGTTCATCGCCGCAACAGAATTCGGTATTCTTGTGAAGCCTTCAAAAAATACAAGGATCAGGAGGTACAGATAACATGGAAGTCAGGCCTATCAAACCGGATGAAAAAATCATAAAGGACAAGATCCAGTCCATTGCATTCATGTTTAAAAGGGATTTTGGTACAATCAAGCCGACAGAGGAGTCCCAGGATGACTATAAAACCTGCCGCGCTGCTTTCGATGACAACGGCAAAATGTGCTCATGCTTTGAGCTGATACCATACACAGTGCGCTTTGACGGCAGCAGCGTTCCAATGGGCGGTATCGGCGGAGTAGCCTCTCTTCCTGAAGAAAGAGATAAAAAATACATAAGGAACATTTTTGAGTACGTAATGAATGAAATGTACGAGCACAACTATGTGTTTTCATATCTGTATCCCTTCTCGCATGTCTATTATAGAAAATTCGGGTATGAATTCAACATGACAAATCTTGAGCTTAGTACTGCTATAACAGATTTCAAGCATTTCAGGAAGGAGGGCCGCCTTGAAATGCTTACAAGCGATATGGATCTGCAGCCGGTAAAATCACTATATGATGAATTCATTAAGGACAAAAATCTCGCTGTAATCAGGACCGAGATGCTGTGGAAAAAGTTCTTTGAAAAGGACCCGTACAAGGATAATGTTTATCTATACATCTGGTACAATAAGAAAAATGAACCAAAGGGATATATACAATACAAGACTGAAACTGCAGAGCCCGGCAATTCTCAAATGCGTGTCCAGGAGCTGGTATGGCTTGACAGGGAAGCGTTATTCGGAATATTCAGCTTTGTAGGCAAGCTGAGCGCACAGGTCAGACGATTTAGTTGGAAGGCTCCCTCCTGGATCGATCTCTTTCCGATGTTCCCCGAGCCCTACAACATTGACATTAGCTTTACTAAATCCGGAATGAACAGGGTCGTAAATGTACAAAAAGCATTGGAGCTGATGACATTACCGGCAGGTTCCGGAGAGGTCGTTTTGGAAATCGAGGATGCATTTTTCCCAATAAATTCCGGATGTTATAAAGTAGCTTGGGACAACGAAGGCCGGGAGATAGCAAAAACTCAGAAAGAGGCAGATCTTATTTGTGATGTTCAGGCGTTATCCCAGCTCCTTACTGGCTTTACTACGATCGATGGTCTGGAGCTGGCAGGTAGGTTAGAAATAAAAGCAAATGAAAACAGTCTGTCACAAATATTCAAAGGCAAAAAACTGTTTATCAACAATTACTTTTAAAGCTGAAGCTATTGTCTTGTAGTATGTAAAGGACCCCTTTTGTACAATACCGTAAGTGTGATCCAGCTTTGCCGGACACACCTCCATAAAAAAGAGCTGCCTTTCAGGCAGCTCTTTTGCTTTTACTGATTATTCATCATCGTCAGAATCGGTCATATCCTTCTTAGCTTCTTCTATGATCTTCTGAGCTACGTTGGCCGGAGCTTCCTCGTACCTTTCGAAGCTCTGTCTGAACGAACCTCTGCCCTGCGTCATGCTCCTGAGGTCATTGGCATATTTAAACATTTCAGCCGCCGGGACTTCTGCAACTACCTGCTGCAAGCCACCCTCCTGCGGATTCATGCCAAGTATCCTTCCTCTTCTCTTGTTAAGGTCGCCTATTATGTCACCCATGTAGGAATCCGGGATATACACTTCCACATGGCTAATGGGCTCAAGCAGCACCGGGCTCGCCTGTGGCAGACCCTTTTTATACGCAAGGCGTGCTGCGATCTTGAACGCCATTTCTGATGAGTCAACATCATGGTATGATCCGTCGACCAGTGTTGCCTTCAGGTTAACTACCGGATAACCGGCGAGAACTCCGTGCGGTATTGCTTCACGCAGGCCTTTTTCGACTGCCGGATGATACTGCTTCGGAACAGATCCTCCAAATATCTTTTCTTCAAAAGTCAGATCCTCATTTTCACCATGTTCGAACTCAACCCATACGTGACCATACTGGCCGTGTCCGCCGGACTGCTTCTTGTGTTTTCCTTCGACCTTTACCTTCTTTTTGATAGTTTCTCTGTACGGTACCTTGGGATCTACGAGATTCACCGATACTCCAAATTTTGCTTTGAGCTTGCTGACGATAACATCAAGATGCTGTTCGCCGACACCTGAAATAACGGTTTGGTGTGTTTCAGCGTTCAATTCCACCTTGAAGGTTGGATCTTCATCCTGGAGCCTATTTAGCCCGGAATTGATCTTTTCCTCATCGCCCTTTGCCTTGGGTTCGACCGCAAGCGATAATGCCGGTTCCGGGAATACTATCTTGTCAAGCATGACTGGCTTGGCCTGTTCGCACAGCGTATCATTTGTATTCGTATACTGCAGTTTTGCAACAGCGCCGATATCACCAGCTATAAGCTTATCAACAGGCTGCTGCTTCTTGCCCCTGAGCATGAACACCTGCGCAGTTTTTTCTGCCTTTTCCGCTGTGGAATTGTATACTGCTGTATCAGATTTGAATGTGCCGGAATATACTCTGAAAATAGAAATCTTTCCGACAAACGGGTCTGCTATCGTCTTGAATACAAGAGCTGACAATGCTTCGTCCGGGGAATTCTTCAATTCTACTACTGTGTCAGTACCTGGTTTAACTGCCTTTATTACCGGCTTACAGGCAGGTGATGGCATGTAATCAATGATCGTATCCATCAGTGTTGAAACGCCCTGATTGAGCAATGCCGCACCGCAAAGCACCGGTATAATGGAACCGTCTGATATTCCGGAGCTAAGACCCTTTTGGATATCCTCCTTGGTGAATTCCTCTCCTCCGAAATATTTTTCCATCAATTCCTCACTGGTCTCTGCGACTGCTTCGTTAAGCGTTTCCTTAACAACCTCGATCCTATCAGTTAAATCGGCAGGGATGTCTATATCTGCCAGCTTATCCTTGTCGAATTTTTTCGCTTTCATATCTATAACATCAACAAAACCTACAAATTTCTCATTTTCAATTATTGGAAGCTGAAATGCGATGACACTCTTACCAAATGTGTCTGTCAGTTGATCAAGTACTTCAAAGAAATTCGCATTTTCCTCATCCATTTTATTTACAAAAAACATTTTGGGCAGACCCTGTTCCTTTGCATATGCCCACGACTTTTCAGTTCCAACGGCAACGCCGCCCTTGGCAGGTACCAATATGATTGCTGCTTCAGATACCCTTATGCCCTGCTTAACCTCTCCTACAAAGTCGAAATAGCCGGGAGTGTCAATAACATTAATCTTATAATCCTTCCATTCACAAGGTGCAATAGCGGTGCTGATTGTGATTTTTCTTCTGATTTCCTCCGGGTCGTAGTCCGTAGTAGTGTTTCCGTCGTTTACCTTTCCAAACCTGTCAAGTACGCCGGTATTAAACAACATAGCCTCTGCAAGAGTTGTCTTACCTGCCCCGCCGTGCGACATAAGGCACACATTGCGGAGCTTTTCCACGGTATAATCCTTCATATGAATTCCCCCTTGTTTTATTACGCACTTATATATTTTCCTAAATATAGGAAAACAATTCAAGAATTACGGGTATTATGACACAATGTATATTATAACACACATCAAAGCCAGTTCAAGGATTTTCTTGAGCAGTCCTGCCAAAGAAATAAACACGCTGACAGGCGCTCTGATCATGATATGGGACACTGCTCCGGTCTCCTAACTGCCGGTGGCATTTCCTTGACAATTATGTGATATCATTGTAAATTTAAATCAAAATATGTGTCCCCATTATTTAACATTATGACGGATGATATATTACTCTCTCCCCGTCATAGTGTATCAGCATCAGGCATCTGCATAAAATGATGGCATAAGGTTTGTAAAACGGCAGAATGGCAAGGATATGCATGGTGAAAGGTGAAAAACGGCAGAAAGGAAGATTCGTATGATTATTGTAATGAAACCCGGCTATATGGAGGCCGAAATAAAAGAGATCTCCAGAGTATTGGAAAACGCCGGCCTTGGTGTCCATATTTCAAAGGGCTCTGAAACTACCATTATAGGAGTGATAGGCGACAAAAGGCTGCTTAGCGGCATTCCTCTAGAACTTATGCAGGGCGTCGACAAGCTGGTGCCGATAATGGAAAGCTACAAGCTGGCCGGCAGAACCTTCAGACCTGAGCCCAGTGTAATCGATGTCGGCGGCGTAAAGATCGGCGGCAGAGAAATCGTTATGATCGCAGGACCCTGTGCGGTGGAAAACCATGATCAGATCATGGAGGCTGCAGCAGCAGTCAGAAAATCAGGTGCAAAAATATTGAGAGGCGGAGCATTCAAACCCAGAACTTCACCCTATTCATTCCAGGGTCTGGAGGAGGATGGGCTGAAAATGCTCAAGGAAGCAAGCGAAGCCACCGGCCTATTAACTGTCACGGAAGTGATAAGCGAGTATTCAGTGGAGGTTGCCGCAAAGTATGTGGATATATTTCAAATAGGCGCACGTAACTCCCAGAACTTTCATCTTCTCAGAGAGGTCGGGCGTTCACACAAGCCGGTCATCTTCAAGAGAGGATCAGCCACTACAATAGATGAATGGCTCAATGCAGCGGAATACATCATGAGCGAGGGCAACTACAATGTGATCCTTTGCGAACGAGGCATAAGGACGTTTGAAACAGCGACAAGAAACACTCTGGATTTAAGCGCAGTTCCCGTGGTGAAAAGCAGCAGCCATCTGCCTGTGATTGTTGATCCCAGCCATGCGGCAGGCAGAACACAGTATATACTTCCGCTGTCAAGAGCCGCTGTTGCTGCAGGAGCCGACGGTCTGATAGTAGAAGTACATCCAAGTCCGCGGTGCGCTCTGTCCGATGCCGCGCAGCAGCTTGATCCGGAAGCATTTGACAGTTTGTGTAAAGATATAGAGAAGATTGCCGAAATAGTAGGCAGAGAGTTCAAATATGGAACATAAGAGAATAACTATTATCGGGCTGGGATTAATAGGCGGTTCCATCGCAAGAGCAATACGCAGCAAGCTGGGGATAAGCGATATCATCGCTGTAGATGACAACAGGCAGGCACTGGAGCTGGCGGTTGAACAGGGAGTAATACGCTCCGGACTAAATGCACCGGATCAAAGCGTTTACTCCTCTGATATTATCTTCATATGCACACCGGTTAACCGCGTTATCGAGTATATAGACATACTGGCCCCTAATATCATAGATACGTGTATCATAACTGATGTGGCCAGCATTAAGGGCGAGATAATCAGGTACGTTGAAAAAATGGCAAAGCCACTGTGCTTTGTAGGCGGACACCCAATGGCCGGCACAGAAAGATCGGGCTATGCAAATAGTTATTCGCATCTGTTTGAAAACGCTTATTATATCCTCACACCAAGCCCGGGAGCAGCATCAGAGTCCGTCGCTGCACTGTCATCAGTGGTGGAGGGTATAGGGGCAATACCTGTTATAATGTCTGCCGACGAGCATGACAAGGCAGCAGCCGGTATCAGCCACCTTCCCCACGTACTTGCGGCAGCACTTGTGAACCTTGTAAAAGACATTGATAACAGCACCGGCAGGATACAGATGCTGGCAGCCGGAGGATTCAGAGATATAACCAGAATAGCATCCTCAAATCCAGAGATGTGGGAAAATATTGTATTGAGCAACAAGTCTCAAATATTAAGGCTGATCAAGCAGCTGAGCTATAATCTGGACGGCTTTGCACAGAACCTTGAAGGTGAAGATTCTGAAGCAATATACAATTATTTCAACGTTGCAAAGCAGTTTAGGGATTCAATATCCGATCATGGACATGGATTGCTTCCCCGTATTCATAAGATAATTGTCGACGTCCAGGATAAGCCCGGAATTATCGGCGAGATAGCAACAATACTGGGCAGCAGAAATATAAATATTAAGAACATAAATGTTGCAAACAGCAGAGAATTCGAGCAAGGGTGCCTGATAATCACACTGTCTGACATTGATAGTGTAAATATGGCCTTTGACTTGCTCACACAATCAGGATATAAAGTATATAAAAACAGGTGATCCATATTATTTTATTTATCAGGGGGGAATAACGTGTTAATTGAGAACAGGAGAAGGCTCAGGGGAGAAATCACAGTTCCCGGTGACAAGTCAATATCTCATAGGGCTGTCGTTATCGGTGCCCTTGCCAGTGGTACTACAGAAATCGATAACTTTCTTCTCGGTGAGGACTGTATCAGTACCATCGATTGCTTCAGAAGAATGCAGGTAGGTATCGAAATACTTCAGAATAATAAGATCAGGATTCAGGGCAAAGGCCTGTATGGTCTGAAGTCCCCCACCACTGTACTCAATTCGGGGCGTTCCGGCACTGCCATAAGGCTGCTTCTTGGAGTTCTCAGCGGACAGCCGTTCACCTCCAGCATTATCCGCAGTGAATCCTCAATGAAAAAGCCGGTAGGCAAGGTCATAGATTATCTCAGGCAATTGGGTGCGAACATCACCGGACGAGATAACAGCAGCCTGTGTCCACTGATGATATCACCTGCTAAGCTCAAAGGTACAGAGTGCGCACTGAAGATTCATGAAACGCATATAAAATCACCGCTCCTTCTGGCAGGACTATACTGTGATGATGAGACCACTGTCAAAGAACCGATAAGATCAAGGGACCATACCGAACTAATGCTCAATTATTTCGGTGCCGATATCAAGGCGGACGGCCTTATGGTTAAATCCCATCCGGTTGAAAACCTGTATGCTCAAAAGGTGTCGATACCGGGTGATATTTCAATGGCTGCCTATTTTATAACTGCAGCTCTTCTGGTCCCCGAATCTGATATCGTTATCAGAGATGTGGGCGTCAACCCCACAAGAACGGGCGTGCTGGATGTCTTTAAATCAATGGGGGGAAGGATCGAGCTTCTGAATAAAAGGATAGTAAGTGGAGAAAGTATTTCGGATATACGCATCCAGGCGTCAAACCTCAAATGCACAAAGATCGACAAAAGTACCGTACCGGGCCTCATCGATGAGCTGCCGGTAATTATCACAGCAGCGGCGCTGGCAGAAGGGACAACTGAGATAACCGGACTTTCAGGTTTCAAGGTCAAGGAATCCGGCAAGCTGAAGGCGATTTCGATGGAATTATCCAAAATGGGCGCTAAAATATCAGAAACTCAAGACGGTCTTGTGGTAGAAGGCAGAAATTCTCTTCGGGGAACTGTCGTTGACAGCAACAACAGCCACACACATGCAATGGCTCTGTCTGCAGCGGGACTTGCCGCCGAAGGAGAGACGACTATCAGAAAGACGCAGGCTGTCGATATAGTATACCCCAAATTCTATGAAACACTGAACAAGCTGTAGATTCGGAAGAGCTCCTAATGTGTTCCCGGTTTGTAACAAGGCAGCATGCTGTCAGGATCATCAGGCTTTAGGAAGCCTTCGAAATGTTTTCTGCATCATAAGGCGCCTGTACAAAAGCGTTACAGGCGCCTTACATATTTGGTGCTAAATTATGCTTAATTTATATAGGTGTGCCTCTGCAGCAATGCAGCCGCATATCAGTCTTCTCCAAACTTGTCTTTTATCTTATAACCGAGTACCATCAGACTATCACTGAGGTGCACATTCTCAATCACGATATCATACGGGAGCTTCAGATCCATCGGTGAAAAGTTCCACAGTCCCTTTATACCTAGTTGTGCAACCCTTTCAGCCGTTTCCCTGGTATACTCGGAAGGAACAGTAAGCATGGCAATATCTATATGGTTTCGCTTTGCAAAATCCTCCAGATCCTTCATATCCATTATCTCAAGGCCATTTAACTTCTTGCCTGTCAACTCAGGATCCACATCGAAAATACCTATGGTTTTAAAGCCCCTTTTCTCAAAGTTGCCGTAATGGGCCAGTGCCTGCCCCATATTACCTGCACCGATGATTATAGTCTGAAACTTCTTACTGACACCTAAAATGTTTGCGATCTCATTATAAAGCAATTCAACGTTGTAGCCATACCCTTGCTGCCCGAAACCGCCAAAGCAATTCAAATCCTGCCTTATCTGCGATGCAGTTATTCCCATCCTGTTGCTCAATTCCTTTGATGATATTCTGGTTATGTCCATTTTCAGCAGATCAGACAAGTATCTGTAATACCTGGGAAGTCTCTTGATTACAGCGATAGAGACATTCTTTCTTGGAGCCATGGATAGCCTCCTTTATGCTTTATTTTTATTAATTATATAACTTTGATATTTTTTTGTCAATATTGCCCCAAACCCCTTATTCTGCTAGAATTATCTCTCAGGGAAAAAAATATACTTTTAGCGAAGCGGTTCAGAAAATGATTATTTTAGCTTGTAATGAGATTAGTCTGTCATTTGGTACAGACACAATACTAAATAGCGTCAGCTTCAGGCTGCTCCAGGGAGATAAAACCGGATTGGTAGGTGTAAACGGCGCAGGCAAATCCACACTGTTCAATATCATTACCGGCAGCCTCCGGCAGGATTCAGGTGAGGTATTTATGTCCAAAGGCCTCAAGCTTGGTCATTTGGATCAGAATTCAGGTCTGGAATCAGACAACACGATTTGGTTGGAAATGCTCAAGACTTTCTCCTCACTGATATCTGTAGAGAACCGTCTCAAGCAGCTGGAATCAGACATAAGCAGGGAGAAGAATGAATTACGGCTGAGCTCTATGATGATGGAATATGACAGGCTACTGGAGCGATTCTCGCGGGAGGGCGGTTACGAATACAACAGCCGTATCAAGGGTGTGCTCCGCGGCCTTGGCTTTGACGATACACAATTCGATCTGCCGGTAAAAGCACTCAGCGGCGGCCAGAAAACCCGCCTTGCTCTTGCAAGGCTTTTGTTGGAAGAGCCTGACCTCCTCTTACTTGATGAACCGACAAACCATCTTGATATAAGTGCAATAGAGTGGCTCGAAGATTACCTGAGAAGCTATAAAAAGTCTGTTCTGGTCATCTCTCATGACAGATACTTTCTTGATACGGTAACAGTAAAAACCATCGAAATAGAAAACTGTGAATGCAAGTCCTACGATGGAAGCTACTCAGAGTATGCAAAAAAGAAGGCTGAGGCCAGAAAGATACAGCAAAAGCATTACGAGCTGCAGCAAAAGGAAATCTCACGGATGGAGGCATTTATAGAGAAACAGCGGCAGTGGAACAGAGAAAGGAACATTGTGGCTGCGGAAAGCAGGCAAAAGGCTATCGACAGGTTGGACAAGCTGGAAGCGCCGAAAAAACTGCCGGGCAGCATTGATATAACGTTCAGGAGCAGCATCACAAGCGGCAACGATGTACTTTTCGCAGACGGCCTGTCCAAAAGCTTTCCAGGGAAAGAACTGTTCTGTGACATCAGCTTCGACATAAAGCGTAATGAAAAGATTTTTTTGGTCGGTCCAAATGGCTGCGGGAAGTCGACATTATTGAGGATACTATCCGGAAGACTGCCTCAAAGCAGCGGCCACTTCGGATATGGGCATAAAATCATATTAGGCTACTATGATCAGGAGCTCGGGGAACTAAATGAAAAAAATACAGTGCTTGAAGAGGTGTGGGACGACAATGACGA
Organism: Bacillota bacterium; assembly: GCA_023418915.1. Lineage (GTDB taxonomy): Bacteria > Bacillota > Clostridia > Acetivibrionales > DTU013 > DTU013. Next base: position 55,965 of record JAEZYU010000098.1, read on the forward strand.
CCTGACCCATACCCAGATACGTAATGTACTGGCTCAGTTCCTTTTTTCAGGCGAAGATGTGTTCAAGACTGTCGATATACTCAGCGGCGGAGAGAAAAGCAGGGTGGCTCTCGCTAAGCTGATGCTGTCAGGTGCGAATGTACTGCTGCTTGACGAGCCTACCAACCATCTTGATATAAACTCAAGAGAAGCGTTGGAGGAAGCACTGCTTACATTCGATGGTACGATCCTTGCCGTATCCCATGACCGTTATTTTATCAGAAAGCTTGCCACAAGAGTAATCGAAATGGAAGACAAAGGTATACAGGATTACAGAGGCGGCTATCAGTTCTATATCGACCATCGAAGAGCGTCTGTCCCGGACTGGGCTGAAGAAAGCGGTAGGGCTGTTTCCGTTTCTAAACAGGAGCATCTTGAAAGCAAGGAGGACAAGGCAAGAAAAAGAAAGCTGGAAAAGCAACTGATTTCCTGCGAAAATGAAATAAACAGGGCGGAAGCAAGATTGGCGTCGATTGTTCAGGAGATGTCATGTGAAGATGCTCTCAGCGATCATATACTGCTAACCGCCCTGCACAACGAACAGCTTGAACTGGAGAACAGGCTTGAACAGCTATATCAGCAGTGGACAGATTTATCGGAGCAGGCCGCCGATTTCACTTAAAGTAGCTGTCGATGCCCTTTTTGATTGCCTCAGCAATATGCGACTGGTATTCGTCTGTACCCAGCTTTCGCTCCTCGTCAGCATTTGACAGAAAACCGCATTCTACTATGGTCGTCGGTGTTTTAAGGTTCTTTGTTATGACAATGGGCTGCTTGAGCTGTGGCTCACGTTTATTGCTTTTATCCACATTATCCTTAAGTGATTTCTGGATACATTCTGCCAACTTCTTGCTTTCGGGCGAATCACCAGGGTAGAATGTCTGTGCACCATAATACTGTTTCTCAGGATAACTGTTCGTATGGATGCTTACTACGATATTCGCACCGCCGTTATCCATAATTTCCTTGCGTCTTGTCAGATCCTGAAGTCTTTTGTAGTATATGTCAGTCGTTCCTTCCTTGTAGACGAGCTTATCCTCCTCGCGCGTCATGATCACATTATACTGATCCTTTTCAAGCAGTTCCTTCACCTTGAAGGCTATCTTCAGATTCAGCTCCTTTTCCTTAAGGCCGCTGTAGCTGCTGATCTTGCCCGGATCCTCCCCACCGTGGCCGGCATCGATAATGACTGTTTTCCGGTCGGTGGTTTTGTTGGCCGCCGTCGCAGTTTGCGAATCTACATTCATATTCAGGCTGTAGATAGCAAGCAGCAATGCAAAAATGAGTCCTATCAGGATTACATTCGACTTTCTCAATACAATAATCATAAAAACCCGTCTCCCTATTCAAATTCGTAATAGCACAATGGTTAATCGCATAAGAGGCGTGACATATACTCACCACCTTAAAGGTAAATCAGTACACGCTTCCTATAGAAGCGGGGAACATTATACGCCTCGTTATAACGCCACGTTATAAGAATATTCGGGGACAGGTTGGACATATTACAAACACTGTTGAGTTAGTATAAAGGAATTTAGAAGACTGTGATCAGTTGTGGTATCGGAGATCGTCGGTTTTCCCTCCAAGCTGTGAGACAGCCGCTGCCACATCATAGAAGGTATCCTTGTCAATATTATGTATGTTTTTCTCAAGATAGCCACGAAGTGCAGGTATGGCTCTGCCGTCACCATAATTGGCCAGGCAGGTTGCCGGAACAGATTTGTCAGGCATTTCTCTGAATGACTTCTTTAGTCTCGCATACGCTTTATCAGACCGGTTGTTCTTTGCGAGCTCTGCCAGAGCTATCAGAAGGTATTCCTTAGCTGTATCAGGTACAACTCCTTCATCCAGCTTGCGTATTATTGCATCTATACAAGAAGATCCGATTGCAGTCAGCGCATCCGTGATAGTCTCACAGATGAGCTCGTATGCCTCATGCTCCTTATCCAGCACATTGAGCAAAGGCTCTGCAGCCTCTTCCGCTTTCCACCTGCCAAGGAGCTTCACCGCTGTAATCTGCGGAATAATGTCCTGTCCTGCTTCATTCGGCAATTTCCCACAAGCTGTTCCGATCAAAAAATCAACAGCCTGCTCACCGAAGCTGCGAAGCTTGTCCACGAGGACCTCTGGCATTTCATCGTCACATGCGGCCGTGCCGTAGTTGAATGCAGAAGCTATTTCGTCAAAGCTGCCGATTTCCTCCACAAATGCAACCGGCGTCTTGTCTCCCAATGCTTTCAGCGGTACACGCAGCCATTTCTCATATTCCTTATTGAGCAGCTCCTGCAAAAGGACGTCATCGCCGCCGCTATCCGAGCCATCATTTTCGCTGCATATCCTGAAATGTATGTCATATGCTGCCTTACCAGCAGCAATGTAGCTTTCGAAAAACGCTTTCCAGTATTCCGTCAATTCACTGACCTCCGGTTTTGCTGGTCTTCTTTTTCTTCTTTTTGAGTTTTCCCTGGTTTATTGTAGGGTTCCAGGGGCTTTTCGTAAAAGGCTTCTGCTGTACCGGTTCTTTTTTCTTGAATAACTTCTTCATTATGTCTACACCATAATGTCCGGCCAGATACCCGAGCAGAGAGATAACAGGTATTGCCAGTATAGATACAAAATATGCGGGAATCGCTTCATTCATCCACCTTATCATGAAGTACAGAGGGCCAAGGAATGTATTGACTGCCACGTGCTTTATCCGCTCAGCCACAGTGGTGTCGAAATGTATAAATGTGAATATGGCAGTGATAACCATGATCGGAATAATACCAATAAGTCCGTATACAAAGCCCTTCAGCGGGTAATGAGTATATTCATATTGTGGCCTCTTTTCTTTTTTGGCAAGCTCCTTCATATCAGAATAGATCAAAAAGAATGCAAATAAGAACAGTACTATGCTGTACACAGGCAGCCAGGTATTGAACGCATCTTTCGTTATCCCCATGAATGGATAAATAAATATTACAAAGACCAGCAGAGCCATTGCATAGTTATATAATATTTTGGCGCTATTTTTGATATATGTTTTCATATTATTCAAACTCCTTATTGCTTTTGTCGTCGTCTGTCCCTCAGATATACGCTTCCTGCGATTGATTTCACCTTTTTCTTCAGCTCAGCTGCTATCTCTCCTACCTGCAGGTGATTGCACAGCACCCGCTGTTCATTCGAAACCGCCGCTATGGACAACGTCATTATCGGATATCTGGTTATGGAACCCTTTCTGTTTGCAGTACTGATGAACCCGGCCTGTTTGTCGGCATCAGTATACATCTCCGGCACCCTTTCATCGAATTCCTTTATTATGTTTTCGCACAGTATATCTGTACATTCCGGCGTTGTGATTATAACGAAATCATCCCCGCCGATATGCCCGATAAAGTCGTTCCCTGAACCGAATGCTCTGATATTGTCCATCAGTATATCCGCAATGAGCTTTATCGCTCTGTCGCCATGGGAAAAACCATACGCATCATTGTAAGCCTTAAAATTATCCACATCGAGATATAATACGGAGAATTCCATTTCCTTGGCAATCCTGTAGTTTATCTCAGACTGTATCTCAGTATTCCCCGGAAGCCCGGTGAGTGGGTTAGCCAGCCTGTTCCTGTCTATCCTCAGCAGCGTATTTCTTACTCTGCTGACCAATTCACGGGGATTGAACGGTTTAGTAATATAATCGTCGGCTCCGAGCTCCAGTCCGGTAAGCTTATCTTCTTCATTGCCCTGGGCTGTGAGCATAATTATTGGCATAAGGTTGTTGCTCTCATCCTTTCTGAGCAGCTTACAGACCTCAAATCCGTCGATACCGGGCATCACGACATCAAGCAGCACAAGATCCGGCTTTTCTGAAGCCACCATCTTTATGCCGTCTACCCCATTGCACGCAGAAACGACCTCGTAACCTTTCTCTGTGAGTATATCCGTAGTCAGCTTGACCATCAAATCCGTATCGTCGATGACCAATATCTTTTTTTTAAACATAGCGTACCCCAGCAAAATGAGTTATTCCGCTGACAGTCATTTCCCCACGACAATGCATCCTTGCCATGATTTGATGACATATGAACAGAAGTTTCTCGCTTTCTATTATATAATATCACGTTTACTGCATATTACAAGAGAAGTATTAAATCTGATCCAAGCATTCTTAGATATTCGGTACGCCTTATACCCTCTAGACTAGCATACCAGGACCTTTTCCAGAAAAGCTGCAACTATCTTAGGATCAAACTGGGTACCGGCATTTCTGCGTATCTCTTCTGCCGCCTCCTCATAGTTCAAAGCTTTCCTGTATGGCCTTTCACTGGTCATAGCATCGTAGCTGTCGGCAAGTGCAATTATTCTCGCAGCTACAGGTATTGCTTCCTCCCTCAGACCGTTCGGGTATCCGCCTCCATCCCACCTTTCGTGGTGAAGGCGTATGCATTCAGCCAGTTCGAGCATCTCTCTCGACGAGCTTATTATCCTGTACCCGATGCCGGGATGCTTTTTAATCTCATTCCATTCCTCCTCAGTGAGTCTGCTCTGCTTATTGAGGATATTATCATCAATAGCAATCTTGCCAATATCATGCAGGAGGCCTGCAACCTTTAGCTTTCCTATTTCAATCTCAGACAGCCTGAGCGCCTTTCCGATATTCTGGCAGATTTCACTTACCCTCTTGGAATGCTGCTCCTCACGTGGATTTTTTTCATGCAGCGCATTTATTACCGCATTTATCACATTGTTGCGCATACCTTCATTTTCAATGATTTTATGCTTATACATATAGTCTTCAGCACTCTTTAATATATTATAGATATTTTCGTCTGCCTCATATTTTGTATCCCACCCTATTGATATGCTCACCTTTACAGAATTGATTTCTTCCCTGGAATACATGTCCTTGATGCTTTTTATGACTGCCTCTGCCTCCCTAGTATCTGTCCCTGGCATTAGGATCACAAATTCATCACCGCCCCACCGTGCGATTACATAGTCATTCCTGCACACCTTCCGAATACATGCGGCTGCTTTTTGAAGCAGCATATCGCCTACATCATGCCCGAAAGCATCATTCATAAGCTTTAAGCCGTTCACATCTCCCAAGGCAATGGATATCGGAAGATTCTCTTTCGTATCCATCCTTTTTATTTCCTCTTCATAAAACCTTCTGTTATAAAGACCTGTAAGCATATCATGATAACTCAGGTGTCTGTATTCACTCTCACTTCGCCTCAAAGCCTCTTCTATCTTTATTCGTTCTCTTATTTCCTCCTCCAGCCTTAGGTTGGTCTCTTGAAGCTGGTTTGTACGATCCGCTACTCTGTTTTCCAGTTCAGCATTGAGCTTCTTTATCTCTTCACCGACTTTATACCGTCGGGTTACTTCCTCCATAAGCTTGGAGTTAGCCGACTCCAATTCATTATTCGCCGACTCCAATTGAGCAGTCCTGTCATTGACCTGATTTTCCAGTTCAGCATTGATCTGCCGTATTTCTGCTTCCACCAATTCCTTTCTGCTTATTTCATTTGTAAGCGAAATGTTTTTGATAGCATATGCAGTCATCTGATGTGCGTTTGCGTAAAGAAAATTACATACATTTTCAAATTGCTTGCCCGACATACACTTTGCCTTTGACAGCTCCTTTCTGTATGTTTCCCTGTCTACTCCTATCTCATCAGCATATAACAGCATATCTTCAATACTATAGTCTTCGTCAAGCACCTGACCTATCATCCAGTTTGCTATATGCCTTCCTTCGATAAAAATGCTCACTCCTCCGTCTATAAGGCCGCCGCTTAAACATCTCCGGATCCTTGGACCATCCTCCTTGGGGCTCCCGATTATTGAATCAGAGATTTGACAGTTCCTGTATCCCTTTTCAGTTTGTCGTATTATGTTGTTGCATAAACTGCAGAAGTTGCTGGGCTCGGTAATTGGTGTTCCATCGGGCTCTGTAATGATGGAAGCAACACCAGTCGCATCTGAAAAAAGCTTTTGAAGGTTCTGTATTTTTTCCAAATCAAATATATCAGTAAACTTATATCGCAAAACGCTGGATTCTGACTTATCATTCATGTTGGATACCCCATCCGGCTAGTAATAAGGTGCTTTGCCAAAAAAAACTCAATACTTGGCAAAACAAAATGTAGACCATAACAGAATTATACATTATTCTACTTATTTCGACAATTACTAATTCTAACTGAAAAAAACAGTAGAACGCTAAGCGCCACCACTGCTGCTCACTGTCACGCTATAACGCATCATTCAGAGAAAAATATTCGATTTTGCGATAATTTACTTCGCAAATTACGCTTAGTAGAAAGTTTTTCTTACCTCTGCGTATTTCAACGAGGCTACTGCTAGACTTCGTTATATTTTCATTATGATATTGTATATTTTTTCAATTATGATTTAATGTGCCGTATGTGATTTATATGTTTACATAATAGGGAGATGAATTACAAAAATATCTTTGAGATAAGTATCAGGTTTATTAGCAATGCTGTTAGTGCTTTCATTTGTGTTTATCGGCTGTGGAATAAAAGAGTCTGCAATAGGTATTCAAAACGGGGAAAATATCAGCACAGATGGCGACAATAAACGCTGAAATCAAAAAGCAAATAAAAAACCCACAGAACATTGATTCTGTAGGTTTTTGGAGGCGCCACCCAGACTTGAACTGGGGAATAAGGGTTTTGCAGACCCGTGCCTTACCACTTGGCTATGGCGCCGTACCGTTTGCGGCTAGTATATGATAACATGAATGCATATCGATGTCAACACTCTTTGAGGTGGGAAAAACACCTGCTTCAGACAAATTTGGCCATGTAGTACATCATCACCTCAATAGACTCATTATTCCAATAAATAAAAAATAAAGCGCACTATGCGCTTTATCCTGGAGCGGGATACGAGATTCGGACTCGCGACTTTCACCTTGGCAAGGTGACACTCTACCACTGAGTTAATCCCGCATATTTGGTTATTCGCCTGCGGCGGATAACTTGGTGCCCAGAGCCGGAATCGAACCAGCGACACGAGGATTTTCAGTCCTCTGCTCTACCAACTGAGCTATCTGGGCATATATGCAGATGACGTAAATCGTCATCTGCAGTATGGCGACCCGGAAGGGACTCGAACCCTCGACCTCTAGCGTGACAGGCTAGCGTTCTAACCAACTGAACTACCGGGCCATATGCCGCTTGCGATACTTACATCACAGGATTAAAAATCCTTGGTGGGCACTATAGGGCTCGAACCTATGACCCCCTGCTTGTAAGGCAGGTGCTCTCCCAGCTGAGCTAAGCGCCCTTATTGCTTATCGCCCCGAGCGACAATACATAGTATACAAAAAAGTCATTTCAAAGTCAATAACAATTTTGATTTTCTATGAAGATAATTCTGCCAACTCATTTGAAAAAGTAAATTCCACCCCAATTCCATGGGTAGTGGAATTTAGTTCTGCAAATTAAGGGATATGAGAAACATGGAAGTTACTTTTGCAAATATTTGCATTATGTGATATTCGTCCACAACACCCGGGGATGTCAAGGTTTTCAAACTAAATAAGCGCAGATTGAATCAACGATAGGGATTCCTATGGAATTTACTTTTTCAAAGTGGAAATTACTTTTTCAATTAGCCAATTTTTTTGTAAAGTTTTCAGTTAGTTTCCACTTACACTGTATTTGAAGGAATAATGTTTAATTTTTCAAGTAGTGGGAAATTAATAATGACTTTTTACTATAAATATTCACGATAACACGAAAAAACCTGGGATTATGTAAAATGTTCATAGAAATTATTCAGCTTTTTACCTGATTTCTTTCCCATTACCTGCATTTTTTAACAGTTCACTTCTTCCTTCATTATGTATACTCCAAATTGGGATACATCCTTACACCAGGTGCATCTTCACACCGGGTACATATTTTGAACAAAAAATCATCACACCAGTACAACCACATAGTGTTAGAGAAAAACAGCTGTATAAAAGCTGCTCCGCCAGAAGTGCCCGCTTCATCACGCTGTCATTTCACCAATGACCTGAGTTCTTCCTCGGTAAAATGATACTTTGCGCTGCAAAAATGGCACTGCAGTTCTGCACTGTGCTGTTCATCAGCAATTTCATTTATTTCCTTAGCGCCAAGGCTGATCAGGTTTCTCTCCATACGATCTCTGCTGCAGTTGCATTTATATTTGCAGGGGAGCCTGTCGATCTCCTTAAGTCCTTTCTCCCCAAGAAGGCTTTCCAGTACTGCCGAGGCATCCATTCCCGTTGACAGCATATATGTGATGGAGTCCGCAAGCAGAACCTTCTCTTCAAGATATTTTATGGTTTCCTCATCTGCTCCGGGCATAAGCTGTATTATATAACCGCCGGCCGCTATAACGTTTTCATCCGGGTCCACAAGGACACCTACAGCTACGACCGTCGGTACCTGCTCTGAAGAAGCGAAATAATAAGCGATATCCTCGCCTATTTCACCCGATGTCAGATCCACATAGCCTACATAAGGCTCCTTCATCCCAAGATCCCTTATAACATTCAGATATCCGTTTCTTCCTACTGCCGCGGCAACATCAAACTTGCCGGCAGCGTTCAGAGGCAGATATACCTGTGGGTTATGTACATATCCTCTGACATTTGATTCTGCATCAGATACGACAACTATTAGCCCCAGCGGCCCATCTCCCTTTATCTGTATGGTTATGACGTCGTTATCGTTTTTCAGCATCCTGGACATCATGGCAGCAGCTGTCAGCGTCCTGCCCAGCGCTGCAGTTGCGACACCTGAAGTCCCATGGACCTTATGTGCCTCTTGTACCAGTTCCGTTGTTACAGCAGCAAAAGCACGAACCGAATCGTTGGCTGCTGTTGCCCTTACTATATGGTCTTCCATGATTACTCCTCTGTCATTTGAAAATTCAGAACATGTCATCACCAAGTGTGATAAATGATCATCTGGCTTGGCATGCCGTATATGGCGGAATTTTTACCGCCGCAAAGTATATTTCCTTATTCTAACCAAAAACCCCGATATATAATATCGGGGTTCTCGTGCTGACTGGATTTATGTTAAAGTTGAGTCAACTTTAATTACATAACCTTCGAGACATTTGCAGCTTGGGGGCCTTTAGCACCCTCAACAACATCAAATTCTACTTCAGCGCCTTCTTCGAGAGTTTTGAAACCATCCATAGTTATTGCTGAGTAGTGGACGAAAACATCGTTTCCGTTATCTCTTTCAATGAAACCAAAACCCTTCTCAGCGTTAAACCACTTTACCCTACCTTTTTGCATTACGTATAACCTCCTGAAATTCAACTTAGATCTGACCGCACTTTGTGCTTATTTTGCCAAACCTTAATAAGTTTAACACATTATTTCATGGCTTGTCAATCAAATAGATTACATAATCCTTGATCTCCATAATATAATGTTTACAATAAATTAATGTGTTTTTATATTTACCATAAACTCTATTTTCTATTCAATTAGCATCAAGCAATATTATCCTTGCTTTTTACAAACAAAAAAAATCCTGTCACACTTTGAGCCGGGCTTTTTAAAGCTGAATGCCTCATAAATGCCCTTCACCGTCATACCGCACTTTTCCAGCAGCTGTTCAAGTTCCCCTATTTTATAGCTTCTTTCATAATGGATCTCATCGAATCTTCTGTAATGCAAGCCCTCCTTGACAAAGAAGGTCAGATCGAATCTGCACAGTCTGGATTTTTTATCATAGCTGTTCTGCCATATGTATGAGACATCGTCTGAAGTCTCACAGAAAACATTTGACGACAGGATATTCTCAAATTTATAGGGTGTATTTATATCAAAAATAAAAAGTCCGCCCGGGTATAAGTAATTGTTTACAAGCCTTAGCATCCTTTTCAGATCGTTCTTGTATGTAACATAATTAAGGCTGTCCATCAAGCAGGTAACGACATCTACAGTACCATAAAGCTCAAAGGATGTAATATCCTGATTCAGCAGCAGGATGTCAGCACCGGAACTGATTGCTTTTTGTTTTGCACAGCTCAGCATTTCGCCAGATGTGTCGATCCCTATCATCTCGTATTCTCTTTTATCCATTTCCAGACAGAAGCTGCCTGTACCGCAGCCAAGGTCTGCTATAAGTCTTGGTTTACAATTATGATAACTGAATATATCAATGACATATTCAGCCCATTGTGAATAATCAACATCAGCCATGAGCCTATCATAGTAATTCGCAAAGTCGCCGTAAATTGCTAACACCTCCATGTATGGTCAAAATCAGTTTACTTTGCTTGTAACGCAGCGAGGGACATAATTCGCCTCGTTATAGACCTTTATGCCTCTATGCTTAATAATACCACAAATGAAACATTGCGAATAAACAAAAAGCCGCTTTTAAATGCGGCATTTTATCATCTTTATTACCAACGGCAGTCTCAGGCGGGAAAATATACATCCGCTTGAGCACACTTACCACTGTTCTGTCTACATTTGCTCCTGCTTCATTTCCCGCAATGCCTTCTTCCTTTTTGAAACCAATCCTCCTATCTTGCCCGTCTCTTTCGCTGACAGACTTTTCCAGCCAAACTTGAGAACTTTTTCAGCAAGACCCAGTTCATTTGCAATCTCAAACTTCAATGTATCATAGATTTCCTGCTTTTTCTCCATTTCACACCTCTTGATTCATAATATTCACTACAGAGGTATTTTGTGGAGAAAACAACCTTTTATACATTATTCCTGATCTATTTCCCCAAAAAGAGCTTCCATTGCCGACTGCAGTTGGATATCCCTGTCCCTGGGTATCTGCGAAACGGGCAGATTTCTATATTCCTCAAATGGGCCCACCTCGATATCAGGCTTGACACCAGTACCATGTATACAAACTCCTGATGGTGTATAATATCTGGAGATAGTAACTTTTAATCCCGACCCATCCTCCAGGAGTTTCAGTTCCTGGACCAGGCCTTTCCCAAATGTTCTTTTCCCGATAAGAGTTCCTCTTTTATGATCCTTAACTGAGCCTGCAAGTATTTCAGAAGCGCTGGCGCTGTTTTCATTTATCAAAATCGCCAGGGGCAGATCTATGCTCGCTCTGTTCGAATTCTTGTACTCCCTTTTTCCGCTTCGGTCTTCAGTATACACGATAGTTCCCTCAGCAAGCAGGCTGTCTGCTATTTCGACCACCTGTTCATATGATCCGCCCGGATTGTCCCTAAGGTCTATTATCAGGCCATCTATGCCCTTTTTAAGCATTTTATTGAGATCATTCTTAAAATATTTTCCGATCTCGCTGTCAAACATGACTATCTTTATATATCCAATGTTTCCGCCCAGTATCTCACTCTTTATATTTGATGCCTTGATTCGTTTTCTTTTGATCTCAAACTGCACATACCTGTCTTCTTCAGGTCTGTAGACTGTTAATTTTACTGCTGTGTTTTCCTTTCCCTTTATCATGCTGATGATCATGTTCTCATCGCTGATAGATGTTACATCCTTCCCATCCACCTTTACTATCTTATCACCCTGCTGCATGCCTGCCTCTTTTGCCGGTGAACCCTCATAGGGCTCGATCACGGTCAGCAACCCGTTATCATCCACATTAACTGTAACTCCTATGCCGACATAACTGCCCTCGGATTTTTCCAGGAAGGTCTGCATCTGTTCCTTGTTAAAGTATACCGTATATGGATCCTGTAGTGATTCTGCCAGTCCATATATCGCCCCTTCTATCAGTTTGTTCTCATCAACACTCTGATAGTAATCCTTTTTGAGTATACTCCTGACCTGATTAAATTTTACTACATTCTCATAGTTCACTGTCTCTGCATCAAAGCTGATGACATACCTGGTTCCGGAAGTATAGACCGAATACAGGACAAAAATAGTCGCACAGACAGAGATAGTCACTGTTACTGCAACTATTGCAGCAACCTGACGGATCGAAAAATTTCTTCCCATCTTGAACGCTCCTTAAGTCAATATGGATGTATAACAGCAGCATCCTTATATTTCCACGCTGATTCTTTATATCTTATGCGGTCTATGAAACAAATAAACCCGGTTTTTTTGACCGGGCTTAGTTTATATGAAGTATGTTTTTTAGTTTTATTTGCTTATATATCCCTTCATTGGGTCTTTTGTCTCCCCGTTGACCCTCACTTCAAAATGTAGGTGGTTCCCGGTGGACAATCCGGTGCTTCCAACATATGCTATGGTTTTCCCCGATTTCACTTCCTGTCCGACCTTCACCAGAATCTTGCTGGCGTGCGCATAAAGAGTGGTGATACCGCCGCCATGATCTATGACGACCATGTTTCCATACCCATTTTTATCATAATGAGCCATGATTACCGTACCGCTGTTCGCCGCTACTATCGCAGTTCCCTTGTTTGCAGCTATATCGACACCGGTATGAAGCTTATACTTTCTTAGTATAGGATGCTTTCTCATTCCATATTGTGATGTTATCGTATATGAACTTGGACATGGCCATGTCATTGAACCGCCTGCATATTTCTTCTTCGTGGAGAGGTTCTTTATGACACTGTTGAGCCTTTTAGATTCCTCTATCTGCTTATCAATCTCTTTCTCGAGACTGGCTATCTCCTTCTTGCTTCTTGATATCTCGCCTTCGACCTGAGATCTGGAGGTTTTGAGCTGCTGTATCCGCTCTTCCTTTTCGCTTGCCTTTTGCTCAAGAAATTCCTTGGCCTGCTGCTGAAGCTGCTTTTTCAACTCCACATCCTGTCTGGCTACTTCAAGCTGCTGCATTAATTTACTGTCATTTTCAGATATCACCGACATGTAATGGAGACGCTCATAAAACTCGACCACACTTTTTGATTCAAGGAGCGTATCCAATATGGTTGAACTCGAGTTTTGATACATCACCTGAAGCCGCGTCTTTACGAGCTCGTTCATCTGGTTGTAGTTGGCTATGGCTTCCGCAAGTGCGAGTTCGGTTTGTCTGAGGTGCTCTTCGGCATCACTTATCTGCTTGAGGAGCTCTTCATAGGCATTAGCTTCCTCAGCTTCCTGTTTTGAAATCTCAGCCTTTTCCTTTTCGAGCTTTGACTTCTCCGCCAACTCAGCCTGCTGCTTCTTCTTTAGATCAGCAATTCGGTTGTCTGTAGATGATTTCCTGTTTTTTGCATCCGTCAGTTCATCCGCCATTACCGGCAGTACAGAAGAAAGCATAATTGCAACAAGCAAAACAGCAATAGTAAATCTCTTATTCCTCAATTATCCAAACCTCCATGTTAAGATTTACGGACGAGGAATTGTCCGCATAATTCACCGCTGAAACGTGGCCGCCTTTATCCATTGCAGCTCTGCTGTCATGAAGTGTAGCCAAACCGTTCTCGGGGTGTTTTGGGTGTTCTTTTGTCTGTATCACAGCTTCTATTACTTCAAATGGATATCAGCTTACACCTTCAGATGTCTTCTGATCGACACGAAGCTTCCAAGTGCGCCTATGGCAGCGGCTATGATCGCGTAGGACGACGCCAGTCTGCCCCAAATATCCTGTATATCGATTAATCTCAATAACTGAGTTTCCGCTAAAAACATGTCCTTTGAGAACTCATTAACAATAGCTCTGTACCCATAAGCCGACACAACAAATGCCAAAATTGCACCAGTTATACTAATTATAACACCTTCTACAACAAAAGGCCAGCGTATAAACCAATCTGTGGCACCTATATATTTCATTATATTTATTTCCTTGCGCCTTGCAAATACGGTCAGCTTTATTGTATTTGATATAATAAACACAGACACCACTAAAAATATGACTATCATCAAACTGCTGCCGAGCTTGAACCAGTGCGAGACTCTTGTCAATACCTCTACCGTATCCTGAGAGTAGCTCACCTTCTGAACGCCGCTGATTTTTTCCAGCTCTGCCACGACTTCACTGCTATGCGCCACATCCTTCAGCTTGATGATGAATGATACAGGAAATATCTCTGCACCATAACCATCAAGTATAGCTGAGTCATCACCAAGTTTTTCGCGCATCTTTTTAAGCGCTGTCTCTTTATCTACCCTTTCATATTCCTTTATCCTGTCGTTATTCTTAATTGTGTCCTCAACACGCCGGACCTGCATTTCATCCAGTTCCTCATAGCAAAATGCCTCAAGCTGGGGCTGCTCCTTCCAGATATTGATGTTATATTCCAGGTTCAGCGCAATCAGTATGAATATGCCAAATATTATGAGTGATGCTATCACTATTACTACTGAAGCCAAAGACATCAGTTTGTTTCTATATGAATTAACAAAACCTTCTTTAAATATGTACCTGATTGTTCTTATCTTCATCCCTGTATTGTCCTTTCTCCTGGTCCCTCACGATCAAGCCCTTGCTGATCGATACAACTCGTTTTTTCATCTCATCAACGATGGATTTTTCGTGTGTAGCGACAATCACCGTCGTACCTCTGTGATTGACCTCACTTAGAAGCTTCATTATTTCCCAGGATGTCTCCGGATCAAGATTACCTGTAGGCTCATCAGCTATCATCAAAGCCGGATTGTTTACCAGAGCTCTTGCCAGTGCAACCCTCTGTTGTTCTCCTCCTGAAAGCTGATTAGGGTACATGTTCGCCTTCCTGCTCAAGCCGACGAGTGCCAGCGCCATCGGCACCTGTCTTCTTATTTCCTTTGGCAGCGATTCGGTGATGACCATGGCAAACGCAACGTTCTCATACACAGTTTTGTTCGGCAGGAGCCTGAAATCCTGAAATACGACCCCCAAGCTCCTTCTGAGGTATGGAACCTCAACCCTGGTCATTGATGATACATCATACCCATTGACATATACTTCACCCTCTGTCACATCCTCTTCCTTCAGAAGAAGCTTCACAAGTGTCGATTTGCCTGAACCGCTTGGGCCGACAAGAAAGACGAATTCACCTTTATCTATTTTTAAGTTGACGTCCCTAAGAGCAATAGTTCCATTGGGATACGTCTTTGAAACACCTTTTAGCTCAACCAATCAAATACACCCCAGTAATATCGCCTTCGACGATAGAGTTAGTTTTAGTAATCTCATGCATTTAGGATAACCACTAACATTATAGTACATTTCTTCGACAATAGTCGTGGTTAATATAATGCAATGTGAGTGTTTCTACAAAATACCTCAAAAATCCTGCCTTTTTTCATTACAAAAATGTTTCAATTCACAACTTGGAACCGTGGAAGTTAGCAGGTTTACACAAAATCTCCCTGTAAGCTTTCGGCTTTGTCGAGATATTTTTTTACAAGCAGTGACACCTTGAAAATTATTGCATCGTCAAAATTCCTTAAATCGAGGCCGGTAATCTTCTGAATTTTGTCAAGCCTGTAAACCAGAGTATTTCTATGAACATACAGTTGTCTGGATGTCTCGCTGACATTGAGATTGTTTTCAAAGAATTTTTGGATTGTAAAAAGTGTCTCCTGATCCAGCGCTTCAAAGGAACCCTTCTTAAAGACCTCCTTTAAAAATAGTCTGCACATAGTAGTTGGAAGTTGATAAATCAGTCTTCCGATACCCAAGTTATTATAATTTATGATAGCCTTATCACTTTCGAATATACTTCCGATCTGCAGCGCCGTCTGCGCTTCCTTGAAGGACCGGCCGATATCCCAGACACTTTCAACGATTGAGCCTATACCGATCTGCGCCTTGACCATTATCTCAGTATTAAGTGTATCAATGATTGCCTTTGCCGTTCTGTCAATCTCTTTTTGGTCACTTGGATCCTTCAGCTCTTTTATCAGTACAACTGTCTCTTCATCCAATGCTATAACAAAATCCTTCAGCTTCTTAGGGAAAAGTCCGAGTATCACTTCATGAGTCTGAATGTCCCTGACCTTCTCCGTTTTAATCAAAAAGACAGATCTATAGACATTGAAAGGTATATGAAGCTCCTTGGCTTTGATTTGTATATCGCCAGGCAGTATATTATCAGTTATTATGTTTTTGAAAAAATTACCCCTGTCGAATTTCTCCTCATAATAATTTTTTAAATTTGACACATTTACCGCCAGCATAGCCAGCAGTTTTTTGCTGTGCTCGTCCTCCATATTAATAAATACTATGAATTCCAGCCTGTTCTTGATGAATATTTTCTGAAATACACATCCCTGTAATTCGCTGACCTTGCTGCTGTCGCTTGTGACCTCCGTTACAGAAGGATGTGTTGTACCGGTAAGCCTCTCATCGGTACACCCCAATATCAGGCCGGTCTCGTCCATCACTCCGAAATCCCCGTCCACATTATCCCTTATTTGGTTTATCAAATTTTGAAAAAGTCTCACGCCGATCCCTCCTGCCGCCATATTCTGGCAAGCCTAAAGAAACTCGTAAACTGCCATCAGGGATAATTATACTATATTGAATGGCGATATGGAATGAAAATTTGTATACAGACCGGTGCTTGAGAAGAGATACGGCTTCTTGACTATGAACTTCCTTATTGTCGAAATAGCTATACTACAGTTAGTGCTTGGGAAACCTAGGCGGAATAAACGGCGCTGCCGGTCCGGCTCTAGTATGACCAGTTAGCCGCTTATAACGCAAGACCGGTAGCGGCCTCTCATATGAAGAAAAAATTGCAATAAAAAAGAGGAAGACTTTTCAGCTTCCTCCTGTATTGCAGATATTATCAGTTTATTATCGTCTTTTCTGTATCCTTGTCGAAGAGGTGGATCCTGTTGGTATCGATAGCTATCTTGATAACATCCCCGGATCTGGTCTTCGTTCTCGGATTTACCCTTGCGGTGCAGCTTATCTGATCGATGAAAATATGCAGCAGTGTTTCTGAACCGAGCATTTCAACGACTTCGACATTAGCTGTAACTACGCTGTCAGGCATGGATTCGAGGAATGCTTCCTCATCATGCATGCTTTCCGGCCTGATGCCCATAACGACTTCTCTGCCAATGTAATCAGTGTTTTCAAGCTTCTTTGCTTTGCCTTCCGGAAGCTTGATCTCGTTTTCGCCGAATTTCAGGAAAATATCTTCGCCGCGCTTGTCTATAGTCACATTGATAAAGTTCATCTGCGGGCTGCCTATGAATCCTGCAACGAACATGTTGACCGGTCTGTCATAAAGTGAAGTCGGCGTATCGACCTGCTGGATAAAGCCGTCCTTCATAACGACGATCCTGGTACCCATTGTCATAGCCTCTGTCTGGTCATGTGTAACATAAATGAATGTAGTATTCAATTTCTGGTGCAGCTTAGTGATTTCAAGCCTCATCTGCACCCTCAGCTTTGCATCGAGGTTGGAGAGAGGTTCGTCCATAAGGAATACCTTCGGGTCACGGACTATTGCACGACCGAGAGCAACCCTCTGTCTCTGTCCGCCTGAAAGAGCCTTCGGCTTCCTGTCGAGCAGGTGCTCGATCTCAAGTATCTTGGCAGCTTCATGGACTCTCTTCTTTATTTCTTCCTTAGGGGTTTTTCTGAGCTTAAGACCAAATGCCATGTTGTCAAAAACAGTCATGTGAGGATACAGAGCATAGTTCTGGAAAACCATTGCAATGTCTCTGTCCTTAGGCTGCACATCGTTAACAAGTCTGTCACCGATGTAGATCTCGCCTTCTGTGATCTCTTCGAGACCTGCGACCATTCTGAGCGTTGTTGTTTTGCCACAACCAGACGGTCCGACAAGGATTATAAACTCCTTATCCTCGATGTCCAGATTGAAATCGCTGACAGCTGTAACACCGCCGTCGTATCTCTTGTATACGTTTTTAAGCTTTACACTTGCCATTTTTTCCCCTCCCATATATAAACAGTTAACAATATACTAATAATATATCACGCCAGCATGTTTCTAACTAGTACACTTTTTAACAAAATTAAAAAATAGTATTTAGTAACTTTGCATAATGAAATATGTTATAAATGTTGCATTTTTATGCATTGCATTGTATAATTATAAACTAAGATTTATGCTATCATTATGCTGTAACATAGAGATTTTGGATAGTATGATCAATTATGTATATCAGGTTTACTGGCATTAAGAGGAGAGAGAGACTAATCCACAGCGTCTGTGAAAATTATAGCATACAGTCCTTGGAGAGGGACTATAAACACTACTACATTATAATATGAGGAGAATGATTATGCCGTATAAAATATTTGTAGATGGTCAGGAAGGCACCACCGGCCTTCAGATCAATGAGCGGCTGCATGACAGAAGCGATATAGAACTGCTGAAAATAGATCCTGATAAGCGCAGGGATATCAACGAAAGAAAAAGGCTGATAAATGCAGCTGACGTAGTTTTTTTATGTCTGCCGGACGATGCAGCCAGACAATCGGTATCTCTGGTCGAGAACAGCAGGACCCGCATTATAGATGCCAGTACAGCTCACCGCACAAACCCGTCGTGGGCTTATGGCTTCCCGGAGCTGAGCAGTCGCCACAGAGAAAGGATCATACCATCGTCGAGGGTGTCTGTGCCCGGATGCTATGCCACCGGCTTTATCGCACTTCTATATCCGCTGGTCAACGCCGGCATTATTCCCAACGATTATCCTGTGACCTGTCATGCGGTTTCAGGTTACAGCGGCGGCGGTAAAAAACGCATCGCTGAATATTCATCGGCAGACCCATATGATGATGAGATAAAAAGTCCAAGATTTTATGCATTGACCCTCAAGCACAAGCATATCCCTGAGATGCAGAAGATTACCGGACTCAGCCAGCCTCCTCTTTTCACCCCGATCATAGGTCCATATTACAAGGGAATGACGGTGGCAGTTCCGCTGTATTCAAAGTATCTGACAAAAAAGAGCAGCGCTGAATCGGTCTGTGAATATTTATACTCATACTATGAGGGTCAGCATTTTATTAAGGTATATCCTTTTGGCTCCGAAGGCGGTATCGTTGACGGTTTCCTCAGCGCTACAGGATGTAATGGTACAAATGTTCTCGAGATATACGCCGCAGGAAATGACGATCACATCCTGCTTACGGCAAGGCTCGATAATCTTGGCAAGGGTGCGTCAGGTGCGGCAGTACAGTGCATGAATATTATGATGGGTATTGATGAAAGGACTGGACTGGAATAAAATCAATTGCATAGTGCTCGTTTACTGCATTGTTTAAAAGTAATCTAATCAGGAGGTCAAGGATTTGGAAGCGAAAATGGAAACGATCATCAAGAAGGCTGAGATACTAATAGAAGCCCTCCCCTATATTCAGAAGCTGCACGGAAAGACAGTAGTCATAAAATACGGCGGGAATGCCATGATCAATGATGAACTAAAGAACTCGGTCATGGAGGATATCACACTGCTTAAGTACATTGGTCTGAACCCTGTGGTCGTACACGGCGGAGGACCGGATATTAGCAGCATGCTCCAGCGTCTTGATATTAAAAGTGAATTTATGAACGGTCTGAGAGTCACAGACAAGCAAACGATGGAAGTTGCTCAGATGGTACTTGTGGGCAAAACAAACAAGGAGATCGTATCACTTATAAACCAGAAGGGCGGAAAGGCAATAGGTCTGTGTGGTATTGACGGAAATCTTCTGGAATGTGAACAGTATAAGACAATGATTGACGGTGCCGAAAGAGACATAGGGCTAGTTGGCAGAATCACAAAAATTAACTCAAAGGTATTGGAATTCATGGCACAGGATGAATACATTCCTGTCGTCGCACCAATAGGTGTCGGTGCCGATGGTCGGAGTTACAATATCAATGCGGACACAGTAGCCAGTGAGATCGCTGCTGCCCTGAAAGCAGAAAAGCTTATACTTCTCACAGATGTGGAGGGTGTCAAAACCTCGAGAGACAGCTGCGAAGTGCTTCATGCTCTGACAGCAGCAGAGGTACACGACCTTATTGAAAAAAAGATCATAGACGGCGGTATGATCCCAAAGGTGCTCGGTTGTCTGGATGCATTGGAGAGTGGTGTCGGCAGGACCCACATAATAGACGGCAGGATCTCCCACTGCATATTACTTGAAATCTTCACAAACAAGGGCATAGGAACCATGATTATGAAAGAAAAGGTGCTCTATTACGAGAAAGAGCGTCTATGATCCTTTCACCTTCAGGCAAACATATAAGTTTGTATATGCTGCAAGCAAATATATAAGTTTGTATATTAAGTAACAATCAAATTCATCCGATATAATATCGGATGAATTTGTTATGTAAAGGGAGTGATTTCTCTGAATGCCTCAGTTGTTCCCGCAGTCCTGAAGGAAGGTATGATGATCGGCGTACGTATCGGACGTGATTCTCCATGGCACGGCAGCATAGTCTACGAGGTGACAGGCAGCACAATCCGGATAGCCTACATCGAGAAATTCATGAAATCACTGGCCGTATCAGGCAGTCCGGTCTGGGTAAAATACTCCAACGATTTCTTCATTTATTATTTCCATGGCAAGGTAAAGTCGATAAGCACCGAATCACCGGAGTATGTCCTGGTAAAACTTGAAACTGCTGAAGAAATGATAAACAACAGGCTGTTCCCAAGGTATGATGTTCGGCTGGAAGCCTCTCTCAAGCCAGTCTGGGACAGCGAAAACTACAAGGCTGTCATAACAGATTTATCATATGGCGGTGCTGCATTCATATGTGAGCACAAATTTGACAGTAATGAAAATATCGAAATGACAATAATGCTGCCGAACGCAGAACCGACAAAGGTGACGGGCAGAGTTATCAGACGCAGGAGCAGGGGAAGCAATGAGATAGATCATGCCGCCCAGTTTATAGAATGTGACAATATCAGCAACCAACAGCTAAGTGAATATTTTGAGAAGCTGGAAAGCGAAGTTTCTGAAATATACCGCCGGTATGTCGAAAAATCCGGCAGCCAGATATAGCTGCACCGGCAAATGGCTCAGTTGACGCATTTTGAAGAA
Organism: Bacillota bacterium; assembly: GCA_023418915.1. Taxonomy (GTDB): domain Bacteria; phylum Bacillota; class Clostridia; order Acetivibrionales; family DTU013; genus DTU013. Next base: position 76,901 of record JAEZYU010000098.1, read on the forward strand.
ACGTCCCCTCTCAAAGACGTTTCTTATTTTTTTGTTGCATTTTTATGCATTAGTGTGTATAATTATGAATAAAATAAAATTTGGAGACAAATAGAAGTCACGGGAGATGATATTATGGATCTTCATGAGATAATGGAGATGGACTCGAAATACTATATGAATACATTCGGCGCCAGGACGCCGGTTTGCTTTGAATATGGAAAAGGGATTGACCTTTACGACGGTCAGGGACGTCAATATCGTGATTTTCTTGGAGGCATAGCTGTAAACGTGCTGGGTCACGGTCATCCGGCACTAGTCGAGGCTGTCAGTACCCAGGCTGAAAGGCTGATACATTGCTCCAGCCTGTACTACATAAAATCACAGGCTATGCTCGCAAAAATACTGGTTGAAAACTCCTGCGCAGATCGCGTCTTCTTTGCGAACAGCGGAGCTGAGGCAAATGAAGGTGCAATAAAACTCGCCAGGATCTACTTCAAAAAAAGAGGCATGCCCGAGAAATACGGCATCATCACATTAAAGAACTCCTTCCATGGAAGGACACTGACAACAGTGGCGGCCACAGGACAGGAAAAATATCAGAAGCCCTATGCGCCATTAATACCGGGATTCAAGCATGTTCCGATAAATGACATGGAAGCTCTCAAAGCAGCAGTTGATAATGAAACCTGTGCGGTAATGATGGAGCTCGTACAGGGGGAGAGCGGTGTGCATCCTTTGGATGTCTCGTTTGTTAAAGCTGTCCGTGAGCTCTGTGATGAAAAAGGTCTGCTGCTCATAATCGATGAAATACAGACCGGTATCGGCAGGACAGGAAAGCTTTTTGCATATCAGCACTACGAAGTGGAGCCGGATATATTCACTCTGGCAAAGGCCCTGGCAGGCGGTGTGCCCATTGGCGCCCTTTGTGCAAAGGAACAGACTGCCTGTGCATTTGAGCCTGGAGACCACGGCTCCACATTTGGAGGCAACCCGCTGGCATGCTCGGCAGGCCTGGCTGTTATGAACACGCTGCTAAAAGAAAACCTAACTTCAAATTCTGAAAAAATGGGGCAATATATTAAGGAAAAATTAACTGTACTATCGGAGAAGTACGATATTATAGCAGATGTGCGCGGAATTGGACTGATGGTCGGTATAGAATTGACACAGGATAAAGCCCTGATTATAAAAAACAGACTACTTGAAAAGGGCTATCTGGTTGGAAGTGTCGGGGCATTCATAATCAGGCTGCTTCCTCCATTGATCATTACAAAGGATCATATAGATGCTTTTACAAAGGCATTGGACGATGCGCTTGCATTAATTTGACAAAACGCATAACAGGCTTTGAATTTGAATCTGGTGTACAAGGAGCGAAAAAATGAAATCAGTATTAGTTTTGGAAGATGGCACATATTTCCCGGGAATGGGTTTTGGAGCAAAGGGTGAGGTTATCGGCGAGGTAGTGTTCAACACCTGTATGACAGGCTATCAGGAGATCATCACCGACCCTTCCTATAACGGTCTTATAGTAACGATGACATACCCTCTGATCGGCAACTACGGTTTCAACACCGAGGACAATGAATCATGCAGAACGCATGTAGAGGGTTTTATTGTAAAAGAGCTGTGTGATCATCCAAACAACTGGCGCTGTTCCATCAGTGCTGATGAATACTTCAGAATGAACAATATAGTCGGGCTGAAGGGAATCGACACAAGAGCGTTGACACAGCATCTGCGCAGCAATGGCAGCATGTTCGGCATTATATCGACCGAATGCGGTAATGTGGATATTCTGCTCGACAGACTGAAGACCAGAATACGTGAACCTCGCGATCTGGTGATGGAGGTCACTGCAAGGGAGCCTATCCACATAAAGGGTCAGGGGAAAAAAGTTGCACTGCTGGATTTGGGAGTAAAAAACAAGATCATCAAATACCTTGAAAAATACAATTGCGATATCCATATACTGCCCGCATCATCCACATATGAGGATATAATGGCGCAAAGCCCCGATGGTCTGCTGATATCTAACGGACCCGGTGATCCCGAGGCTCTTGAAAACCAGAGGCATCTTATCCGGAAGCTGATCGGTAAAATGCCCATATTAGGGGTTTGCCTTGGGCACCTGCTTCTGGGACTTGCTCTGGGCGGTACTGTGCACAAGCTGAAATATGGTCATCACGGAGCCAATCATCCGGTCAGGGATTTCACAACGGGCAGATGCTATATCACATCTCAAAGTCACAACTATGCATTGGCACCGAAAATAAGTGATGATGTTGATATCACACAAACAAATGTAAACGACAGCACCGTTGAAGCCTTTAGACACAAGAAGCTGCCCGTTTTCGGCGTACAGTACATCCCTGAAGCTGCGGCCGAATCAGAGGACTCAGGCAATATTTTTGACGAATTCATAAAAATGATGTAATTGACAGCGCTATTTGCTCACAAATAAATGGAGGGTCATATGCCTAAAAGAAATGATATAAATAAGGTGCTGGTCATAGGATCGGGACCTATAGTAATAGGGCAGGCGGCAGAGTTCGACTACTCCGGATCGCAGGCCTGCAGGTCACTGAAGGAGGAAGGCATCGAGGTAATACTCATCAACAGTAACCCGGCAACAATAATGACAGACAGCGAAACAGCTGACAGAGTATATATAGAACCTATAACGACAGAAATAGTAAAGAAGATAATAGAGCGTGAAAGACCAGACGGAATACTTGCCTCCCTTGGAGGGCAAACAGGCCTCAACATGGCTGTCCAACTGGCAAATGACGGTATTCTTGACCGTCTTGAGATAGAGCTGCTGGGAACTTCCCTTACATCAATAAAAAGAGCTGAGGACAGAGAACTGTTCAAAGAGACGATGCAGAGCATCAATGAGAAAGTCCCCCACAGTACAATCGTCACTAACTTAGTCGATGCCGCTGCATTTGCGGAAAAAGTAGGCTTCCCAATAATCATCAGGCCTGCGTATACACTTGGCGGTACCGGAGGCGGTATAGCAGAAAATATGGAGGATTTCAAGTATATCTGCGGAAAAGGGCTGAAGCTCAGCATGATAAATCAAGTCCTGCTTGAGCAAAGCGTCGCAGGCTGGAAGGAAATTGAATTTGAGGTAATGCGTGACGGTTCCGATAACTGCATCATCATATGCAGCATGGAAAACCTGGATCCCGTCGGCGTTCATACCGGCGACAGTATTGTCGTGGCACCCTGCCAGACACTGTCAGCAATCGAATACCAGATGCTTCGTACCGCTTCAGTAAAAATAATCCGAGCACTTGAAATAAAAGGCGGCTGCAACATCCAATTTGCTCTCGATCCCAACAGCTATGAATATGTCATAATAGAAGTTAACCCAAGAGTAAGCCGTTCCAGTGCACTTGCCTCAAAAGCCACCGGTTACCCGATCGCCCGTGTTACATCCAAGATCGCCATTGGCATGGATTTGGACGAAATAAAGAATTCCGTTACTCAAAACACCTATGCCTGTTTTGAGCCGACTATAGACTATGTGGTAACGAAGGTCCCCCGCTGGCCCTTCGACAAGTTTTCCTCAGCCGACCGCTCCCTTGGCACCCAAATGAAAGCCACAGGCGAGGTCATGGCAATAGGCAGGACCTTTGAGGAATCATTGCTCAAGGCTATTGACTCACTTGACATCAAGCTGAATTACCAGCTTGGTCTGGAGCTGTTCGATAACAAAACAGTCGATGAGCTGATAGATGTTTTAGCATCGCCAAGAGATGAACGTGTGTTTGCAATTTTCAAGGCTCTGCAAAAGGGCATTTCGGTAGACAGAATAGTCGAAACAACAAAGGTCGACAGTTTCTTTATAAGTAAGCTGCAAAACATCGTGCAGGTTGCTGAGGATGTGAAAAATGCAGGAATAGCTTGGCTGGATTATGATCTTTATATTCGGGCAAAAAAAATCGGCTTTGGAGATTCGTACATTGCAAATCTGGTAAATGTGCCGGTGGATACAATACTTGAGCTTAGAGAAAGGTACCCGGTCAAGCCTGTTTACAAGATCGTTGACACTTGCGCCGGAGAATTTGAGGCTGTAACGCCGTATTACTATTCCACCTATGAGGAGCATGACGAAGTGGTCGTTTCCAACAAAAAAAAGGTCCTTGTTATAGGATCAGGCCCGATACGGATCGGTCAGGGCATAGAATTCGACTACTGCAGCGTGCATTGTGTCAGAACTTTGAAGGAACTGGACATAGAGTCAATTATCATAAATAACAATCCGGAAACGGTGAGCACGGATTTTGACACCTCAGACAAGTTATATTTTGAGCCTTTAACGAAAGAATGTGCATTGGATATTATCAAAAAAGAAAAGCCGGAGGGCATCATTGTCCAATTCGGCGGCCAGACTGCTATCAATCTGGCGGAGACACTTCACAAGGAAGGCGTTAAAATTCTGGGCACCACAGTGGAGAGCATCGATATCGCCGAGGACAGGGATAAATTCCTAAAGCTCCTTGAGGAACTCGATATACCTATTCCCGAGGGAAGTACCGCATATTCTGTCAAGGAGGCAAAGGCGATAGCCGGAAGTATAGGCTACCCGGTACTGGTGAGGCCATCATATGTACTGGGCGGAAGAGCCATGGAGATAGTGTACAATGACAGGTCTTTGGAGGAATATATGAGGATGGCTGTTGACCTGTCAGCCAAGCATCCCGTCCTGATTGATAAATATATCAACGGTACAGAAGCGGAAGTCGACGGCATCTGTGACGGCGAAGACGTACTCATACCGGGCATATTCCAGCATATCGAAAGAGCTGGCGTTCACTCAGGTGACAGTATCGCAGTATATCCTCCCCATACACTGTCACAAAAGATCAAGGATACTATTGCTGATTATACTGTAAGGCTGGCCAGAGCATTGAAAACTGTCGGGCTGTTTAATATTCAGTTTGTTATAGACAATGACGAGAAGGTTTATGTGATAGAAGTTAATCCGCGCGCCAGCAGAACTATTCCGATCATGAGCAAGATCACCGGCATCCCGATGGTCAATGTAGCAACAAAGCTCATTATGGGCAGTTCACTGCGCGAGCTCGGATACGAGCCTGGTCTTGCGAAAGAGCCGACTTTTACAGCTGTAAAGGCGCCTGTATTTTCATTCTCAAAGCTCACCACAGTTGATACTTTCCTGAGTCCTGAAATGAAATCCACAGGCGAAGTCATGGGTGTGGACAGGGATTACCGCCACGCTCTATACAAGGCTTTGATCGCCTCCGGCCTGTCTGTGCCAAGAGGTGGCAACGTATTGATAGCAACAGGTGAAATGGATAAAGCAGACTGTACTGTGATTTCAGAGCGGTTCAGCAGGCTGGGCTTCAAGCTGTTTGCTGTGGAGGACAATTGGAAGGAACTTACTGATAACGGTTTGTTAGTTGAATTAGTGCAGGAGGATAAGATACTTGACTATATCAAAACTGACAAAGTATCTCTTGTGATAAGCACACACGCTAAGGAAGGCATACCCGGCAGATTGGGATTCACTATCAGAAGAACCTCAATAGAATATAATACGCCGTGTCTGACTTCATTGGACACTACAAATGCCATACTTGATGTGCTCGAGCATCTGTCCGAAGGCAACGAGACATGTATCTATGCTCTGGACGAATACTCCAAACAGCCAAATGGTCATGGGCACACTGAAAATCATCAGAATAGATTTCAAAGTATTATATAGTATAGAAGGAGCGTTATAATGAAACACCTAATCGATCTTAACGATGTATCGCATGAAGAGATAGAACACATATTTACGCTGGCTGCAAGGCTTAAGAAGGAACTGAGGGAAGGAACTCCCCATCACCTTCTTAAGGGCAAGACTCTCGGGATGATATTTTCAAAATCCTCTACCAGAACCAGAGTCTCCTTTGAAGTAGGTATGTACCAGTTGGGCGGTTATCCTATTTTTCTGAGCTCCAGCGACATACAGCTCGGCCGCGGAGAGACGATATTCGATACGGCGAAGGTGCTTTCTCACTACATCAGCGGCATCATGATCAGGACCTTTAAGCACAGTGATGTACTTGATCTGGCGAAGTATGGTACGATCCCCATAATAAACGGATTGACAGATCTCATGCATCCATGCCAGATACTTTCAGACCTCTTTACCGTATACGAGAAGAAAGGGAACCTGGAGGGGCTTAAGCTGGCATATGTAGGCGACGGCAATAATGTAGCCAACTCTCTTGTGCAGGGCTGCGCAAAAACCGGAATGGATATTGCTGTAGCCGCTCCCGCAGGATACGGCTGTGATGGTTCTATCATAGAACAGGCTAAGCAGACAGCCAAGAAATCCGGCAGCAGTGTAGTAATCACTGAAGATCCTTATGAAGCGATAAAAGATGCTGATGTGGTTTATACAGATACATGGGTCAGCATGGGTCAGGAAGAGGAAAAGGAATTGCGGCTCAAAGTCTTTATGCCATATCAGGTAAACAGCAAATTATTCTCTAAGGCAAAGGAAGACGCTATGTTCCTGCACTGCCTCCCTGCCTACAGAGGCTACGAGGTTACCGGGGATATTATTGACGGACCTAATTCAAGCGTATTTGAAGAAGCTGAGAACAGGCTGCATGTACAGAAGGCTATCATGGCAGCACTGATGGGCAACTGAACAGCCTGCAGAGGTCAGTTGATTCAGAGGGCTTTATAGAAAAAGAGACGGATAGGGTGCATATGATCAATTATTCATTCATTATACGTAAAGCTATGGAAACAGATGCTCCTGCAATACAAGAGATCATGCAGGATTCTTTCAGGAAATATTTAGAGGACACTGGACTGACATGCTCTCTGGAAGCGCTTCAGGAAACAGTTGAGGATATCGCCGACGACATCAGGACAAGGGAAGTCTTCATTGCCTTCATCGACAATGTTCCCGTAGGCAGCGTCAGAGTAACAATACTGCCCGATAATACAGCTTATCTCAGCAGATTTGGTGTCAGGCCGAACTATAACAACATAGGCATAGGCAAATCACTGATGAGCCTTGTTGACAACATGCTCATAGAGAATGGTGTAAAAAGGGTTAGGCTTCATACTGCATCAAAATACAGGGAGCTGGTCAGATTCTATTATGGAAGAGGTTTTTATATAGAATCCACCACAAAAGACAAGGGTTATGTCAGAGCCCTTATGGTAAAGGAGTACTGTTCTGGTATCAATATGCTCACCGAATGAATCGGTGGAGGCTAAAGCTGCCCTGACCAATGCGATCTGCCTGATTAGCTCAAAGGCGCATCGAAATCGATCCGTATGAATGTCAGATGCTGATGTAATCCTCAAAATCCAATCCATTCAACTTGCAGTACTTTATTACAGACATCAATATTTTCTTACCGCCTCCTACACCTGTGTTCAGAAATCTGTACAAGTGTGACGGATCTACGCCGAGTTCTCTCGCAAACCGGTTATAATTTCCTGCGCAGTTGGTCTTCATAAGATCGTGAACCTTCTGCCTGTTTACTTCCATTTGACGATCCTCCTATTAATTATTACAGGAGCTTGGCAATTTCTGTAGGCAATAAGCTACATTTTTATTTCATTTTAGTACAAGCCTAGAATATTGTCAATATATTTCCATTCGGGGTCAGGCTTGACCCCCAAGCTTCTTTACCAGCTTGCTTATTCTCTTATAGATCAAAACTGTCAGTATTGAGTTACCGCCGGCCTTTATAAGGTTAAAGGGTATGATGACCGGCAGTATAAAACTCTTAACGACCGCCAGCGGAGTCCCGTAAAAATTCGGCTGTATGATCAGGTTGACCGGCACCATCACCAGTGTCATTGCAAGTGTACCTGCGGCAAGAGCTATAACAGCACCGGTGAATTTATGGTGCCTTCTGTATATTAAGCCAGCAGTAATAACAAATGTCCCTGTGGCAGCTACATGCATTATCAGGCCGACCCAACCGTCGGGACTCAATACGAATGCCTGGATCGTCGATACAATTACCGTTAATACAAGTCCGGCCAGCGGGCCAAACAGAAATGTCCCAATAAATATCGGCACATCAGCAGGCTCATATATCAAATATGGAGCAGCCGGCAATACAGGAAACCTCACCAGCAGCATCAGAACGAGCGACAGTGCCGAGAGCACAGCCATTGTTACCATCTTCTTAACATTTGTTTTCATACACACGACCTCCTAAATGTTCATTGTCAATACACCATCAGATTCTTTTTGTAATAATACAAAAACAAAATCCCTGGAATATAATCCCAGGGACACATGGTCAAAAACAAGCATCTTCTTCCATCCAGACTATACTGTCGGCTCCGGGATCTCACCGGATCAGCTTTCGCTCGCGGGCTAACGGCACATAGGCCGCATTACCGCCGGTAGGGACTTTCACCCTGCCCTGAAGATCATATATTCAGTTCAGACACTATCTTAACACCACAGCCCTGTCCAAGTCAATACATGATTTGCTTATGGCTTAATTTTTCCATCAATCATACGTCTTAAAGCCCTCTCCAAGGACTTCTGTGACATCACTCAATATTATGAACGCCAACGGATCCGTCCTTTTCACAAGCCCCTTGAGTTCTTGCAGCTGGCTTCTGTGAAGCACACAGTAAAGAACCATCTTGTCGGCCTTTGAATACATTCCCACTCCTCTGAGAGCCGTGACTCCTCTGTCCAGTTCCTTCATGATATCCTTTGCTATTGTCTCTGCATGATCTGAAATAATGAAAACTGATTTGGCAAAATTCACACCTTCCAGTATCACATCAATGATTTTCGAGGAAATGTATAGCGATAATATCGAGTAAAGCGCCAGAATAAAGCTTCTGAAGGCTATAGCGGCAAATATGATCACCGCAGAATCAATAACAAGCAGGGCTCTGCCCATTGTAACCCACGGCATAAAGTGGTGCGTTATCCTGGCTCCCAGATCTGTTCCTCCGGTCGTAGCTCCCGATTTGAACACGAAACCCAGTCCAAGCCCCATGAAAAATCCACCAAAGATAGAATACAACAGATAATCCGGTCCCTCCGTCAGCTTCTCAAGGGCCAGCTGCTCGATAAATTTGCTTGTCAAGGGCTCAGACAGATCTATCATCAGCGACAGAAGTACTGTACTGATAAGTGTCCGGACGATAAACCTCCGACCGATATATTTGTATCCAAAAATAAAAAGCGGGACATTCAATATCAGCATGATAGTACCCACAGGGATCACCTCACCAATCAGATAGAAGACGACGGTGGCAATGCCTGTTACGCCTCCAGGAGCGATTTTATATGGTACAAGGAAAATATTTATCGCTACAGCAGTGATCGCTGAGCCAAGAGTGATCCACAGATAATCCTCTGCGTTTTTTCTGAAACTCACATTTGTTTTCAAATTTCCACACCACCTTTTTATGCATCATGCCCTCAGCTATATATGTGTGTTTACCGGTATGTCCACTATGATGCAACAGTCTAATTTTACCCTGATTAACAAATAAGAAACCCTTATAAACACTTTTCATTATAACGCACGTTCAAAGAAAATTTTTAGTTTGTAGATAAAATTTCTTATCAAGTCACAAAATGTGCTAAGGATGTTTTTGTATGTAAACCGGTGCCTGCCACTAAGCGTTTTTCGACCTGAATGGTTGAAAATACGTAATGAAATGGGTATATCTACCACATTGTTATAGTGAACATCTCCTCATAGTGGTTTTCTTTGACAAAACACCAGGCTGTGTAATATCATCATATTGTCGAAATCGATAATTAAGGAGATGCGGGCTATGAGAAAAACCGTTGATATACTTGATATACCTGTGGACTCCATTACAATGAGAGAAGCTGTGGAAAAAGTCGGTGAATTCATGAGAGAGGGCGGACCTCACACCATATATACTCCCAATTCAGAGATAATGATGGAAGCTCAAAGAAACTCCGAACTAAAGGAAATCATGAAAAAGGCAGATATGCTCATAGCTGACGGGGCAGGGGTCGTAATGGCATCAAAAATGCTGGGCAGGCCCGTTCCTGAAAAGGTATCAGGTATCGATCTGGCAAAAGAGATATTCAGGACATATTCAGAAGACGGCCTGCGGTGTTTTCTGTTCGGCGCCAAACCGGGCGTTGCACAAGAGGCCGCAGTAAATCTGGTCAGGGATTACCCTGGTATCATCATCGCTGGATGCCGCAACGGATATTTTACAGAACAGGAGGAAGATGAAATCATAGAAGAGATCAGCAGCTCATCTCCAGATATACTACTTGTTGCTCTCGGAGCGCCCAAGCAGGAAAAATGGATATATAGCCATCTTGATAAGCTTGGTGCAAAGGTATGTATAGGTGTGGGGGGAACCATTGACATCCTGTCCGGCAGAGTACGGCTCTCCCCTGAATTTTTCCGAAAGCACAGCCTTGAATGGCTTCACAGACTGTACAAGGAGCCTCGAAGAGCCAAACGGATGCTTGATCTACCGAGGTTCATACTCCGTGTGTTCCGTACCAGGCTCATGGGCAAACAGCGGCTTTAAGGCTTCCTCCGATATATCCTTTCCTGTATAACTGCGGATACTGTAAGCTCCGATATAGTAGACCATATCCATAGTAATCGCTTCTGCATTCGTCTTCAGCTTATCCAGCCTTTGCTTGAAGACTCCATTTATTCTATTCTGGCTGCAAAGCTTTTTATATATGTTATCAGGGTCCCCTCCGATATCATAGAGAGCACCGAGCATTTTCATCATACTGTCAAAGGTAAGGGTATCAGTGTTTATAAATACCCGGAGCTGTTCATCGAGTCTTTCAGTATAACTGCTGCCGTCCAGCCGATAAATACCATTTATAAGTATATATGCCAAGTCCTTCTTTGAAGCCTGTCTGTCATATTTGAGGTCATTCTCATCTCCTCCTGCTGCAAGCCCCAGCAATATGAGTTGTCTTGCTGCTGCAGATGACCAGTTTTTGTCTTTGAATCGGAATGCTTCTTTATCAGGAAAGTATATGTCCTTCCCCGCTAATGTGGCTGCAAACTCCTTGAAATACTCATGCTCCTCATTAAGAAACGCCGGACTTTCATTTCTGGCCACACACATCACTGCTGCTGCGCCTGCTGCCTCGCCTTCCGCAATACAAGTTCCTATTGCAAATGTACTGCTCGCAGCCAGCGATGAGCAGGATATTCTGGGTCCTGCCATGAGCAGGTTCGTTACCCCTTCAGGTACCAGACATCTGAGAGGTATGGAATAATGCTCCGGCTTTCCGGCAATATAAGAACCTTTGATCGAAAACTTGCTCAGCATTACCGGATATGAGCCCATAGCTGCTGTATCACTGAAAAGCCTTCCGTCCAGTACATCATTCGCCGACAGTACATATTTTCCGCTGTAATGCTTGGATTCCATTATTCGCAAGCTCCGTGCCGCTTTTGAAAAGGTGTGCTCCTTTAATTCCACAAAATTTTCAGAGAGGTATCTGCTCAGGCTTTTTGCCTCTTCCACGGCCAGCTCATATACAGCATTCATTTCATTGCTGTCAAGAACATTCACTCCCCAAATCCGGAGGCCGCTTATAATTGCTCTGTTGTCCGGCATAAAGAATATGCGCGGTTCTTCAAGTCTTATGTTATCATGCAGCGGCTCGTATTTTGCCGTGCCGTTGTTAAATACGGCAATCCTGCCGGCAAGGCTGTCATTATGCATCTCTGACGGTACGCTCAGTGCCATTTCGAAGTTAAGGCTCACAGGCATGAAACTGTTCTCCAGATTCAGATCGCCTGAGCCTGTAAAATACGGGACTTTGCACAACTCAAGCAACGCTCCGCTGTCAGATGCATCTATGTATATACCGGCTGAAAGATCTATTTTTCCGTCCCTTGTCCTCACTTCAACAGAATCGATATGGTTGCCGGACATGCTTACGCTGGCAACAGATGACCCGATTATCGCATCCAGGTCGTTCTCCGCCTGTATCATAGCATCTGCTGCATTAAGATATTTTTCAGATGTAAAGCTGTCTCCAAGAACCTTATTGAATTCCTCAAGAATACCTCCGTTCAGCATTTTTCCGTCCTTATCCGTCGGAATCTCAAGCTCGGGGATAAGGCAGCCGGATATTATACCGCCCATATCATATTCTTCACTGATCAATAATGTACGGGCTCCCAGCCTCGCTGATGATACGGCTGCAGCAATACCCTGAGGTTCTGCTCCGTATACGATGACATCATAGACAGTCTCTTTTTCGCCGGTCAGAAATTCAGACCAGTATTCTCTGTCAGCTTCTGTTATATTACTGTCTCTGACAAATATCGGCCTGATACCGAATTGATATATCAGAAAAATAAGAGCTGCAATTAAAACAAGCCTGAATACTTTTTCCTTATTCATAATACTTAGACCCTCATGCAAAGCCGGCATATGTATCTGCCGGATCGCAGCGGCTGTATGTTTCAGATTTAGGCTTGTCTGTATGTATTGTAAAACACTTAATATATGTGCTGCGCCAAAGCCCTTTCGCCGCTCATTCTATATATCGGCGAGACCAAAGCTGATGCTTAGCGCTTCATTCACCCTATCCATCAGTTCATCATCCAGATGACCTATCTTTTCTCTGAGCCTCTTTTTATCGATGGTTCTGATCTGTTCGAGCAGTATCACCGAATCCTTTTGCAGTCCATAGTCCTGTGCACTTATTTCAATATGAGTCGGAAGCTTTGCCTTGTTGATCTGCGACGTTATTGCCGCTGCGATCACTGTCGGGCTGTATTTATTGCCAATATCGTTCTGTACGATCAATACAGGCCTGACTCCTCCCTGCTCAGAGCCGATCACAGGACTTAGATCGGCATAGTAGATATCTCCGCGTTTTATGATCACGTTTACTCCAACTCCCCAAGACGTTGTTCATATTTTAGCTGTTGGTCGCTGTCGGCATCCATGCACATCTCCGCCAGCCCGATGTTGATCTCAGCCATCTCCAGATAGCCTTTTTTCATTCTGTCTCTCATTTGTATCTTTCTCTTTTCCCGCAGGTATAATTTCATTGCTTCTCTGACAAACTCGCTTCTATTGGTCTTTTCTACAGACACAATATGATCTATCTCTTTTAGTAGATTATCAGGAAGGCTAATAAGTATTTTTTTCAATTCTGCCAAAATAAATCCCCCATTTTAAACCGAGTTTCAATTCGTTTCAGAGAAGATATACGTAAAAACCAGGCAGCGTACATAACAGCAATAGTATAATTTTTTGCTGCCTTCGCAAAAATTATGTGGGTAAGTATATACTAAATTATATACGAAAGTATATATGCGGTCAAATTAAAATTCTATTACCAAAATATCTGATATGTTTGCATGTTCCGGTTTTTTATTCCATGAATGCAATCGCATAAAAATTCTCCCCACCTCAATACTATTCAGAACTATATCAGATAATTCAATACACTGCAGATTTTCCCGCCCTTCAGATATACACGCGGTATCCTTTTACCGATTATGCATACCAACTCATAGTTTATAGTCCCTACTTCATCGGCTATCTCATCAACGCTGATACTCGCTCCGTCCTGGCTGCCGAAAATGACAACTTCATCTCCTACATGCACATCCTGCTTCATATCGGTGATATCTATCATGCACTGATCCATGCATATTCTGCCGACGACAGGCGCATATTCACCATTCACAAGCATTTTCCCCTTATTGGACATAAGCCTTGTATATCCATCGGCATATCCGATAGGTATGGTAGCGATCCTGCTTCTGCGTGCGGTTCGGAATGTCCTTCCATAGCTGATACAGATATCCTTGTCCACATCCTTTACAAGGATTATATTTGCCTTCAGCGTCATTGCAGGCTTAAGGCAAATACTGTCCCTCGATACTTCCTTGGAGGGGTAAAGTCCATACAGTATTATCCCAGGTCTGACTAAATCAAGATGCATTTCCGGATACTGAATTATCCCGGCGCTGTTGCACACATGCTTGACAGGTATATGTATTCCTACTCTTGCAAGCTCAGTGCAAAGGCTCATGTAACGTTCAAACTGCATCATTGTATAGTCTCTGCCACATTCATCTGCTGAGGCAAAGTGGGTGAAAAGACCTTCTATGATGATGCCGGGCATTTTGCCTATTTCCATTATGTTCTTAACTGCGCTGTAGCCGGGCATGAAGCCTACCCTGGTCATTCCGGTATCGACCTTTATATGTATCTTTACACTTTTGCCCAGCCTTACCGATGCATCGGACAGCGCCCTTGCCAGATCAAGACTGAAGACTGTCTGGGTCACTTCGTTCAGTATTATTTCATCTGCCCTGGCAGGATCGGTATAACTCAAAATCAGGATCGGCACACCGATCCCCATTTTTCTTATCTGAATGGCCTCATCCAGCATCGAAACAGCTAACTGAGTAACGCCATTGTCCAACAGAGTACGCACGACCTCAAGTACGCCGTGTCCATAGGCGTCGGCTTTAACGACGCCCATCATTTCAACTCTCTTGCCTGCCAGTTTTTTTATCTCTCTGGTATTATAGGCAATGGCATCGAGGTCTATCTCTGCCCAAGCCCTGTTAAGTTTATATTCCATCGTATTCCCCCGTCAAAATACATGCCCCGTGTGTTTTCGTTCACTGTTTCAGTAATTCTTTTATGACCAATGGCAGTATGTCCGCCAGATCGCCGGCCAATAAGCCGTTCATGCCTTTGTAATCAGCAGCGGCATCGCCGGCTAAGCCATGAAGATAAACACCTGCCGCTGCCGCATCGCCGATCCTGACCCCCTGTGCCGCAAGACCTGCAATGATACCGGTGAGCACATCACCAGTCCCGGCGGTGGCCATCCCTGCATTCCCTGTAGTATTGATGAACACCCGTCCGTCAGCGGATGCCACAACTGTTCTGCTGCCCTTCAACACAACAGTGACTCCGTATTCCTGCGCAAAGCTCAACGCCGTTCCCACTCTGTCTGACTGTACTTCCTTTATGCTTTTACCTGTAAGCCGTGCCATTTCTCCGGGATGCGGCGTCACTACCGCATCGGCTTTCAGCTTCTTTAGCACCGACGGGTCGGCAGAAACAGCATTTAATGCATCAGCGTCAATCACAATCGGAACTTCGCTTGCCAAAATTACCTTCTCAACGATTTTTCTTATTTCCTCAGTTGATGTCAGTCCGGGCCCTATCGCAACTGCATCCATTTTCTTCATAAAATCCAAAATGTGTTCCGCACATGAGGCGGTCAGGCTTCCTGCACCGTTATCCTCAAGCGGTATCACTATGGGTTCTGTCAGCTTTGCTGCATAAATGCCGGCAAGACTTTTGGGCACTCCTGTGTAGACAAGGCCTGCGCCTGTTCTCAGCGCAGAAATTGAAGCAAGGCATCCCGATCCGGTCATCCCGGTAGAGCCTGTAATGATCAGAACCCTGCCATAATCTCCCTTGTTGCTGTCCACCCGTCTCCCGGGCATCATACCTGATGCCATCCTGCTGTCGATCGTCCAGATCCTTATGTCCTGCTTTTCCAGCACACAGGCAGGTATCCCGATATCTGCGGTCACCAGCCTTCCGGTATACCCGCAGCCTGGATTGAGCACAAGACCGAGTTTTGGCATGCAAAAGGTTACAGTGGCATCGGCTTTGATACATACACCCTTTACGCTGCCGTCACCCCCATCGATACCCGAAGGTATGTCAATGGATAAAACAGGCTTGCCGGCACTATTTATCATTTCAATGATCTCTGCGGCAAAGCCCGTTATAGCTCTTTTGAGACCTGTGCCAAATAAACCGTCCAGGATGAGATGCGATGCAGCCAGTTCCTTCAAAAAACCATCCGGGCAGCTCTCCTGCGTAAGCTCTATTATTTTTATGCCTATCCTCTCAAGGATCTCCATGTTAGAAAGAGCGTCACCGGACAGGCCATTTTTTTCACCCAATAGAAATACTCTGACATCTGCACCTTTACTGTGGAGCAGTCTGGCTGCTGCAAACGCATCGCCGCCATTATTGCCTCTTCCGGCTACTATCGCCACGATCCTGTCTCCGCAGCCTCCCATCATGGATACTGCTTCCGCTGCAACTGCCGCTGCCGCATTCTCCATCAGGAGTATCCCCGGTATCCCATACTCATTTATTGCACATCCATCTATCTTTTTCATTTGTTCCGGTGTTGCTAGCTTCATATTCACACCTCATGCACCAGTGACTGAACTCACCCATATTTTCTACCAGTACTTCCGGCTATGAACCTGATACTGATGTCATAATCTCACCCAAAAAACTCTCTGTCAAGCTTTTCGAGCTCTTCTCCGCCCAGCAGATCGTGGAAGTACGAATATATATCTGTATCATCCTGCGAGAGCGTTTCCTTCTCATCTATATATTCCTTCAGTTTGGCTCTAGTCTCATCAATGAGCTTCCCAAGCTCCTCCACTCTCTTTCTGCCGGACCGTATCTTAAAATATACGATATTCACAGTCTGCTCCAGCAGTTCCAAATTGGCCTGCCTTATCCTGTCAGGCATATGCTCGAGCAGCTCTTCGATTTGCTTCGATCTGGCGTTTATCTTTTTTATCTCCCGCTCAGATATGCTCATTTCTTCCTTTGCATCGTCATCACCTTTTTCGAAGACATCCGGTGTGAGCTTTATTATTTTGTCCATATGATGCTTTTTCGCAGCTGCGATCTCCTTCTGCTCAGCGATCAGGCGAGCCTCCTCCTTTAGAAGCTCTTTGAGCTTTTGCTCGCAGCGCTCAATAGTTGCGGTTTTCTGAGTATTTGTAAAAAGCCTGTTCCAGCGCTCATCCAGAATCAGCAGCGATATGTCGTTTTTCCTTAGTGTCCTGGTATCGAATTTTTTGTTCTTTCTGAATTTCCAGGGCAGTAATGACATTCAACATCACCTACTCACTTTTAATAATCCCTGCACACCTTATTCAGTGCTCCCTTGAGGTACTGCAGCGACTCTTCTCTCTTTTTCTGCAGCATCTGTCCAATCTTCTGATAATCGATCGGTTCTGTCCTCTCTCCAATCAGTTTTTCAAACCCGCTGCTACCCTCTGCAATTGAATACAAACGGGCACCGAGCCCTGTCATCTCCAATATATTATGTAGTCTTGAGCTGACTGCCTTTGTAGGGTCACTCGAAGAGTCGAAGCAATAGAACTCCTTATTAAAATTTATTGAAAACACAGTTCCATGAAATGAGTCGGTGCAGACTGCCGATGCTCCTGCAAACAGGCCCAAAAATTCTCTGGGGCCTGCGTCGAGCACCTTGCGGCTCGTCTGCGGCACCACTCTTTGTGAACCGCAAAGCGACACCACGGGCAGTCCATGTTTTTCCGAAAACACCTTAATGTACTCCGAGTATTTTCTGGCATCGGTGATGAAATAGCATAATATGTATGGCTCCCGATTTTCCGGCGGAACTGCCAGCTTGCTCCATTGATCCCCATTGAGCAATAGTGTGGGGTCGAGCACCGTGACTGATTCTCTTCCCGTTATTTCACGGATTATATTCTCTCCCTGCTTTTCTCTTACAGAAAGGCAGTCAAAATTTTCAAGATACTTTGAAAGCTTCTCTCTTTTGTCCTCAGGTATTGTACTTATACCAAAGCTAGGCGCATATGACACACGCCTTCCCGTTTCAGCAAAGTCCGCAAAGAACGCCGGGTCATAGTTTTTTTCCTTAAAAATCAACGGATTCCATATCTGATCGCTCCCGCATACATAGACGTCATACAAAGGAGGAGCATCACAAAGCCCTTCATATGAGCCGTAAAATCTATCAGACAGCTTCATTTCATTTCGCACAAAGCTATTGAATCGGTCATGCCTCTTTTTGAGCATACCATAGTTCAGCAGTGTGTTCATGTTTGAAATCATGGAGACGGGCGTCAGACCCTTTTTGAAAAGCCTGCTCCCATCGATATTATCTTTCCTTACATAGTTGATAATCTCGCAGTCAAAACCAAGAAGGCCTATTGCCCTCATCAGTGCATATGCCTGTAACTGAGCCCCATAATGATGTGCATAGTGGAATGTCAATATGCCTGTTCTCATAATATCCGCTCCTTTTGTCAGCTAATGCCCAGTATATTTTAAATAGCCGTTTGCACCCGCCATCAACCCGCCATCCGCTTTTTTAGCATCCACTTAATTCTATCACAGATCCCGGCAGCTGTTTTTCTCTCCAGCAATATGTTTCCCCCGGCGATCACCAGCAATGCCCATATTCCAACAGGCACGGCATACAATGCCCATTGAACATAGCTTACAGTATTTATATCGACAAAAAAGACTACGGGGAGCACTGTAATTAAAAACAGCAGGCATAGTCTGATTACCCTTCTTATTGTCACTACCGGACTTAGCTTTGTTACTGTTTTGGGAATGTACAGTATAAGGTCGATGTCCCGGTAGAGGTTGGACAGTATGGAGCCTGCAAGCACTCCTGCAATACCGAAATAAGGCGCCAGCAGAGCTGAGAAGACGACTATGATAAGCGCCTGTATCAATGTTTGGACCTTTGTTTCCTTGTAGAGGCCTGCAGATATAACAAGCATGCCCTGTGGAGTCTTGATATTCGAAACTATACCAACCGCTACAAACAGAGCCGCAACTGACGGCCTTATATATTCGGCATCGGTAAATCCGGCCGTATAAATCCTCATGAAGGGCATTATCATTATCGCTGCCACTGAATATCCCCATGCCACAAGGGCATAATACAGATACTCATACTGGTGGTATGCCTTCTGTAGTGTAGTCTGCTCATTTCGCACCAGCAGATCGCCAAATATAGCACTTAAGCCGTTACTAAATGTGGTCAGAAGTGCCAGCACACTTGTGAATACCATATTGTAGGTGACAAATACACTCGCCTCCTTCAGGCTGATGAACAGAGAGGTGATAACAACAGGTGTCGCTGTCGTCGCAACCCCGAGTATCTGCAGCACCAACGCATCCCATCTCTTATCAAGCGCTTCGTTTTTAGGCTGCACATTAAAATCCAGATCCCTGTATCTCAGCCTTCCATAGATTATATAGATAGCTGAGCGTACAAAAAAGCTGATGAGAGCAACGAGCTGAACAATAACGATATCGTAGCGAAGGCTTGCAAGCACAAGGATAATCACAGCATTTAATGCTACTGCGGCGGCATTTATAAGCGAGATCACATAACTCTTCTGATCGGCGGTATAAAGCACCTTGTATTTTCCTACAGCGAAAAACTCCAGCGAACCGGATGCACCTATTACAATGACAAGTGCTGCAATAGTGAACGTATCTATCCCCTGACCTGAAGTGAACATGGGATAAATGAATGCGGTAACAAGGACAAGTGACGAAAAAATAAATCCGGAAATATTATAGAAACGATTTGATGCAGACAGTACTCCGTTGATGTCATCTCTGTTCTTGTCAGCCAAAGGCTTGTATAGGGCATATACCGCTGCGCCGGCAAGTCCTGCCTCTACAAGGTTGAAATAGGAGATGAACTGTCTGATGGAGGTTACAAGTCCGTTCACACTGGAACCGTACACTGTTATCATAACTCTGGGCAATATCAGGTTTACGATGAGGTTAACGATCTGCAGTACTACGGCGCTTATTGAATTGTAAAAGGACAGTCTGGTTCTCATGTCAGTTATCTCAACCTCTGCCCAATACTTTTTTTATCATGCGTTTGAGCTTGTACTTCATGCTAAAGTTATCCATATGTTTTCTTCTCAGCCTATCAAAGTCAAACCCGTTTTTCATGTCTGCAAAAAAAGCTGCTCTTCCCGCAGGCTCAGCAGCAGACGAAACAAGTCTTGGATTGTATTTGACAGCCTCTCCCGCATCGCATTCAGACAGTGCCGCAAAGTCTCCTATCCTTGCCATGGCGACCTCTCCCGTTTTGCTGTGAGTAATTGCCAGCGATACACCCCTGTTATCGTCATTGACCTCAATATTCATTTTGTCGATGCCCCAGAAATCCGCCAGAGTAATATCCGCTCCGGAGTTTTGCACCCTGAATCTGCAGTCAAAGCAGGCTCTTCTGTTAAAAATATTCTTCCCGAAGCCTATGAAATACAGCTCGTCCTTCGCCTTGACCAGGTACTCATCACCATTGGTAAAACTAATGCGCATATGGTACTCCTTCCAACCGCCCGATTTATCACGGAAGGAAATCGATCTAATCCCGCTTTGATGCCTGTCCTTAAGGAAGTCGGTATACATCTCCCAGACCTTCGGGGAGGGTACTCCAAAGCAAGCAAGATCACAAGCGCATAGATTTGTATAGTTCTTTCTCAAAAATGACTTCAGTCCGGCGATCTGGCAGGGTGTCCCACAAAAAAGGACCTCTCGACCTTCGTCAAGAAATTCTTTAGCCTTGATAAAGGTATCACCGATATCGCTTTGTACATATTTGGATCTTCTCAGGTCATCCAGACTGTCGATGCTGTCAACAAACCGATGTCTAACACTAAAATCGCTGTCAAATGCTGCACCAAACACGACCCCGCCATTTTCTAGCGTCTTTACGGCAAGCTCGGAAAATATGCCCCCGGACGAGCTTTTCCCCCTTGTTTCATCATTTGTAGAATAACATGCAAAGGCCCTCTTACCGGTAAAGGTATGCGGATTTTCCCCGTTACCTGCACTCAGTGACGATGTACCGTCATTGCCTGCGCTGGCTGAAGATAATCTCCCTTTACCTTCTATAGATGACACATCTTTATCTGCACTGGCTGATAATAAGCCCTCTTTCCCTGCAATAAAAACAGAAGAGCCATCTTCATCTGTAACTATGCCATGCTTGCTGAAAAAAGCCTTATTGACCGGACAAATCCTTTTACATAGATCGCAGTCATTACACAAATTCTCGTCTATCAGCGGAAACAAAAAGCCCTCATCATCCGCTTCCATAGTCACAGCCTTGCTGGGACATGCCTGGCTGCATGCTGAGCATCCGGTACAATATCTGCTGTTGTATATAATCTCTTTCATACCTTCTATCCCTTTCACTTAATTAATTATAGTTTTGATTCACCCTTTTTACAAGCTCCATGCGTCTTCCAGCCACCTTATGTAAATAGAATACAACTTATTGTCATATTTAAGAATGGAATAATGTGATTAACATATGGAATAATGTGTTGAGCATACTTCTCGACTCAAGTGCTTGTATATGGTAAAATAAATTGCAGTTAAAAACAGAGGATAAGGGTGTCCTCGGGCAGGTCGGTGCATGTATGCATAAGGTCTTGCATTTATTGAATTACCTCGGCAGCGGAGGTTCGGAAAAATACATATATTCATTAGCGAAGAAGCTCCACGGAACACTGTGTGAGTTTACTATAGCATATTCGCAGGACGGTCCCGGCAGGAGTGCGTTCGAAGAGCTGGGTATCGACCTGATACCGTTTCAGATGAAGAAACCATTCGACCTAAAAGCTGCACTGCAGTTAAAAAAGCTTTGCAGTCGGCGCTCTATACAAACCATCCACACTCATTTCCTTAGGGAAAACTATATAAGCGTACTTTCAAAATTAGCCGGAAATAAAGTTGGAATAATCAATACAAGGCACATGCTGTTTGAGAATACAAAAAAAGTAGCACTGGCCAACAGACTATTCACCGCATTCAACAGCAGGATAATCGCAGTGAGCCGCCATGTAATGGACAGGCTCTTAGAAGAAGGCATAAGTAAAAACAGGATATCGATGATATATAACGGTGTCGAGCCCGAAGATTGGACCGGCCCTGCAGTATCATCATTCAGAGAGGATCTGGGAATATCCGCAGATGAGGTTCTCATCACTTCTGTATCAAGATTTTCTCCTGAAAAAGGTCATGACTTCGTAATCGACGCAATCCGTTATTTAAAGGATAACAAGCTTGATCTTGGGCTATCCGAGAAAAAATACAGGTTCGTCCTTGCAGGAAGCGGTCCTGTGTTTGAGACTATCAAAGAAAAATCAAAATCCGTTGGGCTTGAAAATGACATACTGTTCACCGGCTATGTGAACAATGTCAAAGAACTGCTTAAGGCTTCCGATATATTTATTTCCCACTCAGTCAATGAAGCTATCGGTATAGCGATACTTGAGGCCATGGCTTCGGGGCTGCCAGTAATAACCACTGACAGCGGAGGCACATCAGAGATCGTCAATGATGAGGCTCACAACGGGATCCTGATAGATAACGGGGACATCCGTGGATTCGCAGAAGCCATTGCCTTGCTGATAAACAATACACAGCTTAGAGAAGAGTACGCCAAGAAGGGAATTGAAACAGTCATGGGACGCTTCAGCCTTGATAAAACCGCTTACGAAACATATAATCTTTATGAGACAAGCAGGAAAGGAGCAAAAGATGATCGATAAGAACGGAAAGCTATTCGGCAGGATAAATATCATTGATCTTTCCATCATCATATTATTACTTGCTGCAGCTTTGTTCGTAATATACAGGGCAGACGTGTTCTCTCCTGAAAACACAGCTGCCTCTGAAGATAAAATACTGCTGACAATGTATCAGGAGGAAGCGCCTGCATTCGCTGCATCAAATGTCAAACTTGGCGATCCCGTATCTGAGTCCTTCAAAAATGTCAGTTTCGGCAGCGTTGTCTCTGTTGAGACGGATAACCCGGTAAACTGGGGAGCTGATGACGAAGGCAATCAGATCGAAACCCAGAGAGACGGATACAGCTCTTTGACGCTAAAAATGGAAGCCCCAGGGAAATCAGGCCCGTCGGGACTCACAATAGGTGGTGTCAAGTACTATGTAGGCCAGATACTTGTGATCAGGGTCGGCACATCAACATTCTACGCAAGGATAGAAAGCGCCGAACAAATAAATGAATAAGGTGGGATAAATATATGCTTAAAAAGAGATCAACATGGATAATCATAGCTCTTGCTTTGATAGTTATAATCGGAATAGCGGGACTCTCAGGCAAGTTCTCAAAGGCTAAAATCGGGGCTCAGGCTCTCGCACAGGAAAAGATATTAATCACTTTCTTTATGGAAAATACACCAGACTGTACTATAGATGCAATAGAAGAAGGGGACCAGGTAAGAGAATCAATTCAGAACTCCAGCTTTGGCAAGGTGACTGCTGTCGAACGCAGCGAATCGATATTCTGGGCCAACAACGACGCAGGAGAGTTCGTATCATCTCCAAGAGAGGGCTATTCATCTCTCAGCCTTACCATGGAAGCGCTCGGGACCATTAACAGCAACGGCGTATCGATAGATAAGTCCCTCTATTATGTGGGTCAGACAATATCGCTTTATGCAGGCAACAGCTATCTCAAAGACGGCAGGATCGCCAAAATAGAAAAGGCCGGAGATTAAGGATAACTACAATGAAAGATTTTATTAGAAATACAATTGAAAGCAGCCTGATTCTCTCATACTTCAGGGGATCGGACAAGTCACAGCAGAGCTGGTCTGATAGTCTGCTGCTGCGCATCCTGCATATTATCGCCAATTTTCCGGGAAAGCTGCTGAAGGCAGTATACCACAAATGGAATAATGTATTTGAAGACAGCTATGCCATAAAGCTGATCAGACTCATTGCTGACAATATACACATCGTCGCAGGGCTGATACTAATGGTATACATCGTTGTGCCTGATCACCTCTGGCATAACGAATATGGCGCTATGATGACGCTCGGATTATCATTATTGTTTTTCATAAAGCTTATGATAATAAAGAAAAGTGTCATAGAGACACCCCGTATAGACTATTCTGTAATACTTTTCTTTGCAAGCGTAGCCGTAGCAGCAGTCACTTCCCTTTTTCCGAGAGAAAGCATGAAGTACCTGGTGCACTACATCATAGCTTTTGTAATAATGATAATAATTGTCAGCTCCATAGATTCAGTAAAAAAATTGGACATCCTAATCAAGGCCATCTCAGTCGGCACGTTCATTACTGCCCTTTACGGTATATATCAATGGAAGGTCGTAGGAGTAGCAGTAGACCCGTCCACCACCGATCTTACTCTCAATCCCGATCTGGGCGGAAGAGTTTATTCCACGATGGGTAATGCAAATGTATATGGTGAACTGCTTGTTCTTACGATACCGTTCTTTATTTCCATAATACTAAACGAAAGGTCACTGTTGAAAAAGGCAGCATGGCTGATTTCACTTGCCCCGGTGATAATGGTGCTGTTTAAAACAGGGTCAAGAGGAGCATGGCTGGCATTGGCGGGTGCAATTGCAGTGTTCGTTTTCTTCTGGAATATAAAGCTCATCCCGGTCATAGCCATAGCAGGCCTTATTGTCATACCGTTTCTGCCGTCATGGATATTCAACAGGATCATGACAATATTCAGCGGCAAGGACACTTCGATAGATTACAGGACCAAGATATTTTCCTCCGCCCTGCCGATGCTCAGGGATTATTGGACCACAGGCGTAGGCCTTGGCCCCGGTATTTTTTCGACCATCTTTCAGCGATACAAATCCTTCGGTCTCACCAATGCAGCACATTCACACATACTATATCTGCAGTTGTGGCTGGAGGCTGGTATCGCCGCATTGCTCACCTTTTTGCTGATGGTCTTCAGAATGGTGCGCAACGCATTTGAAGCTATGATAAAAAAGAAAAACCCTGCTGCAAACAACATGCTTTTTGCAGCGTTGTCGGGGATCGCAGGTCTGATGGCTATAGGGTTTGCGGATCATGTATGGTTCTATCCCCGTATCATGTTCCTGTTCTGGGTCAACATAGCTGTTATACTAACGTCCGTAAAGATAACAAGTCAAGATATCCGCAGTGATAATGCACTGGCCGGCGGAACAAATAATCCCTGACAACATATATGCAATAATCGAGTAGGGGGAAATTTCTTCCCCCTCTCACACCACCTGGCATGCCGTTCGGCACCAGGCGGTTCAATTCAAATAGTAGTCCACACAACTAATGAGCCCTCGCTTTGCGAGGATTTCTTTT
>JAEZYU010000001.1 GCA_023418915.1 Bacillota bacterium
TTCGAGCAGCCATCTTGAATCGATTTACAGAACTGGGCCGTCCTCAGACGGCAGCCGTGGCATAGCCACGGCTGGGGTTTGGGGGAGCTTGGCCTGAAATCGATTTATGCAACAACGCCCCGCAGCAATATTCCATCACCCGCCAAAGCAGGATTGGTTACCCCGTGAGCCTTTGGCCCTCTCTCCAATTGAGTAATATGGCAAAAGGGGGGGGGGGAGGTCATAATGCCAGTCAGTTAAGGATTCAGCGTAGCTGAACCCATCAAGAAAGGGATGCAATTTGCATCCCTTTCTTGCATTTTTCATGACTGTTTAGGCTATGAAATTGCTTAACTGACTGGCATTAGGGGTAGGTCAGGAGAAGTTAAAAGGATTGCGTTTCCATATGGACTCATTTTGGATTAAAAATAGGATGCATTAAATTAAGATTTTTCTTAAAAATACACGCAGTGCTTCCTTTAGTATTAAGTGATGTTTTCAAAAATAAATATTTTTTCACAGCAAACTTTGCTTCCAAAGACACGCAAAGCCACTTTTTTGCCTGTCATTCTGTTGTACGCGCTGGCAGTAGCGGTGGTGCTGTGCCTTGGGGTGATGACGACTTTTTATGGTTACTGGTTATTTGAGAAAAGTACCTCACAATACCGAAGACAGCTCCATGCTGCGGCAGACAACACGCAACTTTTCTTCGACCAGAGAGAGCAATTGCTGCGCTTGACCATAGCCTCTGCAGTACCCAATGTGATGCAAATGCCCGTCAGTAAAACACCTGACCGGATAGGTGCATCGCACCAGATTGAGCTTTATCCATTACAAAATGGCAGCGATAGATACGCATGGGGACTGGTTTTAATGCCACGTGCCATACAGGCATACCGTCAGATGCAAGTGGAACTGGTGTACACCTCCATGGTGTCGGGCCACACCTATCCCGTGATGGATGATGATGCGGTCTTGCAAACCTTAGATTTATCACCAGAGACACAGCGCTGGATTCACCACATGCTGTCCACCAATGCAGAAGTTGTACAACATCAGGTAGAACCCGAAGTGTGGCTTATACCTCCAGGCAATGGCTTTAAAGATTTGTACATTTACATGCCTATTGACGCTGCTGCCCCTGAGGCAGGTTGGTTGGGGCTGGCGATTCCAGACATCGTTTCCAAACTTGATCTTTCTCCTATGAGAGGAAGTAGTTATGCGCTATATACGCCAGAAGGTCGTGTGGTGGTACAAAGTGGAGATGTACCTCCATCTGTTAATCAGAATGCAGTACTAGACCAGTGGTATAGCAAGCTAGCACATTTTGTTTTGAGCAAGCCGGTGGGGGACGCTGGGTGGCACTTGCGCTACTTCATGTCGCGCGACCAGTTACTGCACGATGTATTGCCCCGATGGAGTTGGGCTATTTTGTTGTTTTTGCTGGCGGTGCTGGGTGTAGCTTTGGGAAGTCGCTATATCCACCGCCGCATCTTGCAACCCGCAAATGCACAGGTGAAACAGTTGGCTGAAACCGTGGCATTGAATGAGGCTTTGCTTAAGGCTAGCCCTGTTGGCTTGGCACTAGTACGCCGTCGGGATCATGCCATGCTGCTATCCAACGACTTGGCGCATAGGTGGTTATCTCCAGCACAAATCAACACCTTGGTGAATACAGACACAACTGCCATGTGTGAAGAACATAGCACGGCTGATGGGCGTGTAGTTCAAAGTACTTTGACGCCTTTGAACTACGCCGGGGAAGCTGCTGTACTGTGCACACTCAATGACATCACCACCATCAAACAGGCGGAGCATTCATTGCGAGCAGCCAAACAAGCTGCTGAGCAAGCTAGTCAGGCCAAAACGAACTTTTTGGCCACAATGAGCCATGAGATTCGCACGCCTTTGTATGGCGTCATTGGTGCACTGGAATTGCTGTCACTGACGACAACTACGGATCGGCAGCGCCATTATTTGGAAGCACTGCAACATTCTTCGAGCAGCTTACTTTCCACAGTCAACAATACCTTGGATTTAGCGCGCATTGAGGAGGGGCATCAGCCAGTAGAGGAGTTACCTTTCTCGCCCCTGCAATTGGTGGAAGATGTTGTGACGTCTTTTGCCATGCGTGCAGAAAGCAAAGGCTTGAATATTTATCACATAATGGAATGTAGTACACCAGCCTATGTCCGCGGTGATGCAAAGCTGCTTCGTCGGGTGCTGGACAACCTTGTCAACAACGCCATCAAGTTCACCGAGTCAGGTAGTGTGGCCGTTCGTGTGCATTGCAGCTATGCAGGAAATGCACGGGTACGTTTGCAGTTTCAGGTTGTAGACACAGGTATTGGTATATCGCAGGACGACATAGAGCGGGTGTTCGAACCCTATTTCCGGGCAGATGTAGATACTGTGGTTCCTGGCACTGGATTGGGGCTGTCCATTTGCTCGCGCTTGGCTGAAGTAATGCACGCACGCCTACAAGCTAAGAGCCAGCTTGGCATGGGCACAAGCATGGAGTTAGATCTAGTACTACCAGTCGATACTAGCAAGGGAGTAGGAGAGGCACCGATTTTGTTACCCCAGTTAGTGTATGTGCGGGGAGGCGTGCCCGATGTTGTTTCTAGTGTATGTGATTGGCTCAAGCGTTGGGGAGCCAAAGCGCAACCATACCGAGCTGATCGGGAGCTAGAAGGTGCTGTACTGGTCGAGGTTTGGCCATGGGCCATGCCGTTGGCAGCTTACCAAGGGCCTAAAGTGTTGGCACATCCACTGAGTCAGTCCATTTCAGCTGAGCACATCAGTAAAGAGACTTCACTTGCTAGTGCTTATAGTATTCTTGGGATTGGTCATGCGGTATTTAAGGCACAGAAAAGGCATGCAGAGATTGCAACACCAGCACCAGCACCAGCACCAGCA
>JAEZYU010000085.1 GCA_023418915.1 Bacillota bacterium
CACCTCATAGCCCAACTGCATTACACGCGGCTTATAAGAGTAAACTGCCATACCCGTTAGATACGACGTCTTCCTGTAACATCCTTATTTCTGAAATGGAAGCACAATAGTCAGTGCTTGGGAAACACAACCGAAATAAATGCCGCTGACGGTCCGGCCCTGACACGACCCGTTATTCGCTCATTACTGGGACTGGGCAGTAGCGTTTGTGGAGGTTAATGAAGCTGAAGAAATTGCATTGCAGATTATTTCCCTGGTAAGCCTTACATCTGTAATAACCTTAATGTTGACAAAACCATATTTGCTCTTCAGAAACTCAATATTCGACCTCTTCTGACCAACCACATTTGAAACATTCGAAACTCCTGTACTTATAATAAGCTCCTTCGCTTGCGACAGTTTACTGCTTTCTATCATATCTTCGATCCTCATAAGCGACAGTCTGGCTTCCACAAGCTGCCTAAGCGCAGGATGGACCGGCCCTGCAATCACATCGGATCCGCAGCCTTCTCTTATATTATCGGTGGGCTGCAGTCCGATCCTTATCACCGTTATGCCATTATCCTCATATAAGCTCAGCAATTCAGCACAGATATCTACGGTTTCCTCCAACGTTTGAGGAATATAGCCGCCTTGCGCCAAAAGGATTTCCAAACCTGTCCCCATTATGACAAGTACCGGATATATACGAACTATATCCGGAGCCATAGAAACAACCTTATGAGCCGTTTCAAGACACTTTTCCCTTGTGTCGCCGGGAAGACCTGTCATTGTTTGTATTCCAAGACGAAAGCCCATCCTTTTGATAAGCTCGGCCGATTTGTATACTATGCTTGAATCATGTCCCCGGCAGCTTGCCTTCAGTACCTCGTCGTCCAAGCTTTGCACGCCTAGTTCTATCGTTTTGACACCGTATCTGTCAAGCATTCTGAGCGTATCTTCGTCTATCCTGTCAGGCCTAGTAGAAATGCGGATTTCCGAAACCCTTCCTGATGAAATATATCTATAAGCCTGTTTGAGGAATGCCTCCTGTACATTTTTTTCAATAGCAGTGAAGCTTCCTCCGTAAAATGCGACCTCAGTGAATGCATCACCTCTAATTGTTTTAAGATGCTCTTCAATGATATCCGGTATTTTTTCTGAAGTCATATCTTCTATCTGACCGCTAATTTTCTTTTGATTGCAGAATATGCAATCATTAGGGCAGCCCTTATGTGGGACGAATATCGGAATTATCGCATGCTTTTTCATGTCTTCACCATCATTTTATCAAGGGCATCTTTAGCTGCGTTTTGCTCTGCTTCCTTTTTTGTCCTGCCATCACCTGATCCGTAAGCCTTATCTCCAACCAGCAGCTGTGCGGTAAAAATCTTATCATGGTCGGGGCCTCTCTCGTCCAGTATCCTGTAACTGATCCTGTCGTCGCTCTGCTTCTGTATGATTTCCTGAAATTGTGTCTTGTAATCTCTAAATACTTGCCTGTTATTTATGTTTTGGTATATATCCTTCATCGATTCTTTAATGAATACGTCTGCTGCTGAAATGCCGCCATCGAGATAAATTGCGCCAATCAACGCTTCAAAGGCATCCGACAATATTGAGGTTCGTGTCCTGCCGCCGGTGTTTTCCTCACCCCTGCCCAAAAAAAGGTATTGACCCAGTTCTATTTTGTTTGCACATATCATAAGTGATGCTTCACAGACTATAGCTGCTCTTGTTTTTGTCATCTCGCCCTCTGGCAGCTCCGGGTGATTTTTATATATATAATCGCTGGTAATTATGTTTAACACCGAATCGCCGAGGAATTCAAGCCTTTCATTGCTGTTAAGGTTTTCAGACCTTTTTTCATTTGCATATGAACTGTGGGTCAGTGCCAGCAGAAGCTTGCCGGGATCCTTAAATCTATAGCTGATCACTTCCTCCAACTCTCTTATCCTTTCGGTATTTTCAGAAACTAAATCTCTACCCATCACTGTCTCCTTCGCACAACGTCTGTAAAAAATCTAAAGGCAGGAAATAATATCCCCGCCTCGTATAGATTTTAACTCATTATTCAATTTCATGCAAATATCAGTTTGCCAAATGTCAGCATCGATCCTCAGTCTTTGAATTTTTTAAGCACAACTGCTGCGTTATGACCTCCGAAGCCAAGTGCATTTGATAATGCATATTTTATATCAGCAGCCCTGCTTTTATTCGGCACATAGTCAAGATCACATTCGGGATCAGGGTTTGCCAGATTTATTGTAGGCGGTATTATGCCATCGTTCAGTGCCATAGCTGTAATTATTGCCTCGACTGCTCCCGCAGCTCCAAGTAAATGACCAGTCATTGATTTTGTAGAGCTTACAGCCAACTTATAGGCATGCTCGCCAAATGCGTTCTTTATCACTCTTGTCTCACACGGGTCATTTATTGGGGTCGATGTTCCATGAGCATTGATGTAATCGATATCCTCCATCTTTAAGCCGGCATCTTCGACTGCCAGCTTCATTGATTTTGCACCGCCTGCGCCGTCCGGTGAGGGAGCTGTGATATGATATGCATCACAGGTACATCCATACCCTACTATTTCACCCAATATAACCGCACCACGCTTTTTAGCATGCTCATATTCCTCCAGCACCAGTATTCCAGCACCCTCGCCCATAATAAAGCCGTCGCGGTCCCTGTCAAAAGGCCTGCAGGCAGTTTCCGGGTCAGGATTGGTAGATAATGCTTTGTTTGAACAGAAGCCGGCAAATGACAATGGAGTAATAGCCGATTCAGCTCCTCCGGTCACCATAATATCTGCATCTCCACGCTGTATAACCTTGAATGCGTCACCTATTGCATTGTTGCCTGATGCACAGGCGGTAACTACGCATTCGTTAAAGCCATGCAGATTGTACTCTATCGCTATCCTTGCCGCTGCCATATTGGGTATCATTGATGTGATAAAAAACGGGCTGACCCTTCCAGGTCCTTTTGTCATGAGGATCTGATGCTGATCCTCCAGCGTCTGGATTCCACCTATGCCTGAAGCAACGATTGCTCCTGCCCTAAAGCTGTCTTCCTTTTCCATGTCCAATCCAGACATCTCAAATGCCATTTTTGCTGCTGCCATGGCATACTGGGTGAAAACATCCATTCTTTTTGCTTCTTTTCTGTCAATATAATCAGTCGGCATAAAATTTTTGATTTCGGCTGCCACCTTTGCATCATGATTGGCAGTATCAAACTTTGATAAAAGGCTAATTCCATTTTTACCCTCACGGATAGAGTTCCAGAAATCATTAAGGCCAAAGCCCAATGAATGAACGACCCCCATACCGGTTATTACAACACGCTTTTTCATCTAAATCCTCCTAGCGGATATCTTTGCATGATATTAAACCTATATAATAACAAATGATGCCGCAGTATCATTATTTCAGTTCAACTGTCCAGCTGCTACATAAAAAAAGTCCCTTTTACGGGACTTTTTTTATGTGTTATTTTTAATGTAGTCGACCGCATCTCCTACTGATGTGATCTTTTCAGCTTCACTGTCCGGAATCTCAAGATCAAATTCCTCTTCGAGAGCCATAATCAATTCAACGATATCAAGTGAATCAGCACCCAAATCGTCTATGAAGGATGATTCCATCGCAACTTCATCTTCTTCAACACCCAATTGCTCAACTATAATTTTTTTGACTTTTTCAAAAACCATACATTCACCTCCTCCCAAAGAGGGTAATTATAAATAATAATTCCCTGTAAAAGTTATGCCTGTTTATAATACAAATATTCACATGCCCAACTTTTACATAAAGATATTATTACATAACAAGGCCGCCGTCAATATCAATTACCTGTCCTGTCACATATGATGATTCATCAGAAGCAAGAAACGCTACAACATTAGCCACATCCTCAGGTGTCCCAAACCTTCCGAGTGGTATGTTTTCAAGATACTTTTCCCTTACTTCCTCCGGCAGAACATCAGTCATTTTGCTCTGTATCACACCAGGAGTTACAGCATTGCATGTGATCCCCCTTGGTGCAAACTCTTTTGCAGTCGACTTAGTCAATCCTATCAATCCTGCCTTAGATGCGGAATAATTGGCCTGTCCCTTATTGCCATATCTTCCGGCTACTGAGGCAATATTGACGATCCTTCCATATTTTTTCTTTATCATCTGTTTTGCAGCAAATTTTGTACAAAGGAATGCGCCCTTTAGATTGATGTCCAGTACGGAGTCCCAGTCCTCTTCAGACATCATTGCCATCGGCTTATCCCTTGTTATCCCTGCATTGTTGACAAGGATATCAAGACTTCCAAAGCTTTGAACCGCTGCACTGACCATAGCCTTCACATCATCCTGATTCCTCACATCACCCCTCGTAACTGCAACTTTATATCCTGCTTTTCTGAACTCATCAGCTGTCTCGTCCAGCGAATCTGATGATGCAATATCATTGAGTACTATATTAGCGCCCATTGATGCAAGTTTTATTGCAATAGCCTTGCCAAGTCCTCTTGCGGAACCTGTAATCAAAGCAGTTTTTCCATCCAAAAGCATTATCCGGCTTCCTCCTTTGTCCTATATGCCAATTTCCCCCAGGGTCTTCTCCAGTGATGCCAAATCCTCTATATTATAACTTCTGGCTTCCTTATTGATCTTTCTCATAAATCCGCACAGAACCTTTCCTGGGCCAATTTCAATAAAGGTATCGACTCCCTGATCCAGCATGAGCCTTATTGAATCCTCCCACAGTACAGGACTGCACACCTGCCTTGCAAGCAGATCCTTAATCTCCTCAGGAGATTTGACAATATCGGCTGTTGCATTTGCGATCAGTGGTACTTCAAAGTCTTTTAAACTGATATATTCGAGTTCTGCCATCAATTTTTCACTTGCCGGCTTCAGCAAACTGCAGTGAAACGGCGCACTTACAGCCAATCTGACAGCTCTTCTGGCACCCTTGCTGCTGCAAAGCTCCATTGCCTTTTCAACAGCATTGACCTCTCCAGCTATTGAGATCTGACCAGGACAGTTGAAATTAGCCGGTTCGACTATGCCTTGCATGGACGCCTCTTTGCAGCATTCCAGCACATCCTCCTTAGTCAGTCCAATAATGGCAGCCATCGTTCCGACTCCCAGAGGTACTGCCTCCTGCATATACTTACCTCTTTTTCTCACAAGTGACACTGCTGTTTTAAAATCCATTGTGCCCGAAGCTACATGCGCAGAGTATTCTCCAAGGCTTAATCCCGCAGTAAAATCGGGCTTGATACCCCTGTCCAGCAGCGGCATAAGACATGCCACACTTGCTGTTACGATGGCCGGCTGTGTGTTTTCTGTTATTTTAAGTGTCTCGTCATCTCCGTCAAATATCATTTTTTTCATGTCGATGCCGAGCGCTTCAGTTGCCTGATCAAATATATCAGAAGCTGATCTGTATTCTGATGCTATTTCTCTGCCCATTCCGATATATTGTGCTCCCTGACCAGGGAAAATAAAAGCGGTTTTGCCCATACTGCTCCTCCAACAATGAAAATTTGATGAAAAATAATCAGTTATCTGCTTCAGTGTTTTGGTCTATTTACTCCACCTTATAAGTGCCGAACCCCAGGTGAGGCCACCGCCGAAGCCTACAAGAACCAGATTGTCGCCTCTTGTAAGGCAACTCTTCTTATAGGCATCATCCATAGCCACCGGTATTGAAGCGGATGAAATGTTTCCATATTTCTTTATAGTGGTATAGACCTTCTCAAAAGCCACTCCCAGCCTTTTTATTGCACTTTCAATTATTCTGCAGTTAGCCTGGTGGGGTATTATATATTTCACATCATCCAGTGTGACGTCTGATTTCTCCAGTAGTCTTTCAGTGGCATATGGCATTATTTTAACTGCGAATTTAAATACTTCCTGACCGTCCTGCCATAAAGCAAATTTATTCTTATAATCCTTCCTGCGTTCAAGATCTTCCTCAGGCATGTAAAAGCATGGTATTGTTATACACTCGCCTATCGCTCCGTCAGAACCGATATATGTAGATAATATTCCATAACCTTCATCTACTTTGCCTAAAACCACAGCTCCGGCACCGTCTCCGAAAAGAACACAGTTTTTTCTGTCCTTCCAGTCAACAGCTTTTGACATACCCTCACTGCTAACCAGCAGTATATGATTATAGTAACCAGTTTCTATGAATTGCTTTGCTACGGTCAACCCATATATAAACCCCGAGCATGCAGCTACAAGGTCAAAAGCTGCAGCATTTACGGTGCCTATTTCCTTTTGTACAATGCAGGAAGTAGATGGAGTGAGATAATCCGGTGTTGAAGATGTCACAAGGACTAGATCGATTTGCTCAGGAGATATTGCCGAATCCTTCAGGGCTTTCTTTGCTGCTTCCACAGCCAATGTATATGTAGGAGTATTATCTTCCAATATCCTTCTCTCAAAAATACCAGTTCTTTTTATTATCCACTCGTCCGATGTATCAACCAGCTTCTCAAGGTCTGAGTTGGTTAAAATCTTTTCTGGGACGCAGCTTCCTATACCTAAAATGCCAACGCTTACGTTCGCGTTTTGTTTTTCCGCCATCAACTGTAACCTCCATATTTTCAACGCTTTGCTTTATTTCTTCAAAAACGGAGCTCCCTGCCAGCTTGCATGCTTTTAGTATTACGTTTCTGATAGTCTTGCTGTTTGAATTTCCATGGCTTTTTATAACTATCCCGTTGACACCAAGTATCGGGGCGCCTCCATCCTCGGATGGATCCATCATTTTTTTGAATGCCTTCATATCTTTCATTACAAACAGTGTCGATATCTTTGAGAATATATTTCTTTTAAACATACCCTTCAGCAACCCTGAGAAAAATGATCCCGTGCCTTCCAGGAATTTAAGCATTACATTTCCTACATACCCGTCGCATACTGCAACATCAACATTTCCCAAAGGAATATCCTTTCCTTCTATATTGCCCACAAAATTCAAATCTGTCGATTTCATCAAGGTATAAGCCTGTTTGAGAATCTCTGTTCCTTTTTTTGCTTCAGTACCCATATTTACAAGACCAACACGGGGACTTTCTTTATCAAACAATCCCTTCATATATGTCGAGCCAAAAATCCCGAACTGTATGTAATTAATGGGTTTACACACCGTATTGAGCCCGGCGTCTATAAGCAGGCATTTTCCGGCTTTCGTTGGAATCACGGCACCCAGAGCAGGTCTGTCAACACCCTTGAGCCTTCCGAGTATGAAAAGGGCACCGGTCAGCAGCGCTCCCGTGTTTCCGGCTGACAGAAATACATCTCCTTTTTTTTCCTTTAGCATATTGAAGCCGACAACCATCGACGAATTTTTTTTACTTCTTATAGCTCGTGTAGGAATGTCGTCGTTGGTTATAACTTCCCTTGCATGTATAACTTCGATCCTTTGGCTCTTTATGTTTCTCGCCTTCAGTATCCTGTCAATCTGTTCTCCATCGCCAATAAGGGTTATATCAAAGCCTTCCTGCATCTTCACCGCATCTATGCTTCCGTTAACAATAGCATCAGGTGCATGATCGCCGCCCATAGCATCAACTAAAATCCTCAATATATTCACTCCCGTATCATACTGTAGTTATCCTTATATTAAATAAAATACTATTTTCCCTGCTGTTTTTCAAGGGATACAAGTATGAATTTTCCTCTGAACATCTCAACCTGCTTTTCGTAGATCTTGACCCAGACGATATACTTGCTTCCTCTAACCTGCTTAACTTCAGCCTTTGCTACCAGTTTGCAGCCGGAATATACGGGAATCTTATATTTGATGTTGGCAACGCCCACAAGAGCAACATGAGCGTCGATCACAGCGATCGCAAGCGACTCTGCCAATGAATATATATAGTGCCCCCTTATGATTCTTGTTTTTTCAAAGGCCATAGAATCATCGGTTTCAAGCATAGATACTCCGTATTTCCCTAATATAATATCTATGAGTTCTCCGACAATTTCTCCACCCTGAAGTGACTTAACTTTGCTGTAATTGTTCTCCGCAACGTTCTTAATTCTTTCTCTCAGCTCCGGAATGCCCATTTCCAGCCTGTCAAGCCTTATGGTAGGCACACTGACACTAAACAGCTCCGACAATTCCTCATCCGTAAGAAACGGATCGTCTTTTATCTTCTCTGATAATATCTGCTGCCTCTCTTTTTTAAATAAGGATGAACGGCTCATAAATCAACACACCTGCTATTCTTGTCATATGTATTATAACGCCTCGTTATAATGTTACTTTATGCTTCTGCGTTATAATTATTACCTGATACTATGTTCTATTAATAAAAGTATATAATATTTTTATCAGCTATGCAACAATTTCTTAAAAAATATTATAACGAAGCGATATATGTCCCCCACCTCATAAAGTATAAAAAACATGTACATAACATTCTGCACATGTTTTTGCTTGATACAATCGGTTTATCTGATTTTTGCTGTCAATTATTTGTATTAATAATATTCAGGTTCTTCTTTATATAATCATACAGAGAATAGATTGTTATGATCACCGCCAGCAGCATTGCATAATTATC
The DNA here is from genome assembly GCA_023418915.1 of Bacillota bacterium. Classification (GTDB taxonomy): domain Bacteria; phylum Bacillota; class Clostridia; order Acetivibrionales; family DTU013; genus DTU013. The sequence continues at coordinate 8,567 of JAEZYU010000085.1, forward strand.
AAATTGGAATGTTGTGAACAAGCTGATCGGAAAATTATTGAGTAATACTGCGACAATAGCAACATCCTGAAGGACTGTCTTAAGCTTGCCCAGATTGCTGGCAGCTATGACAATTCCTTCACCTGCTGCGACAAGCCTCAGGCCTGTTACTATGAACTCCCGGGAAATTATCAGCATTGCTGCCCAGCCATTAATGTCCCCTCTTTGCACCAGCGCCAGAAGAGCTGCTGTCACAAGAAGTTTGTCGGCAATGGGATCAAGGAACTTTCCAAACCTTGTTACAAGCTTCCTTTTCCTTGCGATGTAACCGTCCACCGCATCGGTACTGGAGGCAAGTATAAATATACCTGCTGCAATGTATCCTCCGAATGTAGTCAAGAATTCATTGACAGCAAGCAGCTGAGGCTTCATGAATCCTAAAATGCCTGCGTTGATGATCGACTCCGGAACCGGTATGATAAATATCATCAAAATAGGTACTAACATAATTCTGGAAAGAGTGATTTTATTTGGTAGATTCATGCTGTGCCTCTCCTGTTACATCATATTCCCCGGCATCCAGTATCTTAACGTTCACAAACTGGTTCAATTCTAGCGGTTCACGGCTTGTAAAATATATCAGACCGTCAATACCCGGCGCTTCACCATAACTCCTGCCATAATAGAATATACCATCCTGAGCAATCCCTTCAACTAAAACCTTATATACTCTGCCAAGTTTTTCATTGTTGAGCTCCGAGGATATTCGCCGCTGTATTTTCATGAGCCTGTTATACCGGGATTTCTTTACTCTTGAAGGTATCTGTTCTTTCATTTTATACGCAGGTGTCCCTTCCTCTTTAGAATACATAAATGTACCAAGTCTGTCAAACCTATATTTTGAGATGAAATGTTCAAGTCTTTCAAAATCCTCTTCACTCTCTCCTGGGAAACCGACAATCATAGTTGTTCTGATAACCACACCAGGGATTTTCATTCTCAGTTGATCTAGCAGGCTGCTTATATCAGCGCTTCTTCCGCGGCGCCCCATTCTTTTTAAAACTGCATCACTGGCATGCTGTATCGGTATGTCAAGGTATTTGCATACTTTATCATTTGATGATATCTCATTTATCAACGGTTCGTCTATCTCTTCAGGATAACAATAAAGCAGTCTTATCCATTCTATTCCCTGTATTGTGCTCAGCTCACGTATCAGTTCAACAAGCATCTTTTTGCCGTATTTATCTATTCCATATCTGGTCGTATCCTGTGCTGTCAGTATCAGTTCCTTCACTCCGGAGACAGCAAGCTTTCTGGCTTCTTTAATGATAGCTTCAATTTTTCTGCTTCTGAAAGGGCCTCGAAGTGAAGGTATTATGCAATAAGTGCAGCAATTATCACAACCCTCTGCTATTTTAATGTATGCATAGCCTTTTCCTGTCGATATTATACGCTCGCCATCAAGATATGATATATCTGTCATCTCTGCGTATCTTGATATCCTGTTCCCTTCATATGCTACTTTTATTGCATCTGCTATATCTGCATAGCTTCCCGTCCCAAGAACCGCATCTACCTCCGGTATCTCATCGAGTATCATCTGTCTGTATCTTTGTGCCATGCAGCCGGTCACTATCAGCAGTTCACATCTGTCTGCCTTTAAAGCCGCCATTTCCAGTATCGTATTTATTGACTCCTGCTTAGCGCTTTCTATGAACCCACATGTATTGACAATGATTATATTTGCTTCATCAGCCCGGTTAACTATTTCATACCCATTCGAATTCAATATGCCGAGCATGAGTTCGCTGTCGACCAGATTTTTGGGGCATCCCAGCGACACCAGCCCTATTTTTTTCTCCAATTAAAACACTCCCTGTTTATCTTTTGCTGTTCAATATTTATTAATATACACTATATATCATGTAATCACAATATGCTCACAAAGGTGCATGACAACGTACTACACAAAAAACCGGTTTCAAACCGCATTTTAGTACATAGTCTGTCGTTAAAAAACACAGATGGCTGGCATCTGTGTTTCTGTGATTTATTCAATGAGGCTGAAAACATTTTTCTGCTTCCATATATATTTACATTGTGCTTTGTATCTCTTACCTGGTGAGAATCGGCACATCACGTCTCATCGTCAATATGAGCACCCAGATCCCTGATGGCTGCTTTTATCGTACTGCTTGAAAATCCCCTGTGCGCCAGGAACATATAAGCCTTCCTCAGCGTTTTCTCTTCATTTAGGTCATATTTCCCAAATTTGCTCTTAAGGAGTCTTTCCGCCACGATAGAATCTTCAACCTTGTAATCTGTAAGAACTTCATCTACTATATCCTCTGGGATGCCCTTTGACATCAACTCAAGCTTCATCATCTTTCTTGATAAAGGCTTCAGCTTGCTCCTGTCAAATATATACTTCTGTGCATAAAGCTTGTTGTTTATATAGCCTATTGCCTTTAGCTCATCGATGACCTTTGAGGCACAATCCTGATCATACCCCTGATTCAGAAGCTTTTCCAGCACTTCCTTCTCTGTCCTGATTCTCAGGGAAAGGTATCTGACTGCCTTTGCCTTTGCTTCCCGGAAGTTGAGCGTATTCTTTATATACTCTATGGTTTCTTCTGTGATCTCAGTTTTTTCATAAAGATGCAGTGAGATAAAGTCTTCCTCGGAGATAGTGAAAGAAAATCTCCCATCAATATAGACAGACAGTCTGTCCTTGTTTCTCTTATTTCTCTCTGTTGATGTAATTTCCAAGGCTCAGCCACCTCCTGCATCCGGATTGATCTGCTTATTTCATATCCAGATCCATATCTTCATCTTCTTCCTTGTTGCCATTTTTGCTCATACTGTTTACAAATGCCTGGTTATAGTTTTCCCTGATCTTCATCTCTATCTCTTTTGTCATTTCGGGATTGTCCCTCATATACTGCTTGACATTCTCTCTTCCCTGTCCTATCCTCTGTCCGTTATAGGAGAACCATGCGCCGCTTTTGCTTACTATGTCGAGATTGACACCCACATCAAGGATGCTGCCCTCCTTTGATATGCCCTGACCATATATTATATCAAATTCGGCATCCTTGAACGGCGGAGCGACCTTGTTCTTCACTACTTTAACCCTGGTCTTATTACCGATAACTTCAGTACCCTGCTTGAGAGCTTCTATCCTTCGTACATCCATCCTGACGGATGAATAGAATTTGAGGGCTCTTCCTCCGGGAGTCGTTTCCGGATTACCGAACATGATACCTACTTTTTCTCTCAGCTGATTAATAAAGACAGCGGTGGTCTTTGACTTACTGATGACACCGGCCAGCTTTCTGAGCGCCTGTGACATGAGCCTTGCCTGCAGTCCTACATGGGCATCTCCCATTTCGCCGTCGATCTCTGCTTTTGGCACCAATGCTGCGACCGAGTCGATTATTATCACATCAATCGCACCGCTCCTGACAAGTGCTTCAGCTATTTCAAGGGCCTGCTCTCCTGTATCCGGCTGCGATACTATCAAATTTTCAATATCTACGCCGAGCCTTTTTGCATAGACCGGGTCAAGTGCATGCTCAGCGTCTATGAACGCAGCTTCTCCTCCGATTTTCTGCGCTTCTGCCACTATATGCAGAGCGACTGTCGTTTTACCTGAGGCCTCGGGACCGAATATCTCTACTATCCTGCCCCTTGGAACACCGCCTACACCCAGAGCTATATCAAGACCAATGGCGCCTGTCGGTATCGTTTCTACATTCATATGGGCATTTTCGCCCAGCTTCATTACAGCACCCTTGCCAAACTGCTTCTCTATCTGGCCCAGCGCCATCTCCAGTGCCTTCTTTTTCTCCAACATTTTGAGCAGACCTCCTTATTTTGTATGAACGAACATTTGTTCTGACTAAAATTATATAATATTTCTTCAAAAGAGTCAATAATAATATAACATATTTTTACATTTTAAATCTTTGCTTAATATTTTTCACCAAATATATTGCATCCTGTGATTTGAACAATAACATCATTATAATATATACAACGAAACCTGTAATGATCTCTGCAGCCAGAAATAACAACTGCTCTGTTTTTCCGCCGGGATACGGCAATATGCTCTGAAATGCGTATAAAACTATACTCATGACCGCAGCTGCAGGCAATGCCCGCACAAAAAAGCTCGCAAGCCTGTCCGCATGAATACCTTTCATCTTCCTTCCGAGCAGAAGTATCAGCAAAATCGAGCTGACCAGGCTGATCAATGAGTATGAGAGCGCCATACCTGAAGCTCCAAGATCAGTATAAAGATAAAAGATCATACCAAATACAAGGTTGAGCATGACCGATATGATCCCGGCTGCCAGCGGGGTCCTGGTGTCCTGGCCGGCATAGTACGCCCGGTTCATTATTGCCACAATTGACTGTGTGACCATCGATATACAGAAAAATGCGATAATTGATGCAACAAACGGAACGTTATTTTCCGTGAATCTGCCCCCCCATTTGAAAACAGCTCTGACCAGCTGCTCTCGCATTATAAAAAAGCCTGCAGCAGAAGGAACTGCAAGAAAAAGCACTGAGGTGAGTGATTTCATTAGAAGCTTTTTATACTCCTCAAACTCTCCCATTGCATATTTCCCGGATAGGGATGGCAATACCGCAGTGCCTATTCCCATCGCAAAAATGCCATATGGCAGCTGCCATAGCGTATTAGCGTTCCTGAAGGCGGCAAGGCTGCCTTCTATCGCACAAAGGCTCACAAAAGCAGTTGCTATTATCGTATTTATCTGGGTTATGGATGATGAGACAAGAGAAGGCACCGCATGGCTGAAAAGCCTTCTGAAGCCCTTGTCCGCAAGGTCGATCACCGGTCTGTAAAACTTGAATTTGTCAAATGAAAAGGACAGCTGTATCAAAAAGTATATAAATGCACTCAAAGCCACGAAAACCGCAACCTTTGTCATGCTGTCCGGGTTTGTGTCCGCAAACAGCAGTATGCTGATCGCACAACCTATATTGTATATAGAAGGCCCATATGCCGCTGCAGCAAACTTTTTATATGAATTGAGCACTCCATTACATATACCGGCCAGCATTATAAAAGAAACCGACGGGAACAATATCCGAGTAAGCTTAATTGCCAGCTCCTTTGTCTGTGGACTGCTGTCGGTAAATCCCGGCGCCACCGCCGGTATAATGTGTGGTGCGAACACGACTCCCAATACACATATCAGAGTTATCCCTGCAAAAATAACATTTATGAAGGTACTTGCGGCAAGCCATCCTTTTCTCTCCTCACCCTTCTCCAATGCACCGGAAAGGAATGGTACCAGTGCTGCAGATATGGTTCCGCCAACCAGCAGCATATACATGAGGTCCGGTACTGTGAATGCTGCCACATATGCGTCCTGTACCCAGCTGAGGCCCACCTTCCACGAAAGCATGGTTTCCCTGAGAAAGCCTGTAAGCCTGCTCAATATCATGGATGACATCACTATGATTGCTGCCGTTGATACACTGCTTCTCTTCACCTGATCCAATTTTCATCCTCCGGATTCAGACTTCATAAGATATCTTCTGAGCATTTCAAAAGCATTCAGGCAGGTAACATTTCTAATTCTGGTTCTGCTGCCCCATAGCTCGAGCTTTTTTGTGATTATGCCGTCCTTGTGGGCGAGAGCCAAATATATAAGCCCAACAGGCTTCTCATCCGATCCGCCGCCGGGTCCTGCAATACCGGTTATGGATACGCCTAAGTCGGAACCTGACACCCTCCTGATTCCAGCCGCCATCTCGGAGGCAGTCTGCTCGCTGACCGCACCATATGCATCAAGTGTTTCTTTTCTTACACCAAGCTCCTCCATCTTTGCTCTGTTGCTATAGGTAACGATCGCCCTGTCGAACACTTCAGAAATTCCAGGAATATCTGTCAGCTTCGAAGCCAGTAAACCTCCTGTACACGACTCTGCAAGCGAAATCGTCTTTTTACTGTCAAGCAGAAGTCCAGCAGCAACTGCGTCAAGGCTTCTGTTATCATTACTGTATACGGCATCCCCCAGTCTCTGTCTGATTTCATCTAATACAGGCTTTATTATATCTCCTGTCTTATCATCTTTAGCATATCGAGCTGTTATTCTCAAGGTAACCTCGCCTTCCTTTGCATACGGTGCAATGGTCGGATTGGTCTGCTTATCTATGATATCCATCAGCATATCTTCCACAGTCGATTCTCCGATGCCGAAAATTCTCAAAAATCTGGATTCCAGCCTATATTCCGATTGGGATGCAAAGTATGGAATTACGGATTCTTCCAGCATAGGCTTCATTTCAGAAGGCGGTCCGGGAAGCATCACTATTACCTTACCTTTATCCTCGATGATGCAGCCAGGAGCTGTCCCATAGCTGTTTTTGATAATAATGCTCCCTTCGGGCAAATAAGCCTGCTTAACATTGTTTTGTGTCATAGTCCTGTTTAGCTTGCTGAAAAATTTTTCCATGATGTCTAGGCTGTCCTTATCCAACACCAGCTTTCTTCCAACAACCGCCGATACAGTCTCCTTCGTCAGGTCATCCTGTGTCGGTCCCAGACCACCTGTCATTATTACAATATCTGAACGTGACAAAGCCAGTTCTAAGATTTGCCTCAATCGCTCCGGATTGTCTCCCACTACAGTATGATAATATACTCCTATTCCAACATCAGGCAATCTTGATGAAATATACTGCGCATTTGTGTTGGCGATCTGTCCCATCAATAGCTCTGTTCCAACAGCTAATATTTCAGCCCTCATATGTTCTCCTTCTCCCACTAAATTGACCCGGCTGCGATCATGTGTGATTTTGTTATCATTATATCAATTCAATGTTTTCAATGTAAATACAAGGGTATAATTTAGAAAAATGAGATACACTCAATGAAAGAAAGAGCGCCACCTACTATCCAGTTGCACTGGCTGTTAAGAGAATAGTTGAGGCGATTGTCAGAGATGAAAATTCATTACCAACTGTTTCAGAAATCTATAAAGAATGTAATAGATAATCTGGATATATGAGATACAGTTGAAAAAAACACGACAAATGTCCTGAAAATGTCTACTTCATTCTAGTCATCCTCTATATTATTATGTTATAGTAGCGGGAATGAAATGTCTTGCGGCTAATTTTACCGCACATAGGCAGGAAATATTACCCGCAGCCACAAATTCTTTTCGGTAAATGTGCGTAAAAAATAAAAGAATAGAGGGATGGATAATATGAACGATTCTGTCAGGATTCTCAAGAACATTATCGACAATGTAGAAAATGTAATCGTAGGAAAGAGATATGCAGTTGAACTTGCTGCCATATCACTTATATGCAACGGTCACGTACTTATCGAGGATGTTCCCGGTGTCGGCAAAACAAGTCTGGTATCTGCTCTTGCAAAATCCGTAAACGCCTCATTCCGCAGGGTTCAATTCACTCCGGACATACTTCCGTCCGACATAACAGGCTTCTCAATATACAATCAGAAGACAGGCGACTTTGAATACAGGCCCGGAGCTATAATGAGCCAGATAATCCTTGCTGACGAGATCAACCGTACCTCTCCAAAGACTCAGGCCAGCTTACTGGAAGTCATGGAGGAATACCAAGTAACGGTGGACGGGATCACCTACAAAGTTCCGAGACCGTTCATGGTCCTTGCCACACAAAACCCGGTTGAATACCTGGGCACCTATCCGCTGCCGGAAGCACAGATCGACAGGTTTTTCATGAAAATATCCATTGGTTATCCAACAAACAATGAGGAAAGCTACATTTTGTCCAAATTCCAGTTCACAAATCCGCTGGAAAAACTGATGCCTGTTGCTGAAAGCAGTGATATAATATCGCTTCAGGAAGAGATCCGAAGCATACATGTGGACAAGAGCCTCAGTAGTTATATGGTAGAAATAGTCAGTCAGACCAGAAAGCATCCCGATGTAACACTTGGCTCCAGCCCAAGAGGATCACTGGCTCTGTTCAGAGCTTCCCAGGCATGGGCTTTCTATAACGAACGTGATTACGTAATACCCGACGATATTAAGAAAATGGTGATACCTGTACTTTCTCACAGACTTATGCTCAAGCAGGAAGCCAAGCTCAAGAAGATAAATCCTGTAGAAATATTGAATTTTATAGTTTCAAGGATTAATGTACCGGTGGTGAGCCAGCATGAAACAAAGTAGAATTTTATTTGTCTGCCTGTTCATAGCCGCACTTGTATTTACTTATTTCAACGGTGGGAAAGTTCCATATATGCTGCTTTATACGATGCTTCTGCTGCCCGTTGTATCCGTAGCCTATATGCTGGTCATATATCTGCGCTTTAAGTATGGCCAGGAGTTGGATAAGAAATTTGTCACAAAAGGCGATAAGGTAAATTTCATCTTCAGCATTAATAATGAGGACTTCTTTATTTATCCTTATCTGAAGATTTCATTCTACGGATCGAACACTATATTTGAAAACCAGTTCCAGGTCAAAAGCTTTTCTCTGCCTCCTTTTTCAGGCAGAAACTATGCCTTTGAGCTTCAGTGCAATTACAGAGGCAATTATGAAATCGGCATAAATTCCGTTGAGATGGAGGATTTCTTCGGTCTGCTTAAGTTCAAATACAATGTAGGCGAGCCAAAATACGTCACAGTATATCCCAGGATCGTATACCTCGAAAAGTTTCACCTCAAAACTGATTTCATGTCGGAAGCGCACTCGATACTCAATACCAGAGATGAGGACATGACTACCGTTAGCGATGTCAGGAAGTATCAGTACGGCGACAGCCTCAAAAGAATACACTGGAAGCTGACTGCAAGAGCGCAGGAAGTAATGGTCAAGAAATTCCAGAGTACCTCCGAGACTAATACGCTGATGTTGCTGGATCTTCAGAAAAACAATTTTTCTGTTGGTGAAAACATAATAATCGAAGACAAACTGATCGAAGCTGTCGTTGCAGTGCTTTATTACTGCCTTTACAAGTGGATACCGGTCGAGCTGGTATATTTCAGCGACACACTACATAGTATCAATGCAAAAAACCACCTGATGTTCAATGAAATATACGAAATGCTGGCTAAGGTAAAATTCAGCGATAACGTACCTGTAAGAGCTCTGCTTGAGATCTATACAGACAATGCTTTAAAAAGCACTAATGTCATGGTCTTCACATCCAATCTCGACTATGATCTGTATAATCAGATCTACAAAACTTCAAATTCAGGATATGATGTGAGCCTTGTCTATGTGTCTCCTGAGAAAATATCAGGCATCAGAGATCAGGAAGCTGAAAATATACTTACATCACTGCCGGAAATCGGCATAGCCAGTTACAGGATAGGTATAGACGACGACATCAAGGAAGTTCTGGAATGCTAACAGCGGGAGGTTTGATGAAATGGTCAAAAAATTAGTTGACAGATTACCAGATATACTTTTGGCAGTATTGGTGGCATTCAGCATGACATATGCTATCACATCATCAATGTGTCTTACTTATCCGCCTGTGTCCATGCTTCTTGTCATCGCTCTTATAACAGCGGTACTTTATGTATGCTTTTACAGCAGAAAGACTTCTATTGCAACAGGAATAGTATCTGGCACAGCATTTGTCTGCCTGTCGGTCTATGTGCTGTTTTTTGTGGATCATGAAAAGCTGTTGGAATTCATAGATGATTACTCATACTGGCTGTATGATTTCATTATGTACCCTGATGTACCTCAGCCTTTATATCAGTCTATCACAGTAACAGCACTGTGTTTAGCTTTCTCCGTTTTTTCATTGATATTTGTCATCAAAAAATTTAAGTTTCTTATTGTTTTAGCTGCCGGCATTTGTATATTTGCTGTCCAGGCATCCTACGGCATAGTTTCAAGTATTACGTCATTCTATCTTTTTCTTGCGGCAGCCTTGATCTCATATCTGAAGCATGTGTATATACTCAAAGATTCCAGAGGCGTCAATGATTATGTCAGACCATCCTCCATCGTGCTTTGGAGTATACCGGTAAGCATAATAATCATACTGCTGTCATCACAGATACAGGCAAGTGACAGACCTATCCAGTGGGAATGGCTTGATAAGAAGGTCAATTCCGCTTATAATTATTTTCGCAATAAGTTTGACTATGAGGCTTTTGATTATTTCTCTCTGTCTGCATCATCCGGATTCGGTGACAGAAACAGTCTGCTGGGGGGCAGAGTCAGGCTTGACAGGACTAATGTGCTGCGTGTAACGACTAATAAAAGGATTTATCTGCGTGGTGTTTCCAAAGATGTATATACAGGCAACAGATGGATCAACAGTGTTGAAGGTGTCTCTCTTGCTGATCAGGAGTTGGATGCTCTATACAACGATACTGATGAAATGCTTGAGGGTATCGGACTCCTCACCAATGAAGAAGATTTTCTGGACAAATATTTTGAAGAAAACCCGATAACTGTAACGTTTTTAAATCTTAAAACAAAATCCTTATTTATACCTCCTAAAATCAGCGAACTTGATTTTATATCAGATACTATAAACGTCTATATGAACGACACCGGAGATTATTCCTCAGAAAAAAGACTGACAAAAGACTTTATATACAACATGAAATCCTATGTGCCGAAAATAGGAACTGAAGAATTCGAAAATGTACTCAGAAGAAGCAAAAAAGGGTTGTATAGTGAATATTTACTGGAAATTGTGTACCCCACATATTTTAGTGCACGAACTGATTCTGCCGAAGAAGCTGGAGAGAATACTCAATCAGAACAGGGTGAGTTCATAATATTACGCATCGATCGGCCATCAGAAAGTGACATTTATCGCGACAGGCGTCAAGAGAAATTACAGATGCTGAAGGAAAGAAGCGACCTTATATATAAAAAATATCTCCAGATACCTGATGAGCTGCCTCAGCGGGTCAAAGACCTGGCTGCCTCACTGGTTGTCTCTGAAGTTAACGATTATGACAAAGCCAAAGCAATAGAAAGGTACGTGGCTGGGAAATACGTCTATAATCTCGATGTACGTTCCACTCCCAGAAACAGGGATTTCGTTGATTATTTCCTGTTCGACCAACAGGAGGGCTACTGCTCATACTTCGCATCTGCCATGACCATACTGGCAAGATGCGCCGGTCTTCCTGCGAGGTATGTTGAAGGATACATGCTCCCTCCTGAGCCGACAGAAGACAGGAGAGATATGTATATTGTAACCAATATGCAGGCGCACGCATGGGTGGAAATTTATTTCGAAGGCTATGGCTGGCTTCCTTTTGAACCGACAGCACCTTTCAGAACTACCTTCTATGCTGTTGAAATACCAGAACAGGTTTATTACGGCACTGACTACAATTCTGCATATGAGGACTATATGGAGATGATGATGAAATTCTATGGTCAGGGCGGCACCGGAGGTCCTTTAGATCATGAACCAGTGGTCAGCAAGTCGTCAGGCCTTATGCCGGATATAATAGTGATGGTTCTGCTCTCATCCGTCGCCGGGCTGTTCATACTGTTATTGCTGTTCAATATGGCAAGAAGCCGATTCAGACTATTCAGGCTGGCTGTTATGCCCGCCAGAGAAGCCGTACTAAGTCATTATGATTATTATGTAAAAATACTCAGGCTGAACGGGCTTAATCTTGAGCCGGCAGAAACGCCTCATCAATATTCTTTCAGGATAGATAAGCTTCTTTTCTTCAGCCCGGTGCGTTTTAAAGTGATAACGGACATTTTCGTAAAGGCAAGATATAGCATTCAGGAAGTTTCTGAAAAAGAGAAGCAGCTGTTTTTAGAATTTGTTCCGGGCTTTTTGAGTGAAGTCAGGATAAACATGGGCAAGCTTAAATATTTCACACTCAAATATATCCTTGGCAGAATATAGTATTTGTGCTATGGTTGATCCCCAATCATACAGAGAAAGCCGTTCCTGATGGAACGGCTTTCTCTAAAGTATGTAAGGCTGGATTTATCGTATATCAGAGATCGTAGACCTGACCCGGCGACAATACGTTTATACCGTTGACTTTCATGATTTCCACAGCTTTTTCGGATTCACCGGTCTTTATTATCACTAAAGCTTCATCTTCCCTTTTACTTACAAATGCATACATATACTCTATTTCGATCCCGCCGTTTTCGAGTACCTGCAGTGCTCTTGCAAGCCCTCCCGGTTCATCCTTGACACCTATGGCTGTCACTTTGGTCACACTCGTTGTGAAACCGTTGTTTCTCAATACCTTCTCGGCTTCCTCCGGCTTGTTCACTATGAGTCTGAGTATCCCGAAATCTGTTGTGTCTGCTATTGATAATGCACTGATGTCAATATCACTGCCGCCCAATATCGAAGTAACTTCTGCAAGCCTTCCGGATTTGTTTTCAAGAAAAATGGATATCTGCTTTACAAACATGGTTCGCAACCTCCCATTCCCTATTAGTCTTCCTTAATATCAGTAATGATAGCCCAGCACTCAGCTGTTTGATCAGTACTGTCAGATCCTGCGTTTGTCTGTGACCCTTTTAGCTTTTCCTTCACTTCGTTCTATCGATTTTGGCTCGACAAGCTTGACCTTCACAGTTATACCCAATGTATCCTCTATTCTCTTCCTTATACCTTTCTCAAGATCCTCTATCCTTTTCACCTCATCGGAGAACAATGCCTGTGTCATTTCCACCCATACTTCCATAACATCCAGATTCTCGATTCTGTCTACAATGATCTTATAATGCGGAGCGGTCTCTCCCATTTCAAGCAGTACGCTCTCTATCTGGCTTGGGAACACATTGACACCTCTTATTATCAGCATGTCGTCAGTACGTCCTGTCACCTTGCTCATTCTAACAAGTGTCCTTCCACAGTCGCACTTTGCGTAATCCAGCGACGATAAATCTCTTGTCCTGTAGCGCAGCAATGGCAGTCCTTCTTTTGTTACCGTGGAGAATACCAGCTCTCCTATGGATCCGGGAGGCAGAACCTCCTCTGTCTCAGGGTCGATTATTTCCGGCATGAAATGATCCTCCTGGATATGCAGGCCACATTTACACGGACATTCAGTAGCTACGCCGGGACCCATAACTTCACTGAGTCCATATATGTCGATGGCCAGTATTCCGAGTCTTTTCTCGATCTCATCCCTCATAGCTGCTGACCACGGTTCAGCTCCAAAGACACCTGCTCTAAGCTTCAGTTCACTGAGCTTTATACCGGATTCTTCAAGCTCTTCCGCCATGTAAAGCGCATAAGACGGCGTACAGGCCAGATGCGTTGTCCCGAAATCCTTCATTATCTCCAGTTGCAGCTTTGTGTTTCCACCCGATATAGGAATAACTGAAGCTCCTATTTTCTCTGCACCGTAATGTGCTCCGAGACCCCCGGTGAACAGACCATATCCATATGCGACCTGTATCACTGATTCTTTGTCTGCGCCCGCACTCGTCAATGTCCTTGCCATGACTTCAGACCATTTTTCCAGATCATTTCTTGTGTAGCCCACTACAGTCTTTTTTCCGGTCGTGCCTGACGATGCGTGTATCCTTACGATTTCACTGAGCGGTGTAGCAAACAGTCCATACGGATAATTGTCCCTCAGATCCTGCTTGTAAGTAAAGGGAAGCTTTGACAAATCCTCGATCCCTTTGATATCCTCTGGTTCAACACCCTTCTCCTGCATTTTTGCTCTGTAAAAAGGCACATTGTGATACACTCTCTTTACAGTTTTGATCAGCCGCTCACTCTGAAGCTTTTGCATCTCCTCTCTGGGCATGCATTCGCGCGACTGGTTCCAATATAACATTCAGAACCCCTCCTAGAATTTATTTTATGCCCTTATATCCTCCCTTGAGAACAGCTTTCAGGGTTTACAGGCCAATGCCCGCCCCACGCAAAAGCAACAGGCTGAAATTCAATAATAAATCTATGGCGTACCATATCCTGCATTAAATGCCTTTATATTCACATCCAAAAACCTTTCCGGTACTACCTCCTCCAGTGCCTTGAGCCACAAATCCTTATGGATTGCGGCAGTCCTGGCAAGCAGACCGATAAGTACTATATTCAAAGCTTTTAAATTACCGCAATCTTTTGCGATCTCAAGAGCATTTACCGATTTGAGGTTAACGCCGGCAGTCTTCAGTTTATCAATTATCTCTTCAGGATATTTGGCCTTTCCGGTAATGACCGGCATAGGATCTATTTCCTGATCATTGAGCACCAGAGCTCCGTCCTTTTTAAGGTATTCTATCCAGCGCAGTGCTTCCAGATTCTCAAAGGCCAGAAGAAAATCTGCCTCTCCCTTCTCAATAACAGGTGAGTACACCTTCGAACCCATTTTAACATATGTGACAACGCTGCCGCCTCTCTGAGACATGCCATGGACCTCGGACACCTTTACATCATATCCCTGCTTCATCGCCACATTGCCCAGCAGTCTGCTTGCCAGCAGTGTACCCTGACCTCCTACGCCCACTATCATGATATTCAGATCATTCATTTTTATCACCGGCCTTTTCTATTGCGTTAAAGCTGCATACACTGGTGCAGAGCTTGCAGCCGACACACAGCGCACTGTTGATCTCTATCCTGTCTCCCTTGTCAACTATTGCAGGACAGCCTATCTTCAGACAGCTCCTGCATTTTTTGCAGTTTTCATTTATTCTCTGCGGCCCTTCATATCGGACCTGCTTAAGCAGAGCACAAGGTCTCTGAGCTATTATCACAGATGGTTCATCGGCCTGAGTCTCTTCCCTTACGACCTTTTCAAATTCTTTGATATCAAAGGGGTCTGCTATCCTGACTCTGTCGATCCCGACAGCTTTTGCAAGAAGCTCTAAATCGACCTGTCTTGTGGGTTCGCCCTTTATGGTGAATCCAGTTGTAGGATTGTGCTGGTGACCTGTCATACCGGTAATGGAATTGTCCAATATTATCACGGTAGAACATCCCTTGTTATAAACAATATCAATAAGCCCTGTTATGCCTGAATGAATAAAGGTGGAATCACCCAATATGGCAACTGTCTTTTTGCCAAATTCCCTGCCCCGCGCCTTTTCCATTCCGTGAGCCATGCCAACGCTGGCACCCATACAAATGCAGGTATCCATGGATTCCGTGGGAGGAAGTGCTCCCAAAGTATAGCAGCCAATATCACCTGTTACTGTCAGCTTAAGCTTTTTGAGCACATGGAACGTCCCTCTGTGTGGGCAGCCCGGACACATGACCGGCGGTCTTGCCGGGGATAGAACATCTATGCCAAAAAACTTCTTGTCATCTGCCCCGAATACTCTTTGTCTTAACAAGGATGCTGAATATTCGCCGGTAACCGGAAGTAAGTCCTTACCAATGACCTTGATCCCAAGCTTTTTGATCTGGTTTTCAAAAAAAGGCTCCAGTTCCTCTATGACATAAAGCTTTTCCACTTTTGACGCAAACTCTTTGATCAAGCCTTCAGGCAGCGGGTAAACCATTCCAAGCTTAAGATAGGAAACATCTCCAAAGGCTTCCCTTGCATATTGATAAGATATGCCTGATGTAATGACACCAATATTTTTCTTTCCCCACTCTATGCTGTTGAGCATTGTTTCTTCAGCAAAGCTCCTGAGCGCCGCCATCCTTTTTTCAACCGCAAGATGTCTCCCTCTGGCCATGGCCGGCATCATAACATACTTGGACGGATCCTTTACATATGGCTTTAACTCATCATTGCTCCTGTCGTTTAGTTCAACGATACTCTGTGAATGGGCAATACGCGTAGTAAGCTTTACAATAACAGGGCAGTCGAATTTTTCGCTTATATTAATAGCTGTTTTCACATATTCCTTGCATTCCTGGCTGTTTGCAGGTTCAAGCATAGGCACCTTTGATGAGCGTGCATAGAATCTTGAATCCTGCTCATTTTGTGAGCTGTGCATTCCCGGATCGTCTGCCACCATTATGACAAGTCCTCCGTTGACACCAGTGTAGGAAACAGTGAACAGCGGATCGGCTGCCACGTTAAGACCGACATGCTTCATCGAGCATATTGATCTGGCTCCTGCGACAGAAGCTCCTATCGCTACTTCCAAAGCAACCTTTTCGTTCGGTGACCACTCGCTGTAAATTTCATCATATTTTGCGATATTTTCTGTTATCTCCGTGCTGGGAGTGCCCGGATATGCTGTGGCCACCTTCACACCCGCCTCATATGCACCTCTTGCTGCTGCTTCATTACCCAACATCAATTTTTTCATATAGTTCCCCTCATATATCATTTGAAATAAAAATAAACGTTTCTAAATCATAAAGGCTGAAATTCTCATTAAGAGTAATTCATCTTTCGCCTCATTATATTTTAAACGTTAATGAGTTTTTTGTAAACTCACAATTGTTACAGCGAGGAGATATATGTTTCTTATGATAGATCGAAGGAAAACGATGTGAGCAAATCTCCCGCCTCATTACATAAAAATCAAATGCTCAAAAGTACAAACTCAAAAAAAAAGGGACAAACCTTATCAGGAATATCCCTTGATTATGTGTAATAGCACATTGTCAATCCAAAATTGTACGATCAGGTCTCCAGTTCCAAATTAACGCTTTCCGCCTTGCCGAACACTTTATCTATATGCTTCTGAGGCATTCTTGCCGTCAGAAGACTGACCACCGGTACTGCCACCAACGAAACTGCCATTGCTATCGCTCCTATATTCGGAGCAACTCCGGCGTCCATCTTATATATGACCGCTCCTGTCACCGACACAGCAAAGCCGCTTATGAAGCCCGCCCAGGCTCCAATCCTCGTTGTCCCCTTCCAGTACAGGCCATACAGGAACGGAGCCAGGAAAGCACCAGCTACAGTACCCCATGAAAAGGACATCAAGCTTAGAATTGAGTTCGGTGTCACAGCCACCATGAACGAGCATATTACAAAGAGTCCGCATAATACTCTCATCAGCAGCATGACACTATCTTTTTTCATGTTTGGGAACAGTGTTCCTTTTATCAGGTCCAGTGAAATGGCAGAGCTTGATACCAGAACAAGTGAAGAAAGTGTGGACATAGAAGCTGACAGCACCAGTATGACTATAATACCTATAAGAGCATCAGGAAGCGCTTTTTCAAGCACCATTGGCATGACCATGTCTGCATTGGCCTTTCCGTTTGCTCCGATCGGCATTGTGTTATCCAAAAACAGTCTTCCGAAGCCGCCTACAAAATATGCTCCGCCTGCTATTATCAATGCAAATACAGTAGATATTATAGTTCCCCTTTTAACAGCCTTGTCATCCTTGATTGCATAGAATTTGTGAACCATCTGAGGCAGTCCCCATGTGCCGAGGCTCGTAAGAACAATAAGGCCCAAAAGGTTCATTGGCTGTGCGCTGAAGGCGCTGACCAGCCCCGGCCCGGCTTCGGGCACCTGTGAAAGCTTGTTAAGTCCTCCCGACAATCCTCCGACCGCTGGATTGGAAAGAATGAAATATATCATTGTCGCAACACCAAAAAGCATTATTATTCCTTGTATGAAATCGTTCAACGCAGTTGCAACATAACCTCCCAACAGCAGATAGACACCTGTAAGCAGGGCCATAGCTGCCATGCAGTAAATGAAGGGTACTCCGAAGGTTCTCTCGAACAGATAACCCAATCCTTGATATACCGATGCTGAGTATGGAACGAGGAATATGAATATGATCAATGCTGTAACGATTTTCATCGCCTTGCTGTCATAACGCTTCTCAAAAAACTCCGGCATTGTTGAGACTCCAAGGTCATGCGTCATCTTCCTTGTTTTCTTCGCAAGGACGATCCAGGCCAGCAAGCTTCCAAGCAAAGCATTTCCGATGCCTATGAAAGTAGATGACACACCAAAATTCCATCCGATTTTACCTGCATAACCTATGAATATTACCGCTGAGAAATATGTCGTACCAAAAGCGAATGCTGAAAGCCACGGCCCCATTTGTCTGCCGCCGAGAAAGAAATCCTGAACATTCTTAATTTTTCTTTTGCTGATGATTCCAACCAGAACCATGATAATGATGAAAAGAGTTAAAAAGACATACTTAAGCATACCTACCATCCTTCCGTGAAATTACACTTTTTATTACATGCCATACTACCCATTCTGCCATATGAAAAAATCATGTCTATTATACAACATATGATATAAAAAAGAAAGAAGTTTTTAAGAAGGCTGCGTTACTGTCCAAGGCTGCTCTTTTCATCTGCGCCTGTGCTTCATAAAAAAGGAAGCCTGCGGCTTCCTTTTTTACTAAAATATCATATCTACTTGATAATATCCACTATATATTTTTCAAATTTTTGAAGCTTTGTCATCAATTCCTCAAGCTCAATATCGTCTTTATCTGTTCTCAGATCATCCCGGATGATACTGGATGCTTCCTCCATCTCTTCCTTCAGCTTGTCGAGTATATGAACGATCTCAAGACGTTTGAAGCTATATTTTTCTTTCCTTTCCTTGCGTTCGGCTCTCTTGTCGGCGGAAGAAACTCCCGAAGCTGTAACTGTGAATGATTCTCCGTAATCCGGTATGATAGCACTGATCCTCAGTTCATCGGCAATTAGTTCCGAAAATGCTTCGGTAGAATCCTCTTCACCATGTACTATGAATATTTTCCTCGGTTTTTGTCTAAAGCATTTCAGCCAGTCCAACAAGCCTTTCTGATCGGCATGACCTGAAAAACCCTCTATCATTTCCACTCTTGCATCTACATTTATTTCTTCACCAAATATCCTCACCTTCTCAGTACCGTCCACGAGCCTTCTCCCCAGAGTGCCCACAGCCTGAAATCCAACGAAAACGACTGATGATTCCTTCCTCCACAGATTATGCTTCAGATGGTGTTTTATCCTGCCGGCATCACACATTCCGCTTGCTGAAATGATTATAAGACTTTGTGTACTGTCATTCAAAGCTTTGGACTCATCTGCACTCTGAGTAAACCGCAATCCGGGAAAATCAAGGGGATTATCACCATTTTTGATATACTCTCTTGCCTCATCATCAAAGCAGTCCAGATTGTTTCTGAAGACCTTTGTTGCGGATACTGCCAGCGGGCTGTCCACATATACAGGTATCTCCAGCAGATGCTTTAATTCCTCACCGTATTTTTCACGCTGCTTAAACAGTTCATATAGGATCTCCTGTGTTCTGCCCACCGCAAAGGATGGGATTATGATATTTCCTCCCTTTTCCTCAGTAGTTTTGATTATCTCCACAAATCTGTCTATCTTATTTTCCACCTTCATATGATTCCTGTTGCCGTATGTGGATTCTATAAACAGATAGTCAGCGCCGTCAATGATGTCAGGATCCCGCAGTATAGGCATGTTCTTGTTTCCCAGATCCCCAGAAAAAACAAGCTTTACCTCGCGGCCGTCTTCTCTGATCCATACCTCAATGATCGAGGAGCCAAGGATATGTCCTGCGTCATTGAATTTGACTCTTACCTTATCATTTATTCTTATATCCTCATAATACCGAACACTGGTGAACAATCTGATGCTGTCCAAAGCATCCTGTACCGTATAAAGCGGCTGTACCGGCGGCAGACCAGCTCTTTCACGCTTACGGTTCACCCATTCATTTTCAAACTCCTGGATATGTCCGCTGTCCGGCAGCATAATCGCACACAGCTCCGCCGTCGCCTTAGTAGCGTAAATCTGACCTTTGAAACCATCATTGAACAGTTTTGGTATTCTTCCGCTGTGATCTATATGAGCATGTGTCAAAAGCATAAAATCCAGTTCACCCGGATTGAATGGAAACGGGTCATGATTGCGTGCCTCGTCTTCGCTGCTGCCCTGGAACATGCCACAGTCTACAATGAAGCTGCAGGAGTCTGTTTCAATGTGAAAGCATGAGCCGGTTACTGTTTTTGCCGCACCAAGAAACGAAATTCTCATTAAATACACCTCACAAATGTTATGATTGACCTTATTTACTATGCGATCTGTAAATGCTTAATATGGTATTCGACAATTAAAAACATATTTCCTTTGAAAGCGGCATTAAATTTACCGAAAACTATACTTGACTTAATGTTTCTTATGCTTTATACTTGTCTTTGTCACTTTGAGGGCCTTTAGCTCAGTTGGTTAGAGCAACCGGCTCATAACCGGTTGGTCCGGGGTTCGAGTCCCTGAAGGCCCACCATTATTCGGAGGGGTTCCCGAGTGGCCAAAGGGGGCAGACTGTAAATCTGTTGTCAGTGACTTCGATGGTTCGAATCCATCTCCCTCCACCAAATATTCCTGATGACCTGTTACAGAACAGGTCATCTTTTTTTGCCCCGGCATAAGCTGTTTTGTCTCAGAATCACAGGTATCCGGTGCACCTGTGATTCTTATTGATGTGAACGGCAGGCAGTTCACAGTTCCATTACTATCTTCTTGAAATGATTCCCGCGTTCTTCGAAGTTTTTGTACATGTCAAAGCTTGCACTTGCTGGAGAAAGCAGTACTACATCCCCAGATGCGGCTTTTTGGAAGGCCTGCCTTACAGCGTCCTCCATTGTTGTGCATCTGATGACCGGGATATCACCGCCACTGCCTGATCTTGACGTTTCATCCCTGAGCGCTTTTTCTATTTTATCTGAAGTCTGTCCGACAAGCACAAGACATTTTACTCTCTTTGCAAGCACAGTCCCCATCTCATCATATGGCAGGTGTTTATCATAGCCGCCTGTTATCAGTATCACACGGCTATTGAATGACCTGATTGACGCTATTGTTCTTGTAGGACTGGATCCTATTGAATCGTTGTAAAAGCTTATGCCATTGATTTGTCTTACATACTCATTTCGGTGTTCGACTCCTCTGAATGAACCGGCCACCGATTTTACGTCGTCAGGCTTGACATAGTCAACCGTTGCGGCAGCGGCAGCCATATAGTTTTCTATGTTGTGATCTCCTGGTATGAGGATATCATCTGTGCCGATAATATCAAGTTCACTGCCTTCATGTCTGTATACTATCCTTTTTCCGGATAGTATAATACCATCATCAAGATCACAGGTGCGGCTGAACATTTTTACCCTGCCAGGTCCCTCTGCCATAAAGTCTCTTGTTATTTTGTTGTCATAGTTCAGCACCAGTGTGTCATTTTCGTTCTGATACAAAAAAATGTTTCTTTTAGCATCGGTATATTCATGCATGGATGTATGAACGTCCAAATGATTCGGTGAAAGGTTGGTGACTACCGCCGTATTGATCCTGTTTCTCATTGTATGGAGCTGAAAGCTGCTCAGCTCCAGTACCACCATATCAGTTTCTTTTATCTCATCTATCCTGTCGAGCAGTGGTGTGCCGATATTGCCGCCAAGCCAGCAT
The DNA here is from genome assembly GCA_023418915.1 of Bacillota bacterium. Taxonomy (GTDB): domain Bacteria; phylum Bacillota; class Clostridia; order Acetivibrionales; family DTU013; genus DTU013. Next base: position 29,877 of record JAEZYU010000085.1, read on the forward strand.
TTATAACCATGCTGCTTCAATATACTGTATATGATCGTCGTTGTTGTTGTTTTGCCGTCGCTTCCAGTAATACCGAAAATCTTAGCCGGGCAAAGCTTGCAGAACACTTCCATTTCTGAGGTTATCTGAGCGCCTGCCTCAGCTTCTCTAAGCAGCTCTGGTATATCAAACCTTACTTTTGGTGTTTTGAAGATCACATCGAACCCTCTGAGGCTTTCCAGATAGCCGGCGCCAAGGCTGTATTGTACATCCAAACCCTTCAGCGCCTTCAATGCAGGCCCAAGCTCATCCTTTTCAGCCATATCAAAAGCAGTGACCGAAACTCCCAAATTGCCAAGATACCTTATCAAGGGTGTGTTGCTGATACCAATTCCAAGCACAGCCACCTTTTTTGAAACTATTTCCTTTTTGAACTTCTCCAGTTTTTCATTCAATATATATACCTCCAGACTGAGTAAAACACATTTATAATTTTATAATTTACCACTTGCAATTATACAACATTTCTAGTAGAATAAATATTGCCTTCAGAAATGCGGGAATGGCGGAATTGGCAGACGCGCTAGTTTCAGGTACTAGAGCTCGCAAGGGTGTGCAGGTTCAAGTCCTGTTTCCCGCACCAAAGCTTTCGGATAATTCTCCGGGAGCTTTTTTAATTACAACACATCTGTTCAAAGATATCACATCAATAGAAAATATACTTTTGCAGAGAAGCTTCAAACATATTCATGTTTCGACCAGGCAGGTCACTCTGAACTGCGTCGCTCCTTATTACTATCTACAAGCTTTGCCCGCTTCAGCTTGTCACTGCCGAACCGTGACCTGATTGCATCCATCGCCCGTTCAAGCTTCTCCTCCCTTTTTACTTCATCCGGCAGTTCATCATTAATATCAAATATTGAAAGCTGCTCCGGTATATCCTCATCAATGTTGGATATACCGATACCAAGCAGCCTTACAGGCTTTCTCCGATCCCAGTTTTCTTTAAGGAGCGCTGCTCCTGTACGATAGATATCCTTTGTTAAATATGACGGCACTATGGCTCTTTGGCGTGTGATAGTCTTGAAATCACTATATCTTATAACTATTGATACAGATTTCCCTCTGAAATCGATTCGTCTGGCTTCCCCTCCCACTTCCTCAGCCAGGCTTAGCAATACAGTCCTGGCACTTTCCATATCGATAATATCTTTTGAAAGCGTCGTCGACCTGCTTATTGATTTAGTCGCACTTTTTGGTGCAGGTTCCACCGGAGAGTTGTCGATCCCGTTTGCCAGTCTTTTTAGCTCATATCCATATTTCCCAAAGCATTTATTCAATATTCCTTTATCACATTGGGCCAGATCACCTATGGTCATTATACCGATTTCATTGAGTCTCTTCTCCGTCTGTTTCCCTATTCCATATACTTCTCTTACCTTTAAAGGCCACAGCTTTGTCTCAACATCCTCGACCCATATTTCGGTTATGCCAAGCGGTTTCTTAAATTCTGATGCCATCTTGGAAAGAAATTTATTCTCGGATATCCCGATAGAACACCAAAGATCCAGCTCCTCCATTATCTCCTTCATAATGCGCCGGGCAATCTGCTCAGGTGCTCCAAACAGATTTTCACAGCCTGTAAGGTCAAGCCATGCTTCGTCTATGCTGTTTTTTTGAATCACAGGAGTATAGCGGGCTAGGATCTCCATGAACTCATTGGATTTTCTTTCATAGAGTCCGCGAGTGGGCGGAACAAGAATCAGACCCGGACATATCGACATCGCTTCATGTATCAGCATCGTAGTTTTGACACCATATGCTCTTGCTTCATAATTTGCAGCCAATATGATGCCCGACCTGTTTCCCGGGTCTCCTGCTACAGCTGCAGGACGTCCTTTGAGATCAGGATTGATAGACGCTTCGCAGGTAATAAAAAACGCATTCATATCTACAAGAAAAATTATCCTTCTCATAGCATGACTCATATCAGATATCTCCATCTCTGATATAGAAAAAAGTTTTAATAGGATTGAGCTTATAACGCCCGGACATTATTATCTGCTCTGTGCTGCCTATAAACAGCACACACTTGTCTTTGAGAGCCCTATTGAACTTTATATACATTTCTGACTTTGCTTCTTCAGTGAAATAAATCAGCACATTTCTGCATACTATCAGATCACATCCTTGCGGGTACGGATCTTTTAGAAGATTGATTCGGCTGAACTCCACACATTTTTTTACTTCATCTCTGACAAAATAAGCATTTCCATCTTTCAAGAAATATTTTGACACAAAGGAAGATGGCAGCTTCTCGATGCTCTTTGCTGAATATACCCCTGCTTCAGCTTTTTTCAAAGCTTCACTGTCGATATCAGTAGCAAGCACCTTGATACTGCTAAGGGGCATATGCTGATTCAGAACCATTACCAGAGTATAGGGTTCATCACCGGTGGAACATGCTGAGCTCCATACCTTCAGCTTTGATGATCGCTTTAGAAGCATGGGGATTATGTCGTCCTTTAGAACCTCCCATTGCTCCGGATTACGGTAAAATTCTGAGACATTTATAGTAAGATAGTTTATAAACTCATTATAGAGTTCCCTATTGATCTTAAGCGCATGTACATATCTCTCATAGCTTTCATAACCGTTTTTCCTTATGAGAGAATCTATTCTTCTCTTCATTTGTTTCTCTTTGTACAGGCTAAGGTTGATATCTGTCATTCTAAAGATCTCATGCTTAAAACCTTCATAATCCATGACTGAACCCCCCTTGTCATTATCGATACAGACTGAAAAATGCAAGACAAACGTCTTGCATTTTCAATCCAAGTTTTCTTTCCATGTTATTATTTGATTTCTTCCAAATTTCCCAAAGCATCGCCTATTGTATTCTTAAGCTCCTCCTTATGTTCGCTGGGAGCTTCCTCCTCGACTGCAGCATGGATATCATCTGCTTTAGAAGCATCTGCTGTAACGACATCGTCCTGCTGCTCTTTTACCGGCATAACCGGGTCTATAGGGTTGACCTCTTTTATGCTAAGACTGATCTTTTTTGATTCCTCATTGACTTCGACTATCTTAGCTTCCACTTCCTGTCCGGTTTGCAGCACGTCTCCGGGTTTTGCGATCCTTACACTGGATATCTGTGATATGTGCACAAGTCCGTCAAGTCCCTTTTCCAGTTCTATAAATGCTCCGAATGGGACAAGTCTTACAACATTACCCTTAACTATATCGCCTACCTTATATTTTTCTGATGCCTTGAACCATGGATTATCTTCTTCCTTTTTCAATGTCAGCGAAATCCTCTTCTTCTCAGCATCAAATTCCAGCACGGTCACTTCTACCTTGTCACCGACCTTAAGAACATCGGAGGGATGCTTTACTTTCGTCCAGGATATTTCAGAAACATGAACAAGGCCATCAACACCACCTATATCAACAAATGCACCGAAGTCCATAAGGCTCTTTACTGTTCCTTCATATTTCTTACCCACTTCAATGCTGCTCCAAACCTGAACCTCCATCTGTTCTCTGTTTTCAGCCAGCACTATTCTGCGTGAACCGACAATTTTTCTTCTCTGTTTGTTAATTTCTACTATTTTAATAGTTACTGTCTGTTTCAGGAATTCGCTAAGATCCTTAACATATCTCTCAGATACCTGCGAAGCCGGTATGAACACTCTTGTACCCTTTACACTGGCAATAACACCACCATTTGTGATTTCTACTACTTTACCGGTAACAGGAGATTTGCTCTCAAAGGCCTGTTCCAACAACTCGATGCTCTTCATTGAATCGACTTTCCTTTTAGAAAGCATAACATTGCCATCTCCGTCGTTCACTCTTACCACAAATACTTCAATTTCGTCTCCGATATTGATATTGGACTCAGGTTTAAAGTCAGGATCATCAGTATATTCGCTCAGTGGTATGATACCGTCGGATTTGTAGCCCAGATCGACATATATCTCCGCATTGTTATAACCGATTATCCTGCCTTTGACGATTTCACCGCTTCTCAGCGTCACCATCGAGTTTTCGAATGCTTCTTCGAAACTCATCTCGTTCTCCTGTTTATTTAATTCATCCATTTTCTCAATAACCTCCTTGATTATGCGTTCCGGTGTAGATGCTCCGGCTGTTATTCCCAGCGTTTTTACTTCTTGTATATTTATCGGCGGCAAATCACCGTACGATTCGATTAAATATGTTTTTTCGCAATACCTTTTGCTTATTTCATATAGCTTTTGTGTATTGGAGCTTTTATTGCTTCCAATAATCAGCATAACATCCGAAATGCGGGCAATTTTTTCAGCTTCTTCTTGTCTGCTGCCGGTCGCATTACATATTGTATCAAATTTTATGACGTTTTTGCACTTTCCTATTAATTTATCATATATTCCGCTGAATCTTTCCTTTGTTAATGTCGTTTGCGCTACAAGGCAGCAATCTCCATCAATTTCCGGAAATTCATCGGCTTCCTCCGGTGTGTTTGCTATGAGTGCAGTATTGCCGCACCATCCGTTTATACCTACGACCTCCGGATGTTTCCTGTCTCCGGCGATCACTATTGTACAACCATCCCTGTACTTTTCTTCCACAAGTCTGTGTATTTTCTTAACATAAGGGCAAGTAGCATCGACTACCCGAACATTTTTCTTCTTCAATTCCTCATATACTTCAGGTGTGACACCGTGAGCCCTGATGATCACTTTCGATCCTTCAGCCACATTGCTGACATCCGTTAAAACGTCTGCGCCCTTCTGTCTGAGGTCGTTTACGACCTGTTCGTTATGGATGACAGGTCCGAGTGTGCTTATCCTCTCATCCTTTCCCAACAGCTCGTAAGCTATACTGACCGCATTATTCACGCCGAAACAGAACCCGGCTGTCTTTGCAAGAATGATTTTCACCTGTAGCCCTCCGAAAGCGAATACACTCTTCTTATTATATCTTTACTCATTTCCGACAAATCTTCCTTGGATAATTTTTTATCTGTTGTTTCTATATAAAATGGATCACCATATATTACGCGTATCCTGCTAAACAATTTATAGCTGCCGTATACAGTTGCCGGTATCACAGGCACTCCCGCATTCACAGCTATCATTACGGCACCTGATTTGACCCTGGTGGTCTCTATTTTTGCCGGATCTATTCTGGTACCATGAGGAAATATCCCTATTATCTTGTTCTCCTCCAGAAGCCTGTAAGCATTTTTAATTGAGCTGACATCGCCTGTCCCTCTTTTTACGGGGAAAGCTCCCAGCTTTTTTAGCACATATGCTGCCACCGGATTTCTGAACAGCTCCTCTTTCGCCATCCAGTATATCCATCTTTTCAGCCTGAAGCCGAGAAAGAACATATCAAGAATTGTATTGTGGCTGGCACAAAACAACGCAGGCCCTTCTGCCGGAATCTTCTGCGGGTTGATGATTTCTACCCTAAAAAAAATACTTAGTATGATTTTAGTCAAGAACAATATAAATCTTCTCATTTATCCGCACCATCTGCTCCATTATTGTTGATATGATCCATAATGATCCCGGCCACATCCTGCGGCCTAAGTTCCGTTGTGTCAATCTCCAGAGCATCATGGGCCTTTGACAGCGGTGCGAAAGCCCGTGAACTGTCATTTTTGTCCCGGTACTCTATATCCTTTTTTACCTCCTCCAGATCCACCCCGGCCATACCCTTTGAGAGCATTTCAAGATATCTTCTTCTTGCTCTTTCATCCAGCGATGCCGTAAGAAAGAACTTGTACTCTGCATCAGGCAGCACATATGTGCCTATATCTCTGCCGTCCATCACCACATCATTGTTATGTGCTATATCACGCTGCAGTTCAACCATCTTGAGCCTGACAGCAGGTATCGCAGCCACGTCAGATGCGCCTATGGACACCTCAGGTGTTCTGATCGACCCGGTAACGTCTGTACCATCAAGAAATATCCTTTGTTCATTATCCTTATATTCAATCCTTATGTCAATATCCTTTACCAAAGATGCTAGAGCTTCTGCATCTCTGGTGCCGATACCAGATAAGATCGCCTTGAGCGCAACAGTTCGGTACATTGCGCCGGTATCCAGATATATTATGCTCATTTCATGGGAAATGGTCTTTGCGATAGTGCTTTTGCCGGCGCCGGCCGGACCGTCTATTGCAATATTGATCATCTTCTGATGTCAGTCCTCCGTATGTGTATTTTATCCTGATATGTCAGGCCTAAGCTTTTTGGCTTCCTTAAGGTAAACGTACTTTATTTCATCATTTTTTTTATCTGTATCGATATGTAAGAGCACCCTGATACATTTGCGAAGGCTGCCTGGCACATCCATCTCATATGTACTGAGCATCGCTGTCTTTGAAAAGCCCAGCATTCGTGCCGCAGTTGCGGGAAATGCGGCATCAAGATCTGTTGTCACAGAATATATGATACTGATTATATCGTCTTTGCCTATTCCATTCTGATCCATGATCTCGGTCAGAAGCTCGGCGGCGGCGTCCAGAATCTCCTTTTTCGAATTTTCCTTTACTGTCGTAGCTCCTCTTACTGCCCTGACCATATTTTACACCACCCTGTGTCCAAGTCCAATCGCAACCTCATTCAGATGCAGAAGGCCTATGCCGAAGAATATAGAAACACTGATATGATTCTTGTACCTGGCTATACCGATCTTTCCTCCCACATTGAGGCCAAGCGCCTTTGGCATTATCTGGGAAAGCGCTTCCCTTGTTGCGCCTGCAACTGCTCCTTCCTCCACATGGCATTCCTGTATGACGCCTTCTCTCTTGGAAGATACCACTGCCCTTTCAACTATCTTCATTACGGAATTGATGAATTCACCGCCGTAATCAACAGCAGCAGTGCGTATACCCATCCTCGCCAGCTCAGTCTGAAGCTGTTTCTCATCAGCTCTGTCGGAAGTAAGCGCTATCTTTATGGCAGCCGATGCAATGTCTCTGCTGCCGTATTCTCTAATAATATCAGCCATATAAATTATCCTCTCAAAACTCTTTTCTATTATATAAGAATAATAATAATTGTACAATAATGTTATTCAAAAGATCTGACATTTGATTTTACCGATGGATATCTTCAATACCTCAAATCAACTCAGCCTTGAGTATTTGCAATGGCTGCCGGTATTATGCCGTCCGCAGCAGTAAGTGTTCTGCCAAGTAAATATGAAATATTACGGCTGACCGCACTGATCTGCACTTCAGCAAAAACAAGCATATCGTTTGCATCCAGCTCAACCACATCTCCGTCCTTCAATTCCAGAAGTATGGCATTATTTTCGAAGGCACCGACTGAATCGCCGTTTACCAAAACCCTTAATTCCGGGCAATATTGCATATTTATGAGTTTTAGCTCCATTTTGCATGGTTCGATCAGATGTGCTTCCTTACCAAGGGATTCTCCATCTGCACTTTCTGTGTTCAATGAGCTTCTGACGTCAGGATCGATTAAAAATATCTGCGCTGCTATCAATAAGATAAATGCTGCCAGAAATGCAGCTTTTAAAAAGCCTTCGACTGCATCCAAAGCCCTAGATCCTGTCTTGCTCTTTATTTCTACGCTGTCTGTCTGCTCTGTAAACTCCGTTTTCATTATCGTGCTCCAAAATTTACTAATACTTTTATTATGCACAAACAGACATGAAAAATACCTCAACAGCTGGCTCCTGCGCTATAGCCCGTCGAAAACGCAATGGTCAGGTTGAATCCGCCGGTATAGCCATCTACATCTATGACCTCACCGGCAAAAAAAAGACCCTTTATCAGTTTTGATTCCATGGTTGACGGATCGATTTCATCTGTATCGACACCACCTGCTGTAACAATAGCTTCAGCGATAGGTCTGGATCCTGCGATTTCAATTTCAAGGTTTTTCAAAAGTCCGGCCAGTACCTTTCTTTCCGCTTTTGTGATCTGATTTACAGGCTTATTTTCGGGTATACCGGATAGCTCTATGATAACAGGGATCAGTTTCTGTGGCAGCAGGTCATCGAGGCTGTTTTTAAACTGCTTTCTCGAGTACTTTTCAAAATCCCGCTGTATTCTGGCATCCAGTGTTTCCTCATCAAGTGCCGGTTTCAAATCGATCACAAGATATACATTCCTGTAATCATATTGCATGATGTGCCTGCTTGCGCTGAGTATGACAGGTCCTGAAACACCAAAATGAGTAAAAAGCATTTCTCCGAAATCCGTATATATTTTTTTCCTTTTGTTGTCCAGTATAGTTATGGTAATGTTTTTTAGTGAAAGTCCCTGAAGTGCCGAAGTCCATTTCTGAGATGAAAGCAGTGGAACAAGTGAAGGCTTCAGGGGCGTTATTGTATGACCAAGTCTTTTGGCCATTCTATAACCGTCACCGGTCGATCCCGTACCAGGATAGGATGCTCCTCCTGTGGCAAGCACAACAGAGCCTGCCTCCAGCAATCTGCCATCCTTGAGCCTAACGCCCTTCACTGCGCCGTCTTTTGTTTCTATTGACTCGACCTGTGAATTGTACCTGATATCCACTCCGTTCTTTTGAGCATATCGAATAAGCAATGAAATGACATCCTTGGCATTATCGGAGACAGGAAACACCCTGCCGCCCCTTTCTGTCTTCAGATCAAGCCCTTCCTTCTTGAAGAAGTACATCAGATCCTCGTTCGAAAAAGTATAAAGTGAGGAATACAAAAAATTCCCGTTGCCGGGAATGTTTTGGATCAACCCCTCTATATCCGTATTATTCGTTATGTTGCAGCGTCCTTTTCCCGATATTCTCAGCTTTTTTCCAGCTCGGTCGTTCTTCTCCAGTAATACTACCTCGAGGCCGCGTTCCGCCGCCTTTCCGGCCGCCATCAGTCCGGCTGCTCCCGCTCCTGTTACTATTATTCGTTTGTTCAATAGTCCACCTTCCTGTGCGGTTCTACGATATCATATTTCTCGTAGACCTGATACTCATCCCATATTTTTTCAAGCTTCTCGAATATATTGTAAACGCTTTCCTTTTTTCTCATACCTAAAGCCACTATTAATGCATTGATAACGCTGAGAGGAGCAACAAGTGAGTCTACGAACGATGCCATATCGCTTCTTGCACAGATACAGTGGTCAGCGCTGCCGGCCAAAGGGGAATCCATACTGTCTGTTATTGCGATGACTTTTGCTCCCTGGCTTTTGACGAATTGCATGGCTTTTGTCGTCCTTTTTGAGTACCTTGGGTAGCTTATGCCTATAACTACATCACCTTCCGAAGCCCTAATTATCTGTTCAAACATCTCGCTGACGCTGGTTGTATGCACCAATCTCACATTATCGAATATCAGGTTGAAGTAAAATCCCAGAAAGCTGGCCAGCGGTGCAGAGCTCCGAACTCCGAGGATGTATATCTTTCGGGCATTCAATATGCATTCGACTACTGCGTTGAACACTTGATTATCTATCTCTTCCATTGTGATTTTTATTTTTTCCATATCTGACTGCAGCACGCTTTTCAATATGTTGTACTCGTTAATCCTGCTCGAAGATACCTCTATCCTCTGTACGGCTGTAAGCTTGCTTTTGATCATTTCCTGGAGGACCTTCTGCATTTTAGGATATCCGTCATATCCTAATTCTGTCGCAAATCTGACTACAGTCGATTCGCTGACACCGACAGCTTCTCCAAGCCTTGCCGCAGTCATGAACGCCGCTTTTTCGTAGTGGTTTGTGATAAACTCCGATATCAGCCGCTGCCCTTTACTAAGTTTTCTGATATTGTTAATCCTGGTTATAAGGTCATAGCTTTTATTTTCCATTAGATCCTCCGATTGTTTATACAATCTATAGCATTTCTAATATATGTATATCTATTTAATATTACATTCCGGCAGGGTAAAAATCAAGTCCATAGATAAGCAGACATTCCATCAGCATATGTCCAAGAGATGCCACGCTATTAACGCCATGTGCTGAGTACATAATATGCATCTGTCTGAATTTTTCCACAAGGTTATGACAATGCTAGAGCTTATACAGCTTTTACATCGGAGGTAATATGCTTCAGATCGATGACGCCGGAAGCGGAAGCTTTGTTGGCGGAACCTGCATCGGTGTATACAGGCCTGAAACAAACGAATATTATTTTGACATCATTCCTGTTGAATTATATGACAAAGAAAATTTCAAGAAGAAAATCTATCTTGATGAAGTCATAAGTATAGTTGACACGGCCTTTTGCAACCTCAAGCCAGCAAGGGGTGAAATGATAGAGATCTGCAGGGGCTACATGTTTGACAGGCTGAAGGTTTGGCTCAACAATAAGGGTTACCAGTGGTACTCTACACAAATTACCGGACGGATACAGGAAATAGTGGAAAAGAATTTTGAACTGTATACCGGAAAATTAGGGCTGCCCTGGCAGTATATCAAGTACACAAGATTCCCCTTTCATTTTCATAAGCTGCTGAGATGGGTTTATGCTGATTATGAAAACAGGATAAAGCTGTGTAAGGTCGGATGGAAAAGCTGGCAAAAGATCGAAGGCATCACACCTGATACAGTTTGCGCCAGTATGTTATCTTCATCCTTTCTGTGTATGAGATGCGGCAGACACATAAAGTCCGGCAGTGAGATCAAGGTGCTCCGTTTTGTGAGTAATCGCGAGAACTATGTCTATATACATAATAATTGCAGCAAAACACATTAGCATTCCTTTACGGCGCTAGCTGCATTGTGGAGAATGTATAGGGACACTCCCTTGCCGTCCATCGTTGGAGACGGTCTTGGGGAATGTCCCATCTCATCAGATCGGATGGACCTTAAATTCGTAGTCCACCATATTGCCGTCAATCATATACTTACCTGCCTGGCGAACCTTGAAGAAGTTCTCCGCCACCTGCGGGAACAGTGCATATGACAGTACATCCTCATCCTGCTCGATGTACTGGCCAGCCTGCTTTCTTATATTGTCAAGCTCAGGCTCTATAAGGTCTGCAGGCCTGCAGGTGATCTGCTCCTCGTCGCCAAGTATTTTCTTTTTGATGTGTTCCGGTATAGGCGCCGGTGTCTTGCCATATTCGCCCTTAACAAGTGCCTTCGACTCCTTTGGCACCATTTTGTATCTTTCGCCTGTTACAACGTTCATAACAGCCTGCGTACCAACGATTTGGCTCGTAGGTGTTACCAGCGGCGGATACCCGAAGTCTTCCCTTACTCTCGGCACTTCCTTCAGAACCTCTTCGAACATGTCGGATCTGCCTGCCTGCTTCAACTGTGAAACGAGGTTGGACAGCATACCGCCGGGTACCTGGTATTTGAGCGTATTGACGTCGACTCCCATGACCTTCATATCCAGCAGACCTGATTTGACGAACTTATCCTTCACAGACCTGAAATAATCAGCGATATCACTGAGCTTGCCCAGATCGAGCCCGGTATCGAATTCCGTGTCCTTAAGAGTAGCCACCAAAGGCTCCGTTGCCGGCTGCGACGTACCCATCGAGAACGGCGACATAGCACAGTCAACTATATCTACTCCCGCTTCGATCGCTTTAAGATATGTCATTGATGCAACACCGCTGGTATAGTGTGTATGCAGCTGTATCGGAATATTGATATTCTCCTTCAATGCTTTAACAAGGTTGTAGGCGGCATAAGGGATCAGCAGCCCGGCCATATCCTTTATGCATATGCTGTCGGCACCCATTTCCTGCATTGTACGGGCATCCTTTATAAAAAGCTCAAGATTATGGACAGGGCTTATAGTATAGCACACTGTTCCCTGTGCATGACCGCCTTCTTTTTTGCATGCCTTTATGGCAGCTTCGATATTTCTTGGATCATTCAATGCATCGAATATCCTGATTATATCAATACCGTTTGCTACGGATTTCTGAACAAAATATCTGACCACATCATCAGCGTAGTGCTTGTACCCTAAGAGATTCTGACCTCTGAGCAGCATTTGCAGCTTTGTCTTCTTTGCTTTTGACCTTATTTTCCTGAGTCTTTCCCATGGATCCTCATTCAGGAATCTGAGACATGAGTCGAATGTCGCACCTCCCCAGCATTCCAGCGAATGATAGCCAATATCGTCCAGCTTCTCAACTATCGGCAATATGTCATCTGAAGACATCCTTGTTGCAACCAGCGACTGATGCGCATCTCTCAGTATTGTTTCTGTTATTTTTACTCTGCCCATAATTTAATCCCCCTTAATTTAATGATACCAGAAGGTCACCTGCATTTACCGAAGTTCCCTTTGCAACGTTTATAGAAGCAACAGTGCCGTCTTGCGGTGCAACGATCTCGTTTTCCATCTTCATTGCTTCAAGTACTACCAATACCTGACCTCTCTTAACAGTATCACCTGCGGAAGCAACTACCCTGAGTATTGTGCCTGGCATCGGAGCCGTGATCTTAACAGACCCGTCAGTTCCTCCTGCTGGCGCTTGTTTCACGGCAGGTGCAGGTGTCGGTACCGGTGCCGGTGCAGGAGCTGCGGAACTAACACTCGCCGTCTGTACCGGTGCTGACGGTATATTAGCCTGAACTGCGCCGTCCCTTACCTCTTCCACCTCTACTTCATACTGGTTACCGTTTACCTTTATTAAAAACTTCTTCATATTAATTACCCTCCCGACTTTATTAATTAACAATCATATTTGGCTTACAAAGAATAATTTTTGCAATATTATCACTTTCTTATGAATTCAAGCTGCGGCCGAGACGCTCCAGCCTGCCTGCAGTATTCCAGACCGGTGATGTCTGCGGGATCTGTCTCATTGTTTTTACAACCAGTCTGTAACCTGGTCTGGCTTTCATTGAAGCCACAGCTGCTGTTATGACAGCCAGCAGCTCGTTATCAATGTTAATGCTTTCAAATGATGCCATACCTGCACCTCCATATAATAAACTTCGGTTCAATAGACTCCCTCTTTACAGCGGAATATTTCCGTGCTTTTTAGCCGGTCTGTTTTCCCTCTTCCCCGCAAGCATTTCGAGGGCATTGACAAGTCTACCCCTTGTGGTTGCCGGATCTATGACATCATCCACATAGCCTCTGGCGGCTGCGACATATGGATTGGAGAATTTGTTCCTGTATTCATCTATCTTTTGCTCTCGTGCAGCCATTGCATCTTCCGCCGCTGCTATTTCCTTGCGGAATATTATGTTTGCAGCACCATCCGGGCCCATTACAGCTATCTCTGCACTCGGCCATGCAAATACCACATCGGCTCCGAGGTGCTTGCTGTTCATTGCTATATAGGCCCCGCCGTATGCCTTTCTTATGATCACGTTTATTTTTGGCACTGTAGCCTCAGAGAATGCATAGAGCAGCTTCGCTCCATGCCGTATGACCCCGCTGTATTCCTGACCTGTACCAGGAAGATATCCGGCAGTATCAGTGAAGGTTACCAGCGGAATGTTAAAGGAATCACAGAATCGTATAAATCTTGCTCCCTTGTCGGCTGAGTTTACATCTAGTACTCCGGCCATAACCTGAGGCTGGTTCGCAATAATGCCAACAGTTTTTCCGTTTAGCCTTCCGAAACCTACTATGATGTTTTGTGCGAAATGCTTCTGCACTTCCATGAAATCACCGTTGTCTATTACTCTTGCGATTATTTCCTTCATATCGTAGGGCTTGTTAGAAACATCGGGGACCAATTCAAGAAGTCCTTCGTCTATTCTGTTCAGATCATCGGCAGAGGGCCTTATCTCGGGATCGGTCAGGTTATTGTCAGGAAGGAAGCTGATGAGCCTTCTGATCTCCTTGAGACAGTCGTCCTCGCTTGCACTCCTGAAATGTGCAACACCGCTCTTTGCATTATGTACTTCCGAACCTCCGAGTGTTTCGAAAGTCACATCCTCACCCGTTACGGACTTAATGACCTGAGGACCTGTTATAAACATGTAGCTGGTTTTATCAACCATGAACACAAAATCGGTGATGGCAGGTGAATAGACAGCACCACCGGCACATGGACCCATAATTACAGATATCTGTGGGATAACTCCGGATGCCAGTGTGTTCCTGTAGAAAATCTCGCCATACCCGCTCAATGCATCGATTCCCTCTTCGATCCTGGCTCCTCCCGAATCATTGATACTGATGAAAGGCGCTCCCACCTTCATAGCCATGTCCATTACCTTTGTGATCTTTCGGGCATGTGCCTCGCCGAGTGATCCTCCGATGACGGTAAAATCCTGTGATGATACGAACACCGGTCTTCCTTCAATCGTTCCATAGCCTGTGACTACACCATCACCAGGCACTTTCTTTTTCTGCATATCAAAATCGATAGCTCTTGTCTCAACAAATGCATCGACTTCAACAAAGGAATCTTCATCAAACAGCTTATCAAGTCGCTCCCTTGCCGTCAGTTTTCCCGCCTCATGCTGCCTTGCGATCCTGCCAGCACCGCCCCCAGCTTCAAGTGCTTGTTTGCGGACGTGGAGATCATTGATATTATCAATAGTTCCCATGCATCTTTCACCTCGTCTTTTATTTTCTGAAGTATCATATACTGATATGGTATTATCACCTGGTGCTAATTATATTTTATTATATAATAGCTTACTTCCAATTACAACCTGTATTACTTTAAACTGCATCTTTGCCGTTATATAAAAAAAACCTCAACTATACCAGCACACACTGGACAGGTCAAAGGTCTTGCTTTCACTTCGGAGTATAAAGCCAGGCGGATCATACGCCGGCTGTTGGCTTTATAACTTTAAGCTACTCCCCTCTAATCACTTTCAAGTGTATCATTGTAAAAACATGCCGTCAATAAATTTGGAGCAATTTTGTTAAAAAATAATCATAGTTTTCGTCTGGGAAAAGCATCCTCAAAAGTGTCACTAACAGTCTGGATTAAACTCTTATATATCCGGTTTCATTACCCTTGGGCAAGCTTCTCAATACAAACCAGGATCGGAGGACAATTGATTTGATTGACAAATTCTAGCTTTGAAACAGTGAACCTTTTGCAGTCGATCGTCTTAATATACTCAAGCACCTGCTCTTTTTCATCGAAGCCGCTGTCTCCTCCATAATATATGACTATCGTAATTATCCCATTCACTGCGACAAGCTCCATGGCCTTATTAACAGCGCTTATCGTTGAATATCCCTTAGTGCCGATGCTATGGTCGCCGCCTGGCAGATAGCCAAGGTTGAACATGACACATCTCACCTGCTGCCTGACATACATGTCTAAATTCTCATGACTGTCGCAGATTAGCTCAACCCTTCTTTCCAGCCCTTCCATTTTAAGCCTTTCATGAGCTTTGTCCAAAGCGGACTGCTGTATATCAAAGGAATATACTCTTCCTTTTTCTCCTGCCAGCTTTGCCAGAAATACCGTATCGCCTCCATTGCCTGCTGTGGCATCCACTACTGTATCCCCAGGCCTCACTGTTTTCATTATAATGTCGTGGGACTGATACAGAGAGTTCTTTATTATGCATATCTCATTCTTCCGATCCATCCCTGAAATCTCCCCCTTTGAGTGCTACAACCTCTTTTTTGCTGAGATGACGCCATTGGCCTTCTTCAAGACCACCAACAGCCAAATCTCCTATTGCTGTCCTTTTTAGCTGCCTCACAGGATGTCCGACAGCCTCAAACATCCTTCTCACCTGCCTGTTTTTGCCCTCGTGGATCTCTATATCAACGATAGACCTGTCAGCTGCTGCTCTTCTTACAGTTACTTTTGCCGGGACTGTGGTGTAACCGCCTATATCTAATCCCTGCTCCAGCTTCTTTATATCTTCATCGCTCAGCATTCCTGATATAACAGCTCTGTATTTTTTTCGTACTTCGTGACGTGGATGCATCAATATATTGGCAAATCCTCCGTCATTTGTGAGTATGATCAATCCGGAGGTGTCATAATCGAGTCTGCCGACAGGGTATATTCTCTCCTTGACTGTATCCGTCAGATCAACGACAGTCTTCCTTGAAAACTGGTCTTTTGCGGATGAAATATAGCCGACGGGCTTATTGAGTAAAATATACACCTTTTTTGTCTCCGGTTCTATGGTCCTGCCATCCACCTTTATTTCCTCCGAACCGTCGACTTTAGACCCGGGTTCGTTCACAATCCTTCCGTTTACCTCGACTCTGCCCTGTGAAATGAGCTCTTCACATTTACGTCTGGAAGATACTCCGGCGTCAGCCAGATACTTTTGCAGCCTGATCACAGCATGATTCCTTTCAAAAGCTTATGTTATTTTTTTGACATACAATCATAATATAACATGCAATTACAGAAAAGACCACATAAAACCGGATCTGAATCAATGATTCGGTGCATGCGGCCTTTGTTGCTGTTTCCCTTTTCCTGGGATCATTTTATTCGATCATAGCTGCATTATTCTTCTGGTTCGGTTTCCTTTTTAACTGCTATTTTTTTCCTGCACATACTCTCCAGCTTGCACATGAAATCAGGTACCAGATCAAGGATCTTGTCGAGGGTCGAATTGATATTGACCGGCAGAAGCTTGATTTGACCATTTCCAACAACCATGAATGCTACAGGGTTAATACTCACACCTGCTCCACTGCCTCCTGCAAACGGGTATTTGCCGCTGCCTTCACCGCCTTGTTCTTCATCTTCCATATTATTTTCCACTTCTTCATCATTGACGGTATAGCTGTATTCACCTCCGCCTGCTGCAAAGCCGAATGTGACCTTTGATATCGGTATTATTACCGTACCGTCCGGAGATTGCACCGCATCGCCCACAATCGTGTTGACATCGACCATTTCCTTGATGCTTTCCATTGCTGTTTTCATCAGTGCTTCTATTGGATGCTGCTCAGCCACTCACTTCACCACCTATTGTTTTATTTGTTTTATTTGCTTTCTTCCTTATCAGGAATTTCATATAGTATATTTTTTTCAACACAACTATAATATGGACTAACCTCACATGAAATATACAACTGGCATCTACTTCAAATATTTTTTTGGAGAAACACGGAGTGATACTGATTTTCTTTTTTACTGTCTTCAAATACCGTGATATATAGGTCGCAAGTATGCCTGCAGCACTCCAGAGCAAGCCGCAGATAATTCCTGTCTGAGCGGCATCGCCTGTACCCTGCCTCAGCCTAATATCAAGCTCCACATGAATTTCGTGCTTGTTCAGATATTTTCTTATGTCCTCCAGTAGGCTGCCGTGATCCTTCAGATAGCTTCTCACACTTATATACTTTTTAATAATGTCTATCGGCATGAGCTTATCGTTTTTTTCAGAAGCTCCGTGCATTTCACGGCCCTGACCCTTGACCAGCTTGAATTTCACTTTGCCTTTTTCCTTTTTCACCAGGGGAACTTCATACTCATATCGAATAAATCCCCTCCTAGTATAAAAGGAAAATTTGATCCATTCATCCTGCTCATTGCGGATATAGTCCACAGCAGCCTTTATTCTAACAATAAACAAAAGGATGTATAAAATAAGTATAAAAAAAACAGCTAAATAAAGCATTGTTCACCCCAACTGAATAAGGCATAGCTCTATAAGCTATTTTTTCCATTTAGAAATTTTTCATTCCTGATTTATGTTTCCTTTATACAAGCTGGCAGCAGCTTTTATGCTTCTTTAGCGTTGCTGCCATCCTGCTCATTTCCCTCCGGCTGTTCTTCGGCTGTCATTTTTTCAAGCTCCAGTATCGGCAGCTCCTTGACCGACCTAAAGCCGAAGCTTCTAAGAAACTCATCTGTTGTTTCGTATATTAACGGCTTTCCTGGTGAATCCAATCTTCCCGCTTCTCTGACCAGATTCCTCTCGATCAGTCTGATGAGGGCGCTGTCAGAATTGACTCCCCTTATCATTTCTATCCTGGCTCTTGTAACCGGCTGATTATAAGCTACTATTGAGAGCGTCTCAAATGCTGCCTGAGACAGGGCTTGCTTCTGTCTTGGCTCCACAAGCTTCCTGATGTATTCATGATGCTCAGGCCTTGAACAGAGCTGATAGCTGCCTTCTATCTCCCGCATCAGTATCCCTCTCCTGGAATTCTGCAGCGAGAGTGACATATTGTCCAGAAATCTTTTTGCTGTTTTTTTATCAAGCTCCAGTATCTCTGCCAGCTTTGTCAGCGTTACGGGATCACCTGCTGCAAACAGCAAGCCTTCCACTACTGCTTCCATTTCTTTTATATCCATATGGACTGCCTTTCCGTAATACTTAGTCTGCATCCTTGAGATATCATTCGCCTCGTTATATCATCACGCCATATTGTCCAGCTTTTCCTGCTCAAATTTCATCAATTCAGAAGTCATCTCGATTTTGTTTACATATATCTCACCAAAGACCCTTCTCTGTTCCAGCCTGACCTTTTTCAGCCTGGCCAGTTCAAGGATCGCCATAAACCCGGTCACTACATCAGTAGGAGATTTTGTTCTGAAGGAGAAAAGCTCAGAAAACTTGAACCTGCCCCTTTTGATAAGCTCCCTGACTATCTCCCTTATCTTGCTCCTCATTGACACCTTTTCGTGCTGGATGATCCGATTCATTCCGCTGACATTTGGATTCATTTTCCTTTTGTTTTTTTCCAGCAGCTCAGTATAAACTCTCTTCAACTCCTCGGGTATCAGCTCCATGACTTCATCCTTCCTGGCAAAGCTGATAACCTCAGGCAGCTTCCAGCAAACCTTTGACCATTCTTTTTCACGCTCGCGGAGCACACCGGAAAACTTTTTAAACTTTTTGTACTCCAAAAGCCTTATTACCAGTTCCTCCCTGGGGTCATCCTCCTGCTGCTGATCTTCTTTTCTGGAGGGAAGAAGCATTCTTGATTTAATGTGCAAAAGAGTTGAAGCCATGACAAGAAACTCGCTGGCTACTTCCAGATCCATCTCCTGCATGGCAAAAAGGTATTCCATATATTGATCCGTAATGATGTTTATGGGAATATCGTATATATTGAACTGATTTTTTTCGATCAGATGAAAAAGCAGATCAAAAGGTCCTTCAAAGTTTTCTATTTTGATTTTACATGCATTGGTTAATGCGCTCTCCAAGTATATTCCCCCGGAAATTTCATCTTGACCGTTTTCGGTCTGATTCCTTCTGCTTGTGTATTTAGTGTCCGGTAAAGTGAAGCCGCCTGCAGCCTATCTTTTACCAGTCTATCTTCATTGCTTTTCTCACATCACACATCGTTTTCTCTGCGATCTTTCTCGCACGTGCATTGCCATTTTCCACCACTTCTCTTATATACTGCGGCTTTTTGAGCAGCTCTTGTCTTTTGTCGTATATTGGAGTGAGTGTTTCGGCCATCTTTGAATAAAGGTTCTTTTTGCACTGGACACATCCTATACTTCCTGCTCTGCACTGTGATTCTGTTTCGGCTGTGCCCTCCTCATTGAATACCTTGTGGAAGGCAAATACTGTGCATACCTCCGGATGGCCTGGATCATCCTTTCTTATCCTGGCAGGGTCGGTGACCATTGTCATTACCTTTTTACGGACCGTTTCAGGATCATCAGACAGTGCAATGGTATTGTTGTAGCTTTTGCTCATCTTTCTTCCATCAGTACCGGGAAGCACCTTTGCTTTTGTCAATTTTGATTCGGGTTCGGGAAATACTTCACCAAACAGGTGATTGAACCTTCTTGCCATCTCCCTTGTCAATTCAACATGAGGCACCTGATCCTCCCCAACGGGAACTGCAGAAGCCTTGTACATTAATATGTCGGCGGCCTGGAGGCAGGGATAACCCAAAAAGCCGTATGTTGTTATATTCTTTTCCTTAAGCTGCGCAAGCTGATCCTTGTAAGTAGGACACCTGTACAGCCAGGAAAGGGGTGTTGACATGGAGAACAGCAGATGCAGTTCGGCATGCTCCTTTACTGATGATTGCAGGAAAATCGTACATCTCTCAGGATCCAAACCCGCACTGAGCCAATCTATAACCATGTCGTTTATATTAGACTTTATATCAGATGTATCTTCATAACCGGTTGTCAGTGCGTGCCAGTCTGCTACGAAAAAAAAGCAGTCATATTCGTCCTGGAGCCTGACCCAATTTTCAAGCGCTCCGAAATAATTCCCAAGGTGCAGTGCGCCTGTCGGCCTCATACCGCTCAGCATAGTTCCTTTTCCCATTTGCTCCTCACTTTCCAAGTCCAAAGTCATTTATTAAATAATAACGTTTTGATCAAATATTTTTCTATTTCAGTGAAATCTCATACCTCCACAGCGTTCCAAAGGAACTGGCAGGTAATACTTGTAGCTCAACTATGCACCCAAACAGGGAAATACGCTCGCTCCGTTTTTTTCGATAATTCGAAAAAATATCTGAAAGGCAAATATGTGCCCGCAACATAGCGTTTTTCAACCCGATGGGTTAAAGACGTATCAGCGTTTTTTAACCCATCGGGCTAAAAATAGGTTACGAGGTATGGGGCATCCTTTGCCTCGTAATACATATCGTTATACATATTGTAATTTTAGTGTTACCAGGTGTCAAGCGGAAAGTAAGGTAATGGAGCACATCGTTGCATAATACTTTGCATTATAGCGCATCGTTATATTCATTTGCATTATCCGCCTCTGTATAAACACATGGCTTCGGCGGCAATGCAGGATATATCCCTTTATTCAGATAACCAAAGAGCCCAGCAGTCTGAATAACAGTTCAACTCCTCTTCTGAAGGGATTCATTATAGCAGACAGTACGCCCGGCCTTAGTATCATCAACACCAAAAACACCATCCCAATGTATCTTTCGTAACGCATAAGCCCAAAATATGCCTTTGCGGGAAGCACGGCTGTCATTATCTTTGAGCCGTCAAGCGGCGGAATCGGCAATATGTTGAATATTGCAAGTCCGATGTTTATCATATAAAAAAACCTGCTTATATTGAATAACACTGACCTGAAAGAGAGGTCTGTTCCATATATCCAATAGCTGCTGTTATATATTTCATTATGTGTCAATCCGCTGTCCATAGCGATCAATACCATTGGAAATGAAAAAATGAAGGCCAACAGTAGATTCGACAGCGGACCTGCAAGACTTACCATTACTGTTCCGCGTTTATAGTTTTTATAGTATGAGGGATCTATCGGCACCGGCTTTGCCCAGCCGAACCCGAAGCCACTGTACATTGACACCAGCAGCATAAGCGTTCCTATGGGGTCAAGATGCCTGAGCGGATTCATCGTCAGCCTTCCAAGCCTCTTTGCCGTAGGGTCGCCTAATCTGTATGACGCAAAAGCGTGAGCCATTTCATGAAAGCTGAGTGAAATAAGTATAGCGGGTATTGCATATAAAAACATTACAAGGTTATCTCTCATAGCTAATCTCCATTCACTATATAACTTGATCTCTAAAATGATTCTCTATTGGTATTATTGTGCTGTTAAGCAGTATTGCCTGTATACCGGCAGGAGATTTATAACAACTGCCGAAAACATCTCCTCATGACGCATTTTTTCAGCCCGAAGGGCAGAAAAATACGTTATGAGGTAGGGGACATATACCGCCTGGCTATAATTTTACCAAATAGACGAATAAAAGTCACGGAAAGGTAAGAGCCAGTGGGTCTTAACTATACCCGCTGGCTCTTGAGTGCTTGTTTACTATCGCACATCATATAATGTGGTATTTTCCATTCCCGAATCAATTTTTTTAAATACACCGGTATATGCGACTACGTTTTTTGCCGTATTTGGTCCTATTTCATTATAGCCCATGGCATTGAGATAAATGAGAGAAAATTCGGCATAATCACTGTTTCCCTGCACCACTGCCTTTTACTGGTGTCCTCCGGTCTATAGCCGAGATGGTTTACAAATATCTTCACCGGCATTACATCCATAGAGTTTTTTTGTTTTTATGTTAACTATACAGAAAACTTTTTTTCTGCTAGCCGGTCATTGCCCAATATACATCAATTATTGGCCGTTCAGTACGCAACTCTTCCCATGCAGAACCACTCCTTTATAAGCCTGTACATAATCCTGAAGAACGATGCCTTTTGCACATCACTTGATGAAACAATATCGGCCTTACCAACCTCGTTGCCGGACAGCGTAAATGTAACCTCTCCAATCTTCTGCCCGTACTTAACCGGAGCCTTGAGATCATTATTCAATTTGACCACCCGCTCGATTTTTCCCTTTTCTCCCTTTTTCAGAAGGAGCTTCACATCTTCTTTATAGACTGCATTAGTGACAGGCTGGAGTCCCTTTTTTACGTTGACCTGCCCGATCACCTCACCCATACTGTTCACCATAACAGTCTCGAAATTTGCAAATCCATAATCAAGTAACTTTCTGCTTTCAGCAAATCTCGTGTTGGAATCCGGTTCTCCCAGCACTACAGAGATAAGCTGCTGGCCATTTCTGACCACCGCAGCAGAGAGACAGTGACCCGCAGCACCGGTGTACCCTGTTTTAAGGCCTACAGTGCCGGAATAATGCCTTACGAGCTTATTTGTGTTATCAAGCGAAACATACTTCTTTCCTGGTACATTTTCTCTGAATTTAGCTTGCCATGTCGATGTATATTTTGTTATGTCCGGGTGTTTGAGAAGGAGTTCCCTCGACATTACAGCTATATCGTGAGCGCTGCTGTAGTGGCCTGTATCAGTAAGGCCGGAGCAATCCAGAAAATTTGTATCGTTCATACCCAGCTCTTGCGCCTTTTGATTCATCATAGCAACGAATGCATCCTCGCTGCCGGCAATTGCCTCGGCAAGCGCCACTGTTGCATCATTGGCTGAATGTATCGCTACTGCTTTGAGTAATTCATCTACCGTAAAGACCTCTCCCGGCTCAAGCCATACCTGTGAGCCTCCAAAACTCCATGAATACTCGCTTACAGTGACTTTTGTATCGTAAGAGATGACTCCTTTATCTATAGCTTCCATGATAAGCATCATCGACATTACTTTTGTCACACTTGCTATCGGAAGCTTATCGTGGCTGTTCTTTTCCAGAAGAGTTGTGCCAGTGCTGCAGTCAATCAATATGGCTCCTTTTGCTTTCAGGTCTGTCAATGAAGTATTTGTCATTATCTTCATTACTTCCACTGCATCATATTCTGTTACGTCCTCTATAACACCGTATACAGGCATGACCATTACCGTCATGATCATCAGGATCATGGAAAGACCTATCCATAAGGCCTTTTTCAACATAATAAACACCCCTTGCAAGCATACTACTTACTATATTTAAAGTTATGCCGCATAAGGCCTGTATATTCTGTGAACCAGTGAATGATGTAAAAAAGATTAGTATTTAATCACGGTGCTGTTATCTGCAAAGGCATGTATCAATGGTCTGGGCTCAGGTGTTACAGTTGATATCTCGTATGACTTCATGAGCAATTTTTCTGCTTCGGATATTGATTGCTGTGATGAAGTATGAAGCTCTGCAATGATTTCCCCTTTACTTATATAGTCTGCTGTTTTTTTAAAGAGTATTATGCCTGCACTGTGATCTATAGGGCTGTCCTTTGTAATTCGTCCGGCTCCCAGCATCATAGATGCTTTACCTATAAGCTCCGATTTCACGGATGATATGTATCCTTCGAATGGCGAAGCCACAGGATGCTTTACCGGAGCCTGATCCATCGCCCTTTCATCCCAGGGGGCATAGACGGCTCCCTGTCTTATCATAAGCTCACCAAGTTTTTTTAGCGCACTGCCGTCATTGATACTGTTTTTCACCAGAGCTCTGCATTCTGCTATAGTGCCTTTGCCTCCCAGTTCAAGCATTCTTGAGGCAAGTTCGATGCATACTGCCTTCAAATCTTCAGGACCTTTACCCTTGAGTACATCTATTGCTTCTCCAACTTCAAGTGCATTACCTATGCAGTTGCCAAGAGGAGCATCCATATCTGTTATGACCGCAACGGTCTTCCTCCCCATCCGTTCACCTATAGAAATCATTTCTCTCGCAAGATCCACAGCTTCATCCAGTGTTTTCATAAATGCCCCGCTGCCTGTCTTGACATCAAGTACTATCTTGTCAGCTCCTGACGCCAGCTTCTTGCTCATCACACTGCTGGCTATCAGTGGTATGCTGCTGACAGTGGCAGTCACATCTCTCAGTGCGTAAAGCTTTTTGTCAGCCGGGGCAAGATTGCCTGTCTGACCCGATATGGCGATCCCTATCTCTTTTACATTTTTGATGAACTCTCTGCGCGAAAGGGATGTTTTGAAGCCTTTAACAGATTCCAGCTTGTCAATGGTACCACCGGTGTGCCCCAGCCCTCTGCCTGACATCTTTGCCACCGGCACACCGCATGCGGCTGCGATAGGCGCTATCACAAGGGTAGTCTTGTCACCCACACCCCCTGTGCTGTGCTTATCCACCTTTATGCCGGGAATCTCCGAGAGATCTATGCTATCACCGGATCGTGTCATGGCAGCAGTAAGGTCGGCCGTTTCCCGGGAATTCAATCCTCTTATGAATACGGCCATTATCAATGCGGCGGCCTGATATTCAAATATGTTGCCGCTGCAAAACCCGTTGATAAAAAAGTTTATTTCCTCCGTTGCAAGTTCCCTTCCGTCACGCTTTTTCTCTATAATATCTACGATCCTCATAAAATTACCTCTGAATTTATTTGATTTCACAATAAAAGCTTAACGCATCAAAGTCCCCGGCAGTACCCAATATCTCTGCTGCCGTCTGAGCCAGATCTGAAAAAGTCCTTCTGGTTCCAAGGTCAACGCCGCTTTTTATCTTCCTTCCATACACTAAAAGAGGTACGTATTCCCTTGAATGGTCAGTGCTCCCGGTAGTAGGATCGCAGCCATGATCAGCGGTTATAAAGAGTATATCCTGCTCATCGAGTGCAGCTAATATTTCCGGGATCCTGGAATCAAATTCCTTAAGAGCTCCGGCGTATCCTTCAGGATCGTTCCTGTGCCCGAAGTGCATATCAAAATCCACCAGATTGGTAAAAACAAGACCGCTAAATCTTTCTTTCAGATAACCCAGCGTTTTATCGACACCATCCATATTACTTTGGATATGTACGGCCTCCGTGATTCCCCTGCCGGCATATATATCTTCTATCTTTCCGACTGCCTTTACCTCCATCCCTGCTTCCCTAACATGATCAAGCAATGTCTTGCCGATCGGCTCAAGTGAAAAATCACGCCTGTTTGCTGTTCTCGTATAACTGCCGTCCTTACCAGTGAAGGGCCTTGCGATCACTCTTCCTACTGCGTGCTCGCCCGTAAGGATGTCTCTTGCGATCCTGCATATCTCATATAATCTTTCAATAGAGATAACTTCTTCATGTGCGGCTATCTGAAAAACGCTGTCTGCTGAAGTATAGATTATTGGATAACCCGTCTTAACATGCTGCTGTCCTAACTCTTTAATGATCTCTGTGCCTGAAGCAGGATAGTTACCTAATGTTTTTGTTCCGATCGCTTCTTCAAACTGCTCTACCACATCCTTGGGAAAACCCTCCGGATAAAGAGGAAATGGTTTGCTCAGAGTGATCCCTGCAAGCTCCCAGTGACCGGTGGTAGTATCCTTGCCTGAGGAACGTTCAGCCATTTTTCCGTAGCATCCCAGTGGTTCATCAGCCTGTGCGTATCCGACCATTCCTTCTATTCTGCCCAGGCCAAGCTTCTCAAGGTTCGGCAGTGAAAGTCCGCCTACAGCCTTTGCTGTATTGCCCAGCGTATTGCTGCCTTGATCTCCGTACTCAGCTGCATCCGGCAGTTCACCCATCCCGACACTGTCCATTACTATGATGATAACTCTTTTCATATCCAATTCCTTTCATTGCAGCAGATAAAATCAGACCGGTAATTTGTACAGGTTGCTTATTGTGCCTTACCACTTCGTTATTGCTATACAAATTGTACCACAAAATCATTCAATTTATAAGATAATGTACGCTTGGCGAGTTAAGTGGACAAAAAATCAAGTATAGGACGAATATCGCAGTTAATAATGTAGAATATTTGATTTTTTGAACAATAACGACACTGTGTTCGAGATTATGTCAAGCAAATGTGCCTATACCTGAATTTTTGTCCATCCGGCAGTCTACCTCCGACCCAACACTGCCCGTGACCTGCGTTCATG
>JAEZYU010000052.1 GCA_023418915.1 Bacillota bacterium
TCGCTATTGCTTCTTCTCTCCCACATCTCACGATGCGAAACTTGCAAGTCGCTTTGGGGTTCGTCGGCAACTACGCCCCTTGTGGACTTTCACCACAGATTGACGGCATGCCCGTCATACTAAAAAGGGAAGCCATACTAAGTATGACTTCCCTTTTTATAGGAATGGTGACTCTCCCCGTATGAGGTATTACTCTATGGCTAAGGTGTATCACGCAAATAATATGTATAGTGACACTCCCCTGCGTGTAATACTGCTCTGTGGCAGAGGAATGTCACCTGATGCTTCACATCAAGCCTGCAGTACTCTGTATCTTTCCAACTTCACTTCTCGCATTGCTTATATCCTGCTGGCTTGCCTGCTGAACTGAATACCATCCTTTTTGAGTCATAATGTCAAATAAGTTTTTCTGATGCTGAAATGTCCTGTTCAGTATCCCTGCTGTATCATTTCTCAGTGTCTGGTTAGAGCTCTCTAGTATCAGATTTGTCAATGAAGCAGCACAAAGCTTATGCTCATTTAAAAGTGTCTGCATTATTTCCTTGTCACCTATTTTGGTCATTGATATCCCTCCCTATTGTACTGCTGTGGTGTTTATGTGCCTGATCAGGACCTGCAGATCCTGCTGATGCTCCCGTGCCATGCTCTGGCACAGACCCTTTATTTGCGCATCTGTTGCTGTCTCAGCACAGGCCTGCATAAATTTGATCGAGTTTTCGGCCATTTTGATGTTATCCTGTACAAGCAGCAGTTCCTTTGATGTTAAAGACATACTAACCCTCCCTTAATTATTATTCCGTAATAGCTTGCACATTTCGAAGTATAATATTCAGCATAGCATAATCAATACAAAGCGAAATCAGTACAAAGCTGTCTTATCATCTGTTATTGCGAATAACATGAGGATCTGCTGCACAGAATAGAGATGATTGTCAGGAGGAGTCAATATGCTTGTAGTATTTTCACGAGCTTTGATATTGTATATCTTGGTCGTAGTAGTAATGAGGATCATGGGAAAAAGACAGGTAGGTGAGCTTCAGCCATTTGAGCTGGCAGTTGCGATAATGATCTCTGAGCTGGCAGCAGTACCTATGCAGGACACAGGAATACCACTGGTAAACGGAATTATACCAATACTGACACTGCTGATCGCCCAATTGCTCATGTCATTCCTATCCATAAAAAGCATCAGAGCACGAGCTCTGATTTGCGGTAAACCGACCATTCTGATAGATAAAGGGCAGATACAGGAAAAAGCTCTCAGAAAAGAGCTCTATACCTTGAACGACCTGCTCGAGCAGCTTCGGATAAACAATTATCCAAACCTGGCCGATGTGGAATATGCTATACTTGAAACCAACGGTCAGGTAAGCGTTATCCCCAAATCACAGAAACGTCCCCTTACACCGGAAGACATCAAAATACAGACAGAATACGAGGGCATGTCAATAGATATCATAATCGACGGGCATGTGCTGACTGAAAACCTCAAAATCGCAGGAAAGAATAAGGAATGGCTTATTAGAGAGCTTCACAGGCAACAATACAAAAGCCCTTCTGAAATACTTTTTGCATACATAGATCCGTTAAGTAAATTGATCGTCCAGCCACATGAGAAAGGAGCTGCAAACAAAAGGTGAAATATTGCGTTACTATAAAGATAATCAGTTCACTGATCATCCTTACCTCTTTAATAGTAGCTCTAAGCGTATATACACAGAATCTGCTTTACAAGGAATCAGTCAAGCTGAACAATACAATAGAAGAAATACAGGATAATGTGAAAGACAATAGATGGGATCAGGCTTCCAAAGGTTTCAAACAGGTAAGCAACTATTGGGATAGTATAAAAAAGACCTGGTCTGCATTGATAGATCACCAGGAAATAGAAAATATAGATATTACCTTATCCAGACTGAAACCGCTGCTGGAGACAGGGGACGTTTCTTCCGCATTATCAGAGGCTTCAGTATTGCACGAATATATAAAGCATATACCTGAACGCGAAAAGCTGAGTATCGACAATTTATTTTGATCAGGTAAATCCTTAAGGTATAAAGCAGACCATAAGGCTGCCTGCTCCGGCTTGCCTCTCTTAATATGTCATTCGTAGACCATAAGGCTGCCTGCTCCGGTTTGCCTCTCTTAATATGTCATTCGCAGACCATAAGGCTACCTGCTCCGGCTTGCCTCTCACAATTTCTTTCTCTGGCGCACAGCTTCAAATATCATAATGCCGGTCGCAACAGCTGCATTGAGTGACTCTGCTCTTCCATCCATAGGTATCCTTACAAGCATATCCGCACTGCGGCGTGCTCCATCGCCTATCCCATCAGCCTCACTTCCTGTAACAAAGGCTATATCACCCGACAAATCTGCATCGTAGATGCTTACAGAACCCTCCAGGTGGGATGCGCATAATTTATACCCCATTTCCTTGCATACCATCATGGCGTCCTCTATTGTTGCACTATGCAAAATGGGCAGGTGAAAAACAGAACCCATGGTAGAGCGGAGTACCTTTGGGTTATACACATCGACGCAGCCTTCTGTGACTACAACTCCTGCACAGCCAGCCGCATCAGCAGTCCTTATTATTGTTCCCATATTCCCCGGGTCCCTGATGCTGTCAAGCAAGACGAGAATACCACCAGAAAGCCTTGCGTTCTTCAAATGATCTCTTTTGAGAGTCATCACAGCAAGTATTCCCTGAGGGTTCCGCGTGTCAGAAATGGATTCAAACAGGCTGTCTGTTACATTATAGATCTTTATTCCCTGCCTGACACAGGGCTCAATGAGTTTCATAGATTCGGGATTATTCAGATATGTGTCAGATATGGCGATGTATCTGATTTCGGCTGCGCCTTCCGATCCTGGGCCGCCACAGCCGGCTGTACTGACCGCTTCTCTTACAGCTTCCTCTACAAATCTGGAGCCCTCAATAAAGAAAAGCCCTTTTTCCTCTCTACTGCTTTTATTCCTGAGTGACCTTATCTCTTTTATCACGGGGTTCTGGCTTGCTGTAAGCTTTATCATAGACTCTCCTGATTATTATGATTGTTTGGGCAGATCCGACAGTACCACCTATATCATAATAAAAATAATAGAGGGCTGTAAAGCCCCCTAAATCAACTTCTCATAATGTATTATTGCTTATGCTCTATAACAAGAGCCGCCTTTTGATGCTGTTCTGATCAGGCGTTCTTTACACTTTCAACCAGCTGTGCGAACCCCTGCTCATCATTTACTGCCATGTCGGCAAGAACCTTCCTGTTAAGGTCGATACCGGCCTTTTTAAGGGAATTCATGAATTTACTGTAGCTGATGCCGTTCATCCTTGCACCGGCATTGATCCTTGAGATCCAGAGCTGTCTGAAATTTCTTTTCTTTGATTTCCTGTCCCTGTATGCATATGAAAGGGACTTCATAACTGCCTGATTTGCTATCCTGAAAAGCTTGCTCTTTCCACCAAAATAGCCCTTTGCCAGCTTGATTATCTTTTTGTGTCTTGCACGTGTTCTCAATGCACCTTTGACTCTAGACATAACATTCTTCCTCCTTCTTACTTATACGGTATAAGCGTTTTGATAGTTGATTCGTTGGCAGAAGAAGCATAAGCTCCGAGCCTGTGGTGTTTCTTTGCCTTTTTTGCCTTGGAAATAAGCCTGTGGCTTCTGAAAGCATGGCTCATTTTAACCTTGCCTGTTGCGGTTATTTTAAACCTTTTCTTAGATGCGCTGTGCGTCTTAACCTTTGGCATATTTATTCCTCCTGTTTTCTGTTCGTATCCGAAAAGCCTGACGGCTCCGGATCCTTGAATACTTACTTGAATACTTATATGAAATGCCTTACTGTTTTGGGTTAAGTATCATTATCATACTGCGTCCTTCCAGCTTAGGCTTTCTCTCCACTGTTCCAACATCCTGTACAGCTTCTGCGAATTTTTTGAGCACCTTTTCACCCAGAGACGTATAATTCATTTCTCTTCCCCTGAAACGGACACTGACCTTCACTTTATCTCCATCCTTCAAAAACCTATATGCATTTTTTGATTTGAAGGTAAAGTCATGTTCTTCTATGTTTGGCTTTATCCAAACCTCCTTCATGGAGATTGTCTTTTGGTTTTTTCTTGCTTCCTTTTCCCTTTTTGCCAACTCAAACATGTACTTTCCGTAGTCCATGATCTTGCATACAGGCGGTGAGGCCTGCGGTGCGATCTTAACAAGGTCAAGATTCTTGGCTGTCGCTAACTTTTGAGCCTCCTTCACCAGCGTGATACCAAGCATGCTTCCGTCGGCATCAATCAAGCGAACTTCCTTGTCTCTGATTTCCTCATTGATCATTAATTCATTTCTACTGATAACAAAACACCTCCGAGTATTATTATTTTGATCCTCAATCATTCGCAATATGATCCGCAGTTTCCCCCGTACAGAGCTTCCCGTCATTTAGGCTGAAGAATGCATCGGCGCAACAAAAAGCGGATCGAAGAAGAGCCTTAGATCCGCTGATATAGTCCGGTTAATAAATTACCTTCACTATTGACCCTGTCAGACTATGTCTGTAAGGTGAGAAGCGGATGACTTCTTCTTTGTTTTACTGAATAATGATAACAGAAATAGCTTCCACTGTCAAGCAGCTAACATTTCTGAATTTCAAAAAGTTGAAGTGAAAGTATTTTGCCAGAAATCCATACAAGTGGATTCGTGTGGACAAAAATTTGGGTATGGGACTATTAGCACAGTAAATATTAGGTATTTTTTGTGATAATGGCGCTATTCTCATGATTATGTAGACTAAAAGTGTCCCATACTTCATTTTTTGTCCATCGAACTGGCCAAATGCAGTCTGTACAATACAGCATGTATTTCCTGGATTAGCGTGGTCCACCTTCACTGACCCACGAAAAAAAAGCTCCCGGCAAAGGAGCAATAAAGCAGCACTTAGCCGGAAGCCTTTTCATTTGATATTAACTATAGCCCAGCTTAGTTGGCAAGGAAATCATCGAGTGCTGCCTGTACAGCGTCGAATTTTTCATCAATGATCTGAGCAACAGTCTTCTCGCCCTTCAGCAGGTCGTCCTGTCCGCCGTACCACTGATCAAGAACAGGCTGAACACCGAACAGACCTAAAGGCATACCACAGTTGTTTTCATACATATAGGCCAACGTTTCAAGTGATTCAGTGTCACGCATCCTGTCAAGGTGCGCATCCTGCCATGAATCTGGATCTTCAATTTCTTCGGGGAATGGCTCTGTCCATTTGTTCCATATGAATGCTAAATCTTCAACATTCTGTACACCTTTTGGTATTGTCTGGAAGTTGCTTCCCGAATAGAGACAGTAAAATTTCTTTTCGGTGTTGCTCGGACCTATCGGAGGCATTACTATACCATAGTCATCCGCCATGTTGTTTCTGAAATCATCCACTGCCCAGTACTGATACCAGAACATAGCCACCTTGCCGTCCTGGAACGTAGTCTTTGCTATATCCCATGGAGGTGCTTCACCTGCATCAAATTTGTTGAATACCAGCTTCTCTTTACAAAGCTTCTGATAGAAGTTGAATGCTTCTTGTACTGCAGGTTCTCTGAAGTTGAGAACTGCCTTGCTGTCCACAATACTAGCCAGCTCGGCACCGTTAGCTGCCACCATGGACATCTCGATGTCCATACCGGAAAGACCCCACTGATCAATGATGCCGTCATTGTTGGTGTCCTTTGTTGCCTTCCTTGCAAGCTCTTCCATCTTTTCCCATGTCCACTGCCCATTCTTAATAAGGTCATACGGGCTCTCGAGTCCTTCTCTTTCAAAGATGTTCTTGTTAAAGAAGAACATACCTCTAGGCCACCATTTACCTGTTGCCATACCATATACTTTACCATTGATTGTTGAAACAGATTTTGTCATCTGATCCCATTTTTCAGCGGAAAAATCAAACAAAGAATCGAGTTCAGTAACAAATCCGCTGTTTGCGGGTCCTATTACCCATTTGTCTTCGAGTGTTGCTATGTCGGCAAACGGCTGCCCTGAAACTACTGAAGAAGTATAGGTTTCAACCGTCTGATCCCAGGGAACATTCACATACTCGAATGTGAAGTTGTACTTCTGTTCCATTTCAGCTCTGCGTTCAACCTGACGGTCTCCGCCCGGAGTTCCACCCACGGGAGTCATATCCCACCAAGCTGCAACTTTAATAACTCTGCCGCCAAGATCCTTGATAACTTCCGGTTCGGGAGCCGGTTCCGGTTCTGGTTCCGGTTCTGGTGTAGGTTCTGGAGTCGGTTCAGGTTCATTTACCGGCGGGTTGTCAACCGGCGGATCTTCGGTTTTTGCTCCACAACCTGCGATAACAGCAACAAACATGACTGCTATCAGGCACAAAGCCAATAATTTGGTAAGACCTCTTGACATAATGTAACCTCCTATATTTTTTTTATTAAAACCCATTGGGTTCTAAACTTGATCAATAAACATAGTATATTTTCTAATTGGTATATTAAATCAATATACCTTTCTAATTTCAAACTTAGCAAATCCGTACAATAGTGTCAACATATGCAAAATCATACAGTTTTCACTTCCGGCACACATGCTTTATGACCGGTCATCCTACGATACCACTTCGTTCAATGCTCTCAACAAAACGCTTCTGCGCAAAAAGGTAAAGGACAATCAATGGCACTATGACCAACAGACTCGCCGTATTGGTATACATAGAACTAATTGCCGGGGGAAGTACGGTGTTAACGCCTGTTTCAAAATATATCTTCTGGGTAATATCAAATGAAACACTGCTGAGGGCACTGGAAAGCACTCTTGTTCTTTGCAGAAATAATGTTGAGAAGAAAGTGTCTGTCCACTGCCAGACAAAAGAGAACAAGAACACAGTTACCATTGCAGGTATGGCACTTGGCAGCATTATCCTTCCAAAGGTTCTCAGCATTCCCGCACCGTCCACATAGGCCGCCTCTTCCAGTTCTTTGGGCATGCCTCTGAAAAACTGACGGATGATATATATATACAATCCGTTTTTAAGCCCCATACCCGTAAGCGACATCAAGATAAAAGGCCAGTAGCTGTCGAACATATTAATACCGCTGCCGCCGGTGATGGCAGAGAACATACCAAATATGTCAAAGGATTTGAAGTGAAGGTACAATGGAAGCATTATTGTCTGCGGCGGTACGATCATAGTCAGTATGACCAGCGTAAAAAGAAGTCCTCTTCCCTTGAATTTGAATCTAGCAAAGCCGTAACCTATCATAGTACATGATATAAGCTGCATTACACTTGTTATAACCGAAAGCTTAAATGTGTTCCAGAATGCCTTTGTATATCCCATAGCCTCCCATACGGTCTTAAAATTCTCCATTGTGGGCGATTTGGGGACATATCGTACAGTAACATCAAATATATCCTTTTCAGGCATAAACGCTACTGTCAGCTTAACCAGAGTAGGATATACTATTAAAAAGCATATGCCCAGTACTATTACTCCTCTGACTATTGACCAGCTATGTTTTGCCACCGAATACCAGCTAAACCGGCGGTGCTTTTTATTTCGTGTTTTCGAATTCTTAGAAATACTCCTTCTGATTTTCATAAAAGACCTCCGACCCTTCTATTCTTGGTAGAAAACACTCTTGGAAACGATCCATGTCACTAAGCTTATGACGGCAAGTATAGTACCAAAATATATCCATGACATTGCGGAACTCTGTCCAAAATCATTCAATTGGAAGGCTACATTCCTGATCAGTTCAATAACTGTATTAGTTGAATTGGTCAGAGCATCAATGATACTATAGACTGTATTGACTAAAATCAATGGGCTGACCATAGGGAACGTGATTTTCCAGAAATTTTCCCAGCCAGTGGCTCCTTCAATATTTGATGCTTCAAACAGCGAAGGTGAGATTGATTGAAGTCCTGCCAGAAATATCAGTATCTGGACGCCGGAAGCAGAGACAATCTCGTATATCCTGTCCACGGCTCCTATTATATAATCGATGAAAACAGGACTTAGTCTTGACCTCAGCAGAAGCCTGGCCAATTCGACGGCTCTGAATGCACCCTCCGAATCGTCAGTTTGCGTCATGCCCATTGCAGATTGCAGCAGGTCGCCGCTCTCTACGACCAGAATCACGCCTGATGTAACAATGACAGGAAGAAAGAATATTGCTCTTGCTATTGAACGACCCTTGAATTTCTGATTGAGTAAATTTGCAGCAAAAAAACTAAATATAATTATCAACGGAACGTTTGTGACCATGTTCACCAGTGCTTCGACCAGATCTCTCCTGTAAGTTCCGTGAACATTCCATGCTCTGTTGTAATTATCAAATCCAACAGGTAAAAGAAAATATCCGGGTCCGTCAGTTGAAAGCTTAAGGTTGCTTATACTGAAAATGAATGACTGAACCAGTGGCACAAGTAGGAAGGTTATAAGCCCGATGATGAAGGGCATAACAAACAGGTAACCCATCATAGCTCGCTTTTGGGTAAGACTGAGCCTTCTTTTTTTCTTTATCTTCGGGGCCAGCGTTATTTGTGTTGATCTATCTGTCATTTACTTACCCTCCTTAACTACTTCAAAATCAAGGGAACCCACTTTTACGCCTTCTACTGCCACAGGTTTGCTGTTATAATTGACGATAATCTCTTTTCCTTTTTCAAAAGTAGTCTTATATATTCCTTCTCCGATTTTTTCATGATTTAGTATCGTCTGTCCCTGAACATCACTCAGCGCTTCATTTGCCTTGCTGTAATAATCTTTTGCATCGCTGATCCATATTCTATATTCATTGGAAAAATAGTTATCAAAGAAGGTTTCTTTCACAAGGGAGTTTTCTTCATACATAAAGCTGAAATAAATGCCCGATCCGGTTTCCATAGCCTTCAGAAAGGCCTTCCTGTAATCCGCCGACATATTGATCGGCGCACCGGCATAATCAATATATCCCCTTATGACCATTTGAATAAATGGAACGCTCTCGTCAGTGAGATGGAACTGATTCGATTCCTCCGGTATGTTCAGGATATGGTCGGTATAGGGCAGAGCATATGCATTGCCCCCATCTGCCATGATCGACAGCCCGGAGTCCTTTATCTTTTTGATCTCCCCTGTTACTATTTCCGAAGACTCCTGCCTGTCAATCAGCTTTTTTTCTTTAAAGTCTGAATTAAGGTTTTTAGCCGCATCCCTAAGAGACACTCCCGTAACAGACAGCTTTTTCAACCCCTTTATCATCCCATCCACTATGGATGGGATCCTTGATGGGCTTATAACATAAAACGTCCCCATGGCTCTGTATGGCATGTTTGTTGCCAGACTAAATTTGTATGTGGATGCTATTTCCTTTGTAATATACCGCGAGGCATGCAACATGGGTATAAAACTGTCAAACAGAGTATCCTTGTAATTCATAATGATGCCAAGCTCCGGGAAATACTCAATCCCTTTTTCATTCAGGAATGCCTGCAACTTTTCAAAACCCTTTTTTCCACCCAGCTTCGACATCAGTTTCAGTGATGATGGAAGCGTATGGTCTATGCCTCCATTTGCCCATCCGGTATATTTGAGAGTAATATCCTTTACTCCACCGCTTATTAGTTCGTTTATTATTTCTATTGTTTGCTCATAAGTAGTCAGAGGCTGTACTGTTTTAAGAGGTATTCCCAAAAAAGGCTTGACCTTATCGATGGCACCGATTACCTCGAGGTAAAACGGTACGTTGCCTTTTGGCTTCACCCTGGTCATACCCTGCTTTTCGAGATAACTGCGGTAATATGCAGCCATGCCTGCGTAATCGGCACTTTCTCCCTTCAGGAATTTGTACCTTACTTTGATGTCCCCTTTGAAAACCCGTGGCTGGTACACCATTATCGTATTGTTGCCTGAATAGTCTCCGATATCAAGAACGTCATTTTGAACTAGTATGAATTCTGCAAATGCTGAATTGTATGAATTCTGTCTTCCACTGATATCTGCCCATACCCTGGACATCGCATCTCCGGACTCAATGATCGAGAAGAATGCGTTGTCCCCTCTTTTCATTCCAAACACAGGAAGGTATGCCTGTTCAATGATGCTGCTCATCTCATATATCGGTATAGATTGATCCAGGCCGTAAACATCAATGGCATATGCCTGCGAATTCATCTTGTTGTTGTTTAGATATATCAACGAACCTGAACCGTCAGGAACCAGCATATACCCTTTATCCTCTTCTCCGGCAGCGCCGAAGAACTCCAGCAGATTTATAGAATATATCGGATATGAATCCTTATTGTATTCGATTTCTTCAGTCGGTACTCTGACAACAAGGTTGTCTCCGTCCAGAATATACTCCAGTGGTATCTTGAATATCTCATCGTTTGGCTCGGGTACAGGAACATTATTTGCCTTAAGATCCTCATTCAGGTCTTCCATTGTATATCCTGCTGTTATAGCTGTTTCCTGGAGACTTTCCTTCATGAAGTCCTTTACGTTATCTCCCAGGACATACAGGTCATCATGCTCTGCAGACGGAAACTCAGCCAGCAACTCGCTGCGCTGCTTCTCGTCCTTTGCCTTTTCCAGCGATATAAGTCTGTATCTGCTTAAAAAGGTCCTTCCTGCTTTTTTATCCAGATTCTTGACTATTTTCTCTTCCATTCTGGTCTTGGTTATTATTTGAGGAAGGATATATATTTTTTCTTCCCTGCCTATACGGTAGAATACCCTGATTCCGTTTTTTATGGGTGTTATTTCAAACTGTCCATGTTTTATGCTGTCCGTATAGTTATTCATTATCTTCGCCTGAGATGTCGGAGTATAATAGTAGAGCGACAATTGCGATGAAAGCCGGTCTTTATTGACACCGCCCGCTTTGGGATCATCACTCCTGCCCTGCGGATTGGTATACCAGACAAAGCCGGTCTTTTTATCCATTACAGCTGCCTCAGTGGTTTTTTCATCAATATATAGCGCTAAATAATCATTTTCAGCGACCATCTTCATGGAACCAGGGACAGATGCGGCTGCCTGAATATCAGCAGCACCGCCGTAAACGACGCTGTAAGACATTAGTAGAGCGGCAACGATCATAAGAGCAATTATTCTTTTAAGCTTCATAACTGTAAACCCCCTATAGTCTTAAAGCGATTTCCTTGTATATCGTATATATAAAGGAAATCATCTGTTGTAATAAACTGAAGAACAACAATGCTATAAATATGATCAAGCCCATACCTACTACTATGCAAATACATGTAAGCAAGGTCTTGCCCATTGAATACTGGTGGACTACGCTTGTACCAAGGATCAGCAACATTCCTGCCCATACAAGGGAGAATATGTCGAAGAATGTGTAGAATGCAGCTTCTTCCAATGTAATAATATTGCTGAAAATGATCATCGGTATATTGATTATTATTATTGGGGTTAGAGCATATGCAGTCGTTATGACTATGTCCCTGAAGCTTCCTTCTCCGTCCATAAGTGTCGTAAGACACCAGTTAGCCAGGCACCACAGAAGAAACGGTACAGCGATACTTGTTATCTCAACCAAAATATTGAGTTCCCTGAGCTTTACGTTATTTAAAATAAATCCGGTCAGCTGCCTTCGCAGTATGAAAGTGACACCAATTAAAAAGACTATTATCAAAGCAGCCTTCAGGCTTCCTCTTTTTTCATGCTTCAGATCCCAGAAGCCGTCAAAAGGATGAAATATCAAGTGAAATGAATACTTTAAGCTTCGTAATACTTCCATCTATGCTTCCACCTTTCCTATGGCTTTTGCTTCGGCCTTTTTTCTGGCTCTGACTCTTTTCAGAATCCGCGATGCAATAAAAATAACCAGAATCGCCACAACTATGATGCCGAAATTATCTCCTATCACTTCCTGCCGGTACAGATCAAACGCCTTACTGTAGTAATCCTTCTTGTTGCCCAGCTTGAAGTACTTCATTGCAGCTTCATAATCGTCCTTTCTCAGAAATGATTTGCCCATGCCTATATATGCCAGTTCGGAGTTGGCATTAAATTTAAGTACTTCCTCCCATTTGGCGGCAGATTCATCGTATTTGCCCTTCAAATGCAACTTAACTGCTTCCTTAACAAACCTTCCGTAATCTGTCGGCTCAAACACGGTTATCTGGTTCATATTTGAGTCCAATACGGCAAAATTGTCATTGATCTCATCGAATGACACAGGACTCCTGAAGTTGCCCAGTCGGTTGCCTGTACTACCAAATACAAACAGAAGGTTGCTGTCTGTGTCATAGGTAAATATCCTTCCTTTTTTCTTGTCAAGGACACTGTATATGCCTGAGTCCTCTATACACACATCTGATAATTGTGAATTTCCGGATTCTGCATAACCACGCGATTCGAAAAACACGTCGCCCACAGGAGGAAAATAGCCGTTTCGCCTTAAAACATCGGTGCCTGTCGGATTAAGCTTTCTTACGGGAGCGAACCTGTCATCCTTTGATCTGGTATTTATCGCATAGTCGATATCTTCTAACGCTATGCTGCTTGTTGTCACATAAATGAAGCCATCAATATCTATTGAAACGTTATTGTACTCGGTAGGAACAAACATTTCCATTTTTGCACGCTGTTCATCCGTTGAAATAAGCTTCCAGAAATAATCCAGCATATTTGGTATGACCTTGCTGGCGCCCATATATCCAGTGAACTGGCCGTTATTGTCAAGCTCGACAAGTCCCTGGTTCACACCCTGAGCGACCACATAGATCCTCTTTGCCCTGTCCACCACCAGCGCTGTCGGGCGGTATACAAAATCCGCCGGGATAATATCCGACACAGGAGCTCCGATCTCTCTTACAAAGCCGCCGCCGGCATCGAGATGAATTATTCGTGCATTGTCGGTATCAGCAACATATAT
Source organism: Bacillota bacterium (assembly GCA_023418915.1). Lineage (GTDB taxonomy): Bacteria > Bacillota > Clostridia > Acetivibrionales > DTU013 > DTU013. The sequence continues at coordinate 12,896 of JAEZYU010000052.1, forward strand.
GTCTCCGTTATCTGTGACAAACAGCCCCTGTGGGTTTTTGAAGGTATCTTCAGTACCATTCTTCATAAACCTGTCGATGGTCCTGTCCAGTTCCCAGTTTTCATTTAAAATTACTATGCGGTTATTGCCCGTATCGGCTATATATATCTTATTGTCCGGGCCTGCAAACAGATCGTTCGGGGTTTTGAAAGCATCTATGCCCAAAGACGTGCCGTCAACGATCCTTGCCGGGATATAGGCCGCCGGTGCAGCTATCGGGGAACCCCAATAATCGTAGGTATAACTGCTGTAGGGTTCTTCTGCAAAGGCAGTAGTTGAATTCAATAATACTAATATCATAAACATGATAAGAAACTTTTTTACTTTCAATGCCCTGCCCTCCCTTCTATTCCTTCAAACCGGACGTAGCCATGGTTTGTATTATGCTGCTTTGTGTCACCATAAACAGTACTATCGGCACGATCATCATAAGCAGAATAACTGCAGCGCCGACGCCTGCTCTGGCAAATCCGCCCATCAGTATCTGGTTCAAAGCATAGGGCAGAGTTTTCAATTCCTCCCGGTATATAAATGTGCCGCCTGTCGCGCCCCAAAGCATCTGGAACGAGAAAATGACAAGTGTTAACCACGCAGGCTTCACACATGGCATTGCAATGGTCCAGAACGTCCTCATTTCACTGGCTCCGTCGATACGAGCAGATTCCAGCAAGGAATCCGGTATCGTAACCATAAATTGCTTCATAAGGAATAACCCAAGAGAAAATCCAAAAGCCGGAACGATCAGTGAAAGATAGGTATCCAGCCAGTTCAGCTGTGCCATTACCAGGTAATTTGGTATTGCAGTCACTATCGGTGAGAACATCAGAGATGTAACCACTATACTGAAAAACAATTTGCTTCCGGGGAACTTATGCTTCTCCAGTGCAAATGCCGCCATAGATGCTATCACCACATGGCCTGCTGTACCTACTGCTGTTATGAATACAGTATTGAATATATATCGGGAAAACGGCACCCATGACTGTGCCATAAGAATGAACAGATCCCTGAAGTTATCAGTGGTAGGATTGCGTACAAAGAATCTCGGAGGGAACATGAATATCTCGTCGAGGGGCTTAAATGCATTGGAAATAGCATATATCATAGGAAGTATCATAAATGTTCCGAACAACGCCAATATTATGATATTAGTTATGTCTCCTCCCAGAGAACGGTTAGGTCTTCTTTTACTCAGTTTCAGCTTTATCATGCTATTTCCCCACCTTTCTCAGCAAATTCTGGACAACCTTATTGCATATTATCATCGTCAGGAACAGCACTGTGGCAATAGCTGACGCATAACCCATTTCAAAACGAAGAGTACCATAGTCGATCAGGTGATTGACGACTGTATGGGCCGCATAATCTACACTGGGGAGACCCGCCAGTGCAATAGTGACATCACTGACAGCAAATGATGATGTGATAGACATGACCGCACCAAACATCAGCATCGGCTTCATGTTCGGCAGAGTTATATACCAGAGCTCTTGCCAGCGATTTTTGATCCCATCCACAATGCCCGCCTCATACTGCGACTTCTCTATACCCTGCAGACCTGCAACGAAGGAAAGGAAACCTGTACCAAGGCTCATCCACAGCACTACGATCATGATCACAGGCAGCATGTATTTTGGGTCCTTCAGCCACAACACCGGTTCTGTGAGGATACCCAAATTCATCAATGTGGAATTAGCATAACCGTACGCATCGCCACTGAACATGACGGTCCATATCATATATACATTGCCCGATATAGACGGTGCATAGAAAACCAGGATCATAAAAGCTCTTATCTTTGGAGGCAATTCATTAATGAACCAGGCAAACAGCAGCGAAGCCAGATAGCCTATCGGGCCTGTGATAGCGGCAAGAAGAAATGTGTTCTTGACAGAAGTCAGAAAGACATCATCAGCCAGAAAAAGCTTTACATAGTTCTGCCATCCAATAAATTTTGGCGTTTCCAATATATTGAAGTAGGTAAAACTCAACCCTATAGAAACCAATACGGGTATAATGGTAAAGACCAGAAAAATTACTGCATATGGTGCCAGGAACAGGTAAGATACTTTATTTTTTATTATCTGCTCCTTAAGACTGGTAAGCTTGTTCTTAAAGCGTGACAGCCTGCTTTTGAACGTAGTTTCTGCTCCCTGGACCTGTTGTGCCTGTTTTTCAATGACAGCGGACATTTATTTACCCCCATCCCTAAGCTCAAGGCCGAATTCTTTTCTCTTGTTATCTATTTCTTCATTGATGACCCTGACATAATCCAACAGCGTCTCTCTTGGGTCCTCACCGTCATTGATGACCTTTCTGAAAGCATTGTTCAGATGTCTCGGTGTGAAGTAACCGCCGGGTACCTCGGGGTTCCCGATGACCCACTGTCTCTGTTCTGCCAGCGCATTATAGTCCTTTACCGGCCACGGAAGCCTTTTAGCTGCTTCAATGTTGGCAGTCGGATGACGGGCTGCTGCGCCCATCAGGCTTTCCATTTCACGGCCGAATCTCACCTGAGTGTCTGAGCTTATCCACCATTTCATAAACTCCCAGGAAGCATCCTTGTTCTTAGCAGCCTCAAGCATCATGACTCCATAACCACCGCTGGTAGTAGATCTGTCAATAACACCGTTGTCCCTCATGACACCCGGCAGCGGAGCCATCTCCCAGAGGCCCCTGAGCTCCGGAGCAAACACTTGCAGATTGTTATAGAGCCAGTACTCATTGATTGCGATCGGCATTTCACCGGTTCTGAAACGGTTCATTACGTCAAACTCCAGCGGGAACTTGTAATTCACATACAATTCAGTCCAATTTTTAAAAGCCTCTATTGCTTCTTCTGTATCAAGAGCACTGGATATCCCGTCGCCCTCATACAGAATGCCGCCCTCCTGATACAAAAATGTACTGTACGTTTCCATAGCTCCCCATGGGTCGTTGTTGACAACGACAGGCACACTTATATCCATATTAGCCTTTTGGACCTCAGGAATGGCTGCGTACAGCTCCTCCCATGTATCAGGCGGCTTCACGCCCAATTCATCCAAAATATCCTTGCGATAGAACATCATCAGGAACTGCTGCTGTTCCGGCAGTCCATATATGCCTCCCTGGAACTTGTACGGCAGCATGGAGCTTTCGGTAAACTCCTTCATCACGTCAGGCAGATCCGGAAATTGCGTGAGATCTACAGCCGCATTTCGCGTTGCATAGTTCACCGGTTCACCATTGCCCACCGACATGGCTACGTCAGGACCTCTTCCCGCTACTGTTGCAGGCAGCAGCACGCCGACCTGGACGAGCTCAACATTTACGGATATCTTCTTTTGAGGTGTGAAGGAATCGTCTATCATTTTTTTGATGACCTGCGCCTGGTCACGGCCTGTGGATATCCACACAGTAACCGCATCATTCTGATCATATACATTACCGACGCTGTTGTAATCCTCGGTAAAGGATGCTATGAAAGCGGTAATCTCGTGGATAAGACGTCTGAAGAAGGACGCATCTGCCTTGGGCAGTTCCTCATCCGGAGACGAAACAACAATATAGTCTATCTCAAGAGGCTGTTGTCTTGTATTAAGTATCCATGTGCCGAGAGCTCCGACATTATCCTTGAATTGCTTCATCCTGTTTTGAATGGTTCGCGGTCTTTCATACATATCAGACAACTGATATGAAAGCCTATCTAAAATAGCATTGTGTGAACCGCGCTGACCCGTATAGTCCACCAGCCTCTTAGAAAGGTTCGCCAATGCTTTGCTTTGTTCGTTAAGAGTCGTCATGACACCGGGCAGTTTCTTTTCCAGTTGGTAGTCCCTGTACTTATCCGGAGTCTGTCCAGTTATCATAAGAATTTTTCGATATGCATTGTTTAAAATATATACGCTGTCTTCGGCTTCTCTGAGGATCTCCGCCAGATCGCCCAGAACTACTTCCATTTTCAGCTTGTTGACTCCTTCCTCCAGGTAGAACAAGTACGGTTCATCACCGTCTCCCAGAACGAAGTTGTTCCATGTAGCCGTATAGTTGAACGGGATATATTCCATTTCCTTAAACGGTACCTCGCCGTTTACAGTCAACCTTCTGTTTGCGTAAAGGCCGCGGGTTATGTTCTGCCTTCCCTTTATTACTATTTGATACAGACCTGCCTTTTCAACCGGGATATCCCACTCTATCCATTGCCCCGGAAGCTGCCAGCTCGTACCGCCTATGGTGTTGAGACGTATCTTTGACCTGTGGTACGGAACTGTTGCAGGAGAAGTACGGTCATTGACCGGGTAAAGAGTCGGATCCGATTTGAAGACAGCACTTTCACCCTGAATATAGACAGGATCGCCTTCGACAATCGCATATCCCTTTTGGTTGTATTCCGTTAATTTATCTTCATAAGATGGAACTTCCCTATACTGCGTCAACTTGAGAGTTTTGATCACCATAGGCTCTTTTACGGATACGAGCTTGAAGGTGTTTTTCCCTTTATTGAAATGAAATAGATACGGTTCGTTATGATACCCCATATAATCATTGAAATAAGCTGTCTGCCAGTGGGGTTCTTCTATCTGTCGCGGCCTCATGTCATTATCCCGGTTATCCCTTTTGATCTCTTCCGCACTTACCCATACTCTTGTGAGGGTAATATGCCTGGCATCTATGAATGGAGATGAACCGTTGACCCAAAGCTCACGCTCGATCGCTGCACTGCGGCCTTCGATTGGATAATACTCAATAAAGACACTATAAAGACCTTCCTGCGGGACATCTACCTCCCATGTTATAGATCCCTGTTCGTCAGTCCTGACTGATTTGCCTGAAGATCCTTCGAAGTCCTGAAGAATTTGGATATCCATGTCAGTATCGATAAATTTATCAACATCGATACTGATTTCAGCCGGAGGCTTTTGATTATCCATATACTGGGATATATACAGCTCGTAGGTATCATCACGCCGGATCACAGAATCTCCGACCGCCGGCTCGGATGCCGCATCTGCGGCAATATCGCCGAATGAAATGCAATTGCCTGAAAAAGACAACACAAAAACAAAGATAACAATGAATAGCTTAGTTATCGTACGGATAGCTATCCTCTTCTTCATGATTACAGCCCCTTATTATATTTTCATATATTTCATATAAAACTAACTAATTTGTGATATAGTGTTTTTATACTTTTCTATATTGCATATTATAGGGACATTAGAATAACATTTGTAATTATTAAGGGATTAAGCATTTGTATGATTATTAATGTATTCACTTGTACATAAATAATTATAGATACACTTTCCATCTATGTCAATCATAATTTCACGTAAATACCGGTTCCGAGCCTTCTCTTATACCACTGAAAGCCTATTTTCCGCTTTACGGAAGTGTTTTTTGAAATATTACAAATTGATTTACACATCACGTTACATATTTGCATTTTAACATTACTTATTATATTACAAAAGCTGCTCCGTGCTCTGAAAATCCAGTATTTCGGTACTATTATACATAGCCGCAGATTATCCTTGTAATTGTTTGTTGCTTTTGCTAAAGTATATACTAATATTTCTAGTGTATATTTACTATATATACTATTCAAGGGAGTGTTATTTTTTGCCATTTGATGGAATAGTCGCAAAAAGTGTCGTGGAAGAATTGAGCCAAAAGCTTGTGGGCGGACGCATAGAAAAAGTACTCCAGCCGGAAGCTGATGAAATAGTGCTCATCGTCCGAGCCTGGAGCAAAAACCATCGACTGGTGATGAGCGCCAGCCCGAACTTTCCAAGGATCCACCTGACTGAAGCAATAAAAGAAAACCCTCCTGTGCCGCCGGTTTTCTGCATGCTGCTGAGAAAACACCTTGTAGGCGGGCGGATATTATCCTTTGAATTCAACGACTATGAAAGGATAATAGGACTCAACATAGAAGCCTCCAATGAGCTCGGCGATATCTCATCAAAGAAGTTAGTCATTGAAATAATGGGACGTCACAGCAACATCATTCTGCTCAACAGCGAAAACAAGATACTGGATTCAGTAAAACACATAGATTCAGACATCAGCAGCGTCCGGGAGGTCATGCCGGCAAGGCCATACGTTCTGCCGCCTTCTCAGGACAAACTCTCCCCTGCAGTTTTGCATGCATCTCAACTGACAGATAAACTTGATACCTCAACAGCCACAGCAGAAAAATTTCTGCTTGAGCATATCAAAGGCTTCAGTCCCCTACTGTGCCGCGAGGTATGCCATCGCGCAGCAATCGAAGGCCGTAAACGGGCCGCAGATCTGAATTGTTCAGAAAGAGCTGCTTTAGCCGGATCACTACAATTGATACTGGAGGAGATCAGACAAGAGCAATATTCCCCTGCAGTTATCTTTGAAGATGAGCGGCATATGGAACCGATTGATTTTCACTGTCTCGCAATTGACCAATATGCCTTCAGGGAAGGGTATGTCTCCATAAGTCAGACACTTGACAAATACTATGCTGCACGTGACAATACCGACCGGCTCAGGCAAAAGAAATCTGATCTGTATAAAGTGCTGAACATTTCACTTGACCGCTGTTCAAAAAAATTGACAATACAGCAGGAAACCTTACGGGATGCAGCAGATAGGGAAAAACTGAAGCTGTACGGTGAACTGATCACATCCTCCATATATGCGATCCCCCATAACGCAGAGAGTGTATCGCTGCACAACTACTATTCTGAAAACGGCGAGTACATAGATATACCCCTCAACCCCAACCTTACTCCCCAGGCCAATGCACAGCGATATTTCCGCAGGTATGCCAAGGCAAAAAGCGCTTATGTATACACTACACGTCAGCTGGAAGAAACACGCAGCGAGCTGGATTATTTGGAAAGCGTGCTTCAAATGCTGGATAACTGCATCTCTCTGCAAGAGATAGATGAAGTCAGGCAGGAGCTTGCCGAACAGGGATACATGATGCTGAGGAAAAAGAAGACACACAAAAATAAAGCTGCACAGACAGAACCGCTGCATTTCAGATCGTCTGAGGGATTTGATATATACGTCGGCAAAAACAACAGGCAAAATGACTACCTTACACTAAAAATGGCGCACTCCGGCGATATTTGGCTGCACACCAAGGCAGTACCGGGCTCGCATGTTATTATAAGAAGGAACAGCGATGAAATACCTGACAGGACCATAGAGGAAGCGGCAGTACTCGCAGCATGGCACAGCAAGGCCAGGATGTCGGCAAATGTACAGATCGACTACACAGCAGTAAAGAATGTAAGCAAGCCCTCTGGTGCCAAGCCCGGCATGGTCATTTATGTAAGCTACAAGACAGCTGTTGTGACGCCTGACCAAGCCATGGTTGACAAGCTAAAGGTATAAAGTACAGCGATCGGCTATGTGATAGCTATGCCTGCCAATAACCCCAATTTCTCAGAACTCCTTAAAGGAGATCAAAAAAGAGTACCGCAGCGAAAATGTCCTCAGCGCAATGGAGGAAGGTTCACTGGCCGCATCCAAAGTACTGTCATGGCGCGGCGGGGTGGAAACGGACTTATGGCAGTGTTGCCCTGACAACATTACCTGAAGACCTGCCGTCTTTATACAGCACTGTTATACTGAAATAGTATGTGCCGCCTGATTTGAGTTTTCCTCCGAAATCACCGCCGTTATATTTGTCTCCGGCCTTTACTGTTATGCTGGTGTCATTCCTGTCAGTTATAAATTTCAAATATCCGTCCTCGGGATAGACAGGCGTGGAGTCAGACTTGGAAATAACGACCTTGTATCCGCTGAAATTTGATGAAGATATCCTGTCCCAGCTTATTAAAAGCTTATCGCCGGATACACTGACCGCTATTGTTGATGAACTGTGCCCGTCCGCATCCTCATCTGCCTCATCGTCCTCATATGCATCATCGTCTTCATCCGCCTCATAATCTTCATTTGCAGCATTGCCATTATTCGCACCTGCGCTATTTTCATAGGTCACCTTCTCATCTTCATAAGTGACCTTTTCTTCATTCTCCCTGAATGCATTATATAGAAGTTCCGCAGCAGATGCTCTGTTCAAGCTCTCAGACGGTGCAAATACTCGGCTGCCGTTCCTGTCATACCCCTGCATTAGTCCATGCTTTACAGCGATTGCAACATATTTCTTCAGGTTTGGGGAAATATCGTCAGAATCGCTGTACTGCGAAAGCACATTCATGTCGGGCATTTCATCTCCAAAGCCCATAGCCAGAACCAAAGCCACTGCCATATCCTCACGCTCTGCGTTTTGCGAAGGCCTGAAGTAATCTCCCAAAGAGGTTCTGAAGCCTGTCATGTATGGTTTTGCTGATTCAACATATTTGTACTGCCATCCGCCCTTTTTTATATCCAGAAATGACTCCTTTGAAGGATTTATCAAATCAAGTTCAAGAGTCAGGACCATCATTTTTGCAAACTCAGCTCTGGTCACATCACGGGCAGGTGAAAACTGATTGTTGCCAGTGCCCTCAATTATCCCGTTCTCTACCATCCAATTGATTGCCGCATATGCGTAGTGCTCTTTTGATACATCGGAAAAGCCGCTGCCATTCCTAGGCACTGCTGTTCCATTGACAGGTAATATGAATGTAAATGAAAATATAAAAATAAGTAAGAATATCGATATGGAAACCTTTTTTAACATAAATATACATCTCCTCTCAACATAATTTTATACCCTTTGTACAAATTGTAATATAGTACTATATTCCTCTTTTTATCACACTGCAGTACTAATTATCGTACTCTTTGAGTACACCTGCCTGATTCAAACACTTACCACCATTCTCTATGCGCACACCTGCCTGATTCAACATAATCTTGCAATTTTTTATTATGGTTAAAATCAATCAGGTATTGGAATCTGACGCTGACTCAATTATAATTAAATTCGACTATATAAATCGGAGGCTCTAATATGAATAATTCTGACCACCTCGAAAAAAAAAGCGGGAACACCGAAAAAATCGCCATTAGCTATGTAAAAAAAGCTATTGAACTGGGAGCCGACCATGCAGTTCTCTTCAGTATAAATGACATCGAATTTGATCCCAGAACACTGCTAAAATGCATGTTCGGCTGCAAGGACTGGGGCAAAGGACATACCTGTCCATCAAGACCGGGGTCTCTCAATCCTTGGGAGTACGAACAGATATTCAAGAAATATAGTTGGGGTATAATAATACATTCACATAATAAGAAGATTTCTCAGGATGTATCATTTGCATTAGAAAGCACAGCTTTTACCGATGGATACTATTTTGCATTTTCTCTGAGCGACTGTGCCATCTGCGCAGAATGCGGCGGATCAAAAGGTATGGGTTGTGCCAACCCAAAAAAAGCCAGGCCTGCATTTCACAGCGTAGGCATAGATGTATTCAAGACAGTCCGGAAATTCGGGCTGCCCATAAACACACTCAAGGACCCATCCGATGAACAAAATTGGTACTCAGCAGTTTTCATAGAGTAAGAACCTAAGAACCTCATTGAAATTAATTACTTGCACCCATAATGTTAAAAAATTCAAGTAGTGGGAACACAATAGTCTATTTTTTCAAGTTTTTCGTACAATAACTCAGTCAAAAACCATATTATGTGTAACAAACATAGACGATTTTCAGTTTTTAGTTGATTTTTCTTCCCATTACTTGATTTTTCAAACAGTTCACTTCTTTCCATATTATGTGAACTTACAATGGCATAAAAGAATGTAGACACCGGCTCAAAAAAGTATATCTAGGCTCGTACTAGCCGTGAATAGCTCATACTAGCCGTGAATGGCTCATACTAGCCGTGAATAGCTCATACTAGCCGTGAATAGCTCATACTAGCCGTGAATGGCTCATAGCCCTAATAAGGTCGTTGATATTTTGCCTGTATTGGTATATCATATAAAAAAATCGTGGTTGGCTTCTCACAAAGCCCTCACCCAAAAAACAGGAGTGGATATAATGGTTTCAGAAAAAATACTGACAAATCTGAGCAGATCATCATGGATCAGAGCAATGTTTGAAGAAGGAGCGAGGCTCCGAAAAATCGCAGGAGCCGATAATGTATATGATTTTTCTCTTGGCAATCCGGACCTGGAGCCGCCGGCGACAGTAAAGGAAGCCTTAAAAAAGGCAGTTATCTCGGACGCACCAAAAATGCATAGTTACATGAGCAATGCAGGCTATCCTGAGGTAAGAGCCGCTGTCGCTGCAAAGCTGAAGCAATCAACAGGCGTCGCTATAGGAGCAGAGCACATAGTAATGGAATGCGGTGCGGGCGGAGCAATGAATGTTGTGCTTAAGACTCTGTTGAACCCTTCCGAGGAAGTCATCGTATTGGCTCCTTATTTTGCCGAATACCTCTTTTACATAGACAATCACGGCGGAAGGCCGGTCATTGTGAATACAGACCGGGAAAGTTTCCAGCCTGATGCCGATAGAATATACGACGCCATTACACCAAGGACAAAAGCAATAATCATCAACTCGCCTAATAATCCTACCGGTGCCATCTACAGCCGCGGCTCTCTCGAAAGGATATCGGAAGCAATTGAAAAAAGGCAAAAAGAATTCGGGACCAGTATTTGCATCATATCTGACGAGCCCTATGACAAGATAGTTTATGACGCAGCTGAGGTACCGCCAATATTTGCGATCTTCAAAAATGCTGTCATAGTCAACTCATTCAGCAAATCACTGTCACTGCCCGGCGAGCGAATAGGTTTCATTGCTGTCAATCCGGGAACTAGTGATATATCTGCACTTATGGACGGACTCATTTTCTCGACCAGGACCCTTGGTTTTGTCAATGCTCCCGCCCTCTTTCAGAGAATCCTGCCGGAATCACTGGATGCCCGAGTAGACGTGCAAGCGTATAAAAAGAGACGAGACATGCTCTACGAAATAATAACAAATGCCGGATTCAAATGTCTGAAGCCTCAAGGTGCGTTCTACCTGTTTCCTCAGTCGCCGGTTGAAGATGATGTAGCATTCTGCAAGGCAGCAGTTAAATACAATCTTGTAATAGTACCCGGTACCGGATTCGGGTGCAAAGGCTTTTTCAGACTTGCATACTGTGTAGATGAAAAGACGATAGTAAACTCTCAGAAGGCCTTTGAAGCATTGGCCGCAGAGTACAGATAGGATTCTGTACTACAGGGTTACAGATTAGTCAAACTCTGGGTATAACCGACATAGATATCCGGCCATGATTTGCTTATGTTGTGGAATGAGTCAGCCGGGATTTTCAGTTCATAGTGTAGCTTAGTTATGGGCAGATTATTTCACTAGATTCTTTCAACAGATTCTTTCTGCAAATTCTGTCACTAGATTCTGTCAGTAGATTCGTCATAGGAATAATCCGGAAACCGGATGAGCTGATCCCGCTAATCACGGGATACTACGACAAGTAGACAGCCATTCTTAACTTCTACATATGCTTCCTCTTCAGAAAACCTATTGCTTACGCCCCGGGACGAGCCTGCCGCCAGAACGGCGTTATCGAGCGGATAATAAAGCCCCCGGGTCGTGACGCCTGTGGCTGTGCCGTTGATTGGCAGCAGCGTCACAAAAACATCATCTTCTCGTCTCAGAGTTATATAGTCGCTGATCAGACGCACTTCATTCTTTTCATCCGCTATAATACCATCAACATTTGCATCATGAAGCTTTTTCAACAAAAAAAGGTTGGAAACAGAATGATCCAGCCTGGATCCAATCGCACCAAGCAGTATTATCCTGCTGCAGCCTCTGTCTATCGCTATCTCAACAGCCAGCTCACTGTCGGTCATATCCTTCTCAGCCGGGAAACGGACAGCCTTGGCTCCCGCCTTTTCAAGTGCACAGAAGTCATCGCTGCTAACCGAATCAAAGTCTCCCACAAGCAAATCGGGCACTATTCCCAGCGCCCTGCAGTGATGCGCCCCACTGTCTGCCGATATGATGAGTGAGGCATCGCCGACATATTTTTTTATGTATGAATAATCAGCAATCCTTCCTCCGCAGAAAATCACACAAGTCATATATGTCCACCAAATGCCTTTTGCCTAAGGCTGCTTATTATTTTGGCCGTATCCGGTGCAGAAAAAACGGTAGTACCTGCCACGATCACATTTGCTCCCGCTTCTGTGACCTCGCGTATGTTTGAAAGGTCGATACCGCCGTCAACCTCGATATCAAGCTTCAGACCGCGCTGCATAGCCATATTTTTCAGTTCTCGGACTTTTTCCGTCATGCTCTCTATATACTGCTGCCCTCCAAAGCCTGGATCCACTGTCATCAGTAAAACCATATCCACCTCACCAAGCACAGCATCCAGCGTATTGAGCGGAGTTGCCGGGTTCAGCACCACACAGGCTCCGACTCCCCTCTGTCTGATCATTTCTATTGTCCGGTGAAGATGCGTATTATTCTCAACATGGACTGATAGTATATCGGCTCCAGCTTCTGCAAAGCTGTCTATGTAGTTCCCAGGATCACTGATCATCAGATGGACATCAAATGGAAGTGTTGTAACCTTCCTCAGGCTTTTTATCACTGCGGGTCCAATCGTTATATTAGGTACAAAATGGCCGTCCATGACATCTACATGTATCATGTCGGCACCGGCCTTCTCCACCTTGCGTATCTCCTCTCCAAGCTTTGAAAAATCAGAAGCCAGGATGGACGGTGCAATTTTAATCATCGTTTTTATCCCCTCCTGTTGCCTTTTCTATACTTTAAATCATCTTCCAGCTTCAGAATATTATATAGCTCAACAAAACGCAGATATCTTCCCTTGCTGATCAGACCTGTATCAACAGCTCTTTTCACTTCACAGTCAGTCTCATTTACATGGCTGCATCCTGTAAATCTGCATTCGGGTATGTGCTCGGCAAATTCGGGAAATAGATATTGAAGCTCATCATACTTAATCTCAGATAGTTCATAAGAACTGAAGCCTGGCGTGTCAACAACATATCCGCCCCCAGAGAGCTTCATAAGCTCGGCATGCCTGGTCGTGTGCCTTCCCCTATCGATCTTGCCGCTGATGCTTCCTGTCTCCATAACAACGGTTTCCATTACTCTGTTGAGCAATGTCGACTTGCCTACTCCTGACTGGCCTGCAAACACCGATATGTGCCCACTCAATGCCTCTTTGAGCAAACTGAAGCCTGCGGCTTCCTCTGAGCTGGTCTCGATAACACTGTAGCCTGCCCTGATATATGAGCTGCAAAGCTCCGTCCTGCTTTTACCGGTATCGAGATCGATCTTATTGATACAGACCACAGCGTCTATTCCCTTCTTCTCAGCCGTTACCAGTATCTTGTCCAGCAATAACAGGTCCGGCTCGGGACTCCTGGCAGCGACAACAGCAATAATCTGATCGACATTTGCAGCTGCAGGTCTTATCAGAACAGTACTTCTCTCACATATTTCCTCTATATACCCCTTTTTCAGCTGCCTATCAGTCACTGAAAAAATGACTCTGTCTCCTGTCAGAGGAGTCAATTCCATTTTGCGGAATAACCCTCTTGCTTTGCACTCATATATACCGTCATCCTCTGACGATACATAATAAAATCCACCTATTCCTTTGATAATAATGCCTGACGGCAATAATCGGACCTCCCCTGCGCTCGCTTGCAGCGTTTCGAGTATTTTATCACTGGTTGCTTCAAATACTACCACGAAATTTGCATTATACGATTTATTATTCACTTATACAATTGCTTTTACCGCATTACAATCAAATCACTCGTTTTTGATATCCGTTTCCAATGCCAGCACATTATCAAGATACACTATGACGTGTGTCGTGCCTTTTTCCCCGATAGTAACCGGACGGCTGAACGGGAAGTTGCTCCTGTTAACCAGCTGGTTCATCTCGATCTTGCGTATGTTAGTATCCGAAGGTGTTGTTTCTATATATACCATCACTTCTTCTCCATAGGTACGGCTCGGGTCCAGAGAAACAGTGATCAGCTTTGTTCTCTCTTCATCAACCGGATCCGTATCATTGCCGTCATCAATAGGCTGATACGTTCCCGGATCATCTTGCTGCGGCTCGTCAATACCGAATGTCAGCTCCACAGCAGTATACTCATCATGCTCCGTACCGGCCAGCGGGTATTGCTTGACTACCTTTGCAACATCGCTTACGATTCCTTCCGGCAGTATTTTACCTATTGACAGATTATTTTTCAGTATCTCATTTTCTGCCGCCATTCTGGTCTTTCCTATCAGGTCAGGTATTTTTACTTTTTCAAGCTTCGGTCCCAAGCTTACATATACCTTAACCACGGAATCCGGTTTGACCATTTCGAATGCTTCCGGTTCAGTCTTTATCACAAGACCTGTTCCCACTGTTTCATTATTTTCCGAAACTTCCTCCGGCACCAGTCCGCTGTTTTTAACAACCAGCACTGCCACTCTCGATTCGTCTCCTTTGATATCGGGCACTTCCACAAGATGCGGACCGGCGCTCACCGTAAAATTGATCGTGCTGCCGGACTTAAGACTGTTTCCTACGGCAACATCCTGCGATACTATGATTCCCCTATCTATCGTATCGTCGTATATCTGATCACCTTCAACAGCAGTTATTCCATATTGACTCAAAATATCACTTACTTCTGAAAAATGTCTGTCTGTATAGTCTTCAACAATGTAAGCCTCCGCTTCCTCCGGCATTATAGCCGGTATGACAACCTTTAATCCTATATAAACTATAAGTGCTACTATTGCAAGGCCGGATGCGATACCGAGCCAAATACTCAGACGGTCCTTTTTCTTTTTAGCGCTTGTGTCATCTTCATCATCCATGTTGATTTCATCTCCATCATATATATCATCTGTGTCGTCGATTTCGTCCGGCGATTTAAGTCCTGCGCCTACCGCCAGCATTTTCTTAGTCGGCATTTCCTCCACTGCATTGCTTCCTGAAATTTTAGTATTAGGCTCTGCAAGCACTCTCTGAAGATCTGAAAGCATATCTGACGCATTCTGATATCTTAGGTTCTGATCCTTCTTCATAGCTTTTATGATCAGATCATTTACACCTTTTGGGATGGATGTGTTCACATCGATAGGTCTTTCAGGCTTTTCCTGTATATGCTTAAGGGCTATAGCTACCGGTGTTTCCCCGTCAAACGGCACCTTGCCTGTAACCATCTCATATATGGTGATGCCAAGAGAATAAAGATCCGATTTTTCATCTGTAAAGCCGCCTCTTGCCTGCTCAGGTGAAAAATAGTGGACAGAACCGATAGTACTGCCGACCATCGTAATCGTTGCAGAGGATACAGCTCTGGCTATACCAAAATCAGTAACCTTTGCTATGCCTTCTTTAGTTATCATTATGTTGTGCGGCTTGATATCACGGTGCACGATAAAATTTTTATGTGCCTGTTCAATTGCAGAGCATATTTGTATCGCAATACTAACGGCCTCTTTCCATGGCAGTGCGCCCTGTTGGCTGATATACTCCTTTAATGTGATGCCGTCAATAAATTCCATAACGATGTAATGCGAATCATCCTGCTTTCCAACATCATAAATGGAGACTATGTTCGGGTGGTTCAAGCTTGCTGCTGCCTGCGCCTCAACACGAAAACGCTTAACAAACTCCTCATCGTCTGTAAATTCACTGCGCAATACCTTAACAGCGACAAAGCGGTTCAAAAGCAGACATTTCGCTTTGTACACGACTGCCATGCCGCCTCCGCCGATTCTTTCGAGCAATTTATATCTATTTCCCAGTATCTGACCTTCCATATCCACACCTTCACTCACATTTTATAACAATTACAGTTACGTTGTCTTCTCCGCCCTGTTTGTTTGCGGCCTCTATCAGCTTTGCACATGCAGTTTCAGGTTCACTGCTTACGGCTATTGAGGAAATGTCCTCATCACTTACCATATTTGTAAGGCCGTCGGTGCAAAGTATGTATATATCATCGCTCTCAATTTCCTGGTTGATTATGTCCACCACAATATCGGGAGAAGAACCTATCGCTCTGGTTATCACATTCTTCCTCGGATGGTTCTCAGCCTCTTCCTTGGTCAATGTACCTTTTCTGACCAGCTCTCCTATATAGGAATGATCCTCCGTCATCTGCGTAATGGTGCCGCCGCGGATCAAATAAAGCCTGCTGTCACCCACATGCGCTGCAGTAATCTTCCTTTGGCTGATCACTGCCATGGTCAGAGTTGTTCCCATTCCGCTGACATCGTCGCTTTCCAGCGATTTTTCATGTACTGCGGTATTGGCTTGCTTTACAAGCTTATCCAAACCTTCTCCGATATTTTCATCATTATCGGTGAAGTCGTCCATCCTTCCAATATTGTCCCTTATGTACTCAACAGCCAGCCTGCTCGCTATTTCTCCGCTGTTGTGACCACCCATCCCATCAGCAATGACAAAAGAGCAGAATGTCTCAGAACAGTCTGGGATGATCATATAGCTGTCTTCATTAATTTCTCGTAATATTCCTCTGTCAGTATCTGCGGCATATTTCAAACAAGCAACACCCGCTTTCAAACATTATCTGTACCGTGTCCCCCACTCAATTCGCTTCTTCTAAGCTGTCCGCACGCTGCATTTATATCTGAGCCGAGTTCACGCCGGATCGTCGTTTCGATGCCTTTTTTCGTCAACAGCTCCGCAAATGCTTCAATATGCCTGCGTCCGCTCTGACGATAGCCTGTTCCCTGTACCGTATTGACCGGTATGAGATTCACATGGCATAAAAGCCCTCTGAGCCTTGAGGCAAGTTCCAGAGCATTCTCAGGCGCATCGTTGACACCGTCTATCAATGCATATTCGAACGTGATCCTTCTTTTGGTTTTCTCTGTATATATCTTACATGCTTCAATGATTTTGTCAATACAGTACTTCCTTCCAATAGGCATCATACCCTCTCTTATACCGTCATTTGGTGCATGTAGAGAAATTGCCAGATTAACCTGAAAATTTTCATCGGCGAACCTCAAGATGCCAGGCACAAGGCCACAGGTAGACACTGTCATATGCCTGTATCCTATGTTCAGCCCTTCAGGGATATGGGCCAGCCTCAGGAATTTTACCATGTTGTCATAATTATCAAAGGGCTCTCCGATGCCCATAATGACAATATTTCCAACCTTTGCTCCACTGTCGCGCTGAATGGCGAGTACCTGCTCAAGTATTTCACCAGCCGTCAGATCTCGTCTGAAGCCTGCTATAGTCGATGCGCAAAAGCTGCAGCCCATCTTACATCCTATCTGTGATGAAACACAGGCTGTATATCCGTGTATATATTTCATCAACACGCTTTCTATAACATTGCCGTCATCAAGCTCGAACAGATACTTGACCGTGCCGTCAATAGATGATACAAGCTTTCTTTTTATTTTTAGACCGGAAACACGGGCTAAAAGTTTCAATTCCTGTCTCAGCTGCTTTGACAGATCCGTCATCTCGTCGAAATCCCGAACTCCCCTTGCTATCCAGCTGAATATCTGCTTGGCTCTGAACTTCTGCTGTCCGATGGCTGTCAGAAACTGTTCAAGCTCCATTATGTCCATATTCGGCAGATATGCTTTTTCCGTATCTGAGATACTAATTGGTTCTTTGGCTGTCATATCATTCCGAGTTTTTTCTGTGATACTGTCTAGTGTATCATTTGATATATCCATTGCATCCGGCAGCATCAGACCTGTATCCGTCCATACTTCTTATATCGTCTAGTCCGTCTGCCTCTCCTTCCTTTTCATTCTGGCTATGAAAAATCCATCTATCCCGTCTCTGTTGGGATACAGCTGCAGCATGCACCCTTTTGCATGCTTCGCCAGTGTAGAAGGCAAAAATGGTGCTATGTCATCTTCTATAAATTCTTCATTGTTCTCTATAAAATTTCGTATGATGTGTTCATTTTCTTCGGGTAATATGGTGCAAGTACTGTAAACTAATATTCCGCCGGGCTTTACAGTCCTTGATAAATTTCCGATCAATCGGCTCTGCAGCTCTGTGATACTCTTTATGTCGCCGCTTTCCCTTGCCCACTTAATGTCGGGTTTTCTCCTTATTATTCCAAGCCCTGTACACGGAGCATCCAACAGTACCCTGTCGTATGCTGCTTCGTCCCGTTGATCGGGCACGGCTGCATCATGCATCTCTGTCTTGACTATATCCGTACCGAGTCTAGCCGTCGCTTCTTCAATGAGCTTAAGCTTATGTTCGTGTATATCTCTGGCTGTTACTTTGCCCTGGTTGTTCATAAGCTGTGCCATATGGGTAGCCTTACCCCCCGGAGCGCTGCAGGCATCAAGCACATTGTCGCCGGGCGACGGTGCTAAAACAGCTGCAGGCAGCATCGAGCTTTCATCCTGAACCTGTAGCAAACCACCTTTAAAAGCTTCAAGCTGCGCCACAGAAACTGAGCTCTTTATTATTATCGCCTCATTTGCGTATTTCCCAGGCACTGCATCGACACCATCACGCTTAAGCATGTCTAGCAGTTCACTCACACCAATCCTCAGCGTATTGGCTCTGACAGTCAGCTTAGGTGTTTCGTTGCCTGCATCAAGCAGACTTTCGGCAAATTCCATACCAAACATCTCCATATACCTGGCTGCGAGCCACTCAGGATAAGAATATCTGACAGATAAATATCCCACCGGGTCTGAATTTTTATCAGGTATAACGTCACTGCCGCCGCCCCGTGATATATTCCTCAGAACTGCGTTGACAAACCCGGCTGAGGCCTTATGACCATATCTGCCTGCAAGCCTGACACTTTCATTGCATGCAGCAGAAGGCGGCACCCTGGTCATATGAAGCAGCTGATAAGCCCCCAGCCTCAATATGTTGATTATCCACGGCGAAAGCTTTGACAGCTTTATGTTTGAACAGGCTGCGACAGTCCTGTCCAGCTTGAGTCTCCATTTTACAACACCATAAACTAGTTCTGTTATGAAGGCCCTGTCCTTGTTACTGAATTCACGGGATATTAAGTGTTTATTCAGTGAGATATTGGAGTAAGCTCCCTTTTCATTTATTTCATATAAAATTTTCAATGCAGCTTCTCTTGCATTATCAAGTTTCATAGATTTTCCTTATACGCAACAACTTATATGATCATTTAACTTATCCGTAACAACTCATATACATCATTTATTATATAATCAATTTCCATTTTATGTCATTTCTCTTTTTATGCGGTTTCTCTTATACCACACATAGAATATTATTCCTGACGCTTCATGAGTCTAGTCATGCAAGGCCTGATCAGTACCGTATCCGGCAGGATCAGCAATGATGCTGTCCAATTTCTCCTTCAACAGATCGACATCAACAGTTGTATTGACACACGGTCCGTTGGGCCTCTGATTCAGTACTCCTATCACCGGAATGCTGCTCACATCCGAAATACCGATAGCCAGATCCCTCTCGCAAGCCACTGACAATACTATTTCAGGCCTTTCATCCGCAATAGCGTTCCTTGCGGCAGTCCCCCCAGTCACGACACGGACCTTTACACCTCTTTTTTCCGCCATTTGTCTGATATCTCCTATTGTACATCGGCCACACATCCTGCAGTTTGTGACATCCTTTGTTATCTTTATGCTGCATTCCGAGTTCTGCAGGCAGTGAGGAAGCAGCAGCATGATCTTATCAGCACTTTTCCTGATGTTTCCCGATTCAACAAAAAGATTGTTGACATCGATAAACAGGCTCCTGATCAAGTCCTTGTCCTTTTTCAGGACATCGGTGATAAAAAGTGCAAATGGCATGACCAGCTTCATTCCGATCCTCACAGGAAAAAGCATGGCCGGATGTGCCTTTCTTGTCCTTAATGCAGCAAATATGGACAGCATCGATATGACCAACATGACCATCACTGCCAGTGCAATGATCATGAATGCAAATATGATCCTGTTGTAGATGTCTATCGAAAAGAAATGATAGATCAGTGAAAGCAAAACCGCTAAAGCTGCAAGTACAGTCAAAAGCAGCAGCGAGTACATCATGAAACTCCTGAGACGTCTATCCAAGCACTTCACCTTCATCCATGTTGTGGCCGCACTCATTAATGCCCATTCTCCTGCAGTTTTCGAACTGAAGCTCAGTAACTTCGATAAATCCACTGCCTGTAGCTGCAATCAGGCTTTGCTTATGTATCCTCATCACTTTTCCGGGCTGTATCTCATCCGGACCGGCGGCCGCCAGATCCTTCGGAGGCTCTTCGAGCACCGATGTCTTCCATATCTTGAGCCGCTTGCCCTTGTAGAACGTATAGGCTCCGGGCCAGGGGTTTGTTCCCCTGACAAGGTTATGTATATCTGCTGCGCTTTTATTCCAGTCGATCAGTCCGGCCTCTTTGGTCATCATCGGTACATAGACAGCTTTTGAATGATCCTGCGGCTTTCTCGTCAGCTTACCATTTTGCAGAGCATCAATTGTTTCGATCAATACCTCGGCGCCCAGCACCTTAAGCCGGTCAAAGAGCTGCTGCGCATTCATATCATGAGGTATATCGATCTCTCTCATTAACAGGATATCTCCTGTATCCATCCCCTCATCCATGAACATTGTTGTAATGCCGGTCTTGCTGTCGCCATTGATCAGTGCCCACTGGATAGGTGCGGCGCCTCTGTACTTCGGCAGTAGCGATGCATGCACATTTATGCAACCATATTTGGGCACATCAAGCACCGCTCTGGTCAGTATCCTTCCATATGCGGCAGTCACTATCAGATCCGGTTTAAGCTCGCTGATGGAATTCAGGAATTCTTGTGTTTTTACCTTCACCGGCTGTAAAATGTTTCTGATCCCATATCTTATCGCAGCCTCCTTCACAGCAGGCGCCTTAAGCTCACTCTGCTTCCTTCCGACAGGTTTGTCAGGCTGCGTTATAACAGCTGCGATATCATATTCATTATTCACAAGGGCATCCAGACATGGCACTGCAAAATCCGGAGTGCCCATAAACACAATTCTCATCATTCCTGCTCCAGTTTTTTAAGATCCTCTTTATCAAGGAATCGCACTGCCTTGTCCTTGAAAAGGATGCCGTCAAGGTGATCTATCTCATGACAGAGTGCCTGTGCCATAAAGCCTTCGCTCTCTATGGTCACTTTACTGCCGCTCGGATCGAGAGCTTCCACCACTACATGGGAAGGACGTTCCACCTCGCCCCATACGCCCGGTATGCTCAGACATCCTTCCAACGTGGTCTGAAGACCGGTTTGCGTCCTGATGACAGGATTTACAAGCTGCACTAACCCTTCTCCTATATCTATTACCACGACCCTTTTGAGCACACCCACCTGAGGCGCTGCAAGACCTGCTCCTTCCGCCTGATACATAGTATCTGCCATATCCTTGAGCAGTATGAGTATCTTGTCATTGATCTCATCAACTTCCCTGGATTTTTTCCTTAAGATATCGTCACCGTCTTTTCTTATATTTCTAATTGCCATAATAACACTCCCGCACTAAATAAGTTATTCCTTTTTATTATAACACTTTAGCTCAAAGAAAACTTTTTGTTTATAGAAAAGTTTTCTTTCCAAGTCACAAAATATCCAAAGGATTTTTTGCGATACTACAGTGTTTCAACAAGGCTGGTCGCAATGGGCATCATTCCGCGCCTGAAAAGCAAGGCGTTACCTGCCGCCAAGCGTTTTTCAACCTGAAGGGCTGAAAATACGTTGGGAGGTGGGGGACATCGTTCGCCTCGCTATAACTAAACAGGTGAAAATGTGTAAGGTAGAAGCAAAAACGATAAGTTTGGCGTTCTTGATCAAAATGGACAAAATTTCAAGTATAGGACGAATAACTCGACTAAAAATGAACTTTTTATATAATAAGTGCACTAATTTTGAGATTATGTCAAGTAAAAGTGTACTATACTTGAATTTTTGTCCATTTATACAAAGAGTAATCATCTTTTAAAGCATGCTTACAGGATTTATGTCCATACTGAGATCCACATCGCATTTCCCCTTACTCTTGGCAAACCAGTCCGCCAATTCCGCAAGTATTTCGGAGAGCCGTTCTACCGAACCACACTTTACCACGACCCTCCATCTGTACCGATTACGCATCTTTGATACAGGCGCTCGAACAGGTCCCGGCAGTAGTTCATCACCTGCTGATGTATTGAGTCTCCCGGTCAGAAATCCATAAACATCCCTGGCTTTTGCGAAGGCCAGTCTGTCATTTACAGAACTGACCACAGCCACGGCTATATCTGTGAACGGAGGATAACGAAGCCTCCTCCTTATCAGCGACTCATGTTTGAAAAAAGAATCATAATCATGATGACACGAGGACGTAATGCTGTAATCCTCCGTATTGTAAGTCTGTATCACTACCCGCCCCGGCAGCCGGCCTCTTCCCGCCCTTCCTGCCACCTGGGTCAGCAGCTGGAACGTTCTCTCCGAAGCTCTGTAATCGTCGATACCAAGCAGGCTGTCAGCCGCCAGAACCCCAACAAGTGTCACATTGGGGAAGTCATGTCCCTTCGCTATCATCTGCGTACCGACCAGAATATTGATGTTGTTTTTTCTGAAGGAATCAAGAATCTCCTCATGTGAATGTTTACCGGTGGTAGTGTCCATGTCCATCCTTATGACAGAAGCTTCGGGGAAATACTTGTGCAGCTCCTCCTCCACCTTCTGTGTGCCTGTGCCGAACTGACGTATATGGCCGCTGCCGCACTTTGGACACACTGATGGCATTTTTACCGTATAGCCGCAGTAATGACAAATCAGCCGGTCATCAATCGAATGGTACGTCATAGTTATATTGCAGTGCCTGCACTTGAGTCTGATGCCACAGTTCCTGCACAGTATAAAAGATGCATACCCTCTTTTATTAAGAAAGAGTATGGTCTGCTGGCCGCTTGCAATATTTTTTTCCATCTCCGTCGAGAGAGTCGAACTGAATATCGTTCTGTTGCCAAACTCCAGCTCCTTCCTCATGTCGACGATCTGCACTTTCGGCATCAGCATCGTGTTAGCCCGTTCCTTCATGACAGCGAGGCTCATCTTCCCATCCAACGCCAGTTGGTACGTAGCAACCGATGGCGTTGCTGAACCATGTATCAGCAGCGAGCCGTCATGCATGCATCTTCTCGCAGCTATCTCTGCCGCAGTATATTTTGGTGTTGTTTCAGATTTATAAGTATTCTCGTGCTCCTCATCGATTATTATGAGCCCAAGGTCACTGAACGGTGCGAATACAGCAGATCTTGCTCCTACTGCAACCTTTACAGCACCCTCTCTAATCAGCCTCCACTGGTCAAAGCGTTCTCCCGGAGACAATCTGCTGTGAATGACAGCCACCATATTTCCGAATCTCCCCCTGAAGCGGTCAACCATCTGCGGTGTCAGTGAAATTTCCGGTACCAGTACTATGGCCTGCCTTCCTTTATCAAGCACATGCTGTATGAGCTGAAGATAAACCTCTGTTTTACCGCTTCCTGTCACACCGTGCAGAAGCATTTCATGAAATTTACCGCTGTCAATGTCTAAAATTGCCTTTTTCAGTACTATACTCTGCTCAGGCGTCGGCGCCATTGGCTCTGTCGGTGTCACATCCCTGTGTTTCACAGGATCCCTGTTGATCTCCATATCTCGGTAATATATGTACCCATACTTTCGAAGCGTATCCAGAACAGAAGTCGAAACGCCCGCAAACCTCGCAAGATCGGCTGTTCCAATATATTCATTATCGAGCAGCATTTCAAGAACCCTGACCTGCTGTATCCTCTTTATTATACCGCTGTCGATATCCGCAGACACTTCTTCCGCCGGCAGTGCCAAGCTCGCTACCCTTATAGTCTTTGCCCTGACAGCTGATGTATATTGCTCGGTGATTGTTATTGCACCTTTCTCAGCCAGCTCATTAAGGTTCTTACAGTAACCGCTTTTTTTGTCATAAAGCCTCCTGAGCTCATCATACTCAATACAGCCCTCATTGGAAGCCAGCAAATCGATAAGCAGCTTCTGGTTCGGAGTCAGTTTTTGAGCACTGGCTGCCTTGTCTGCAAGCTTGATTATTCTAATGCTCTTCACGTCTATGCCCGCCGGGATCATGCACTTGATCGCCTGGCTGAAGGTGCAGAAATACCGATGCTTCATCCACACCGCAAGGTCGATGAGCGAAGGGATCAGCGCCGGTTTTTTGTCAATGACTTTTTTAATCTCCTTCAACCCCGCAAACCCTGATTGTTCAGTGAAGCCCAAAACATAACCTTCCTTGGAATTGTTACCCCTTCCGAACGGTACTATGACCCTCATTCCGGCTACAAGGCTGTCACAAAAGTCGTCGGGGATAAGATAATGATATTCCCTGTCAAATTCGCGGGTCGTGCCATTAATAACAACAACAGCGATCTTTCCCATCTAATCCCCTCTCAAAAAAGTAATAGCTATAAAAATACTACAGCTCAAAATACAGCTTAATATGGAACTCCAACTCAATATAGATCGTACTGAAATTATACACCATGTCAATTTCTTTTTCTATCATGTACTATCCGTCTTTCAATATAGCATCATAAAACTCACAACTTCATAAAGCAAAAAGGAGTATTGGCTCCATTGCAAAGGCCACCTCAGCACAGCTTACTTACACGCTAAAAAACCATTAAGCAGCACTCGAATTGAGGATTTTCTTGTTTACAGCCAATTACTGGGGTATAATATGAGGAGACATGCCACCAGGAAACCATCTCCACAAGATAGCTGCAGCAGCCATTTGACCGATCGAGCCCTGCAAAATAGGAAAAAAGGTGAAGTTGGATCAAATAAGCTCAACGCAATCGAGTAACGCATGGCAGCAGCATTATACGCCTTGTGCGGGTCAATAGAAATAAACCTGGTCATGAAAGGACGAACAACATGATTATAATAGGTGAAAAAATTAACAGTACGAATAAAGCCGCAAGAGCTGCTATAGAAGCCGGTGATGCTGCATTTATACAGGACATGGCCAGAAAACAATATGATGCGGGAGCGGCCTTTATAGATCTGAATGCCGGTATGTTCGTTGATAATGAGCCCGAGAAGCTCGAATGGCTCGTTAAAATAGTTCAGGAAGCGGTGGAAGCTCCTCTTTCGTTGGATTCGCCAAATGCGCAGGCGATAGAAAGAGCGCTTAAGCTTACCAAAGCTAAACCAATCATCAATTCGATCACCTACGAAAAGGAAAGATATGAAGCTGTCCTTCCACTCGCCCTTGAGTATGGAACAGGAATCATAGCACTATGTATGGATGACAGCGGCATGCCGGAAACAACCGAAGAGAGAGTAGCAATAGCCGGCAAGCTCATTTCTGGGCTCACAGCAAAAGGCATCGACATTTCCGATATTTACATAGATCCCATGGTAAGGCCGATAGGAACAGGCACTCACTATGGCTGGGTAGCACTTGAGACGATCCGCAGTGTTCGTGCGCAATATCCTGAAGTACATATCACGTGCGGGCTTAGCAACATTTCCTTCGGTATACCTGCAAGGAAAGTAATGAATCAGGCCTTTCTCATTGCCGCTATGACCTCCGGCATGGACGGAGCGATCCTGAATCCGCTGGACAACAAGCTGATGTCCTCTGTATACGCAGCGGAAGCACTGCTTGGCAAGGATGACTTTTGTATGAATTATCTTATGAAATTCAGAGAGGGTCTCTTTGAAGCTTGACAATACGGCCGGTTATATCCGAGCCTGGAGGATCGAATGAAAACAGTCGGTATAACAGCCGAATACAATCCATTTCATAACGGCCATCTATATCACCTGCAAAGGTCCCGCGAACTGACGGGAGCAGACTGTACTGTAGTGGTGATGAGCGGCAATTTCACACAGCGGGGCGAGCCGGCAGTAATCGACAAATGGGCAAGAGCTGAGATGGCTTTGCTGGCTGGGGCTGATCTGATCGTTGAGCTGCCTGTCCCATATGCTATGGGCAGCGCTGAGTTTTTTGCCTATGGCGCAGTCAAACTGCTTGACAGTTTGAATACTGTAGACTTCATATGCTTCGGCAGTGAAGCAGGAAACATAAAAAAGCTCTCCGATGTCGCAGAAATGCTTGTTGATGAACCTGATGATTACAGATCGGCTCTACGCAATCTTCTCTCCGAAGGACTGTCCTTTCCTGCCGCAAGACAGAAAGCGATCTCCCAATATGCACGGGAAAAATTCGGCAAAGACGCACTTTCATCAACGCTCAAGAGCCCAAATAACATCCTTGGCATAGAATATCTGAAAGCTCTTCTTCGCCTGAACAGCAAAATAACTCCGGTTACAATAGGAAGGTTGGGCAGTAGCTATAACTCGACCGAGCTTTCCGGTGAATACAGCAGCGCTACATCCATAAGAAAGGTATTGAAAACAAATACTTGGCATTATGCCAGAAAGCTGCTTGAGTTTTCAATGCCTGCCCGGACTCTGTCCATACTGGAGCGCGAGATCGAGCTTGGGAGGGGGCCTGTATTCCCTTCCGACTTCGAGGATGTGATCATATCGCTTTTAAGAAGAATGCCCAATGATATGATTAAAAAGCTGCCATACATGGAGGACGGCCTTGAAAACAGGTTCAGCGCCGCTGCCGGAAAGGCCGGTACGCTCGAGGAATTGATGCAGCTGGTCTGTACCCGTCGGTACACTGCCACGAGGATACAGAGGATCCTGTTCAGCCTGCTGATAGGCCTTAATAAAGAAAAATTCGATCATTTCAACAGTCTCGGCGGCCCGGCCTATATCAGAATATTAGGGTTTAGCCCCACGGGAAGGTATCTCCTTTCAAAAATCAGAGGTAAAACAAAACTCCCGGTCGTCACCAAGACTGCCGGTTTCAAAAACTCCGATTTCCCCGGAGTATCGGAAATGCTAGCACTTGAGGCAGATTCCGCAGACCAGTACGTTCTCGGCTGTAAAAATACATATTTTAAGAAATCTGGCAGTGATTATATGCGGAGCATCATAAAAAAAGATATTTCTACAAAAATCGAATAACATTTCAAAATAATATGTTAATTTTCTATTCATTATTTGTTTACCGGAAGGAATTTTTTAATGTATATAGAATAGGTATATATAAATATGATGGAGGTGTTTTATGAAATATTTACAAAATGCAGTGAATTTCACGATCAAGAACTGGATGCTCATAATTCCGCTGTTTGCATTGATGGCATTAGCGAGCCTTATCCAGGGTGCGGGATCTGCTTTGAGCCTGGGGACGATCACTTCGCTGGCAAATCTGGATAACTTCACGAGCGCCGAAGCGATTTTCAGTCTGATCCCGGTAGTTTTGGCAGCTACAATTGGAAGCGGCATCGTGTCACTTATCGCACAGTTCATTTATCAGCCTGCTACATACGGTCTTGTCAATAAAAGCCTCGAAACAGGAAGCGCCAGTCTGAATGATATTGGTGCTGCCATAAGCGGAAACTTTGTCAAATATGTAATGTATTTTGTCGGCACATTGGTCGTCAATCTGGTACTTGGCATTGCATCAGTTCTTCTCATGCTGATAATGGTTCTGCTTGTGTCGATATTAAAGGGTGTTGGTATTGCACTGATGGTTCTTGTCATAATAGCACTCATACTTTTCTTCATAGTCTTCGGCGTATTGACCAGCTTTTGGTTTACTGCAATGGTCATCGACGGACTGGATGTCGTAGGAGCTTTCAAAAAGTCTATAGAGGTTGTTAAATCATGCTTCTGGACAGTTCTCGGCATTACACTGTTGGTTGGCATCGTTGCAGGAATAGCAGGCACAATACTCAGCTTCCTGAACGCTATTCCGCTGCTTGGTCCAATTATACTCGCGGCGATCCCGGCTATACAGGCATTTGTCATGATAGTATTCTCAATAATGGTTTACCGTGAAATGACAGGCAAGGCCTCCGCCTGATTCGCACTGAAAAATTAAACACACCAGATAGCCAAGGGATACTCAAAGTAGTATCCCTTTTGATTTGCCGCAACCTGCATGTCCCCGCTTATCCCTGCTTTTCATTGCCTGCAGCTTCAGCCCGCCCCCCGCTTATCACTCGCCCACAGCTCCTGCCTGTTATCTGCCTGATGCTCCTGTCTGCCTAATTTATCAAAACCTTGAATAACTGTATACGGTATGGTAAAATACACAAAAAAACCAGAGGTATATGATATATGACAAACAATGTCTTCGACACACTCAACGAAAGGGGCTTCATAGCCCAACTCACTCATGAGCAGGAAATCAAGGATCTGCTCAAAAACAACAAGGTCACTTTTTATATAGGCTTCGATCCTACTGCAGACAGCCTTCATGTAGGCCACTTCCTTCAGATGATGGTAATGGCGCATATGCAAAGGGCAGGCCACAAGCCTATAGCACTGATCGGCGGAGGCACTGCAATGGTCGGCGATCCCTCCGGCCGGACCGATATGCGCAGGATGATGACACAGGAAACCATCGATCATAATGCTGGTAAATTCAAGCTTCAGCTATCGAAATTCATAGACTTTACAAATGACCGTGCCATCATGGTCAACAACGCAGATTGGCTGCTTAAACTGAACTATGTGGAATTTCTCAGAGATATAGGTGTCCACTTCTCAGTAAACAGGATGCTGACTGCCGAATGCTTCAAATCAAGGATGGAAAAGGGACTCACATTTATAGAATTCAATTACATGCTGATGCAAAGCTATGATTTCCTTATACTCAACCGCAAACACGGCTGCAGTATCCAGCTTGGCGGAGACGACCAGTGGTCCAACATACTTGGCGGTATCGACCTGATAAGGCGTGTCGAGAGCAAGGAGGCATACGGAATGACCTTCACGCTGCTCACCACCAGTGAAGGTAAGAAAATGGGAAAGACGGAGAAGGGCGCATTATGGCTCGATCCCGACAAAACCTCTCCATACGATTTCTACCAATACTGGAGAAACATCGATGACGCTGATGTGATAAAATGCCTGAAGCTTCTAACCTTCCTCCCTATGGATGAAATACACAAGCTAGCTCATTTGAAAAACGAGCAGATCAATGAGGCGAAGAAGGTACTCGCTTATGAAGTGACAAAGCTCATACACGGCGAAGAAGAAGCTCAAAAGGCAAAGCAGCTGGCAGAAGCACTGTTTGGCGGCGGCGGCAGCACGAACGATCTTCCTTCCACCGAGATACCGGCTTCAGAGCTTGAAAATGGTATAAATATACTCGATCTGCTCCTTAAGACAGGACTTGTGCCTTCAAAGGGTGAAGGGCGCAGACTGGTTCAGCAGGGCGGAATATACATCGATGAAGCAACAGTTCCTTCCATAGACTATGCTATAAGCAGGGATCTGTTTAAAAACGGTGAGCTTATCATCAAAAAAGGCAAAAAGACTTATCATAAGATAATAATAGCCGGATGATCAAAAGCATCTGAAATCCGGCATTGAATACTGATCAGCGGCCTGCAGATATATAACAGGCCGTATGGTTTTCAAGGAGGTCTTTAAATTGAGCATAGTTAATGAAATATCCGAGAACCTGCAGAAGGGCAAGGCAAAGGTCGTCAGAGAACTTGTCCAGTCAGCGGCCGACAGCGGCATTGACGCAGCTTCTATCCTGGAGCAGGGGCTGCTTGGCGGGATGGATGTGATTGGCGCCAGGTTCAAAAATAATGAGATATATGTGCCGGAAGTGCTGATAGCCGCAAGGGCAATGAACGCAGGCATGGAAGTTCTCAAACCGATGCTTGTCTCAAGCGGTGTTAAGTCGAAAGGTAAGGTCATACTCGGAACTGTAAAGGGCGATCTTCACGATATAGGAAAAAATCTGGTCAGGATGATGATGGAAGGTAAAGGCATTGAAGTTATCGATTTGGGAACCGATGTACCGTCAGAACGCTTTGTGTCTGCAGCAAAGGAAAACGGCGCAAACATCATCGCCTGCTCCGCTCTGCTTACCACCACCATGGGTGAGATGAAAAAAGTGATCGGGCTGCTGGCAGAGCAAGGGTTGCGTGAAAGCGTCACGGTGATGATAGGAGGCGCCCCTGTAACAAATAGCTACTGTGAAAGTATAGGAGCAGATATATACACGGCTGACGCCGCATCCGCAGCTGATGAAGCAATAAAAGCTCTTTCCAGATGAGTTTTCTGGACAAGGAAGGAAAATCTCTTCCTCCCTTGTCCGAGCAACACTGCTTCCTGTATGCCTATATCTCCATGATTATAGGCAATATCATCGGCTTGCGCTTCGTCTTCCCATAGAGATATTCTCTGAGGTCATCCTTTATGATACCCTTCTTAGCTGACCAGTCATTACCCTTCCTGCCCTCCAGCTTTGTCAGCGTCTTTTTGATTATTTCACGGGCATTATCAATCAGATCCTCTGATTCTCTGACATATACAAATCCCCTTGAAATAATATCAGGGCCGGCTATGATCTGTCCCGACTCTTTTTCAGTCGTAATTACCACAACGATCAGTCCGTCCTGTGAGAGCAGCTTTCTGTCTCTGAGCACTATGCTCCCAACATCACCGACACCCAGTCCGTCAACCAGTATCCTTCCTGATGATACAGAACCATTGACCTTTGCAGAATCGGAACTGAGCTCCAAAACTCTGCCTATCTCCATGACAAAAATATTCTCTGTCCGCATTCCCATTCTGGCTGCAAGGTTTGCATGCTGTTTCAGGTGCCTGTATTCTCCATGGACCGGCATAAAGAACTTTGGCTTCACAAGGTTGTGTATCAGCTTTAGTTCCTCCTGGCAGGCATGACCTGATACATGGACATCAGCCAGCGATTCGTAAATCACGTCGGCTCCCTTTTTAAACAGCTCATTGATCACTTTGAAAATGGACTTTTCATTACCTGGTATTGGAGACGCTGAAATTATGATCAGATCGCCCGGTTCGATTTCTACTTTTTTATGCTCATTGACCGCCATCCTTGATAAAGCCGACATAGGCTCTCCCTGGCTCCCAGTCGTGACAATGACCATCTTGTCAGCCGGGTACTTGTCTATGAGAGCCACATCGATCATAGTACCTTCAGGCACATTAAGGTAACCAAGCTCCATAGCAACATTGACCACATTCACCATGCTCCGGCCTACAACAGTCACCTTCCTGTTAAATTTGCATGCGGCGTCGATCACCTGCTGAATCCTGTGTACGTTGGATGCAAAGCTTGCCACTATTATCCTGCTTTTTGCATCCATGAAAATCTCCTCAAACGTCTCCCCTACGGTCCGCTCAGACATTGTATAGCCCGGTCGTTCTGCATTCGTGCTATCGCACATCAGCAGCAGTACTCCCCTCTTTCCGAGATCCGACAGCCTAGCCAGATCAGTCGCTTTGCCCTCGATAGGTGTATAATCGATCTTGAAATCAGATGTGTGGACAACTATGCCCACGGGAGTGTGCAGAGCCAATGCAACGGAATCCGCAATGCTATGGTTCGTCCTTATGAACTCTACCTTGAACGCCCCAAGCTGAACTGACCTGCCGGGCTCCACATCAATCATTTCCGTCGTGGACAGCAGTCTATGCTCCTCAAGCTTGTACTTCAAAAGCCCGAGTGTCAGCTTGGTACCGTATACCGGTACATTTATTTCCTTGAGAAAATAAGGCATCGCACCTATATGGTCTTCATGTCCATGAGTGAGGATGACACCCCTTATTCTCTCCCTGTTCTTTGTCAGATAGGATATGTCGGGGATAACAAGATCGATACCGAGCATATCATCCTCCGGAAAGGTAAGGCCGCAATCCACTACAATGATGTCATCGCCGTATTCAAAAACCGTAATGTTCTTTCCAATCTCCTGTAATCCGCCCAATGGGATCACTTTCAGCTTCTGTTTGTTTTTTGACACAATATAACCTCCAAAACTTACTCTTATTAGTTCGTCAATTAATTCTACCCAATATGCTTATTTTCAACATTTCAACTTACAATATGTATGAGTAACATGCAAGGTGCCGCATCACCCCGCACAAAACAGTTCGTATATTTTAAGTTTATTGGCATCACCTTACCTATTATAGCACTACAAGAAATATTTGCAAAATGAATTTAAAAATAGGTCTATCGTCTTATTGACATGGGAAATCAGTACTAGTATAATAAATTTACTCGTTCAAGGAACGACTCTCTTTTGTTTAACCCGGATGAATAATTTGTGATGATATGGAGCCCTGGAGGGCTCTATATTTCCTTTTCAGTATTTTTCTCTTTTAGCTCTCATTGCTAATTGCATTATTGCCCCATATTGTTAAAAATAAACAACAGTAAAGCCCTGGATATCATATCCAGAGCTTTCAGTGGCTGCGGGAGAAGGATTTGAACCCTCACAGACTGATCCAGAGTCAGTAGTGCTACCATTACACAATCCCGCAATAATTGCGACAGTCGTTATTATAGCACATCGTCCATATATAATGCAATAGGTTTTTGCAGAAAAAAAGCTGGTTGAATTTGCCTGATCAGTCGAATTTGCCACAACACAAGAACTGTCCCCCCTTCGGAAGAACCGTCCCCTTTGCGGAAGAACCGTCCCACTCCAGGAGAACCGTCCCACTCCAGGAGAACCGTCCCTGTGCTTTCCCCAAGCAGGAGAACCGTCCCCCTGCTTCACTCTAAACTCGAGAACCGTCCCTATGATTACGCTGGAATACTTCCTTGATATCAGCCGAACAGAGCGAGCAGGACACCTGCTACCACTGCAGAGCCTATTACACCTGCCACGTTTGGTCCCATGGCATGCATAAGCAGGAAGTTGGAAGGATTCGCCTTCTGGCCCTCCACCTGTGAAACTCTGGCGGCCATCGGTACAGCTGACACTCCTGCTGAACCTATCAGAGGATTGATTTTTCCTCCCGACAGGACGCACATAAGCTTTCCTATCAACAGACCTCCGACTGTGCTGAACATGAACGCCACTAAACCGAGCCCTATTACCATAAGAGTCTCAGGTCTCAGGAAATTTTCGGCCACAGCTGTTGCGCCTACAGTCACTCCAAGGAATATCGTCACAATATTTATCAATGCGTTTTGCACAGTATCCGAAAGTCTTTCCACCACTCCGGACTCCTTAAAGAGGTTTCCAAGCATGAGCATCCCTATCAGCGGTGCAACGGAAGGCAGCAACAGTACGCAGAATATTGTTACAGCGATCGGAAAAACGATTTTCTCCAGTTTCGATACTTCCCTCAGCTGCTCCATCTTTATTTCTCTTTCCTTCTTAGTAGTGAGCAGTCTCATCAGCGGCGGCTGTATCATCGGTATCAGAGCCATGTATGAATACGCTGCAATTGCTATGGCAGGCAAAAGCGTAGGTGCCAGCCTTGTAGTCAGAAAAATAGCTGTCGGTCCGTCAGCTCCTCCGATTATAGCTATTGATGCAGCCTCCTCAGGCAAAAACTTCAGAGCTGTCGCTATAATAAAGGCCGCAGCGATACCAAACTGTGCTCCTGCACCCATAAAAAGACTGGAAGGCCTTGCTATCAATGGGCCAAAATCAGTCATGGCACCTATTCCAAGGAATATGAGCGAAGGATATATCCCAAGCTTGACTCCCTGATACAGATAGTACAGCAGGCCTGCAGGTCCGGTCGAACCCTCCTGAGGTCCCTCCATGAGTCCTGCCAGAGGCAGATTGGCCAATATCATTCCAAAAGCGATCGGCAGCAGCAGCAGCGGTTCAAATTTCTTAACAATGGCAAAATATATAAGAACAAGTGCAAGTCCTATCATCAAGCACTGCTGCCAGGTTATTGCCGCAAATCCTGAATCCTGTATGATCGTTTTAATTGCATCTAAAAACATAATAACTCACCTCTCTATTGAATCACGGCAAGGACATCTCCGGCATTGACGGATGAACCCTTTGCAGCTTGTATTTGTACGACTGTACCGTCAGTCGGTGCAACTATTTCATTTTCCATTTTCATAGCTTCGAGTATCAGCAGCACCTGTCCTTTTTTTACACTGTCTCCTTGATTTACCTTAACATTGAGTATTGTACCCGGCATGGGAGCCTTTATCGCTTCACCGCTTCCAGCAGCGACAGGTGCAGGCTGTGCTGCCTTAGCAGCTCCGGCAGGTGCTTGAGCGGCAGGTGCCTGAGCGGAGGGCGTCTTAGCATTCATGCTCGTCGCAGCGACCTGTTCAGCAGCATCATTCACGCCTATGACCCCGGCTTTTCCGTTTTCAACCTCGACTTCATATTCCTTATTATTGATTCTTACGATATATCTCATATTGACCTCCATTCCATTTCACCGTAATGCATTTTGCAGCTGTTCCTGTATTTACGGCCGCTGCCTATCTGAAACAGCATATTTGCTGCTCGTCACATACATTTAAATCTCCCGTCATACAGCTGTTTTCTTAATCGACAGCGCTTATTGATCTGAAAACGAGCTCATTCAAAGGTGTCTTTGTTTCGTGGCTGACTATAGCCATTATCATCGCTGCAGTTCTTTCGTCGACATTATTCAGTCTGAGACTTCCTGCCTGAGCAGCTGCAGTATTTGCAGCCGGAGCCTGACTTACAGCCATGCCCTGTTCTGACTCATAATTATTGTTTATGCCGCCAGTGCTTTTCTTTTTAATAGAAACGCCAAAAACCTTTGAAATCATACTTACCAAGGCGAACAAAACTGTCAGAACTAAAAATACTGTCGCAGTACATACCAGACCAACTACTACACTTTCAAACATTGACATCATGCACCCTCCTTTACTTTTTCAGTTGTATGCCCAACCGCTTCATTTACTACATGATTATCTTCCCTTATTTCCCTGCCTGTTAACAAAAAATGTAATCCTACTTAATTTGTTATTTTTTTATCAATGGTAAATCTATTATTCGGTCTCCTGTCGACCTTTTGCAGCCTCCCCTATATAGTGAAGTCACAAATGTCGAAAATTACACAACATATATCATTATAAAATAAACACGCAAAATGTCAATAAAAACAGCGATCAAAGGAAATAAAAAACATATTGGGATTTTTAATTTCTGGTTTTTATGATACAATTGAATTACCCAGCTTAGTGCACATCCATATGTTCTTACGGAATAACAGATTTGCATAGCAACATAGACTTACATTAAGGGGGTAAATTATGAGAACAGAAAAATTGATACTGTCCGGACTTGACATAACAGAGGACGGTTACAACTTCAAAGGCCAGTTCATTCTGAGCAGCCGCAGCAAAACCAGACATGTCGATATGGAGGAGCTTGAGCACAATTCTTTCCTCGAAAACCTGAAGCAGTATTTCGACCTGGAAGAACAAACCTCTGATATCAGAAACACACTCATGGATATGATCGTAGAAAAAGCTCACATCAGCTCAAAGATCGTAGAAGGTGAAAACTACGAAGAAAACTCAAAAAAGAAAAAGCCCTCCCGGAATAAAGCTATCAATGAAAGGGCTTGAGTATGTCGATATCTGCTGCAGTGTATGCTTCTTGTGCCTGCAGCATGACACTTTAATATTTATTCAGTAGTCTCAGCTTCGTTAGTCTCAGTATCATTAGCCTTCATTTTAAGTATCGCCTCTTTTTCGGGAAGCGGTCTGCTTATGAAATATCCTTGTATCTTGTCACATCCGTGTCCGGTCAGGTAATCGAACTGCTCCTGAGTTTCCACTCCTTCACAGATTACGCACAGACCTGCACTTTTCCCGGTCTTGAGCATGAAATCTGTCAGCATCCTGCTCTCTTCACTGTAAGAGACGATATTGGCATAGCTTCTGTCGATCTTAACTGATGTTATGGGCAGCATCCGCAGATAGTTGATGGCGGAATAACCCTTTCCGAAATTATCCAGCGCAATTTTTACGCCATTCTTCCTGAGTGTACCAAGCTTTTCCGCCACCATATCATAATACTCCATGATAATTGTTTCAGATATCTCTATCTCAAGGTTGTGCGGATCGACACCGGTCATCTCGATGTCTTCCATTACCGACTCAACAAAATCATCCTGCAAAAGCTGCATCCGGGAGATATTCACGGAAACCGTCCTGTCGATAAAGCCTTCCTGGTGCAGTCTCTTCAAAAATATACAGGCATTCCTCAAAACCCACTCCCCTATCGGAACAATCATATGAGTATCCTCTGCCACCTTCAAAAATTTGTCCGGCATTACAAAGCCCTTTTTATCGTTCCTCCATCTTATAAGCGCTTCAAAGCCTGATATTTTATCATCCTTTACACTGTACTGTGGCTGGAAGTAAAGCTCAAATTCGCTTTTCTCAAGCGCCGTGCGAAGATACTTTTCAGTATCGATCCACTCATGCACCGATGAAATCATTGGTTCACTATAGATCACAATCCTGTTTTTTCCCGAATCCTTTGCCTTAAACACTGCGATTTCAGCACACTTAAGCAGTTCACTCATTGAACTGCCGTGTTCCGGATACATTGAAACACCGATGCTCACCGTATGATAAAAGGGCTTATTATCTACTAAGACCGCATCCTTGAAGCTCTTAAGTATTTTTAATGTCATAGTCTCTATATCAAAAATATTGTCTATTCCATTTAACAAAATGATGAATTTGTCCCCTGCGAGCCTGTAAAGATCGCAGTTTTCATCAACCAGCCCGGCCAGCTTCCCGCTTAATCCCCTTAGCACCATATTGCCAAAGTCATGTCCAAATGCATCATTGATATATTTAAAATTATCTACATCGATAAATATCATGGCAAATTTCTCATTTTGGGCTATCGCTTTTTCTAAATCCTCGAAAAGAGACATCTGGTTTCTAAGACCCGTCAGCTGGTCGTAGTAGGCCATATCATGCAGCTTCTTTTTCAACTTAAGCAGCTGCTCATATGACGACGATATCTCATCCTTTGATCTGGTCACCTCTCTGTTGGCCTCCAACAGCTCCTGCTCCGCCTTCATAATCTTCTTCAATGCTCTATTGACCAGAGCAAATACAATAACGCCGGAAACTGCCACAAATATGCATCCCTTAATAAGGCTGACATACGTCATCACACCTCTGTCTGCAGCAAGATGATCGAGCAAACCATCAGTAACAAGTATCCAAAGAGCACCTGCTGCCGCATATATCAATGCCGCCTTGAGAGCTTCTATTCTCTTGCTCTTCATATTTAAAAGAGACCACCTTTCTGATTTAGCTTTACTTGACAACAATTTTTTGTGCATTCATAATACAAAAATTTTACTTAACGGGTCTTACCGGCAGAGAAAAATATACCGAAGTACCTTCATTCAACTTACCCTCTATCCAAACCTTGCCGCCGTGCTTCTCTGCTATCTTCTTAACAGTGACCAGCCCGATGCCGCTCCCTTCAAATTCATCTGCGGAATGCAGCCTTTGGAACAGGCCGAACAGTTTACCCGAATACTTCATGTCGAAGCCTATTCCGTTGTCCTTTATGTAAAAGACATAGTAATCCTGAGTTATCGTACATCCTACCGTGATCACTGCCGTTTCTCTGCTGCCTGTAAACTTCATTGAGTTGGACAATATGTTCTGCAGCAGCTGCTTGAATAGTATCCTGTCAACATTGACAACCGGAAGTCCTGACTCAATCACAAGCCTGATATCCCTGCCAGGATATGCAGGCTTCAGTTCATTGAAAACCTCTTCGACCAGGCTTCCCAAATCCAGCTGCTCCATGCTCATAATAGCTCTTGAGGTTTTTGAATACTGCAGGATCTTGCTGATCATATCAATCGATTCCCTGCTAATCTTACTGATATTGTTAAGCATCTGTACAGCATCACTATCCAGCTTCTGTCCAAAGTCCTCCAGAAGTATGCTCACGTACCCGTCAACAGCTCTCATCGGAGACTTCATATCATGCGAAACAGTGTATGCGAATGACTCCAGATCGTTTACAGCCTCCTGCAGCCTTGCCGTCCTGTCGGCCACGCGCCTCTCCAGATCTGCATTGAGCTTTTTGACCTCCTTCAACACCTTCTTGTATCCGGTTATGTTCTCAAACATTACCCCAATCTGGTTATCTGCAATCAAAAACGGCTCTATCAGAAAATAATTGCCTTTCTTCGGATCATACGTCTCCAGCCTCTCTGCTATCCCAGTGTCAAGGAGATTCTGAAAGTGCGCCAGGCTTGTGCTCGGCGTACCGAAAACCTCCAGCCATGTCATCCCTGTGATATCCCTCGGAGGTATGCCGATATTCTGGAAAAAGCCCGGATTTACACTCAAAAAACGTATGTCAACAATCTTATGCATACTGTTGAATACCGGTTCAAATATGAAAAAGCCGTTCATCATTTTCTCAAAGAACAATCCCAGCTTGTATTCGCTGCTGCTCAGATCATTTTGCACCGCAGCAAGCTCGTCATACTGATTTTTCAGCTTTCTGCTGGCCGCAGACAGATCTTCGTACAGTCCGGTCAATCTTACATTATTATCCGACAGCTCCTTTTTCATTGACTGCAGTCTCTTTAAATAAAACAGCAGTATAGTAATAAAGATCAGCAGTATCACAAAAATCACAACTGCGGCGAGAACTATGTTTTTATGCTCTTCAAGGAATGAGTAAGGTTTGTTAATAATCTGACTTCCTTTGGGGAGCAAATTTGTATTGATGTTGAAACGTTTTAATACGTTGTAGTCAAAGACATATCTGGTGCTGTTCTGTCTGACGAATTGGATGCTTGATATATCTTCGCCCTCAAGAACTCTCAGCGCTATCTTTGCCGCCTCTTCCCCCTGAAGCTTCCCGACAGCAACACTGCCGCCAATCGCTCCATTGCCAAAACCGATATCATACAGATGATATACCGGGACCCTGCTCTCCTTGGTCAAAGCATTACAGAAATAATCAAAACCAGGTATGCTCTCGCTATCTCCGCCTATAAATGCGGAGCATAACACGATACTCTCATCGTCTGCCTGCCTTACGATTTCGAATATCCTGTCGGCATCGACACTGTTAAATGCTTTGATATCAGCTTCTGGAGCATATGTACTGATAGCCTCCACTGTTATTTCGCCTTTTCTGATACCGCTTTTTGTGTTATCGAAAATAACATATATCCTTTTTATATTTGGGTTGATCCCAAAAGCAGCCTTGATAGTCCCTGTCGGATCTATATCCTCAATGATCCCTGTGATTTCCCTGCGTCCGGTGGCTATTCTTCCTGCCTCACTGGCATTTAAACCAGAAAACACAATAGGAGCATCTGAGAACATGGCCGTCCTGTTGTCCAGCGCAAATTCAAATGCGGCATCATCCGTCGTTATAATAAGGTCGATCCTCTTTCCCGAATACTTGTAGTAAAGCAACTCCTTCAAATGCTTCAGATTCTCATCGCCGGGGTACTTCCTCCAGTCCATGTATTCCACATAAAGGTTATACTCTTCACCGGTGTCTCTGAATGTATCAATAATTCCTTCATTTTGAGCGTTTGTCCATGAGAGCCCTTGGTCATATGAGTGGAGCACAAGGACATTTTCACGGGTGGTATCATGTGCCTCAGACGCTGCAGCCACTGTACCCGGAGAAAGCAAAATGTGACAAAACATCGTCAGGCACACATATATTGCACTGATTGCATTCAATGATCTGCTTGTATGTTTTCTTCTGTATGTTATCATAGTTACATTCTCTTTCGTTATCTTTCTCATACCACGTAACTTATATCGAAAAAAAATAGCATAAAGATAATAATTTTAGCATAGATTTACAATATTCCATATAATTATAATATATTATGTGAACTATTTCATTAAAATTTGATAATATTATTAAACAAATGAAGGCTTATTTCCGTTTCTTTTGCAGCAATAGCTTAATATAAACATAGTGATAGCGTTTATGAGATAACAATAACATCTGGTAAAGCAGTAAAGCTTTTCTTGAAACCTGGCTTCCATATCCCCATTTAATTGTGGAGGATTCCCGCCAGTTTTCTTAAATCATCTTATTTTCGAAATCCGCTTTGCTCTGGCAACGATATCCAATATTTTCTTTGGATCCTTGTATCCATTGGTTTCTGTCCCGCTGCTTACATCAATGCAGTACGGGTTGAACTGCTCGATCGCCCTTGCGATATTTCCTGAATTAATACCGCCCGCCAGAAAATACGGCTTATTCATATGACGGATCATTGACCAGTCAAAGGTTTTGCCGACACCACCGTATATTCCTTCATGGTAAGCATCGTAAAGCAGATATTCACAGGAAAATTCCATCGCTCTTTCAATATCTGAAAAGTCCCTTACCCTGACAGCCTTTATAATTTCATTTGAAGTATAATACTTAAGGCGCTTTACATATATCTCATCTTCGTCTCCATGGAGCTGGATCAGATCGATCACATGAGCTTCGCAAAGCTTAATGATCCTTCCGATCTCTTCATTAACAAATACGCCGACAACCTTTATCTGAGGATCCAAATGCATCCTCAGCCCCTTTGCATTTCTCTCATCGATCCTTCTTTTGCTTTGTGCAAAAACAAACCCGATGTAATCAGGAAGAGCAGTATTTACCACATCAATATCCTGTTCTTTCATAATACCGCAAATCTTTATCTTAGCCATCAATTTCACCCTTTAGATATGAAAGCATTGCCCCTTTATCTGCGCTTCTCATCAGTACCTCTCCCAGCAAAACCGCATTTGCTCCCGCTTTCTCCATCAGCAGAATATCCCTGCGGGTTTGAATGCCGCTCTCTGCTACATATGAGATGCCCTCGGGGACAAATTCCCTCAATGCTGAACAGTTATTTATATTGACTTCAAAAGTCCTCAGATCCCTGTTGTTCACACCAACAATCCTTGCTCCGGCTTCCAGAGCTGAAGCGATCTCTTCTTTTGTATGGGCTTCAACAAGGGCCGAGAGCCCGAGCTCGTCGCAGATCCCGATATATTTCCTCAGTGTTGCCGTATCCAGCAGTGCGCATATAAGCAATATGGCATCTGCCCCTATCAGTTTCGATTGGTATATTTGATACTCATCCACTATAAAGTCCTTGCGAAGCACAGGTATGCTCACGGTTTCGCTTATGTCCCAAAGATATGTGTCACTTCCTTTAAAATGCTCCGGTTCCGTCAGCACCGAAATAGCATGAGCTCCTGCTCTTTCGTATTGTATGGCAATATCAACATATGGATAATTTGAAGCAATCAGCCCCTTTGAAGGAGAGGCCTTCTTTACCTCGCAAATAAATGAAATACCTTCGGTACTCAGTACTCTTTCAAAGGCAAAGGCCTCTCGCCTGCAGCATCCGTTCGACATAGCCTTTGACACCCACGATTTCAAGCTTTTCTGTGGTATTTTCCTTTTTGCCGTTTCCACACGCCTCCTGGCGGATTCAGCCAGAGTTTTCAGAATCATGTCATTCACCCGCCCCGTCCGTCCTTGGTATTGGTAAGCCTTACAAACCTGTCCAGCTGCTGCATAGCCTTTCCGCTGTCTATCATTTCTGCCGCCAGCCTAACACATTCCCTCAGAGTAAAGCTGTCATAAAACATATAGAGACATACTGCAGAGTTTAACAGTACAATGTCCCTTTTCGGTCCCCTTTCTCCACTCAGTACACTTCTGGCTATCTCGGCATTCTCTTGCGGACCGCCGCCTGCAAGATCTCCTGGGCTGCAGTATTCAAAGCCAAACTGATGGGGATCCAGAAAGAAGCTGTTCAAATTACCATTATTCACCTCACATACAACAGATGAGGCAGTCAGTGTTATTTCATCGAGTCCATCCTGACCATGCACCACCATTGCTTTTTTTAGTCCGAGGTTAAGGAGAACTCTGGCAAGCGGCTCCACCAGATATTCATCATAAACTCCTAACAATTGATAATTCGCATCTGCAGGACTTGCCAGTGGTCCCAGAATGTTAAAAATCGTGCGGGCTCCCATTTCCTTTCTAACAGGCGCCGCATATCTCATGGAGGAATGGTAGCAGGCTGCAAACATGAAGCATAACCCGATCTCCTTCAATATCCGTTCACTTTTTGAAACCGGGATATCGATTTTTACCCCCAGCGCCTCAAGCACATCTGCGCTCCCGCACTTGCTCGATACACTTCTGTTGCCATGCTTGGCCACGGGTACCCCGGCAGCCGAGATCACAAAGGATGAAACTGTAGATATATTGAACGTGTATGTCTGATCACCTCCGGTACCGACGATATCAAGAACATCTCCGTCGTGCTTCAGCTTTGTGCCGTATTTTCTCATTGTCACAGCACAGGCTGTTATTTCATCTATTGTTTCGCCTTTCATCCTCATAGCCGTTATAAGGGATGCGATCTGTGCATTTGTCGCATTCCCGCTCATGATTTCATCCATAACTGACCTGGTTATTTCCGCAGATAGGTTTTCTCTGTTCAGCAATCTATGTATCGCTTCCTTTATCATGATGCCCCGCCTCCTAATCTCAAAAAATTGTTCATTATCAATAAGCCCCTCGGTGTCAGTATCGATTCCGGGTGGAACTGAAGGCCATATATCTCATGATTTCTGTGTTTAACTCCCATAACTTCTCCCTCGTCGTCCTCTGCAATTACCAGCAGCTCATCGGGCAGCGACGACCTTTGTACAGCAAGAGAGTGGTATCTTGCTGCCTGTATCATTGGCGGCAGGCCTTTGAATATTCTGCTCCCATTGGCGATGTGGATGTTGCTTTGCTTGCCGTGCATCAGCTGCTTTGCCCGTACGACAGAGGCCCCAAAGGTCTCGCATATTGCCTGGTGCCCAAGACATATGCCAAGTATCGCTACAGTTTCCTTCATCTGATCGATAAGCTCCTCACATATGCCCGCATCCTTTGGATGACCGGGTCCGGGTGAGATAATAATGTGGGAGGGACATTTCCTCTTTATGTCTTCAACAGTCATCCGATCATTGCGGACCACGCTTATATCGGCATTTATAGCACCTGCAAGCTGCACCAGGTTATATGTAAAGCTGTCATAGTTATCAATTAGCAGTATCATCATCCCTCCACCTCTCTTGCTGTAATAATCGCTTCCATCACTGCCCTTGCCTTGTGTTCCGACTCCTCATATTCTTTTTCCGGAACACTGTCTGCCACTATGCCTCCGCCGGCCTGTACATACACCCTGTCACCCTTCTTAACCGCCATTCGTATTGCTATGCATACATCCATATTTCCTGTGAAGTCTATATATCCTATTGCTCCGCCGTATATACCCCTCGGTTCCTTTTCAAGCTCCTCAATGATTTCACATGCGCGGATCTTGGGTGCACCGGACAGAGTGCCGGCCGGCAGGAGCGCTTCTATCGCATCGAGAGCATCCATATCCTCTCTTATGAGGCCCTCAACTTCAGAGGTGATATGCATGATCCGGGAATATCGCTGAATCGTTTTATACTTAGCGACCTGTACACTTTGGCACTTTGATATTTTCCCCAGGTCATTTCTTGCAAGATCAACCAGCATGTTGTGCTCTGCCAGCTCCTTCCCATCCTCCAGCAATTCCTTCTCCAGCGCCTGATCCTCAGGGGTGTTTTGGCCACGCGGCCTTGAGCCTGCTATAGGAAATGTCGATAGTATACCGTTATGCAGTCTCACCAGTGTTTCCGGAGATGCACTTATCAGCTGCACATCCTCGTTTTTCATGCAGACCATGTATGGCGACGGATTGGTCGTCCTCAGGACCCGATAGGCATTTAGGAGGCTCTCTCTGTATTCAGTCTCAAAACGTCTGGAAATCACAGCTTGAAAAATATCACCGTTTCTTATGTTCTCCTTTGCTTTCTCCACCATGCTGCAGTATTCGTCCTTCGTTACATTACAGGTAAAACGAGGGACGCTTCTTGCCTCAGGCACCGGTGCTTCAGACTGCACTCTTTCTCTCGGCGACTCTGCCGATACGGTCTGGGCGTCTCCTGTCTCCGACGCAGCCGATTCGGCCTGGGCACCTCCTGCCTCCGACGCAGCCGATTCGGCCTGGGCGTCTCCTGCCTCCGACGCAGCCGATTCGGCCTGGGCGTCTCCTGCCTCCGACGCAGCCGATACGGCCTGGCTGCTGATCATGCATATGATATCTTCGATATCTGCAATCGCCTTTTGGTAGTTCTCCTGTATTTTGTCAGTACGAATATTCACGACAATACTGATCTTTTGCTTCAGATGATCATAAGCGATCACCTTGTCATACAGCATGAGGTCAAAGTCATGAAATCCACTGTTTCTGAGCTTTAAAACATCCTCTGCATAGCCGATCATACTATAGGAAAAATACCCCACAAGTCCTCCGGCAAACGGCGGCATACCTTCCAATGCAGGCGCTCTGTATCGCGAAAGGAAAGTCCTCAGCGCCTCATATGGCTTGCGTGATTTTTGTATGCGTGATTTTTGTATGCGTGACTTTTGTACTTTTTTCGCACCGTCTTCAATTTTGATCTCCCCATTTATACAGGTTATACGTACTAACGGGTCACAGCCCAGGAATGAGTACCTTCCCCATTTCTCACCTCCTTCAATGCTTTCTAGGAGAAAATATCTGTCGCTG
This sequence comes from Bacillota bacterium, assembly GCA_023418915.1. GTDB lineage: Bacteria > Bacillota > Clostridia > Acetivibrionales > DTU013 > DTU013. The sequence goes on from JAEZYU010000052.1 coordinate 57,403, forward strand.
GTTTGTGAGATCCTGCGCAAAATCGCAATAGGAGTTGTAATATCCGCATAAATTTCTCTGCAGACAGGAATGACACCATACTCCTTTGCAAATCGCTCAATTTCATTGTAATCAGGCCTTATCACAAAAAATCACCTCTCTTTGATCGTTAAATAGATAGATTAAAATTTACCCGAAGAAATAAAAAAAGCCTTCATCCCCGGTAAAGGGACAAAAGCTTTAACTTCTGCGGTACCACCCAAATTGACGTATAATACATCCGCTCATTTTGCATACCATCATATGCATCCCCCTGATAACGGGCAGGCTCCCCGTAAGCTCCTACTCTCATTTGATTTCGGGCTTCCCTCACAAGTCCATTCAAAATGTCCCTGCAGCCGCACTCTCACCATCGGCGGCTCTCTGAATGCAAGTGACCATTCCTACTTCTCTTGTTCTTCGGTTTGATTCAGTCTAAAATGATTTATTTTGGATAATTTTAGCATCAAGTCTTACATATGTCAAGTATTTTATTGCGGTTGCTTGTGTCAAGTAAACGTGGGCAAATTTCTCATTCACCTTGTAGTCTGTATATTCGAACCCCGTTTACTACATCAGAGTCTGCATTCTCATTATACTACATCAGGGTCTGCATCCACATCATACTACATCAGAATCTGCATTCTCATCATACTACATCAGAGTCTGCATTCTCATTATACTACATCAGGGTCTGCATCCTCATTATACTGAATCAGAATCTGCATTCTCATCATACTACATCAGAGTCTGCATTCTCATTGTACTATATCAGAGTCTGCATTCTCATTGTACTACATCAGAGTCTGCATTCTCATTATACTACATCAGGGTCTGCATCCACATCATACTACATCAGAGTCTGCATTCTCATCATACTACATCAGAGTCTGCATTCTCATCATACTACATCAGAGTCTGCATTCTCATCATACTACATCAGAGTCTGCATTCTCATTAATAGTGACGCCTGCTGTCGTATGAGGAACGAAAACCACAACCACCCCGTCTGTGACCCCGCTTTCCCGGACATCCTGCCTGACCTGTGAGGTGATATTTATCATCTGATCAGATGAAGCCATGCTAATAATATGCTCCGCCATTTGTTTTCCCACCACTCCTTTTTATTGGATCATTTGTCTTACATCAGCAGTGTTATTGTAGTTTGGCAATATAAGCTGTTTGCAATGGACAAAAATTCGAGTTTGGGACGTTTTAGTCAACATAATCCGGTGTTTTACTCGTTTATTCACAAGAAATTCACCTTTATTTAGAAAAATTAGTCCCATACTTGATTTTTTGTCCAGCTCGCTTATTAACACCTCTTTATGCGAACCATTTTTGCCTCGTTATGACACGTATTTCAAAGAAAAAACCCCGTTTATAGAAAATTTTTATTACATCAGCAGTGTTATTGTTGTCTGGCAATATAAACTGGTTGTAATGGATAAAAATGCGAGTATAGGACAAAAGGGCCCAACCACACTTTTGGCCAAATGATAAGGAGCCAGTTGGAACAGGCTGCCTTCCGTGTCATGTCCCTTCGCAATCCATACCGCCCCATCACCATTTAGTATCCGATACCGGATCTCATCCGTATTATACTTATCAGCTATCACCGCATCTCTTAGCGCTTTGAATTCATCAGGCTTCATATATCGGCAAACGCCGTCTTCTTGATGGTCTTATCCCAAGAGCTTCATCCAGCAGAAATATATATTCTGGATCTCCGGCTTCGTTTACCCGCTTGTATAAGGTTCGCTCCATCGGCACTTCGCCCATCAGCGTCTTGATGCCTGTATTCCGAGTACCCTTACGTCTCAATGCTGCTCGGATCGCATAAAAAAAGGGTACTGTCTTCTGAAGCTACAAAAGACAATACCCATCGTTGATATTATGATTGCATAGTTAGATTGTTGCCAGCACATCTATTGCTGATTCTATGCTTACACATCTGTTGATGATCTCTATGCTTGCACATCTGTTGATGATCTCTATGCCAGCACATCTATTGCTGATTCTATGCCAGCACATCTGTTGGTGATCTCTGTGTTTGCATACATAATTTTTTGTTTATAACGCATCGTTATATGCGCAAACCTGATTTATTTCGTCCTCGGGTTGTTCACCTGAGCCTGAGCAGCAGCAAGCCTTGCTATCGGCACACGGTATGGTGAGCAGGAAACATAGCTAAGACCGATCTCGTGGCAGAACTCGACTGACGACGGATCACCGCCGTGCTCTCCGCAGATGCCCAGCTTGATGTCAGGTCTGGTTTCCCTGCCGCCTGCTACAGCCATCTTCATCAGCTTGCCTACACCTGACTGGTCGATCCTTGCAGTCGGATCAGATTCGAATATCTTGGCCTGGTAGTAATCCTCCAGGATCCTGCCTGCATCATCACGGCTAAGGCCATATGTCATCTGTGTCAGATCATTGGTGCCAAAGGAGAAGAATTCCGCCTCTGTCGCAATCTCATCTGCCAGCAGTGCCGCTCTCGGGATCTCGATCATAGTACCGACCTTGTATTCCATATTGACGCCGGCTTCCTTGATGATAGCATCAGCAGTCTTAGTAATGATATCCTTTACGAATTTCAATTCCTTGATCTCACAAACCAGCGGGATCATGATCTCAGGAACGATATTCATACCTTTTTTGTTAACGTTTATAGCAGCTTCAATTATAGCCCTTGTCTGCATCTCAGCGATTTCAGGATATGAAACAGCCAGACGGCAGCCTCTGTGGCCCATCATCGGGTTGAGCTCGTGAAGGTTCTTTATGATTTCCTTGAGTTCATCGGCTGAAATTTTCAGTTCAGATGCCAATGTTTCAATATCAGCAGCTTCCTGGGGCAAGAACTCATGCAGTGGAGGATCCAGCAGCCTTATGGTCACCGGGTAGCCCTTCATCTCGGTAAAGAGTCCTTCAAAGTCACTTCTCTGCATCGGCAGTATCTTATCAAGAGCTTTCTTCCTCTGCTCAACATTGCTTGAAACGATCATCTGCCTGAATGCGAATATCCTGTCGGGCTCAAAGAACATATGCTCTGTACGGCAGAGGCCTATTCCCTCAGCACCGAATCTCATAGCAACTGCGGCATCCTTGGGAGTATCCGCATTAGTCCTTACCTTCAGTGACCTTATCTCGTCTGCCCACGACATGAATGTCGCAAAATCACCAGCCATTTCAGGCTCGACTGTCGGCAGCTGATCACCGTACACATTACCGGTAGAGCCGTCTATAGATATCCAGTCACCCTCTGCATACTTCTTACCGTTTTTGTCTATAAAATACTTCTCATGCTCACTTATCTTTATCTCACTGCAGCCTGCTACACAGCATCTGCCCATACCGCGGGCCACAACTGCTGCGTGGGAGGTCATTCCGCCGCGGCCTGTCAGGATACCTTGTGAAACATGCATGCCCTCTATATCCTCAGGCGAGGTTTCGAGCCTTACAAGCACTACCTTTTTCTCTCCGTTATTGAATGCATTTACAGCCTCTTCTGCAGTAAAGAATACCTTACCGGTAGCAGCTCCGGGTGATGCCGGAAGACCTTTGGCGATAGGCTGTGCGGCCTTGAGCGCCTTTTGCTCGAAATTCGGATGGAGCAGTGAATCAAGCTGCTTCGGATCTACCTTCAAAATAGCTTCCTGCTTGGTAAGCATACCTTCATTGACCAGGTCAACAGCGATCCTCAGAGCGGCAGCGGCAGTTCTTTTGCCGTTTCTTGTCTGAAGCATGAACAGCTTGCCCTTCTCGATGGTAAATTCCATGTCCTGCATATCCTTGTAATGATTCTCAAGGACCTCAGCTATTTTAATGAACTGATTATATGCTTCAGGGTTGACTTCCTTCATCGTATCTATGGTCTGCGGAGTCCTTATGCCAGCCACGACATCCTCACCCTGCGCATTCATCAGGAATTCACCGTACAGCTTCTTTTCACCGGTGGACGGATTCCTTGTAAAAGCAACTCCGGTTCCGGAATCGTTGCCCATGTTTCCATAAACCATTTCCTGTACATTAACTGCAGTACCCCAGTCTCCGGGAATGTCATTGAGCCTTCTGTAGACGATAGCTCTTGGATTGTCCCAGGAACGGAAAACAGCCTTTACAGCTTCCATCAGCTGTGTCTTCGGGTCCTGCGGGAATTCTGCGCCTTTTTCCTTCTTATAGAGTTCCTTGTATCTATTGACTACCTCCTTCAGATCGTCAGCTGTCAGGTCGGTGTCAATTTTTGCACCCTTTTCTTCCTTAACGGCGTCGAGTATAGCTTCAAATTTTGGCTTTTCAACCTCCATTACAACGTCGCTGAACATCTGAATGAATCTTCTATAACTGTCATATGCGAATCTTTCATTGTCCGTTAGCCTGGCAAGACCTTCCACCACCTGATCATTCAGGCCGAGATTCAATATGGTGTCCATCATGCCCGGCATAGAAGCCCTTGCACCGGATCTGACCGATACCAGAAACGGGTTTTCGGGATCTCCGAATTTCTTTCCGACAGTCTGCTCTGTTGCTGCAAGTGCGCTGTAAATCTGATCCTCGATCTCGCCGGTGATCATCTTTCCATCCTTATAATAGCGAATACAGGCATCCGTTGTCACGGTAAATCCCCTTGGCACAGGAAGCCCAAGGCCTGTCATCTCTGCCAGATTGGCACCTTTGCCGCCGAGCAGGTTTCTCATCGAGGCATTGCCCTCTTTGAACAAATAAACATACTTTGTCATATATACCTCCATTTATGTATTATGTAATAGGTGGATTATATTTCACATAAAAGAAATAACTCCTGTAAATAACCCATATCATTATAACATAATATATTTTTTTGAAAACATGTTTTTTGCATTTTGTATACTTCTTTCGTTCTTATGCAACAAGCAATCGACACTATTTGCGCTTTGCTATCACTATATCAACGATTAATAGCATTTCCCAATTGTTATGTATTTTATTACGATGATTTAACTGAGTATCGGACAATGAAAAATGTATAATGCGATTGCAACAGCATGCAACCATCAAGATCATGAGCAAGGGCGTCCGGCAGTCTATTTCTTCAAAAAATCCCTGAAGTGTCTGGAATACTTATACTCGCCACTGCTCAGCACCCAAAATGCCTCAGTGTCCGAAATGGATTCAATGAGTCTTGCGCCCTCCTCCACCGACATACTGAATACGGCTGTAGATAAAGCATCTGCCATACCGGAGTCAGGGCAGACTATCGAGACCGATTTATATTCATCAGACGGGAACAGCGTATCAGGATCGATTATATGATGATAATCCCTGCCGTCAACAGTATAATACCTCTCATACACACCGCTGGTTACCAGTGACATATCTGTAATGTCCAATACATGGACATCCGGAAGATCAGAACCTGTTTCTGGGTTCTGGATGCCCACATTCCATGGCTCGCCGTTTTGTCCCTTTGTTCCTATAGCCTGAACGTTGCCGCCTACACTGATGAGGCCTGATGTAAAGCCGTTCTCTTTGGCTATCCGGCTCACCTGCTCGACCGCATACCCTTTTGCTATCGCTCCCACATCCAGACTCATTTCAGCATCCTCCAAAAAAACAGTGGATGCCTCTTCATTTATTATTACCTTATCTATATCAGTATGCCGGGCAGCCTTCTCCAACTCCTCCAATGGCGGAAGCTCAGCCTCATCAGGATCCTCCATGCCTCTTTCCCTGTAATCGTGCCATATCCTAAGGACCGATCCAAAAGCGACGTTTATATTCCCATCGGTTTCATCATGAAATTTTATGGCACATTTCAATAGGTCGATGATCCTTCTGTCCACCTTGACAGGTGCCTTTCCAGCCTGGTCATTTATTGTTTTCAGGTTATTGATTCCGTCATAGCTGTTGTAAATGTCATAAAGCTTATGATATTCATCAAGGCTGTCATAAATCAGCTGAACATGCCTGCTGAACTCATCCTTGTCAGTTGTGTAAGCGACGATTGTCGTTTTGGTATCAAACAGCTGCAAAAAGGAAGCCTCATAACGGGTTGGCTTTAAAGCTCCACAGCCGGCTATCGCCAGCATAAAAGCTACAGCAAGCAGCAATAGTATACATTTTCCAGCAACATTATATGATTTACATAAATTACACTGTCTTATTCTCATTTGAGCTTTCCTTTATACATTATTGATCTTTTACAGTAATCGTCAGCCTAAAAATAAAGCAGAGAGGCAATGAAGCAGCCTCTCTAACTATATTATCATAAAAATGTATTCACCTTAATCTCGGGGGTGTTTCTGTGATTGCATTATTGCAAATCAGCAGCCGAAAGAACTGTCCCCATGATTTCGGTAATTACACAAGCAGCGTCTACATGATTGGCAGAACTGTCCCATGAATTCGCTGTGACTGCATATTACTTTATTTTGCGTCTTGTGCCGCCTTATCTATTATAGTAAGGAAGTCAGTAACATGAACTGTCACTGAGCTGGTGAGCTCAGCTTCTGTAGGTACGCCTTCCTCATTTATGGCTATACCCTTGACTTCGTCTGCTGATTTTCCGACTACATATTCTGCAAATGCCGCAGCCTGCTCATTCCATTCCTTCTGGATAGCAGAAGCCTTTCTCATACCGTATGCATCGCCCAATTCATTCTTTGTCTGCAGCTTGGCAGCTTCCAGATCAGTTGTGACCTTGCCTGATGTATCGAAATTGACATTGGATTGTGATGCATCAATGGTGCTGCTTGTGATCTTGCCGTCAGATCCGAATGTCGTTGCTGTGTACATTGAATATGCCTGTGCCAGGCCTTCCTTCTCAGCTGTTGCATCAGTGGACTTGTTGATTGTGGTGACTATGCCAAGTCCCAGCTTGTCTCCGGCTTTTGCGCCCAGAGCCTGAGCATTATTGACTGCCTTTTCTATAGCTGTTATGAGATCACTGACATGCATCGTGACAGAAGAAGTCAGCTCAGATACAGTAGGCACACCCGCTTCATCTATAGTAATACCTTTTACTTCATCAAGAGTTTTTCCTGTAACATAAGCTGCAAATGCATCAGCTTGCTCGTTCCACTCTTTTTTGATCGATGAAACCTTACCCATGCCATAGTCAGTCTTCAACTCCTGCTTTGTTTTGATGACTGAATCAAGCGGTGTCGTTATCTTGCCTGCTGCAGAAAAATTGATTTTTGTCTGTGCTGCATCTATCTTGCAGTTTGTGATCCTTCCCTCTGCATCGACAGTAACCGCCACGACTGTAGAATCTACCTGTGCAAGACCGTCCTTCTCACCTGCATCTGTGGATTTTCCAATAGATGAGATGACAGCAAGGCCTGTCTTGAGCGCATCGCCTGTCACAGCTCCGTCCTGATTGCCATCTGTCGTGTTTCCTCCCCCATTCGCATCATTCTGACCTGGTGTTTCATCCGGTGTTACATTTGAGCCTTGACCGCATGCGGCTAGCATAGAAATAACTAAAACAAGACTCAGGACAATTGTAATGATTCTTTTCATAAAAAGCTCCTCCATTATATATTTTTTATTATTTATCCAGCCTCTTTAAGGCCGGTATAATAAACCTCAGCAGCGTGGCGGTAACTATGCCTGCCAATACCCCGGATATGAGCAGTACAGGCAGATACGCCCACAAATACATCCCTGCATAAATAAATGATATTGCTGCAAACTGGCCTAAATTATGAGCCGCAGCCCCTGTTATACTTATTACCATATATGATGCCTTGTTTTTAAAGATCACCATTATCAAAACCATTGCCGTCAGAGATAGTATGCCACCAGTAAGACTCAGTATTCCGGCTATCAATCCTCTGGTCACTGCGACAAACAGGCTCTTTAAAACTGCTATCGAATACGCCTGGCCTCTCGAAAGGAAGAAAAGCGCATACATGACTGCAATATTAGACAGGCCAAACTTAACTCCGGGCACGGGAAGCGGCAGAGCAGGAAATGCATTTTCAACGATGGTGAGTATCAGCGCCATAGCAAATATAAGGCCTGTCAATACAATGCTTCTTGTTCTTTGCGTATTTGCCCGCTGTTCGGCGGCTATTACATTGTCCTTATCTTTATTGTCCATACCTTCCGGCTCCTGTACTTTGCTGCTCCTGTACTTTGCGGCTCCTGTACTTCATTCGATTGCTAACCGGCTGCCCATTCGACTGTCTGTTTCATTCAGCCGATCCTTCACGTCCGCCTTTATCCGCTGTTATTTGCCTTTATTTCCCACTATTATATCTGGATCATCTTCATTCCATCCGTCCGCTGGCACTACCTTCACCACAATGCCGTTGGGCAGGCAGGCAGCACTTTGCCCTGCCAGATGTATCCTTCCCGTCTTGATGCAAACCTTATCCGGACAGTCTGACTCTATAAACCGTATATTTCCTTCGTTATCTATTTTAAGGACCACATTCTCATTCTGAGGGATGGAAAAAGTTCTTTCCTGTCCGGGAATAAGCTCAACAGTTTCAATCAGCTCAGAATAATAGTAAATTTCAGCCTTAACTGCCCTGTCCCTTACCAAATTGCTGTATATCAGCCAAATCACAAGCGCTGCTGCCATGATCCCCGCAATTATGAAAATATCGGTTTTCCTGAAAAACTTCATTGAGAAATCCCATGCCTTATCCGAAGCTCGCAACACGCTGTTCCTTTTAATTATCACCGGTTAGCGTACTGCTCTTCTAATTAACCTGACCTGATGAAATAATAGAAAACCTTTCCTGTTAAATTTTTATCATCTGCCTGCCGCATTCAAAAACCTGCTAACATCACGCAGAACATATGTGATTTCAATAGTGCTTTCAATAGTACTTTTTATTGCGATTTCTATAGTACCTTCAATAATACTTTTTAGGTTCTATCACATACTCACTTACTTTGATACATATATACCCCCGGCAGGAATATATAAACAATTTGCATTTACATATTGATAGCTGCGCTGATAAAAACCAACAATGTCAGTGACCCCATTACTATAATGTAGTTTTTAATAGATGTGATGAATGTGGTGGCCTTGTCCTGACGCTTCATGAAGATACTGATGTTGCGCTGAACAAATATAACAGTAATCAGTGAAATCAGGCAGATAGGAGATAGAATCCCTAATATTACCATAGCAATGATAGCAATGTAAACCGCATAGTAAATGGCTGCAAACAAATACAGCGCTTTTCTGCCCAAATAATAAGGCAGAGTATATCTTTTGACAGCAATATCCTTCTCCAGATCACATATATTGTTGGCCAGCATAATATTCGCTGTCGTGCAGACTGGTGGCACTGACAGAAGCAGCACTGACACAAGCGGCATCACCAGAAGCTCCAGACTTATCCTTTCCCAGCTAAGTGTAAGCGTGAGAAATGTCCCCTCGGGCAAATTTATATAAAGCAGCAGGAATGGGATGAACAACCCATAAAACACTCCGGACAGCAACTCTCCAAGCGGCTGCCTTGAAATCGGGACCGGACCGTAGGTATAGAGCACACCTGCCAGAAAACACACGCCTCCAAGCAAGAGAACGACAATATCAGTCAGATATACAAGATAAAGACCCAGCGCAGTGCTGATGCCAAACAGTACAAATAATATGATCAGCGCTGTCCTTCTTTTGAACTGCAGCACCTGTTCATTGGTCTTTGTGTCAATATAGTTATTAATGGCAGTAGTCGTAAGGTCGAATACAAACATCGAACAGAAGAAAACAACAGTCTTCATCCAGTCAATTTTCTGATCATTGTACAAAATAAAAGCTATTGTCAGTAAAAATGCAAATGTGCTGGTAATTTTAGTTTTGATTTCGATATAGCCAAAAAATCGTTTCAGCATACAACCCTCATAAATCTGCGTTTATCTATGGACCCGGCCAATCAGAATGCATTGACTAAAATACTCTGAATGCCTTGTTTAATATATCAGTCAGGCTTTTCTTTTTATCCTCCGCTATACAAAGTCTATCCAATAATGATATATATTTATAATAATATTTTTTTGCAACCAGCCTCGTAAAGCTCAGTCCCTCAGTCCTGATCACAGCCTGATTCAGCTCACCCCTGGTCAACTCGTGCTTAGCCGCTCTGTCCCTGAGCCCTTCATCCCTCTGAAATGCTTTTATCATAGGCAATGTCACGACATCCTTCTCAAAATCGGACTGCACCGGCTTTTGAGCAACACTTTCAGCAGCCTCGAAATCCATGCAGTCATCTATCAGCTGAAAAATCATTCCAAGACAGCGGCCCATCTTCTTATACAGCTTCATTTGATCACGTTCGCATCCGGAAAGGAGCGCTCCCGCAAAAAAAGAGGCCTCGAACAATGCCGCTGTTTTTCCGGATATGATCTTCAGGTACTGATAGGTTGAGAGGTTGTAATTTCCGTTATTTATATGCTGGCTCAGTTCGCCTGTGCAAACCCTTCCGACATAATCCGGCATATCCAGCTCAAGATAATCCCTCTTGTTTTGAGTTGATGCCGCAAGACGCAGCGCAGAACTCAAAAGGTAGTCACCGCATATAACCGCAGTTCTTTTACCATACTTCTTCTGCAGTGTCGGTGTTCCTCTCCTGATATCCGCATCATCTATGACGTCATCATGAACCAATGTGGCAAGGTGCAGTATCTCTATAGCAGCCGCCAGCTTTGCGGCATTGACATCCACCAGGCCGTCCCTGTTCAAAGCACAGGTCAGAAGTGAAACGGCGCGAATGAACTTGCCCTTCGTTGCGCCAAGATGCTTCGTATATGCCCTGACCACTGCAGGAGAGGATAAAAGCGCTCTGTCTACCTCTTCCTGTGCAAGCAAAAGAGCGCTTTTCAGATCTATATATTTTTTATCGTCCGGTATTCCGCCGTCAGCTGCTATTTCATTTGTTGCGATGACATCAGTCATGATATAGATACCACTTTCTAGCCCATCTCACATTCTTCCACTTTCTCTTCAGAACAGGCATCGCATAATAGTCAAGCCCTAATGTTCTTCCTGCTGCAATCAATAGCGCTATACCGGCAAAGACCATCCAGAACGTCGACAGATAAAGTCCGGTCGTTGTCACGAACATCGCCTGGAGTATCAGAGATGCCGCTGAAGCCGGTGTAGTGAACAAGCCTGCTATAAGTGCAAGACCAATCAGTATTTCTGCCGCCACTATAAATATCTGCATAAACATCTGTACCGATTCATTCGGAAGTATCAGACTGTCAATGAACCAGTTCACAAGCGGGACATCAAGCTTGAAGGCATAATCGCTTATAGTCGAATGCATCGGGTCCTTCCCGCTAACAAATATCGCTCTGAACAAGCCTAAAAAGTCAAAATTCAAAATCGCTGCGCCTACTGATTGTACGGCCTCCGCCGCACCCTCGGCTGCTGCCGTTGCCGAACTCACCGCATCAGCTGCACCTGAAGCAGCACCGGTTGCTGCACTCACCGCTTCAACCGCACCGGCTGCCGCACTTTGCACAGCACCGGTGGCCGCACTGGTCGCATCTGCTGCCGCAGCAGCTGTTGCACCGCTGGTTCCGTCCGATGCACCTGCTCCGCCGTTCAATATACTGTCGTACCATTGGTTCGCGCCTTTGAAAAAGCCATTTAGCTTGGGTGATACAAACCATCCTTCAAGAATCTTCTTGATACCTTCAAACACCCACACTGCACCGAGCCATACTCTCAGCGGCATCAGCAGAAAGCTTGGTGTTCTGTTGGAAAGATGCCCTCCGACAAAGCTCCTGCGATTCCTTACCGTAAAGAACTCATGCCTCAGGTAGCTGAATATCTTGTTCCAACCCAGCACCTGTATAAAATATATTATGTTAATGAAATGCTTTGAGAGCATTGCCAGGAATGACGGAAGGCTAAACATCATGTTGGGTAGACCTACATGAGCAACACCGTATCGGCCTCCGATACTCACCATTATCCCATGGAACTTGGGCTTGTACTCTTCCATCTCGCCCTTGCCTGTAATAGCGCAGGCAATGTTGTTCGCTACTGTGTCAGCACTCTGCTCACAGTTTTCAACCACCTGTGGCACCGGCTGCTCCTCACCCTCGGGTGTATAAAGCATATTATCTCCAGCTACATATACCTGATCATCGTCGAGCGAACGCAAATATTTATCCAGTCTGATGCGGCCTCTGCACTCAGATTTAAGCTCCTGTGCGGCCTTTGAAGTTATGTCTGCCGCTTCTATGCCTGCGGCCCATATTACTGTGCCGGAATTTTCACGAGTGACCTTGTCTCCCTTGCTATATTCAATAAAATCGCTGCCGATGGCCACGACACTTGTATTGAGCATTACCCTTACGCCCATCTTCTCAAGGCGTCTTTCAACCTTTGCCGAAAGCTTCTCCGGAAGCACTGGCACGGTACGCGGCAGCACGTCGATATCTGCTATGGTGACAAGCTCCCTTTCAATCTCATATTCATCACAAAGTATCGGAACATATTCTGCCAGTTCTCCTGCCATTTCGACACCTGTGAAGCCTGCACCGACAACGTGAAACGATAGAAGTCTTTTCTTTTCTTCAATATTTGTCTCCTTTGAAGCTTTCCTGAATGTATTGCGGATGTGATCCTTCAGGATAACGGCATCCTCATAGCTCCAAAGCTTGAAAGCATTTTCCTTGGCACCTTCCACACCGAAGTATGTCGGCTTTGAGCCCGCGCACAGCACAAGATAATCGTATGAATAGCGTTGATTCGATCCGATCACTGCTTTTTGATCAAAGTCGACCGATGCCACAGTATCAATCTTGACATCGACTTTTCTGCCTGCAAAAATCTTTTGCAGGTTCATCTTGATACTATCCTCTTCAACACGGCCGGCTGCTACTTCATGAAGCTCGGTAAGCATCGTATGAAAAGGGTTTTTGTCAATAATTGTTATGGCTACATCTTTACTTTTTCCAAATTTCTTCTCCAGCTTTTTGGCTGTCAAAACGCCTGCATATCCAGCTCCAATTATTACTATTTTTGTCAACATCGCCATCTCCCGTGTGTTTAAAAATTTCAATAATATTTTCGCAAATACATGACCTATTGTCAACTAATTAACGAAAATAAATTTAAAAATCTTAATATTACAATATTTAGTTAAACTAATTAAAATTTTCTACCACTATACTTCATTCCCAGTATAAACAAAATTAAACGGTTCTATTAAAAAAATTGTTGTGGGGACAGTCCTGCGAAGCAGGGGGACGGTTCTCCTGCTTCGCAAGCAGGGGGACGGTTCTCTTGCTTCATGCGAAGCAGGGGCAAGCAGGGGGAGGACCAAGCAGGGGGACGGTTCTCTTGCTTCATGCGAAGCAGGGGGGATGGCAAGGGACAGTCCTGCCGATCACAGTGCACAAAATCGAGTAGGGGGAAATTTCTTCCCCCTCTCACACCACCTGACATGCCGTTCGGCACCAGGCGGTTCAATTCAAATAGTAGTCCACACAACTAATGAGCCCTCGCTTTGCGAGGATTTCTTTTGAGATTTTACGGAGTCCTGTCGTTTTGGCAACCGCCTGATAGTGGT
>JAEZYU010000021.1 GCA_023418915.1 Bacillota bacterium
TCGCTATTGCTTCTTCTCTCCCACATCTCACGATGCGAAACTTGCAAGTCGCTTTGGGGTTCGTCGGCAACTACGCCCCTTGTGGACTTTCACCACAGATTGACGGCATGCCCGTCATACTAAAAAGCCGGCATATTAATACTAATATACCGGCATAACAAGGGGAATTTGAGTTACAAGGCCTGTATCCAATCATGGAATAACAGCCCTGTCGAGTGTTGGCCGTGCAGCTTATTTTGTTTCGTTCACATACTGATTCCTGATATCATGTGTTGATTCCTGAGTAAGTGTATGTGCTGCATCAGTTGATATCTATCCTGTGGGTCTTGGGCTTTGCTTCCTCAGACTTCGGCAGATTTACGGTAAGCACTCCATCATTGTAATTTGCTGTCACATTCTCCTGCCTGACTCCATCAACCTGGAAGCTTCTGCAGTAAGAGCCGTACTTTCTCTCCTTGCGGATATAGTTTTCTCTCTTCTCATCCACCTGCTCATTATGCTCCACACCGATCGTAAGTACTCCATCCCTCAGCTCAAGCTTGATATCCTCCTTTTTCACACCAGGCATATCCGCCTCGATAATGTACTCCTTGTCTGTTTCCCTGATATCCGCTTTGATCGGATTTGCTGCCGTGAAAAAGCCAGTAAATGAATCATTGAAAAAGCTGTTAAAAATATTGTCCAGATCAAAAATGTCGTCTCTTACTGACATGCCATTTTTTCTGTTAAACGGTACTAAACCAAACATATAAAACACCTCCGAATATATTTTTAAGATTGATATCACAGATAGCCTAATATACATAATATGCATTTGGCAGTAGCGGCGATCGCTTTTGAACTTCACTGTCCAGAATGGCTTTAGCTGCCTCATACTGCCTTTGATTATATATTACTGTCTTTGACTATCTTTGACCTTGATTAAATTTTATAACATTCGTGTCCAATAATCAAAACTTGATTTTGACTATCTTTGACCTTTAATATGGAATTAGGCCTTCTATTATCGGTTATCTCCTCGAATCTCATCAGTACTTCATTTTTCGAAATTTTTGACAATGCTGCTTATAACGCATCGGTCAAAGAAAAATTTTCGGGGTGATATCTATCGCCTCGTTATACCGGACATACTCAGAATCTCTTCTATCTTCAATACTCCTGTGAATATCATCAGGATAAAGGCGATCACAACATTTGCGGCCAGCGCAAGCATCGTTGTCATAGTAATGGTAAAATGGAATAACTCAAAGAAATGATATACATATCTCCCTGTAATGATGATAATAACACAAACAAGGCCTGGTTTGAACAGCCATCCCCGCAAATCAAAAATAAGCCCTGTTATCCTGTTTATTGTTATTAGGTTCAGGCATTCAGTCAATACAAGGCTGGCAGTCATGCCTACAATATAGATCTTTATACCGAATACCGGCATGAGGATACAGACGACTGCTATCCTAAGGACTGATCCTATCACTGTGTTTCTAAGCAAAACCCCCTGCCGGCCAAGTCCGTTCAGAACCCCGGTGAGTGTTTGCTGCAGATATATAAAGACACAGCTGAAGGAAAGCATAAATAACAAATCCCCTATTTTCTCGCGACGGTATATAAGAGATCCTATCTCATCAGAAAAGCAGATGAACAGGGATGAAAAAACCATGCCAAGTATGAATGTGATCTGTATTGATTTGGATATCTGATAATTCAGAGTTTTATATCTATTAAGTGCGGCAGATTCAGACAGAGCAGGCACCAGCGTCGTGGCGATGGAATTGGTGACGATGGACGGAAACATGATCAATGGAAGTGCCATTCCGGTAAGCCTTCCGAATACCTCCATGCTGCTTTTTTCATCCAGGCCGCCGGCTGTAAGCATAGCTGGTATCAATATATACTCTGCTGCAGCCAGCGCTGATATGACTAGTCTGTTGGCTGACACGGGAACAGCCGCTCCCAGCAGCTCTCTGATAAGCCTTATCTTTCGTTTAGCCTTTACTAAGTATTTTTTATTCTGCTTTCCCTTACTTCTCATCGAGAAAATGACAAGAAGAATAAGCATATTTATTATTTCGCCTACAGCAGCTGCAAATATTGCAACAGCACTGGCATACCCAGGGCCTTTCACAATTATGGCATCAGCTGCAATCAGCAGTATCACAAATTTAACTGCTTGCTCGGCAGTCTGCGAAAAGGCTGTCGGTACGACATTCTGCATCCCATAAAAATACCCTTTCAGTGCAGCTGCGGCTACAACTGCAGGCAGACATGGCACCAGTACCAGCAGCGCATCACGTGTTCTTTCGTCTCCCAGCATTTTTAAGCTCAGCATATCTACATTCAATGATATGACCAGAGACACCATCACCCCTGCTGCCGCTGCCATACCAATAGCACATACTGTCACCTTCCCCGGGTTGACCCGGTCCATCCGCGCATTCTGCTCTGCGACCATTTTTGATACGGCTATGGTGATGCCTGAGGTAATGGTCAGTACGACTGCCGTATAAATAGGTACGACAAGTTCATATAGTCCCATTCCTTCGGCTCCCACAAGATTCGACAAATATATCCTGTATACAAATCCAAGCAGCCTTGCTGCCAGGCCAGCCGCCATCAGTATGACAGCTCCGCTCGCAAATGATCTCCTCACAATCTCACCCGCCCATTTTAATTTTTATTATTGTATTTTTTTTATATGCTTTATTTCTTCATAAAATATGGTATTATTAAGTAAAATATGGACAAACGTATACCCGGAGGTAAAATGCATCTCTTCAAAAGAATCGTCCTGTATACGGTCATATCCATTGTAGCGTTGTTGATTCTTTTTACAGGATGGATATATGTATCCGGTATGGATTCAGTGCATAAAAACAACATACCGGCCTGCAGGTCAGAAAAAACAATTGAACTGAGCGAATGGCAGTACTGTTGGGGGGACTCACCCCTCGATAGTGAAGGCCGTTTTATATGGCTCAATAATAGTGAGAATAATGGCTGGACAGATTTCAATTTTCCGGGAAGGCCGCACAATAGCACCGGATACCGTTCAATGTGGATAAAAGCAAGGCTCCCGCATGAAATCATCGATCAAGCCGCATTCAGGTTCAGAACTCCTCAGAATACCGTGGAAATGTATTTGGAAAATCAGTTGATTTATTCCTATGGCAGCCACGACAGCTCAGAAGGTGCAAAGACGCCGGGCAGTGCTTGGCATTTTGTACAATTGCCCGGCGAATACAGCGGTAAGATGATTTACCTGCGAATGAGTACACCTGTGCCACATTTAGCCGGCTATCTCAGCCAAGCAGCTGTCGGGAACAAAAGTGCTCATTATATGGATATATTCCGTATGAATATGTCAGGCATGATATCAGGCTGTTTGTTTATATTCATAGGTCTATCCATCCTGATCTTCCAGCTGATATCCTCATATAAGCCCAACAGCGATAAATACCTGGGACTGTGTTCAGTGTTCCTGGGCGGGTGGTTTCTCTCTGAATGCAGTATATTCCAGCTATTTTTCCATGTACCGGTCACTCCCACTTATTCGGCAAATTTCTTTATATTCCTGACACCGGTATGGCTGTTGATATATATGTACCATACCTTCATGACAAAAAAGTCACCGCTGAGCAGGCTGATAATAGTACAGGCGGTATTGCACACCGCTCTTGCAGTCGTTGCATTTGCATCGGATATTGCCGGTTTGTTCTCGATTTTATATTTTGTCAGAGTGTTCCACGTTCTGCTGGTTATATCATTCCTGACCACAGCATCCGCTATGGTCAAAGCTGCACTGGAAAGAAAAAAAGGCATACTCATATTTATCATAGGAGTAATGATACTTGGAATATCCGGTCTGCTAGATACGTTCCGGTTGTTTTATGATACATCGGTCAGGACATATAGTTATTCCAATATCGGGATGCTGATCTTCCTCTCATCGCTAATGATAAATGCCGGAATTGATTTGAGGCGGGTATATAAAAAGGCTGAGCTGCATTCAAAGGAATATGAAACCAATTACAAATCTCTCTTCTCCAATATGGCGGACGGCTTTACATTAAACCGGCTGGAGTATGATGACGAAGGGCACCTCAAAAACTGCACCATTGTTGAGGTTAACGACGCATTTGCACAAAAGGTCGGACTAATGCGGCAAGAGCTGATAGGTTCGGATCTGCTGTTGCTGTTCCCGGAAATAGGCGAGCTAGATTATGATTATACCGGCATATTTGAAGAGATTGCAGCCACCGGTGAGAAAAAATCTGCAGAGGATGCAGTGGAGCTTGCAGGCAGATGGTATAAGCTTTCGGTATTCTACCCTAAAAAAGACTATATCAGCATCATATTCTCTGACGTGACTGCAATGAAGGAAGCTGAGGAAACGATCAGGCGTCAGGCATACACTGACAGTATGACAGGGTTCTTTAACAGGACATACTTTGAAGAAGTGATGTCCCGCATGAATACAAATCTGAACAGTCTCAAGCCCTTAAGTATCGTTGCGATAGACATAGACGGGCTGAAAATCACCAATGACACCTTCGGTCACAATGCGGGAGATGATCTGCTTAAAAGGGCTGCAGGTATCATAAGATCCGTTTTCAGAACACATGGAGTCATATCCAGGGTTGGGGGGGATGAGTTCTGCATCCTGCTGCCAAACACAGACCAGGCTGCTGTACAGGAAAAATCAGAGCAGATAGTGAAGATCATAGACTCGGTAAACAGCAGTAATCCTACGATCCAGATAAGTATGTCGGTAGGTACGGCCACCTCATGTGACGAACCCGAGGAGGACATATACAGCATTTACAGAAAAGCTGACGATGATATGTACAGATATAAAATCAATCAGTCCAGCAGCGAAAAAAGCAGAGTTATAGATATGCTGCTGACTGCCCTGTCAGAGAAGGACTTTGTTTCGCAGGGCCATGTGGAGAGGATATCGCAGCTTTGCCAGCAGATGGCAGATGCACTGGGCCTGCACGAAAACGAGAAAAGAAACCTTGTGCTGCTTTCAAAGGTACATGATATAGGAAAGCTGGGTATGCCCGATGAGATACTCAACAAGTCTGGCAAACTAACCAATAAGGAATATGAAAAAATGAAGACTCATGTCAAGGTGGGCTACAATATTGCAAACCGCTCAAAAGAGCTGGTTTCAGTCGCACCCTTCATATTGCACCACCACGAATATTGGAACGGCAAAGGCTACCCCAGTGGGCTCAAGGGTGAAGAGATACCGATGGAATGCAGGATCCTGGGAATAATCGACGCATTCGATGCGATGACGAATGACAGGCCTTATCACAAAGGCATAAGCGTCGAGGAAGCAATTGACGAAATCAAGAGATGCTCCGGCGAACAGTTCGACCCCGCACTGGCGGAAAAGTTCATAGAAATTATGGCACAATGAGAAGCGTGACTTATAACGCTTCGTTTCTAAGTAAATCTCTCGTGACTCTTCTCTACATAGTCTTTCTTCTAAGCCTGTCCCTGCGTCTTATCAATTCGTCGATCTGCTTTCCTGCTGTTAGACCTGCACGCCGGCATACTGCGAATGCCTTTTCCACTGCCTGCATCGCCATTACCGGATCTTTTGCCTTATGCTCATAATATTTTGCCATCTCTACTAGGTGGAACAGATCAAAACAGGAACCTTCGGATTCGACCGATTGCCAGTGCTCCAACGCCCGGTCGTAACGCCCTGCCCTCTTATAAACGCCAGTGAGCCGTTTGACGGCCTGCAGCTTTATATCGAAGCGTCCTGAGTCGGTACACGCCTCGAGGCACTCCACCATATCTTCCATTTTGCCATTGGCCTCAAATATCCTGCCGATACCGAGCAGTTCGGGACCGCCGTCAGATTCGGACAATGGATTTCGCAGCATAACTGAAAGCCTATAAAGCAGCGATACCATCGATAATATATCCAATTCATTGTGGCGTATGACCCTCTTTATTTCCGAGGCATCTCTGTCGTCCAGATAATTGAAATAGACAGATGGTATCAACGATCCCGGTATATCGTCACTTCTTCCCTGCCCCAGAATGTTTTCTTCCAAGGATGACAGCCTGCAGCTTTCCAGCTTCATTCCCCATACCTTCCGGGCGGGGTAAAGCAGGTCAACATTGGGCAATTCGGAAATTGCCGTCCTTAATCTGTTAGAAATGAACCGACTATGCAACAAATTGATGTCGAAGGATTTCCCATTGAAGGTGACAAAACCCTGGCATCCTGAAAACAGCTCCTTCAGTTCCGCAAGCATTGCAGCTTCTTCATCGTAATCCCTCATGAAATACTGTCTGATAATGTAGCTTCCATTCTCAAACAAGCCTGTCCCTACAAGGAACGCAACTGTCCCTGTCCCTCCCGACAGACCTGTGGTCTCAGTATCAAGATAAAGCAGTCTGTCAGCCTGCAATCCTCCGCAGCTTGATCCGCCAAGAGCAGTGATTATTTCTGTGCTTATGTTCGACGCTGCGCCTATCTTACACCCGCCATGTATATGCTCAGGAGAATATCTGCTTTCAATGACATAGCATTGTCCATAGTCATTCGTCCGAACAATACCAGGGATCAAAGCATCTATATCTTCCCCGCTGCCTTTTTTCGATGGCTGTGTTGATTTGTCCAGAGCTTCACGGTATAAGCCGAGTTTACTTCTGATATCCATGTGACTGGTGCTCCTGTATAGTTCTCATATACATTATAACACTTCGCTTCAAAGAAAATTTTTCATTTGTAGAAAATTTTCTTACCGAGTCACAAAACATCCAAAGGATGTATTGTGATATAGCAGTGTTTCAACGGAGGGGTTTGAAAAGACGTATTAGCGTTTTTAACAGTAACGCTTTAGAGGTTATGCCTCCTGCCTGATCACCTGAATCATTTTTAGTGTTATCTCCTTCGGATCACCAATACCGGTGAACTCATTCAATGGCCCGACGCATGATGGACAGCCTGCTTCGCAGCCGCAGTTCTCTACCATCGACGCCGCGGTTTCGAAAAGTTCATTATGCAGTTCATACAGCTTATCGCTGAAACCGACTCCTCCCGGATAGCTGTCGTATATATAGACCGTAGGTCTTTGGGTGAATGTGGCTCTGACCTGATGAACGACACGAATATCGCCGGGATCGCACATCAGGTAGATTGGCGCTGCATTGGCCAGAACATTGGAAAGTCCCAGCAAGCCGTTCTGCAGGTCTGTCTGTGTCATGTCAGGCATGATTTCAGGCAGGCTGACCCAGTAGGATGTGGTATGCATTTCGAGCTCGGGAAGATCGACTGGGCCGGAGCCTATGTTTTCGTGTGTATGGAGCTTTATTTTTTTAAACATGGTGACCAGCGAGCTTACCGAAACCTCCCCGCTGCTCCTATGTACTTTTTTCCCCTTATCTTCACGAAATACGTCTATCACCTTAAGATCGACAGCGAGATTAGCATCTGTATAGTAATCCACATTGACTTTACGGACATAGGCCTTTTTATCGTCAAAATCAAGCTTTTCCACCTGATACTGAACTCCCTCATGCATATATATCGCTTCCTCATGGAGCAGCATCGGTGCACTGAATCTGTCTGTTTCACCAATAACTACAGGCTTGGGCTCAGTTATATCGATTATGATAAAGTTCTCGTTCGATGCGCTTCTCAAACTTATCTCGTCGGCAGGGAACACATCTGACATCCAGTGCCATCGGTTACCGACGTGTCTTACGAGCCTGGCCTCCTCCATGAACTGAAGGACCTCTGATGTAGTTTCGACACCGAATTTTTCACTGTCCTCAAAAGGCAGCTCGAATGCTGCACACTTCATATGGTTGTAAAGTATGACCAGATTATCCGGGTTTATCAGCCCGTTCTCAGGATTTTTCCCAAAAAAGTAGTCCGGGTTATTGATGATATACTGATCAAGAGGACTGCTGCTTGCAACAATGATCGCTGCAGACACACCACTCCTGCGCCCTGCACGTCCGGCCTGCTGCCATGTGCTCGCTATCGTTCCGGGGTAGCCGCAGATGATGCATGCTTCCAGCGCTCCTATATCTATACCCAGTTCCAGCGCATTTGTCGATACTACTCCGGTTATGCTTCCGTCACGGAGACCTTTCTCTATTTCCCGCCGAAGATTGGGCAGGTATCCTCCTCTGTAACCGCGGACCCTCTTTTCGCCTTCCTTGCTGCCATGATAGATAGCCTTAAGATACGTGACCAGCACTTCCACATTGAGTCTGCTTCTGGTAAATAATATTGTCTGGATCCCATTGCGTATCAGCGACTCGGCTATACGCTCCGCTTCCAGCATACTGCTCTTCCTGATACCCAGTTCCTTGTTCACTACCGGAGGGTTGTAAAAGATGATATGCTTTCCGGACGCAGGCGCACCATTGTTATCTATAAGCTTCACGTCTTCACCGATGATCCTCGATGCCAGCTCCGCCGGATTGGCTATAGTGGCAGAACAGCATATGAACTGAGGCTTTGAGCCGTAGAAATCACATATCCTCCTGAGCCTTCTGACAACATTGGATAGATGGCTGCCAAATACGCCCCTATAATGGTGAACTTCATCTATAACGATGAATTTTAGGTTTTCAAAAAGCTTTGTCCATTTCGTATGGTGAGGGAGTATCCCGCTATGGAGCATGTCCGGGTTCGTAACCACTATATGTCCCGCCTGCCTGATGGCTCTTCTGGCTGACTGGGGCGTATCGCCGTCGTAGGTGAATGTCTTGACATCTACTCCGGCCTCTGTGATCAGTTCATGTAGCTCCGAAGTCTGATCCTGGGACAGCGCCTTTGTCGGGAAAAGAAACAACGCTCTTGAGGCTTCATCCTTTAGGATCGCATCCATCACCGGCACATTATAGCACATGGTTTTACCTGAAGCTGTTGGCGTAACGACCACTATACTGTCTCCATCATGTACCGACTGTATTGCGCTTGCCTGATGTGAATACAGTTTCCTGACCCCTCTTCTTTCAAGCGCATTTCTTATGCGCCTATCGATGAACTCCGGAAAATCTGCGTACACCGCCTCTCTTGCGGGCAGTTCCACCCATGATGTGATATTCTTCATCATCTGCTCAGATGACTTAAAACGCTGCAGCATTTGCTCCAGATTCATAGCTTCCTCCCGAACATATATTCTGCTAATATTCTAAATCAAAACGAGTGTATTGTAAAGAAAGTATGCAAATGAATATGCAAACTTCAATTGCGGCTTATTCTGGACAAAAAATGAAGTATGGGACGGAATTTTCAAAAAACAGTACGTTTTTTATACAATAATTTAGGAAATCTTCGATTTATGTTGACTAAATAGTCCCATACTCAAATTTTTGTCCACCAAAGGCGGTGTGTATTGCAAAACTGCAATATCACTTTATTGTTATCTCAATTATGTCGGCTGGAATGTCCTATGCCAAAATTTTGTACATTAAAGTCGTGCGCACCTACCAAAACGTCCTATACCAAATTTCTGCCGAAGCGTAAAGCTTCTTACAGAAACCTGGCTTTCATGTCCCGATCAAAATGCGGAGGATTCCTGCTAGTCTTCCAAAAGGCAGTCCAAACCAAACGTGCTGATCAGTCCTGCCATCTCATCCTGCGATACCGCTCTGAAAATCTGGTCCTTGAAACGGCTTGAGTTTCTGCAGCCCTTAGTATACCAGGAGACATGCTTTCGCATCTCACGTACACCAGTGTACTCCCCCTTGAGCTCAACAAGCATACCAAGGTGGCGCAGCATCATCGCCTTTTTTTCTTCAATATCAGGCTCAGGAAGGACCTGCCCCGTTTTAATATAGTGGTTTATCATTTTAAACAACCAGGGGTTTCCCTGCGCACCTCTTCCCACCATTACTGCGTCACAGCCCGTATACTCGAGCATATCCACCGCATCCTCAGGAGAGCGTATATCACCGTTTCCGATAACAGGTATGGAAACAGCTCTTTTAACACTGCGTATGATATCCCAATCAGCCTTCCCACTATAAAACTGTTCCCGTGTCCTGCCATGCACTGAAATAGCAGATGCACCACTTTTTTCTGCGATCGACGCAAATTCGACAGCATTTACATTCTCATCGTCCCAGCCCTTACGCATTTTCACCGTAACAGGCTTCTTTGAGACTGAAACGACAGCCTTTATCAGCTCAGCGGCAAGCTTTGGCTTGAGCATGAGCGCACTGCCCTCCCCGTTCTTCGTGATCTTGGGCGTTGGACAGCCCATGTTAATATCAATGGCAGCCGCATCATAATCGTTCAGCTTTTCTGCTGCATATGCCAGTATGTCCGGCTCAGAACCAAATATCTGTATGGCTGAAGGCAGCTCGAATTCGCTGAGTTCAGCCAACTTCCAGCTTTTTTCGTCCTTGTAATACATACCCTTAGCGCTGATCATCTCAGTATATGTGAACCCACACCCCTGCTCTTTACAAAGAACTCTGAAGGGCAGATCGGTGACACCCGCCATCGGAGCAAGGAATATATTGTTGTCCGGTATTATACTGCCAATTCTCATATGATCTTCCCCTGTTACTTTTTCATCCTTCATCATCAGCGGCTGAATAACTATCCACAGAAAAAAGCTTTATTATCTTGGCTGCCTCGTTATAAGCAAAAGCGGACCTTGGAAATACACAACCAAGACCCGCATCCTCATCTGGCGTCCCGGACAGGAATCGAACCCGCATCAATGGAACCGGAATCCATTACCTTATCCATTAGGCCACCGGGACATATAACGATATGAAACATACTGACTATAGTATTATAGCCCATTTTCAGTCTCTTGACAACAGTAATACTACGGCAACACATGCGGTTATACTCATCATTCAATATATTCGCGATCGCACGACAAATACTCAAATGCAAACTCCGGATCGGATGAGAGCCTGAATGTAATCTCCACATTCTCATTCACATGAAGTATTTCATCATAATTATCTTCCTGAAATATTTCCAACAATATTTCAGCCACTTTTGCATCTGTTTTTCGGTCGCCCGTATAATCGAAAACAGCTTTCATATTTTCACTTACCTCGTTATATGACGCTTCAAAAGTATCTAGCTCGTGAAATGAAAATCCATCAAAGGATACAGTGTAAACACCATCACCATCCCTAGAAATATCTTTCAGCCTGTAGTAGACACCACCAAGCATATCCCAGCCGGTCGACATATATATTCCCTGTGCATAATCAAAAAAGCCGCTGCTTTTATGATTATACTCCAGGTCCGGAAGCAGTCGGTCGGCAGTTCTGTCAAACACTTCCTCCGGGAAAAAGTAATTCCCCTCATCATCATGTTCAAAGTGGTTTGCCATATGGTAAACAAACACAGTCAGCCCATCCCAGTCAAAAGCTTTCCCTGCTCCTGCGCCGAACTGCGGAAGCAGACGCAGCTCATATCTGTGATGAGGGCCTTTATATTCATGACTTTCATTTTGATAATCGAAAAACAGCTTGATTAACTCATCGTTTACAACAGGCGTATCAGTATTTTTTAGTACATTTCTTATTTCATCCACTGCATTGGTTGATGAATCAGCACCTGTTTCATCTGTATCAGATCCAACCGCCTGCAAATCTTCATGATCAACAGAAGCAGTCTCATCATTGTCGGCCCTGTCGGAATTTTTGTCGGGCTTGTGCAAAGTATCCTCATCGTCCGGTACAGAACCGTCATCATCGGTTGCGGTATCATTATCGTCCGGTACAGAACCG
Organism: Bacillota bacterium; assembly: GCA_023418915.1. Taxonomy (GTDB): domain Bacteria; phylum Bacillota; class Clostridia; order Acetivibrionales; family DTU013; genus DTU013. The sequence goes on from JAEZYU010000021.1 coordinate 11,749, forward strand.
TCATCATCAGTTGCGGTATCATTATCATCCGGTGAAATACTATCATCGTCAGGTGCATTAATTTTATTGCTTTGCGGTATATCTGTATCATCGGCTGCCGGATCTGCCTGAGTACAAGATGGAAGCAGACACAAGCAGAGTATTAATGCTGTTCCAATTACTATTCTTTTTATCATCATTGTATGTACCACCCTTTAGAGTATTGTTAGTCTGTTACTATTACAGTTCAGAGCCATTCCCGAGGTTATCTGAATAAGCTCCTTCCACGAGGTTATTGTATAAGCGTGATTCCAAAGCTTTTCCGAATAAGTGTCATTCCCCAGCTTACCTGAATAATTGCATCAACCAGTTCATGATCATTACATCAAAGACCATCCCAAAAAGGAAGTTCCATGTAAACACGATTATGAACGTAAGCCTTCTGAAAAGAGGATTGAATCGGAAGAGTGTATTGATCCCTCTTGCAACAATCACAGCAGCCCATACGATAATGACCATGAAAAATATCATTACTACATTCTGCAACAGTAATGAACTGTTTTCTGTGATATTACGCGAAAGTGCATAGTAAAATGCAGTTGATACCGGGATTATTATGAAATGCGACATGATATATATCTTCATCACTTTAATGGCAGAAGGCTTTAAATCGGGAGCATTTGCTTCTCCACCCATTCCTGTTTGCTTTGCGAGCAGCAGCTCCTTTCTTTTCAGATATCTGAACAAATCAAAAAGCGGTACGCTGATGAATATCACATCTATAAAGCCCAGCAGCAACAGAACAACGATTGACATGCCTGCATTATAGGCAATATCTGCTGTCGATTTGCCAGCAAATAATTCTTTTATGACAAACATTATATCCGGCAGCAGAAAATCGACTGCCCCCACGAGTATGATCCCTGCAATCAACGATGCTCTCCTGTCAGTCAGCCTTTCATAGCTTTTGACCGGGAAAGCTAATATATCCGCTAATTTGGTCTTCAGTCCATTCATATTGACTCCTCTGCATCTCTTTAGTATTAGCTCCTGCCTTTACCATTATGTATATTAAGACGACGCATTACATGCTTGTGTTCCGATGGCATACGATGCTGCCGCCTTCAGCATTCCTCATGTACAGGACTGCTCCCTACTGTAGAACAGCTATGTATCCCTTAAGACTATACAGGAGCTTCAGTGTCCTGGATTTAAGCTGGTGTCCTGGATTTAAGCTGGTCCGTGGTTAAGCTGGTGTCCTGGATTCATTCTGCGCATAAATCATCGTATCTCAAATCTCAGATTTACAGGAACCCCATTGCCTCAGACTCTTTTAAGCTGCATATTTATAATGATATAACTAGCAGGCAATAAAATCAACGCCAACGCAGTTAATACGATCAACGGCAACAGAGCTGCAGAAATGTCTGCGGGATCAAGCAACAGTGCATTTATCGCTCTCAGAGTCCATCCTTGTGGCGTCATCAGCGACAAAAGCCTTACCCTTTCGGGCATTTCGACGAAATTCCAGAAGCAGCCTCCCGCAAAGCCTGTAAGCAGTGCTATGACTGGAGCACCCGCCTGAAGCTGTGCCTGAGTTTTGAATATGGAGGAGAATAACATGCTGACAGCAATCACTGCCAATAAATAGGCCAGCAATACCACATACGACAATACGCTATTGAACAGCACTATATCGAAAAACAATTTCAGTACAATACTGAACATGAGTATTTGCAGTGTACCGGCGGCAAACAGTGCCAGAATGCTTCCTCCGAATGATAAAGCCACAGCCCCGTGCGCAGCTCCAAGCCTTCTGATCGTGCCGTTGGTCCTCTCTTCGACCAGCCAGCCGCTTCCAAACAACATGAAAAATAGTATAAACGCAACGATCAACCCTGCGGAGGATGCGGAGGACGCCGGCATAGTTACACGTTCCACAGATTCGGGGGCATTGCCCTTCAGCTCTTTATAATCAACTGTCATCAAAGGCTCCGGCTCCCAAAAGGCATCGGCATATGCTGCAACTTCCTCCCTGAAGCCGCTTCCCTTCTCGATTCCCAACTCAGCATACTTCTCTGTCACATCATTGGCAGCCATGCTTGCCATTATGATCCTGAATGCTTCACCTGCCACGACCTCTCTGGTGAAGTCGGCAGAATATGAAGACGGTGAACTGTACATTTCTATCAGTTCCTCGTTTATTCCCTGCTCTATTGATTCCTCGAAGCCTTCCTTAACTATGTAGACCTGCTCAACCTCATTGTTTTCAAGCATCTCTCCTGCTCTGTCCCTGTCTGCCATGATCAGACTGATACCATCCTTGGCTGCCAGCCTGTCAATCATAAGAGATGAACTGCCGCTCATATCTTCGTCTGCGACAGCGACCGGCACAGTATTCAGCTTCTCATATCTGAGTGCATATCCGGCCGCAACAGTTATCAGCAGTGGTATTATTATCATCGCTGCGAAAAACAGCTTGTCTGCGAGCATCATTTTCAATTTATAAAAAGCAGCTGACAAAAGTCTAATGACGCTTACCTCCTTCTTGCAAACCTCATGATGGATACAGACGCCAAAAGCATGACAATACTCATCGCTGCCAGTATCATAACGTATTTACCGATATCCTCTGTGCTGCTGCCCGAAAACAGAACCATGAAGCCATCCATTGCCCACCTGTTTATTGTTAATATGCTTATTCCCCGTATGATCTGAGGCATAGATGTCAGCGGGTATATACTGCCTCCGATAACTGCCATCAGCAATATGCCAAGATTGCCGATAATATCGGCTGATGCCGGAGTCGGTGATATCGATGCCGTAAATACGGACCATGTTCCGACAGCAAGGATCAGCCCACCAAACAGCAGCAGTACATCCTTCATCGGAGCTCCCCAGTAATTATTGAAAATTTTCGACGTAAGCAATACTATAATGCCGAACTGCAGTATAAGGAGCATTACAGATACCAACAGCTTTGACAGTACAACCTTCCACATCCCGACAGGCGCCGCTGCCAGCCTTGCGGTAATACCTCCGCTTCTCTCTGTCACCAGCATCTTCATGCCCGGCATACCTGCAAACATCATAAAAACAACTATCAAAGCGGCAGTAAAATACTCGGCAGGTGTCACACTGTATACGGACCCGGACTCCTCGTAACTAAAAATCGATGTTCTGCCGATTGCCTGCATCATATACTCCATAACTGCCTCATTGAATCTGGCATCCAGTTCATCTCCCGAAAGGCCGGCTTCGTTATCATAATACCAAATGGTATTAATGGCGCTTTGCGCTGCTGATACCAGATTGGCGGCGCTTTGTATGGTGTTTTTCACTATATAGGCCTGCAGTGGCATTGCACCGTTTCCGATCACAGTAACAGGCTTGTTTTCCCCCACTGCGACACTGTTCGTAAAATCTTCAGGGATGATGATCACCCCTCCGACCTCCTGGTCAGCCAGATCCCGCAGTGCGTCTTCTTCATCCGTCATGCTGATCTCACTGAATATGCCTACTTCCTCAAGCTGATTTATCAGTATCCTTGTCTGCGTCGTATTTTCCTTGTCCACCAGCGCTATTGGAAACGGCTCTATGAAGCTGCTCTTATCAAGATGCGGTGAGAGCGCATAGGTAAAAAAGGATATGAAAATCAACGGTGCTGCAAGAATCAGAACACATGCTTTCCAGTCCCTGAGAAAAAGGCGTATATCGTTTTTCAGCAGTGCGGTAAACGAGCTCATACGGTATGCTCCTAACCCCAACCGAGCAATGCATCGAAGATGTACCTGTTATTCAGGTAAAACGCTCCGAAGGATGCCATGATCTCCATCTCAAGCTTATTGATTTCTGCATCTGAAGCAGTATATAAATCCGTAACCACTTCCTGATCGAATTCCGGAAGCGAGAAGTCTTCAATGGCGAAAGTCCCTTCATCTGCTATACCAATTGCAGCGGAGAAGTTCTCGATGCCAAGGAACGGCAGATCGGCAGCCAGCTTTATCTCCATGCTGCTGTTGGACTTATTCAGCTTCCTGTTTTCCCAGGATGAACTTTCTATATCTGCATTAATACTGCCCTCGCCGGTATCCCCGGTTATGCCTGCTCGTAATTTGACGCTGTTTGTCCTCTTCATTGTTTTATCATCAGTCCGGCCGGAGAAATCAATCACCATATTCGTCTCAGACCTAACACCTCCATCTGGCGTGACTGCATATATGATATCGAGATTTCCTTCAGCTTGAGAGCCTTTTGGCTTTTTTATGGAGGAAGCAACAGACAGCTCGGTAATTCTGCCTACAGCATCAGCGCCGCCTGCACCATATTGTGCAACAGTGACACTTGCGAGTCTGTGATTTGGGCCATCCGGGGAAGAGCTGCCGCTTCCCGTTACTATATCGGCTGCAAATGAACCACTTCCAGCAGCATCGAGAAAATCCAGATGTGTCTCCCTGTAAAATATATCTCCATTCTTATCAAGAACGACCTTCATTTTCAATCCATCCTTCAGCCTGTATGAGGCTGCTTTTATTTTAAGCCTGTCCTTGAATCCTTCGATATCCCGGGTGACATTAAGCCTGTTCAATATCTCCCTTTCATAATCGCTCAATGTCATTGCCCCGGTTTCATCCATAAATCCCAACAGCCGGAATATTCCTGCATCATCCAGCAATTCTGAGATATTCGCAAAGTTGCCATATGTATACTGCAGTAATACATCATCGTCAGATATTGCTGTCAACAGCTCCTCCAGCAATACCGTTGCTTTCTCCTCATCCAGCAAAATCAGTATTTCCCGGCCTTCAATCGGTTGACCGTCGATTTGTACAGTCACCGAACCATTGTCGATAACCGTTTCGTCTGTCAGGTACCCGGCATAGATATCACCGAGCTTTCGGGCAGATTCTCTGAACGCTTCCGCACCAAAGGAAATATTAGAGGCTATCTCACTGCCGCTGATGATTTTCAGTGGCTTAACCGGAATGGAAAACCTATCATAAAAACCGTCGAGTTTATCTCGCTGTACACTGAAATATCTGTCGGGCATAAGGTCCGGAATAGCTGCCCATATTGTATCGCGGTCAGAAAAAAGCTGAGCGTTTATAAAAGGAGCTCTTTCCAGCAGTAGATTTGCTTCAGTAACTGAGATATCCCTCTCCGGCTGTCTTTTCGTTTCAACGATGAGCTTGGTCTTTCCCAGTATCTCAGAAATGGTTTCGTCGAGACCGAAAGATTCCGCACCGCCGTCGATATCCACAGTGAACTCAGTCCGGCTGCTGTTTGCGCTTTCCAAATAAGGTTTTTGCTTATTTATAAAATCAGTATAATAGCTTTCAATATTTCCGGCTGTTTCATTGAATTTTTTGCTTTCTGCATCTATATATATATCCGTAATACTTTTTTTAGTAAGCTGCGAATAGACAGTAAAAAACAGTGCGGCAGCAAATACGATGACAGCTGCGGCAATAATAACATTTTTCCAACGGACCTTCATTCATTTCACTCCTTACTCTCCCGTTTCGCCAGCCTTTGGCAATGCCTGCATCACTCTTGCGCTGCAGTCCCGGCAGCCTCGGACAGCTTCATCAGTACAGACTCAAGGTCATCTGCACCATATGCCCTCTTTAGCTCGTCTGCAGGTCCCGCAGCAAGGATCTTCCCCTTGTCCATTACCGCTATCCTGTCACAAAGTGTTTCCAACTCGTCAATATAATGACTGGTGAATATGATTGTCCTGCCTTCCTTTTTCAATGAAGCCAGTGCATCGAGTATGTATCTGCGTGACTGTATATCTACGCCGACAGTCGGTTCATCCATTACCAGTATCCTCGGATGATGCATCAGTGAGACCGCAATGTTGAGTCTTCTTTTCATTCCGCCTGAGTATTCCGAGACCTTGTCTGCGATCCTGTCCTCCAATCTTGCTACCTTGACAGCCTCGGCGATCCTATCCTTCCTGAGTCTGCCTGGAAGGCCGTATATCCCTGCCCAGAAATCGAGGTTGTCCCTTCCGGAGAGCATAGGATACAGAGCAATATCCTGAGGCACATAGCCGATCTCTCGCTTTACCTTCTCCGACTGCCCGCAGACACTGAAGCCATTGACGACAATATCGCCTGACGACGGTCTGCAGATCGTTGCAAGTATTGATATAAAAGTCGATTTACCGGCTCCGTTTGGACCGAAAAGACCAAATATCTCACCTTTTCCGATATCAAAGGATAGATCCCAAAGCGCAGTGTTCCTGCCATATTTTTTAGTCAGTCCTCTGACCTCTACAGCATTGCTGTTCATTTCATCCCAGCCTTTTATGTGCAGGAGCCCGCTTAACGGGCTTTACTATCAATATGCTGCACAGATGATATTCAGACATACATGTATAATGCATGTCCAACTCTCACAATATTTTACCATATCGCCGGCGGACTGAAAACAAAAACCAAATCATTGAATAATATATATGGATGCTATATACTATTTCCATACTAAATGTTGCTGGGAGAGTAAAGAGTGCTATACCCGCTGAAATTCAAACCATTATATAAAGACTACATTTGGGGCGGCAGGAATCTTGTCTCACTCGGCAAGTCATTGCCGGCTGACGGGATCGTAGCGGAAAGCTGGGAAATAGCGTGCCACAAAAACGGTTCAAGCATCGTTGCAAACGGTGAATATGAAGGTGCTCCGCTGCCTGAGCTCATAAGGAAGCTGGGCACAGAGCTGACAGGCAGATCGCTTCCGCAGCAGGATATCGATAAATTCCCTTTGCTGATAAAGCTGATAGATGCAGAAAACAACCTGTCAGTCCAGGTACACCCCGATGATGCATACGCATATGAGCATGAAAATGGTGAATACGGCAAAAACGAGATGTGGTATATAATAAGTGCAAAGCCGGGAGCAAAGCTGGTATATGATGTCATGCCCGGCACCACCCGTGAAAGCTTTTCAAAAGCGGTAGCACAGAACAATGTTGAAAGCTGCCTCAAAACAATTGAAGTCTTTCCCGGAGATGTTATCTATATTCCTGCCGGTATGGTACATGCGATCGGCAAAGGTATCATTCTGGCAGAAGTGCAGCAGAACTCAGACACTACATACAGAGTATACGACTACGGGCGGGTCGGCAGGGAGCTCCATATCGACAAGGCACTTGAGGTCATAGACTTTGACTCTAAAGATCGCAGAGAGAAATACACAGGAATAGAGCTGCCCATATCTCACGGGTGTAAAAAGAGAGTCGTCGTTGCCAACGATTATTTTTGCACTGAAATATACGACATCAGGGGTACAGTTAGCGAAAACGCTGACGGGAGCAGATTCTTCATCTATGTGTTCACATCAGGAAGCGGTATTATCACATGGGAAGACGGTGAACTGCCTGTAAAGACGGGCGAATCTGTACTGATACCGGCTTCGCTGGGGAAATACTCATTGACAGGTGATCTGAGAGCACTCAAGGCATACAAGCCCGATCTTGAGAGGGATATCCTAAAAGCCTTGAAAGATTCGGGTATACCTGAAGAAAAAATATATGCGGAAATAGCAGGACTCAAATATAGACATCGGGCTTGTTAGGCAAACATAATAATGGTATATTGTAAAGGAGCGATTTTCCGTACATACGGTACATATAAAAAATCAAATCTTCCTCAAAAAAAATAGGCTTCCCTTCCGGGACAGCCTATTTTTCGTATTTATGAAATATATCCGTGCTATGGCCTTCATCTGTTCGATATTACTTCATTGCTACTTCCACAGCAACTGCCACTGAAACGGTAGCACCGACCATCGGGTTGTTGCCCATACCGATAAGACCCATCATTTCCACATGTGCCGGTACTGAAGATGATCCTGCAAACTGTGCGTCGGAGTGCATCCTGCCCATAGTATCAGTCATGCCATAGGAAGCCGGTCCTGCTGCCATGTTGTCCGGATGGAGTGTCCTTCCTGTACCGCCGCCTGAAGCCACTGAGAAATACTTTTTACCGAGCTCGCAGCATTCCTTCTTATAGGTGCCTGCAACAGGATGCTGGAACCTTGTCGGATTAGTGGAATTACCGGTGATGGAAACATCTACCTTCTCAAGATGCATTATTGCAACACCTTCTCTTACATCATCTGCACCGAAGCATCTTACCTTGGATCTTTCACCCTTTGAATACGGAGTTTCCTTCACTATCTCAAGCTTACCGGTGAAATAGTCGAATTTGGTTTGAACATATGTAAAGCCGTTGATCCTGGATATGATATGCGCAGCATCCTTGCCGAGACCGTTGAGTATGACCCTTAAAGGCTCAGTCCTTACTTTGTTTGCGGATCTTGCGATACCTATGGCGCCCTCTGCTGCAGCAAAGGATTCATGACCTGCCAGAAATGCAAAGCATTTGGTCTCATCACGCAGCAGCATAGCCCCAAGATTTCCGTGACCCAGACCGACCTTTCTGTCATCGGCAACTGATCCGGGGATGCAGAATGCCTGTAAGCCTTCACCTATAACCTCTGCAGCATCGGCAGCCTTTTTGCAGCCCTTCTTTATTGCTATCGCCGCACCGACAGTATATGCCCAGCATGCGTTTTCAAAGCATATCGGTTGTATCTCCTTTACGATACCTGCCACATCGACACCCTTGTCATCACATATCTTTTTAGCTTCTTCCAGCGATGCAATGCTGTTTTTCTGCAATACTGCATTTATCTGATTTATCCTTCTGTCATAACTTTCAAACAATGCCATGTCTTTGACCCTCCCCCGTTTATTCTTCTCTCGGATCGATGACCTTTACCGCATCATCGAACCGTCCGTACTTATTGGTCGCCTTCTTGACAGCTTCGTTGGCATCCATGCCCTTCCTGATCATTTCCATCATTTTGCCGAGGTGCACAAATTCATAGCCTATGATTTCATTGTTATCATCAAGTGCGGTACGGGTCACATAGCCTTCTGCCATTTCAAGATATCTCGGACCCTTTGCCAGCGTTCCGAACATGGTTCCCACCTGGCTTCTCAGACCTTTGCCCAGATCCTCAAGACCGGCGCCGATCGGAAGACCTCCTTCAGAGAAAGCAGTCTGTGTCCTGCCGTAAGCTATCTGAAGAAATAATTCCCTCATCGCAGTATTGATTGCATCACAGACCAGGTCTGTATTCAATGCTTCCAGAATAGTCTTGCCGGGGAGTATTTCTGACGCCATTGCAGCCGAATGTGTCATGCCTGAGCATCCCAGTGTTTCGACCAAAGCTTCCTGTATGATTCCATCCTTGACATTCAGCGTGAGCTTGCAGGCTCCCTGCTGAGGGGCACACCAGCCTACTCCATGTGTAAGACCGGATATATCCTTGATCTCCTTAGACTGAACCCATTTCCCTTCCTGAGGGATCGGTGCAGGACCATGGTTGGGTCCCTTTGCCACACACGTCATTCTTTCAACTTCATGTGAATAAATCATTCTATGACCCCTTTCATATATGAATTTGATTGGTATTCACTGACCAATCCTCATAATACCGGTTTTTCCGGAACTGCCTTGTTTTATTTCTGCAACATACAGTTCCAATAAAATTTTCCGGTTGTAAGAATTTTTACCTCTGCATGCTTCAAAAACGCATGTCTAGTTATCCCGCAGATAGTAAAAAGTCTGGCAATTATGCCAAGAATTATTTTACTATAATTTCGACAAAAAGTATATGTTAATTTTTTATCACATATGATGGTTGAGAAATTCAGAACATAATGCGCAAAAAAGCATGCTTTGGGAATTCAATAAATATGTTAAATTTATACTGGGACAAAAGCCTACTATGCCACTTTGTTCTATTGTAATATCATACGTATATGGTAAAATGAGATAAATTAACTTGTTTGGAATGAGGGAGTCTGATCATTATGCAAAAGTACATGGGAAATCCTGGCATCATTCGCCTAAACCAGCTAGGTTACAGAAATAATGATCAAAATCCGCATATACTGGAATTCACCTTTTGCGTTTATACTTGGGTATTTGAATAAATAATACCTCACTAAATGCATAAATAGCAGGTGCATCTTCCATACGATCACATCGAATGTGGCAAAAAATATATATTCTATGTAAAATTCAGAAAATAGTAAAGAAAAATCATACCACATACAGTATAATATTTAGGAATAGAAAAACAGTTTGATCAGTCACAGCATATCAAAATTTTATTAATCTGGGGGTACACATGAAGAGGACGGTTATTCTGGCAATTTTGCTGCTGTCATTGTCAATTCTGGCCGCTTGTACAGCCGGAATCAGCGGAGATGCAAGCGCTGAAAAAGGATTGGAGCTATATAATGAAGGTAAGCTGACAGAAGCAATAGAGGAATTCAATAAGGCTATAGAAACAGGAAGCAGTATATACGAAATGTCAGACCTGTATAAGGCTTTGGGCAACTGCTATCTGGATCTGGACAAATATGATGAAGCTATAGAAACATATAAAAAGGCAGTGGATGAGGACGATTCCTCGGCCTCGGCATGGGTCAATCTCGGTGTGGCTTACAGGCAGAACGGTGATCTGGATGGAGCTGAAGAATGCTATTCTAAGGCACTTGAAATCGATCCTGAGTATGCGGAGCTGCACTCCAGCCTCGGCACACTGTACATAATCAAGAATGAACCGGAAAAAGCAATTGAGGAATTTGAAAAAGCAATTGAATTGGATCGAAGCCTCGCAGTTACCTTTGGAAATGCTGCGCTGGCCTATGCCATGACAGGCGATTTCGAGAAAGCGGATGAACTCCTCAAACAATCGATAGTGCTCGGATATGAAAATGCACAGGAGATACAAAAAAGGATCGACATGCTTCAGTAGCATAATTGAGTAATTAAGACACTAAATAACATGTAGCGGCAGGCGGAACCGTACTGCAGATGCAGGAAATCAAAGAAGGCCGGCGCGTTCCGGCCGATGGAAGGGATGATGGATGAGTGGAAAGATGGCAATATCAGACGGTACAATTTGATGCTAAGGGATTTATGGGCGGCATACTTGATATGGATGTATTTCAAAATGAACTGAATGAATTAGGCGCTGAGGGATGGGAGCTGGTCTCCTGCTTCGACACAAACATGAATCAGGGGCAGTCAAGGTATGTGATAGCCGTATTCAAAAGAAAATTTCCGGCATGAGCCGAACAGATTATTACCCTAAAGTAAGTATTACCCATAATCGTATACGGGAAAATATGGAATAAATCTGCAAAAAGCTGTATAATTACCTTGTATACAATAAGGCAAGGAGTATCAGATGAAATCTCATATGCACGGATACAATAAACCGGATACGCCAACGGAATTTATTACAGATTATGATCTTCACTTATTCAACGAGGGAAATCACCATAAAATATATAACAAGCTGGGTGCGCATCCATTTACAGAGAACGATCGGAAAGGCACCCACTTTGCGGTCTGGGCGCCGTCAGCAAAGAGCGTCAGCCTTGTCTGCGGCAGTAATAACTGGGATGGACGCAAAAATCCAATGAAGCCGGTGGGAAGCTCAGGAATTTGGGCTGTCTTCATCCCCGACGTCTATCCCGGTGAGCTTTACAAGTATGAAATAAAGACACAATCAGATAATATCATTCTCAAAGCAGATCCCTGTGCTTTTTTCAGTGAGCTTCGTCCGGACACTGCTTCAATAATATACGATCTTGATTCATACGAATGGAATGATGATCAATGGATAGAAGAAAGAGATTCCGGCAATACCTTCAACAATCCAGTATCCATCTATGAAGTCCACCTGGGATCCTGGGCTCGTTCAGGGGAAAATGATTTTCTCACTTACAGAGAGTATGCGGACAGGCTGGCAGCCTACGTCTCGGATATGGGCTATACACATATTGAATTACTGCCGGTATCCGAACACCCTCTTGATGATTCCTGGGGTTACCAGGTCACTGGCTATTACTCGGTTACGAGCCGTTATGGACGACCGGAGGATTTCATGTATTTTGTTGACCGGTGTCATGAAGCCGGTATAGGAATCATAATCGACTGGGTGCCTGCACATTTTCCAAAGGACATCCACGGCCTTGCAAGATTTGACGGCACTGCGCTTTATGAGCACCTCGATCCTCGTCTGGGCGAGCATCCCGACTGGGGCACTCTGATATTCAACTATGACCGCAATGAAGTGAGAAGCTATCTTATATCCAATGCAGTATTCTGGTTTGAAAAGTATCATATAGACGGTATCAGAGTGGATGCTGTCGCATCGATGCTCTATCTGGATTACGGAAGAAAGAAAGGCGAATGGAAACCTAACATATATGGCGGAAACGAGAATATCGGAGCCGTAGAGTTTCTAAAGCAGCTAAACCAAGCGGTGTATAAATATTTCCCGGGAATAATGATGATCGCAGAGGAATCGACCAGCTGGCCAATGATCACAAAACCTCCCTACACCGGTGGCCTCGGGTTCTCGTACAAATGGAACATGGGCTGGATGAATGACTATCTCAGATACGTCAGCATGGATCCGGCATACCGCAAATATCACCATAACCTGATCACCTTCTCGATCATGTACGCCATGAGCGAAAACTTCATACTGGTACTGTCCCACGACGAGGTAGTACACGAAAAGCGCTCAATGATCGGTAAAATGCCCGGGGATTACTGGCAGAAATTCGCAGGGCTTAGAGTAACCTACGGATTTATGTTTGGCCACCCAGGTAAAAAGCTGATGTTTATGGGCAATGAGTTTGGGCAATTCATTGAATGGAATTTCAGGCAAAGTCTTGACTGGCACCTCCTAGATTATGACATGCACAGCAAGCTGAAAGATTTCGTTCGCGATCTCAATAAGCTTTACAGGACGGAGAGGGCAATGCACTGTGCAGACTTCAGCTATGACGGCTTTGAATGGCTCGACTGCAATGACAGTGACCACAGTACAATTTCGTTTCTCCGCAGAGGCGCTGCCGCAGAGGATACTCTGGTATTCGTCTGCAATTTTACTCCGGTAGTCTATAACAACTACAAAATAAGCGTTCCATATGATACATACTATAAAGAGATACTAAACAGCGACTCTGAGATATACGGAGGCAGTAATGCCGGCAATATGGGAGGCGTATGCGCAAATGCCGATAATAACAGCCGGATGCAGTATGCCCTCGAGGTATGCGTGCCTCCTCTTACAGTATTAGTGTTCAAACCTGTTTTCAGCGCAGAGCACTAACCCGTCACCCGCTCATACACAAAGACCGGCGGCGGCGTTTGTGGAGATTATGTTTCCTACCCTAAAGCACTGCTGCAATACATACAGTTGTGTAGATGAGACTGCATTACCCGTGAGATACGACTTCTTTATCATAAACTTCCTTTTTCCATAAATAGGGATATTACAGTTGGTGCTCGGAAACTTAACCGGAATAAACGGTGCTGTCGGTCCCGCCCTGTCGCAGCCCGCCGCCCGCTCATACACAAAGACCGGCGGCGTTTGTGGAGTTTATGTTCCCTACCCAAAGCACTGCTGCAATACATATCATAAATCAATCCCCGTGTTCCGGCTGACACTCAGTTGAATAGCTTCTCGAGCTTGTCATACGAATCTCTGGTCATCAGAGCATCCTTGTCTGTTCCCTTCAGCTTAACTATGTAAGTCCAGCGGCCATATGGAAAAATCCTGCTTATATAGTTTATATTAATGATATATGACTTGTGGCACCTGAAGAACATACCGTCGTCCAGTTTCTCCTCAATCTCGCTCAGGCCGTCGGAAGTAGTATATCTGTCATGTGGAGTATATATAACGGTCATCCTGTCTTCGCGCTGTATCAGTACGATCTCCTCCATATCAACAACACAGATACCCTCCTTGTTTTTTATCATAAGCTTCTTCGGAGTAATAACGGTACTCGTCTGCCTGTTTTCACAAACATCCTGCCCCGCATCATATGCGTTCTTGATCCTGTTAAGCGTCTGTTCAAGCCTGTCCAGTCTGAATGGTTTGATGAGATAATCAAAAGCATACACCTCAAACGCCTCAGGCATATACTCATCATGAGCCGTCGCAAAAATAACGATCACCTTCGGTTCTATGTCCACTATCCGCCTGGCACATTCCACACCGGTGATATTCGGCATTTCCACATCAAGAAATACAACCTCCGGACGCAAAGCCTCAAAAAGGCGGAGAGCGCCACTGCCGTCCTCCGCCTCGCCTACGATCGTAAAACCATCTGTCCTCTCCACGGCTTTTTTTATAACAAGCCGCATCCCGACATCATCATCGGCTATCAATACACTGATGCTCAAACTCTACCACCGTCTCTTTTTAAGCATTTTGGTTTACCAAGTATCTCCGACATGATGAATCCCTGAAGCAGGTTCTGTTCGGAAAAATTCAGTCTCACACCGTCCTTTACAGTATGAATACTTCCGGAAGACCGACCTTTAGTACTTGCTTTATCATTAACACCTGATTTTTGTCCAGTCTTCGGCATGGTACCCCCAGACGAAGGCAGATTTTCATTCGACGGCCGGGTATTAACAGAAGATACGGTAAAAGCCCTCTTTCGCTCATTGTCTGTCTGCTGTGCTGCCGAAGCCCGCTGTTCCCGGTCGTTTGCATTTGAAGCATTGCTCCATCCCTCCGCACCCCGATAAGCACCGGTGTTCTGCGGGACTCTTCTGACACCGGATCTGTTCTCACTGTACCTGACCGCAGGCCGTAAAATACTTGGATCGGGTGAAACGCCAAATTTCATGGCAGGGTTTATTGCAAACGGATTGTTAGTTAACTTTCCCATATCAATATCCCTTCTGTTCCGCCTTATTTATCCCCAATTCTGTCAGAGTCATCAGGTTTGTTGATCTTGGATATGGATTCTCTCATACGTGTATCTGATATGAGATTCTGCATGTTGTAGTAATCCATAACACCCATTTTGCCGCTGCTGAGAGCATTTGCCATAGCCTTTGGAATCTCTGCCTCCGCTTCAACGACCCTTGCCCTCATTTCCTGTACCAGCGCTTTCATTTCCTGCTCCTTTGCCACTGCCATTGCACGTCTCTCTTCTGCCTTGGCCTGAGCGATATTCTTATCCGCTTCCGCCTGGAATGTTTGAAGTTGGGCACCTATATTCCTTCCAACATCCACATCTGCAATATCGATCGACAGTATCTCAAATGCAGTTCCTGCATCCAAGCCTTTGTTCAGCACTGTCTGGGATATCAGATCAGGATTCTCAAGCACATCCTTGTGTAATCCTGAACTACCGACAGTCGTGACTATTCCTTCGCCGACCCTGGCTATGATAGTACCTTCCCCGGCACCTCCAATTAGCCTGTCAAGATTTGCTCTGACTGTGACACGAGCTTTTACAAGCAATTCTATACCATCCTTTGCCACAGCTGATATGTTCGGTGTTTCAATCACCTTGGGGTTAACGCTCATTTTTACTGCCTCAAGCACATCTCTTCCTGCCAGGTCGATAGCAGCGGCTCTTACAAACTGAAGATCCATATTGGCTCTGTAAGCAGCGATCAATGCGTTCACCACTTTGTCCACATTACCTCCTGCCAGATAATGTGCTTCGAGTTGATTTACATTAATGTCGAGTCCTGCTTTTCTCGCCTTGATCAATGGTAAAATGATCTTGCTCGGGATGACTCTTCTTAGCCTCATTCCTATCAGCGTGAATATCCCGACTCTCACACCGGCTGCAAATGCAGATATCCATAAGCCTATAGGAATGAAATTGAAGAAAAGTATCAAAAAGAGTACAACAAGAAAAACTATACCTACTGGGATCAAAACTTCCATACTGATCAGACTCCTTTCATGCTATATAATTATTCTCAGCCTATATTAGCTGATTCCTACAATATCTCTTCGCTATAACGTATCATACATAAAATCTCGTTTTTAGTAAAATTTCTTACTTCTGCGGCTTCAATGGGGCTGGTCGCAAGTAAGGTTTGCTACTCACCTAAGTATCCCGGACGATAGATATGCTCACACCATATTCTTTCGATTATTCAAAAAATATATCTGAAAGGCAAATCTGTACCCGCCACATAGCGTTTTTCAACCCGATGGGCTGTAAAGACATCGAGAGGTGAGGGACATCTTTCGCACCGTTATAATTCATCCCTAATACGGTTTGATGACGTCTTTTGTTTCACGACTATCCTGTTACCCTCGATCTTTTCGATACGTACCGTCGTCCCCTTCGGTATAAATTCCCCCTCCGATACAACATCCAGCTTTACACCGCTGAAATCAGCCGTCCCAGATGGCCGCAGCACCGTCAATGTAATTCCATCGCTTCCTATTAAATAGCCAAGGTCGTCAAATGCAGAAAATTTGATATCATCATCAATGGAATTATTTAATATCAGATGTTTTGAAAGACGGCCTTTGATTGCTGATTGCAGCACCACTGTAAGAGCAGCACCCAATATTGCAAGTATGATCGCAATCATTATCAGAGCCTGCAGCAGTGTTTGCGCATACAGTATCACACCGGCCACCAGCAGTATTACACCTATGATACCTGGTGCGCCAAAGCCCGGATGAAACATTTCTACTATTACGAATACTATTCCCGCAATTATACAAATAAGCGGTATCAATTCAAATCCAGCAAACGCCGAAACAAGTTCCATAACTGCACCTCCTGTTCTAAAAAGCATAATTATTTACTCGATTATATTCTAATATAATATGGGCTTTGACTGAATGCATAACCTTCAAATAATACAGTTGCGTAGTTGAATTGTCACAAAGTATGATCAATAACCTCGACGCTATCTGGAGATGCTGCCTTTGAAGACGGTTTGACTTCCTTTCTTTGATATATTAATGCTCCCGCCGTATTCCTCCATTATCTCCCTGCTGATTGAAAGTCCCATTCCCTCTCCCTTTTCACCTTTGGTCGTAAATCCCGCCTCAAATATTTTGTCGGTGAGCTCATCAGGTATAGGTGCACCGCTGTTTGTTACTCTGAAGTAATAATTGCCCAAATCTTCGGACAGCTCGAGTTTTATATATTTTTCATCTCCTGCTTCGAGAACCGCATAAACCGCATTATCGATGAGGTTTCCAAGGACTCTGCAAAAGCTCCAGGACGGGATCTTCAGATCCTTCAGCTGTGTTCTGACATCAAGCTCCATGCTGATGCCCTGCTTTTCACACGCCATCAGCTTTGCCTGCAGAAGTGCGTTGACAGCTGCAACAGAAGTCTTCATTATTCTGCTCACTCGCTGGATATCGCCATACACTTTTTCTATATACTCTCCTGCAGCATTGTACTCGTCCATCTCTATCAATGAATGAACCACCTGCAAATGATTCATGAAATCATGTCTTTGGGAACGCAGTGTAGAATTGAGATTTTCAAGTCTGGCAAGCGTATCCTCCAGCAGCTTGAACTCATGCCCGGAACGAACTAACCCAGCTCTGCTTCTAAAAGCAGTCAGGCTGTTCATAATAACAGCTGCAGTGATAACAGCAAGAAGGGTCATGACCCAGGGATCGGAAAGCAGTTCCGCTCCCATACCCATATCGACAAGATAAAGCAATACAGCAGCGATCAATGCGACCTGCGCAAGATTAATCAATATTAATAGAAGCGCTGTTTTACCCTGATCAAACCTTTTTTTCACAGAACTATCACTCCTTACAGGAATACCATATTAAGTATATCCTGTATTAGTGATGCAATCAAGCGCAACAGAAACAGAAAGACAAGACAGGGGACGGTTCTGTGTCTCTTAACGATAACTCGAGACACAGAACCGTCCCCTGTCTTTTGCAGTTTTGCAGTGGTGACCCATAGGGGACTCGAACCCCTGTTACCGCCGTGAAAGGGCGGTGTCTTAACCGCTTGACCAATGGGCCGTATGGATCATGCAATCGTGATCATATGAAGCACATACATGAAAATGTGGTAGCGGCGGTCGGAATTGAACCAACGACACTGCGGGTATGAACCGCATGCTCTAGCCATCTGAGCTACGCCGCCATATTTTAGGTGGGTGGCTTGTATCAAAAGCTCCGCCGTAATGCCGCATCGGTGACATTTGTGCTGCCCCCCGTATGCGCTTTACTATTGTAGCAGATGAAGCAACATAAAGTCAATAGTAAAGTTTCAGCCATTAACTGTCAATCGCAAAGGTCTTGCGAAGTAGTCTGGAAGGCTGAATAATGCCTGTGACCGACGGCACATCTGTACTATATACTTTATGTCCGGCAGATTCATGTTCATGTATAAATTGTGTATCATGTTTCATAATATTTAACCGAAATCATTTTGTAACGGAGGGATCAAATGAGTGACAGACAGGAAATATTCGAAAGAATCAATGAAATTGCACAAAATCTTGATGTATCCTATGAGTTTAATGACACGGCTCAGCTTGAGGAGTTTCTTGACAATGTAGATAATCAGCAATATGGAGAATATGATGAGATCGAGACACTTTACAACGAACTGATGGAGCTTTCCTTCTACGAAGAAGAAGAGCAGTGACATGCTACCATTTTTCAGTGAGATGGTCCCAGTATCTGCGGGGCAGAAGCTGTCTTTGGAGCCTCGGATTGGAACGCGAGGGTATTTCCAGCGTTGCAAAAAAACGCTTCCAAAGCTTCGAATACAGCTTCTCATCTTCAGTGGCATCCGGTATGTCATCAACGGAGAACTCGGAAATGATCCATTGCTTCATATTATATAATGCTGCAAATTCCCTTTTGATATCATGTATGATCCATTTCTGGTCAGACAGCCTCTCTGCAAAATGAGGAGCCAGCAGTTCAATGATATTGTTGTCGGGGCTTATGGATGAATAGTATACGCCTCCCTCGACCTGCCTGAATCTGACGAACCCCAACAGCCTGTGAACTTCAAATCCCACTCTCCGATTGATATCCATGATTTTGAATACAGTATCGTTGGACAGATGGTCATCTACTTCTCGACCCATTTTCCATCCGAGCCTGAGATAACGGTAGATCAGTGTCCCTGCTTGCAAATCTTCAGAAAGGAAGGTGTGATAAACATTCTTGAGTGCATCTGAGGATATTTTCTTCCATATGGCTGTATAGACTCTGTCTGACTTTGCTGGGTCTGTCTTGATATATACATATGAAGCAAGCATATCCTGCTGCATGTTATATTCAGGCACAACAGCATCAGGCTGCTCCTTACGGTAAAATGCTTCAAATACTGCCGTCAGTATCCCCTCAAAGCTGCCGTCGTAAATATATACAAGCATCACAATTCCCCCGTCATGCTGGCCGCCACATCCTCAACAGTCGGATCAGGCAAAGCATCGTTGTTCTCAATCTCCGCAGGAGCTGTCAGCAGGCTTGGGACTGAGGCAGAGCTTCCGGTCCGTTGTTCAGCCTGTGTCAATCTTCCAAGCAGATTTGCGCCAATACTGTCCCACTTATTATCGATTGAAGGTCTTCTGGCGGTATTCATGCTGTCCTGATATCCAGCTATGTTCCACTGAGCTTCCAGTTGCTGCCGCGGTGAAGGAGCGGGCGGTAAAAAGCTGAGCTGTGTATAACCTTGACCGATTGCCGGAAGTCTTCCTCGTCCGGCAAGAAGATTCGTTCTGACAAAGCTTTCCGATGCGTCCAGTTTGTCTATATATCTGCCCTTACAGGTTATGAAAAAACGCGCTCTCTTCAAAACAACACCCAGCTTCTTTATATCCACAAAGTCCAGCCTCTGCATTCTCCTTGCTCTGATGATCCTTTGCGCCGAACGCACCCCTATACCCGGCACTCGAAGCAGCATGGAATAATCGGCTTTGTTCACCTCAACAGGGAAGCAGTGCATATTACGAAGCGCCCAGTCGCACTTGGGATCAAGCTGGGTATCGAAATCTCTGTGGTTCTCATCCAGCAGTTCATCAGCCTTAAAGCCATAAAATCTGAGGAGCCAGTCAGCCTGATATATCCTGTGCTCCCGCAGCAAAGGCGGCTTTGCTGCCCTGGGAAGTGCCGGATGGTTGGATACCGGCACATATGCCGAATAAAACACCCTGCGCATTCCAAAACGACGGTACAGCCCTTCCGACAGCTTGAGTATGCTCAGGTCATGGTCAGGCGTCGCTCCTATGATCAACTGTGTGCTCTGCCCTGCCGGAACAAATTCGGGTGAGCTTTTGAACCTGTTTCGATAATCACCTGTTTCGTGGATCTTTCCGCTTATGAAACCCATAGGGCCAAGTATTGCTTCCTTCTTTTTCTGAGGCGCCAGAAGCTTCAGTCCGTCACTGGTGGGCAGCTCGATATTGACACTCATCCTGTCCACATAATGTCCCGCCTTCTCTATCAGTGATGTATCGGCACCGGGTATGGCCTTGATATGGATATAGCCGTTGAATTGGTATTCCTCCCTCAGCAGCCGTACTGCACGAAGTATCATTTCCATCGTATGATCAGGCGATTTGACAACTGCTGAGCTCAGGAACAACCCCTCTATATAATTTCTTCTGTAAAAATTGATTGTTACAGCTGCAACCTCTTCTGGAGTAAATGAGGTTCGGGGAACATCATTAGATATTCTATTGACACAGTAAGCACAATCATAAATGCAGCAGTTTGACATCAGGATCTTAAACAGTGATACACATCTGCCATCACCTGTGAAGGTGTGGCAGATGCCGGCAGCAGCACCGCTGCCGATGCCTCCCGGCGTATTCTTCCGTGAGCTCCCGCTCGAAACGCAGGATACATCATATTTTGCACTGTCAGCCAATATAGCCAGCTTATCCATCAATTCCATCTGATCACCCGCATATCTGTGCTCGTAATAGTCCCACACCTGTCGCATCACAATCGCTGCAGCTTGGTACATGGCATGTTCAGCTGGCGTTGTCTGTGATATCCAAAATAGTTCCTTGCAATAGTTTATCACAAAATCCAGAACATATCAAACATATGTTCGACCTCTTTCCTGCACCCGCCATCAGCATATCGCAAAACTGTCAACGAATTCAGTATAGGTGGTGTGCGCAGTAACGAAGAGCCTATCAGGCAGATGGCGATTCACTTCTATTAAGCCGTTCACAGCGTCTTTTTGCAGCAGCCTCATACTCCCGCCTTTCTTCATCTGTCTCAAGAAGCAGGCCGCTGACCTCCACAGGTTTTCCGTCCTGGTCCACAGCTACGAATGTCAGATAGGCTTTGTTTGTAAATTTTTGCTCGCCCGTCAAAAAATCCTCAGAAGAAACATCAACTGCCACCTCCATAGAAGTCCTGCCAACCCATGTGACCTTCGCCTTTAGTGTCACGATCTGGCCTTGCTTTACTGGGCGCTTGAAAACAACACTGTCGATGGATGCTGTCACTACGATTCGGTTGCTGTGCCTCTGAGCTGCCATTGCACCAGCCACATCCACCAGATGCATGAGTCTTCCGCCCAGCAGGTTGCCGAGAAGGTTTGTATCATTCGGCAGTACGAGCTCCGTCATTTCCACCATCGATTCCCGTGGTGACTTCAACTTCATAAGCATTCTCCCTACATTTTTTGTACTATTATACCTTATTTTGTACTCATTGTATTCTTTCACTGATACCCTGTTTTGATAATATTATTCCTGCATACAGAGTAAGGCAGTCTGAATAACATTCGAAGGCCCCGGGATATCCCGGGGCTCTGACAACGGAAGTTATGAATTAATAGGAGGTGTACCTAAGAATGCTATGCCTTGATTATAACGGTAAATTATTAAGGAAAAACATATATTATGTTAACAAATTGTTAAGGATGGGCTACCGATTATTTCCCCTGAGCAGCAGATTTCAGCGCCTCCATATCCATGATCCGAACCGACGACCTGTGGAAATCCAGCATGCCCTCATCCCTCATCCTACCCATTTCCCGTGAAAGAGAAGGTCTTGTTACATTCAAAAAATCCGACAGCTCATTTCGGTTCATGGCAAGCATAAAGGTAGGCGTTCCACTTCTATTATGCTGTTCCAGCAGATAACACGCAATCCTTCCCCGGACATTCCTTATCGACAGATACTCCAGTTGGCGGCTCAGAGTCACAGCCTTTTGCGACAATATACCCAGCATATTCAGAATAAGCTTTCTGTGACCTCCACAGGAATGGGCACATTGACCGACAAGCTTCTCAGAAGGAATATACATTACCGTACAGTCAGTATGTGCGATAATAGTGGCAGGCCATTTCCGGTTACCGGTAAAGGCAGCCATTTCACCAAACAGTTCGCCCTGCCGAAGTATTGCAAAAACAATTCTTTCACCGGATACGTTTTCCTTGACAACAGATACCTGCCCCTCAATAACAACCCCCACTCCGTCAAAAGTGTCACCTGCCATATTTATGATATCGTTCCTGTAAAAGCTTCGCACTCTGAAGTCGAGACAGACCAGCATCGAAGACAGCTCATCCTGCTCTATATTCCTAAACAGCATGCAAACGGCAGCCGTTTTCTTGATCATTCTAACATGCTCCATTTCCATAGTAATCACCCTTCTCTTCCATCTCCAAATTTTCCTTGCTTTTCTCAACCCTTCCAGATTGTGTTTTTCATAAGTTAGTTAGCACTATCCTTCCATCTCTACCGAATTACTCACTTGATACTATAGTCCATCAATAATGATCGCCTGCTATTATTGAACCCAATAACCAAGCAGTGATCCTTGTTTACGTACAACCTAATATAAAAATCTCTCACTATTGGTAACCAAGGTTACCGATTTGATACCTGAATTATACTACAATGAACATGCTTAAGCAAAAGATACAAATTGCCAATGATTTCAGGCATGTGGCAGACAATCATGAGAAGGCCTGCCCAAGCAAACAAAATCAGAACTGGCATATTAAATTTTACTTAGACTTTGATTTTGAAAGGGGAATATAAAATGGGCAATATGTTTTGTTTTCAGTGTGAACAGACTGCAGGAGGTAAGGCATGTACGATGGCAGGAGTATGCGGCAAAAATGCCGTCGTAGCCAACGGTCAGGACGAATTGACCGGAGCTTTGACAGGGTTGGCAAGAGCAGCTGCAAAAACGGCAGACCCAGGCAGGCAGGCTGATGAATTGATGATGCAGGGTCTATTTACGACGATCACTAACGTCAACTTTGACATAGATCGTGTTAATGAAATAATCAGACAGATACGAAATGAAAAAGAAAGACTGGGCGGAGCAGAAGACCTTCCTGCTAGCGAGCTCTGGAAAGGTGATGCGGATATTGTATCGATGCGTTCTACCCTGCTGCTCGGTCTCAGAGGCATGGCTGCATATGCCTGGCATGCCTCTGTACTCGGAAAAGACGACAAGGAGATCACTGCATGGTTCTACAAAGGCATGAGGGCAATAGGAGAAGAACATAGTGCTGAAGAATGGCTGGATCTGCTGATGGAATTCGGTAATATCAACCTTAAGTGCATGGCACTGCTTGATGGTGCAAACACAGGTGAATTTGGTCATCCCGTCCCTGTAAAGGTCACCACAAATGTAGAAAAAGGACCGTTCATAGTAGTCAGCGGCCATGATCTGCATGATTTGAAGCAGCTCCTTGAACAGACTGAAGGCAAGGGCATCAACATCTACACCCATGGAGAAATGCTGCCGGCCCACGGGTACCCTGTGCTGAAAAAGCACAAGCATTTGAAGGGCAACTTCGGTACTGCATGGCAGAACCAGCAAAAGGAATTTGCTGATGTTCCAGGTGCCTTCCTCTTCACGACCAACTGCCTGATGCCGCCGAAGCCATCCTATATGGACAGAGTATTCACCACGGCAGTGGTAGCATATCCGGGGCTTGTTCACATACCGGACAGCGATGGTAAAAAGGACTTTACTCCTGTCATAAACAAAGCTCTCGAGCTGGGAGGATGGCCGGAAGATAAACACTTCACCGGTATCAACGGAGGCAGCGTGCTTACCACAGGCTTTGCGCGCAATACTGTCCTTGGTGCCGCAGATACTGTGATAAAGGCAGTAAGGAACGGAGACATCAGACATTTCTTCCTCGTAGGCGGCTGCGACGGAGCAAAAACAGGCAGGAACTACTATACTGATTTTGTTAAGCAAACACCGAAGGATACCGTTATATTGACACTGGCATGCGGCAAGTTCCGTTTCAACGACCTTGATCTTGGTGAAATCGCCGGACTGCCAAGGATCATGGATATGGGCCAGTGCAATGACGCTTATTCCGCTATTCAGGTAGCCGTAGCTCTTGCGGAAGCGTTTGAGTGCGGTGTCAACGATCTGCCGCTCACGCTCGTGCTTTCATGGTATGAACAGAAGGCTGTCTGCATTCTGCTCACACTGCTGGCGCTTGGTATAAAGAATATATATGTAGGTCCGACAATACCGGCTTTCTTCTCCTCCAACATATTGAACGTACTGGTGGAAAAATTCGGTCTCAAGCCCATCACAACACCGGGAGCGGATCTTAAGGCAATAATGGGATAAGCATGATCTGTCAGTCTCACAAGTCGGCTTTATCGGGCTCATAGGCTCCTTTATCGGACCCGTAAGTCTACTTCAACAGACCCCATTAAGCGGCTCTATTATTCCCGCAGGTCAGCTTCATCGGGCTCATAAACCGCACAGACTGCTCATAGATGGGCTTTACCGAACAAAGCGTCAGGGTGTGGATTTTCATATACAGGAAGGAGCTGCTGCACACAATATCCAAGTGCACGGCTCCTTTTTTATTACAGCTGTATGTAACACTCAGAGTCTCTGATCAGTAATATAACTTCACGTCCACTAGCTATCGATTGGGATTAAGATTTGAACATCGGCACAAGAATAAGCTATAATTGTGTATATTCATTATTTAGGGACATTATCGATTCAGCGGCAGATGGATCGGTTTATTAACTCGCAAGAGAGGATCGGTTTAAAAAACACACTAAAGGAGGATCGGTTTATGAAGCTAACAAAGAAGGATATCCTAATTTTAGTAATACCTATCGCCATTGCGGCAGTCATATATTTGTTTTTGCCTGCAAGAATTCCAAGGCAATTCGGCCTCAATGGCCGGCCGACCTCCTATATAGCAAAGGAGTTCATATTTCTGCTGGGGCTTCTGCCTTATTTAGTTTACAAAAGCTACAGGGCGAAGCATAAATAAAATCAGGCTGAAATATCGGATTTTGCCAAATACATCAGAACACTGCCGCTGAACTCATCAAGATACTGTGTTATCGAGAAAGCATTGTAATCGTCCTGAATATACATATTGGAAACGAGGTAATACAATGGGTAAAATTCTTGTTCTAGCAGAAAAACCGTCTGTAGCCAGAGACCTGGCGAAGGTTCTTGGCTGCGGTCAAAAGGGAAACGGGTTCATCGGCGGTAACAAGCACATCGTCACTTGGGCTCTGGGGCATCTTGTCACACTGGCCGATCCGGAGGCCTACGGAAAACAGTATAAAGTCTGGAGTCTTGAAACTCTTCCAATGCTGCCGAAAAAAATGGATCTGGTAGTAATCAGAGAAACCGCCAAACAATTTAATATCGTAAAAAGCCTTATGAAGAGGCCGGATGTGGATGAACTTATTATTGCCACCGATGCGGGACGCGAAGGTGAACTCGTAGCAAGGTGGATCATGATAAAGGCAGGATTTTCAAAACCTGTCAAACGCTTATGGATATCCTCCCAGACAGAAAAAGCCGTAAGGGAAGGCTTTAAAAATCTGAAGCCCGGCAGAGAGTATGAGAACCTTTTCATGTCCGCTCAAAGCCGTGCCGAAGCCGACTGGCTCGTTGGTCTCAATGTGACGAGAGCTCTGACCTGCAAACACAACGCTCAGCTTTCAGCCGGCAGAGTTCAGACTCCTACTCTGGCGATGGTGGTGGAACGCGAGAATGAGATAAGAAGGTTCGTCCCAAAGGATTACTGGACAATACACGCCGGCGCAAAGGATTTCTCGATGCAATGGAAGGATAAAGGCAACGGTCAGACAAGGATCTTCAATAAGGAAAAAGCTGAGGCGATCGCAGCAAAGATTAAGGGACAGACAGGTGATATAACAGAAGTCAAAAAGGAATCAAAACAGGAGCTGCCGCCGCTGGCATATGATCTGACTGAGCTGCAGCGTGATGCAAACAGGAAGTTCGGATATTCGGCCAAGCAAACGCTGGGCATCATGCAAAAGCTCTATGAAACACATAAAATAGTAACCTATCCAAGAACGGACTCAAGACACATCACCAGCGACATCGTACCGACTCTCTCAGAACGGCTGAAGGCCGTTTCGATCGGCCCATACGCCGAAGCGGCACGAGCCTTGATAAGAGGCGGGATAAAGGTCACAAAGCGATTCGTCGACAACAGCAAGGTCACAGACCATCATGCGATAATACCAACCGAACAGTATGTGAACCTCGGAGGGCTTGACCGTGATGAACGCAATATATTTGATCTTATTGTAAAAAGATTTATAGCTGTATTGAGCCCGCCATTTGAATATGAGCAGACAACAGTAAAAGCAGATGTAAAAGGTGAACTATTCACCGCCAGAGGAAAAATAGTAAAGTCAAAAGGGTGGAAATGCGTATATGACAGCAACCCGGGAAACGGCAGGTCTGATGCAGAGCAGGAGTCAAAAGAACAATCAGACGATGGACCGGAACAGAATCTGCCTGAACTGAGGAGGGGAGATAAGCTGAGGTATAATTCTGTACAGCTTGTAAACAGTAAAACTAAACCTCCTGCAAGATATACCGAAGCAACTCTGCTAACCGCTATGGAACACCCCGGAAAATTCATAGAGGATGATGAGCTAAGCGAGACAGTGGACAAAACAGGCGGGCTGGGCACACCTGCTACCAGAGCTGATATCATAGAAAAGCTGTTCAACTCCTTTTATATGGAAAGAAAAGGCAAAGAGATCCATCCGACATCAAAGGGTATCCAATTGGTAAACATGGTGCCGGCTGATCTAAAATCACCGGAGCTCACAGCAAAATGGGAACAGGAGCTGAAGCTGATCAGCCTTGGAAGGTCGAATCATCATGTGTTCATTAATAGAATGAAGGATTACGCCTCTAAACTTGTATCAAATGTAATCGCCAGTAATGATGTGTACAGGCATGACAACATGACTCGTGAAAAGTGTCCGGAGTGCGGAAAATACATGCTGGAGGTCAATGGCAAAAAAGGCAGGATGCTGATATGTCAGGACAGGGAGTGCGGTTACCGCAAAAGTCTGTCTATCATCTCCAACGCCCGCTGTCCAGAATGTCATAAAAAGATGGAGATACGAGGCGAAGCAGAAAACAAGGCATTTTTCTGCTCATGTGGTTACCGCGAAAAGCTTGAGGCCTTTAATAAAAGGAAAGGCGAGCAGGTCAACAAGCGAGAGGTGAGCAGGTTCCTCAATAAGCAGGAGGATGCTCCCATCAACTCTGCCCTGGCAGACGCCCTTGCTAAACTCAAAAAGCAATGATGCAATTGAAGGAATGTGGTTCATATTGCTAGAATTTTCAATTAATGGGGTGTTTTTTTGGGTAATAATCCCACTTTTTATGCAGTAGGGATACATAAACTGTGGTATTATCGCATTATAGCAACCAAATGCGCTGTAATCTTTCCCATTAGTTGAAAAACTAAGCATACTACCCGGATTATTTCCCAGAGAATCGTATAAACGGAACATTAATGCCAACATGTACCTCCGCAACGGTTCTTGTGATTCCGGCTAGTCTACGTGTACCTCCGCAACAGTTCTTGTGATTACGTAAGATCAGGAGCAATGTCTCCTTAGCTATGCCTATGCACTCAATTCTACAATAGCTCAATGTCGGATTCTCTGCATTTGTCCGCCATATCCTGAGGCCAAATAGAGGCCTGCACCTCTCCAACATGGGCTTTCCCCAGGTAGAACATGCATATCCTGGATTGACCGATTCCTCCTCCCACTGTATACGGAAGTCTTTTCTCATATACATCTCTGTGGAAGGGCAATTCGAGTCTTTCCTCGCAACCGGCTGTTTTCAGCTGTTTCACCAGCGAATCCTCATCGACCCTGATTCCCATCGATGATACTTCCATAGCCCTTTCCAACACAGGATACCAGAACAGGATGTCTCCATTGAGTTCCCAGTCATCATAATCAGGTGCTCTGCCATCATGCTTTTTGCCGGACTTCAGCACTGCACCGATCTTCATAATGAAAACTGCCCTCTTTTCCTTTGCTATCCTGTCTTCTCTCTCCTTTGGCTCCAGATCGGGGTACATATCTTCAAGCTCCTGAGAAGTGACAAAGCTGATATCGTCAGGCAGATATCTTTGCAATACCGGAAATGCCGCACATGCTTCACCCTCGGTTTTTTTGAATACCATAAACAGCTTTCGGACGATCGTTCTGAGCATCTCTTCATTTCGTTCGCTCTTATCGAGTATTTTTTCCCAGTCCCACTGGTCAACATATATTGAATGCAGATTATCCATAATCTCATCACGTCTTATTGCATTCATATCTGTATAAAGGCCTTCGCCATGCTTGAATTCATACCGCTTGAGTGCCATTCTCTTCCACTTGGCAAGTGAATGTACAATTTCCACATCCTGGGCGTCCGCATTAGGGACATTGAAGGATACAGGCCTTTCCACACCATTCAGATTGTCGTTGAGCCCTGATTGCGGGCAGACGAAAAGAGGTGCGGAAACTCTGGTCAGATTCATTTCCGTGGCTAGATTGTTTTCAAATCGATCCTTTATGAATTTGATTGCAATCTCTGTTTCTTTAATATTCATATTTGGTCTATAGTCATCCGGTATTATCAGTCTGTCGATCTTTTGCATATTGAGCTGTCTCCCCTTTCCGCATAATATGAAATTATATCATTATAAAAGTAAGATTCAAATATTTTTTGCAGGAAATAGTAAAAGGAATTGCACGAAAACTGCATCTTAATACTACAGGTAAGCATAGCTCATTTTGCAGTACTGCAATCTTACAGAAGAATTCAAGTCAATCACTTCCCGTCCATAGAGCCAGATGATGACCTTCCAGTTGCCCATCAACATAATTTTAGTTCATTATTGCAGGCATGATCAGAATTACAGGCATGATCAGCCGCTATTTCCCGAAAGTCTTGCAGACGCTGCTTTTTGCATAATTAACACCCGGCCGGCGATAGATAGAGTATCATGCTTAAGATGTCTTGCGCCTTTTTGCGTTACTTGAAGCAGCCGATGACTTTGTTTTCTTTGTTTTTTTGGACTCTGCTTTATCACCTGACTCCTGTATCCCGCCCTTGGAAGCCTCCACACTTGCCTTTAAGGCTTCCATAAGATCTATGATATTCGTCTGCGCCTCCGGGGGACTGACAACCTCACGGCCCTCCATTTTAGCCTGTATGAGATTTTTTAGCGCTTCCTGATATTCATTTTTGAACTCATCCATGTCGAAATCAGATGTCATATTGTTTATCAGGCTTACGGCCATTTTCATTTCATTGTCATGAACATCAACATTATAATTCAATTCACTTATGTTTTCGACCCTTCTGATCTCGTCAGAATAGTAGAGAAGGTATAAGAGCATTCCGCCTTTATCATTCGGCTTTATCATAGACACATACTCATTTGAAGACAGTGTTATCTTTGCCAGCCCTACCTTACCGGTTTCATTCATTGCACGTCTGAACAGCTCGAAAGCCTTACTTGCGCTGAAATTGCCCGGAGCAATATAATATGCCTTGTCAAGTTGGACCGGGTTTATCTTATCTTCATCAACAAAGCTGAGAATGGAAATAGTCTTTTTAGACTTGATGGGCAGCTTTTCAAAATCCTCATCTGTCACCAGGATATATTTGTCCTTTTCATATTCATATCCCTTGACAAGGTCGTCCTGCGAAACCTCCTCATTGCAGTTTTCACAGAACTTTTTGTACCGCACCCTTGTATTGCACTTTTTGTGCAGGTAATTGAATTTCACACTTTCCGCCCCTGATGTGGCGGTATATACATTTACCGGAAAATACACCATTCCAAAGCTGATTGAACCCTTCCAGCTTGCCTTCAATTAGACCACTCCATATTTTTTGATATATGTATTTTTTCAAAAAAACAGAGTATTATGCCGCAAATAAATGGGTGCCTGTTCAGGAGCATTCAGGCACCCTTGGTTCCTTACATAACATTTTCATCTCAAAAACTGCGGAAAGCTCACTTTATCATTGTCGCATTGGATTCCCAGAAATTACTGTTTTGAGTGCATTGTCCATTGCATCGATGATACGGTCACACCAGTCATCGTATTCAGGATCTTCCTGCTGCAGCTCCGGATGACTCATTATATAGTCAATAGTTCGCTTTACTCCTTGGTCAAAACGGGTGGTAGCCGTAAAATCAGGAACCAGCCTCTTGATTTTTGTATTATCGTATATTCCGTTATTAGCCTTGTCGCCTATCAGATACCCCAGATGATCAGTCAAACTGCATGCTGCCAGAAATTCCGAGGATACATGGAAGGCCTTCAATTCCACACCAAGCGCATCTGCGATGATCTTATATATCTGATTCCATGTAAGTCTTTCGTCGGAGGTGATGTGGAACGAATCTCCAATAGCATGCACATTACCCATCAAACCGACGAAACCCTTTGCAAAGTCAGTGTTATGAGTTAATGTCCAAAGTGAGGTACCGTCTCCGTGAATGATGACCCGCTTTCCATCGATCATCCTTTTTGCTGCCTGCCAGTTGTCCAGCGGCAAATAGTAATCGCCATAAGTATGGCTCGGCCTTACGATCGTGACTGGGAAACCGTTCTCCCTGTGCTGCTTCATCAAGTATTCCTCACAGCTTATCTTATTACGTGAGTACTGCCAATATGGATTGACCAGCGGTGTGCTCTCAGTGACCGGGTAGCTCAGAGGCGGCTTCTGGTAAGCCGATGCCGAGCTGATAAAAATATATTGCTTAGTTTTTCCGCAAAAGAGCCTGTAATCCCGTTCCAC
The DNA here is from genome assembly GCA_023418915.1 of Bacillota bacterium. Taxonomy (GTDB): domain Bacteria; phylum Bacillota; class Clostridia; order Acetivibrionales; family DTU013; genus DTU013. The sequence continues at coordinate 42,692 of JAEZYU010000021.1, forward strand.
ATGATCTTTTGTGAATGCAATGAAGTCAGCAACGACATCAAAGCTCATATCTGCTAATTGCCTTGCCACATATTCCTCATCATTGATATCTGCCTCTATACAGCAGACATTTTCAGGCAGATTGTCGTTTCGGCTGCCGCGGTTCAAGAGGTATAGTTCTCCTCCTCTGGCTGCAAACAACTCCGTTATCGCCGAACTAATGATGCCGGTCCCACCAATAAACAGCGCTTTCATACTTATCCTCCGATCCCGTTATATTAATGATTTCGGCCTGTAGGCTTTTTTAATGTCTCGTCATCTACACCTTGTCATCTACATTTTCACTTGAATCAATTGTTGGCATTACTGCATCTATACGCACCTCGGAATCCACTACGACATCGGCATATAAAAAAGCGCCTGTATCGGGCATAAAGCCCATATTCGAACTTATACCTTTGTCCTGGATCGAGTCTGAAACTGCGTTTGTTCCTTTGAAGAGATATGTGTCCGAATCAGCATATTTACCCGAATCAATTTTTGAACTGGAATCAGCATATTTGTACTCGTTTGGACTTGCATCAGCATTTGTACTTGAATCTGTGTCTGAAGTTGTATTTACACTCGTGTCTGATTCTGTGCCTGCACCTGTGCTTGCACCTGAGCCTGTACCTGCACTTTGTTTTGCATGCGTGTTGCCACTATTTGCGCTTGCATCAGCATATTGATTTGTACCGGTCCGATTGATATCAGAAGCTGCATTTTCATCTGCACTGAATACAGGTTTTACGGAAGGTTCCTCATCAGGATCCTTTCCCCTTACAACAGCCTGTCTGCTATTTTTTTTCGGACTGTTTTGGTAGTTACTACTATTGTAATTGTTTCTATGATAGCTGCTGCGATTATTATTCCGGTTTCCATAACCGCTTTGTTTACTGCTGTCGTTATTCCAGTAAGAGTTATTATACCTTTTTTGTTCATTCGTATCGTCGTAATTGCTAGCGTCCTTTAGCTTTTTGAAAAAGGAAATGATGATAAAAATAATAACAACTAAAAAAAACAACCTACTCAATAATATCACCTCTACATAAGTATACGACATGAAGCTGATTTTTTCCTCTATATAGTTCGACCTTCATTCAAAGGCTATATTCGGGTTGTCGTTTCCGAAAGCCGGTATAAAACTTTGGTTGATTTATAAAGTCAATTGATCCTAAATGTTTTCGAAAAAATTACATAAAATTTGTTATTTAGGTAAATAATAATTTTGGATATATTGAGCAGTAATGCCGGTATTCCGGTCAATAGGCTATGATTCTCTTCTTATGGGGCAGGTGAAATTATGGAAAGATTCAACAGCTATGTGGGAATGATCATTGAATTTCTAATCATAAGCATAATGTTTTTAGTATTGCTTCCATTCAGGATTATATACAACCTGGGCAGTAGACTGGCTTCAAGATGAATATTGGGCAATATAAATACCCAAATAATGTTATTCAAATGCAATTGATTGTTTTTTGCCTTTATAGTATAATCAAGTGTGCGATTTGACCCGGTCCTCCGGAGGTTATGACATGGCGCAGAACAAGATATCCCGCCGCACCTTCCCGCATGGCTGGTATATGTCACAGGCATTGAAGGAAGCGGAAAAAGCACAAAAAGAAGGCGAAACTCCCGTTGGAGCGGTGATAGTCAGAGACGATGCAATAATTGCCCGCGGCCATAATGAGAAGGAACTTAAGAACGACGCTACGCTCCATGCAGAAATGACAGCCATCAAGCGAGCCAGCAAAAAGCTGGGATCCTGGAGGTTGACAGACTGTGACCTGTATGTTACGCTGGAACCCTGCACGATGTGTGCGGGCGCCATTATCCAGTCAAGGATCAGGACCCTGTATATCGGGACGTCTGATCTGAAGGCCGGAGCTGCAGGCTCAGTGATCGACGTGTTCAGAGTGGACGCCTTCAACCACAGAGTCGACGTCGTCTGGGGCGTACTTGAAGAGGAATGCTCCTCAATCCTGACAGACTTTTTTAAAGAATTAAGGTGCCTGGCACGACACTTAGACACTTATTAGTTCAAACAGCAGTAAAGCAAAGTTAATATACGGAGAGGTATCGAAGTGGTCATAACGGGGCTGACTCGAAATCAGTTTGTCGGAAACGGCACGCGGGTTCGAATCCCGCCCTCTCCGCCACAATTGTCCGAAAACCCGCTATTTTAGCGGGTTTTCAGCATAACGAACAAATAATGAAGATCAGAAGAGCACTGACAGACGAAGGGAATATATTAAGTGGAATCGCTTTGCGTTCAAAGGCACACTGGGGATACGACAATAGCTTTATTGAAGCATGCAGAGAAGACCTGACAATTTCCGAACATAGCATATCAACAAATAATGTCTATGTTTTAGAAGATTCTTCAACCATAATCGGGTTCTTCTGCCTGGTTGCAGAAGGTAATACCGGCAAGCTGGATGCTTTATTTATCGAACCGGATTTTATCGGAAAAGGATACGGTAAGATATTATGGAAAACCATCCTGCAAAAAGCTAAGGAAATTGGTATTGATGAATTCACAATAGATGCCGACCCGCATGCTGAGGAATTCTATTACTGTTATAAAATGTTTCACTCATGTGATAAAGTTACACATTAGACAAATGAAGATAGAAACATAAGAGCAGACATCCTGTCACAATAAAATGAGAGGATGTCTGCTTTGTATGTAGATATATATATTACCTGCAGTTACTATGACCGGCCATTCTGTTATTTTGCCTTGAATTTCATGGCATTGACCTTATCCTCCAACGGCGGATTTGCGCCCTCCTGCCCCAGCATCAGGTATTTGCCTGAGTCATCCGTACCGGCTTCATAATAACATGAAGCGTCCGGCAGTACCTCCTGGGCACTCCATGTTTGTCCGCTGTCGCTGCTTTCAAAATAGATTCTGTCCGTCAATGTCACAACTTCTTCACTGGCGCTGTATTTGCCCGTTGTAACCATATAATTTCCAAATACAATCAGCTGAGCAAATGTACCGTCATCATGGAATTCATATATGAGCCCCATACCGGATACGTCCTCAAACACACTGGATTCGCTATTATAGCGAGCCGATACCGCTCCGGAAATCCATATCCCCATAACATCGCCTGCTGTCGGATCCTGGCCTGATGATGTCTGATCCTCCTGGTCTGACGGCTCCTGATCCTCCTGGTTTTCCTGCGAACCATCATACAGTGTTTTGTCGACGGGTATACCATCCATAAGTGACGACAGGATGTCTTTTATCGACCCATCCTTTTTATCCACGGCATAGCAGGACAGGAACCGTTCTTTCAGGATTGCAATATTATAGCCGGCATCGTCAATGGCCTTTGCATTATTAGCCGCCGCATCCTCGGTTTCACACTCAACAAATGAGTATACAGTGGTCTGCCCGTCAGCTTTTATTTCAGCAGAAAATCCGTCCTTGGCTCCGCTCAAAAAGACAAGCTGGTGTTGATCATAGATATTGTAGCCAGAATCCTCAACAGCCTTGCGAATTGCTTCAAGCGTGATTCCACTGCTGCTTCCCGGCTCAGCGGTTTCATTCCCGGACTGATCATCCTGTGTTTCTTCTGTTGGTTCTACCGGTATTGACTCACCTGTATCAGGCTCCGTTTCTTCCGACGGCTCCGGCAGAGCGTTCTCGTCTATGTCCGGTTGTGTTTCTTCGTCAGGCTTTGCAGGAATGTTCCCACCTTCATTGGATTGTGTGTCCTCAGTCAACTCAACAGGAACATCTCCTTCTGTGCCAAACTCCTTGAATCCTGTTATTTGGCAGCCTGCGAGTACCGAAACAGCAAAAGCAAAAACAAAGCAGATCAAAAATATCCTTTTCATAAAACTCCTCCTCGATAATAGCTATTTGGATGTATATCAGCAACAATTCTCAGTCAGATCTCCTGTAATACAATACAGCGTTGGTTTCTATGTCCAGCGGTGGTTCAGCTCCTTCCAGTCCGATCACCAGATAATCGCCATTGCTGTCTGCTCCGAGTTCATAATAATATGAAGCAGGCGGAGGCGTATTACCGGCGGTCCATGTTTCGCCATAGTCCGAACTGACTTTACTGCTTGTGTAACTGAAAGTGATAATTTCGCTATTGACGGTATAATTGCCGAATATTGAAGCCGCTGATCCTAACCCCGACGTAATCAGCTCGTAAAACGTCCCGTCGTCATAAAAGTAATACTCCTGTCCAAATCCGTACGCTCCAAAATCGAACGAGCCCTTGGTGATGTTAAACACGGCCCCGGTGCTGCCGTTCCCCCATTTCCCGATGATTGTACCGACTGATTGATGGTCCTGCTGTTCCGGCGGCGGATCATCCTGCTGTTCCGGTGACGGTTCATCGGGCTGTTCCGGAGGCAACTCATCGGGCTGTTCTACTGGCAAATCAGGCGTAACTTCGCTAACATTCCCAGACTCCGCTGTAATGTCGGCCTCCGTATCCTCCTTTACATCGCCGGACTGCTCCACCGGAGCGTCCTGACTTGTATCAGGCTGCGCTTCATTCGTTTGCACTGAGTGTTCGTCCTCTTCCGGGTTTGATTGCGTCTCTTCCGGCAGCTCGGACACAACTACCTTACTTGTGTCGGGCTTTATCTCTTCCGGAGGTGGGAATTCTTCCCCTCCCTGATCAGATAGTTTCTCCTCAGACGGTCCTATCGCAGGCACAGCATCCCCATCTGAGCCAGACCATATATCTGCTGACGTTCCAGAAGAAGCATCCTCATTTGTAATAAGATCCTCATTTGTGCCAAAATCCTTGGATGCTGTTATTTGGCAGCCTGTAAGTAACAAAATAGCTAATGCTAAGGCAAAACAAGCAGATAGTACCCTCTTCATGATTATCCCTCTCTTATAACGTAATGAAACCTGATTGCACTACTTAAGGAGCATAACGGCCCCGGTTTTTATTGGGCCGGTGTTGTCGGATACAGGAAAAAATATGGCACTCTTATACTCATTTGAGGACACCTGACCCTCAATCCTGCAAAATAAGGCCAGCGGAGAAGCAAGCTTTTTCAACAGCGTTGTTCTTCCCGCAAAAGTATCTTCGGCAGCTTCCAGAACCGAATAATTCTCATTCGTGATGCGGTTAAGCAAATTGATTTTCCCCGCTGATATTTCATAGCTGTTAATTCCTGCTTCTTCCATCAATACACGATTTGCCATGCAAAGAGCGCCATTCTGTCTGAAAATTGCAATCGGAAACGGGAGGCTGTCAAACACATTTGAAAGCAGACTGTTATTCTCCATAAGCATTTGAAGCCTGCTGATAAATAGCTGCTGTACTTCAACTGTCTCCTTTATGTCCATTTGCATGCGAATGAGCTCACCTAAAACCTGTTCATTCATTTTCCCGGCATCCAAAAAATTCACTCCCGTATCAAAAGGATTGTTGGATGCTAATATCGTATATAAAATGTCGGTTATGATATAGGCATTTAGTTGCTTTTATTAGTCGAATTATTGCTCATGAAGAAAAAATACCATGGTGATTACAAATTGCGATGCTTTATGCTTACTTACTCCGCCTTAATTCAAAAAGAGGAATTCAGTAGCAGGCCGCTATTTTATTTGATTACGATATGCAGATGGTGTGACTCCGACTATGTCCCTGAAGATCTTTGCAAAGCTGCCGCTGTACTCCACGCCGCAAGTACGGAACACCTCGCTTACGGTAAGACTTCTGTCACCCAATGCATCTTTCAGTTTGTTTACTTTTATGTTTTGATAATAACTGTACGGAGTGATACCAGTTTGCTTTTTGAATAGTCTTATGAAGTGATATTGGCTGAGATTGGCGGCGGCAGCGACGGTGGCTGTGTCATATTCCTCAAGCCAGTGATTGTCTATGTATTCCTTAGCTCTGGCAATGTCAGAATTGCCCCGATATATTCTTGTCGGGATGAACATACCAATAAAGTGGGATGCGTTTCCTCCCGGTGTGAGAACGTGAAAGCACAGTATCTCCATATACAAAGACACAATAGGATAATCGGTATTTCTGGAATTACACCAGTCGGCAAAATCCTCCAGAGGTGCTTTTGTCTCCGGCGTCAGAAGGATCTCCCCTTCAAACATCCTTCTGACATATGAAGCAAGTCCCAATTTTTCGTTAACAACGGGATTCTCCATTACATTGTAAGTACCTACAATATCCGCCAGGCTCGGGATGTTATGAATATCAAGCCATGCTCGGTTCGCAAACGCAGGTGTACCGTCAGGCCTGAATATCTCAATTGGTACCGGAAACAAATCAGCAACCTGGAAAAGCGCATCCTCATTCCCTGAAAAAGTCTGAAACGGGGATATTATTCGGTTATTAGGCTCATACAGGAATTTATCCATTGGCCGGCCCTCTTTGCAAATATACTGTTGCCTCATCTTTCCCAGCATATAGCGGTTAAATCTTTACATAAAATTTCAACTGCTGCCTATAACTACAGTAGAAATATTTATCATATTATTATGTTGCGTTGCGTACATTATACTATGAACAGCTGCCCAATACAATATTTCATATTTTAAGTTATTCCTTTCCATTTCATATTTATGAGGTGTTCGGACTATTCCTCGGATTTAGTCCCCTCCTCCATTTTCAAATACAGGAATGTTCGTATAAGAATACAGGTTGCATTATCCCAACTTTGTGATATCATATAGTAAAAATGTGAAGGAAGAAAATATTATGCTGCATTACAGACATCATACAAAGGACATTGATATGCAGCACTTGTTCCTATGAGCCGGCATTAAACGCTGACCGCAGGTGCAGGTGCTTATGACTTTGTACCTGTGTGATGGCAGCGCAGCCGTTTTTACCGGCAGTGTTTCAACTTCGCTAAAACGCGTTTATTAAAAGAAATTTTTCGATTGCAGAGAAATTGATTGCCAGGCGTTTAGCAAGGAATGAAACATTTTATACGATTCGCTATATATCACCGCACTGGTACAGATACATTATCAGTGCGGTGTTTTTATTTGAGGAAGGATGTGGTATCATGCGGCATACAGACTATGCCGGAATAGATTCTCCCAATGCCTGCGGTTGAAATTAGTTGAAAATAAACATTTAGGAGGATCGTTATGAAAAAAATCAAAGGTGATTTATGTACTGCGCATGTTGAAGCAGAGGAACTAATAAACCATATTGGGGAAACCGTTCTTATACATGGAATCATTTATAAGATAAGAGAAATGTCAGGCTTTGCATTCGTACTGCTCAGAACAAAACGGACTTTGCTGCAATGCATCCACTCCGGCGATTTTTCAAAATTCAGCATCGGTGAGCTAAAGGAGAACATGAGTGTCGTTCTCAGGGGAGAGGTAGTCATTGACAAACGCTGCCGGACAGGGACCGAGGTGAGGATCATCAGCTTTGAAGCGCTGTCACGCCCCGTTGAGGAAACGCCGGTGGTGATTAACAACAGGGAGGTCAATGCATCTATTGAAACATTACTGGACTATCGCCCGATAACACTTCGCAATGTAAAAGAACGTGCAATTTTCAAGGTTCAGGAGGGTATATGTGCCGGGTTTAGAAGCTTTTTGAGCAAGAACGGCTTCACTGAGATCCATACACCCAAAATAGTCTTTAGCGGAGCGGAAGGAGGAGCCAACATATTCAAGCTGGACTATTTCGGTCAGGAGGCTTATCTTGGGCAGAGCCCGCAGTTCTATAAGCAAATGATGGTCGGCGTATTTGAGAGGGTATATGAGATCGCACCGGTGTTCAGAGCGGAAAAGCACGATACATCCCGGCACATAAACGAATATACAAGCGTCGACCTTGAGATGGGCTTCATTGAGAGCTATTCCGATATAATGCGTCTGGAGGCGAAAATGCTGGTCTATACACTTGATTATCTGAAAGAATATTACACTGCTGAATTATCAACGTTGAAAACTGTGATTCCTTCAATTGACGAGATCCCTGCGGTCAGCTTTACAGAAGCAAAGCAAATGGTGTCGGAAACTTATCACCGCAAAATCACGGACCTTGAGGACTTCGAGCCAGAGGAAGAAAAGCTGCTGAGTGAGATCATAAAAGAGGAGACTGGAAGCGACTTTGTTTTTGTGACAGAGTACAAATCATCAAAAAGGCCATTTTATACACAGGATTCACATGACAATCCTGAATATACCAACAGCTTTGACCTGATATTCAGAGGAATGGAGGTCACGACAGGCGGCCAAAGGATCCATGATTATAATACACAGGTAGAAAAAATGCACAAGCGGGGCATGGATACAGAAGCGTTTTCAAGCTACCTCATGGCGCATAAATACGGGCTCCCGCCCCACGGGGGGCTTGGTCTTGGGTTGGAGCGTTTTACCGCCAGACTTCTGGGATTGCACAATGTCAGATACGCCACTATGTTTCCAAGAGATATCAATCGCCTTGAGCCATGACCGTATGCATTACGCTGGGATATTAATTTAGTTGAATAAAGCGGCTCTTTCAGAATAAGAAAGCATAGAGTCACTAAAAGTCTGCTCACTGTATGCGAGCAGACTTTCTTTAACCCAGCCTTTATGCTGTTACTTTTATGATTTCGATATGTTTATAAAAGAAGACTTGTTTTTGCAAAGCGGAATTACACACCTTACAGTTACTGCAGTGATGACTATAGATCCGCCGATAAGAGCCCAGTATCCCGGAGCCTCGCCCATGAAAATGAAGACCCATACCGGATTCAATATTGGTTCTATCACAGGTATCAGGCTGGCTTCAAGAGCTGTAACGTGCTTTATTGCCTTTGAATAAAGAATGTACGGAATCCCGAGCTGCAGCGTCCCCAGCAAGATCAGATATATCCATCCCCTCGAATCCGGCATGCTGCTGAATAAAAATGGCACCCCGATTACCGCAGTCAGTAAATTCCCCAGAAGTACCGAATCTATAGGAGAGCCTTCCTTTTGCATACGCATAAAGACAATAAATGCAGCAAACGAAATACCGCTGCCTGCCGCAAGGATATTTCCCAGCATGCCGCCCATACTGATATCATCAATAAAAAACATAACCATGCCGCCCATTACAACAACTAAAGTGATCCAATCCAGCCTTTTAACCTTTTCCTTGAGAAGCATCGCCCCGAGAAAGGTCACATAGACAGGTGCTGTATACTGTATCAGTATGGCATTGGCAGCTGTTGTATTCTTAGTTGCCGCAACAAATAGGATCACCATACTGGTATATGACAAAGCCGCAGCTATCTGTGCCAACGACCAGTTAAGCTTTGGCCTGCCTGTAGTAATAAGAATTATCACAGCAGATATGGCACTCCTGACCCCTGCTATAGCCAGTGGATTAGATTGGATGGATTTTATCAGCAGTCCTCCAAGGCTCCACATTACCGCAGTTATTACCAAAAAAGCAATTGCTTTCACTCTTTCATCCACGACTGGTTTTTGACCCATGACCATCACCTTTGACCCGAAGTGTTATAAGTATATCTGAAATAACCTTAAAATAAAAGCATAAAAATGAGAACAGAAGACATTTTATTACGAATCATTTAAAAACCTCTTCACAACCTTTTTACGCCTCATTATACTACCTCTATACAGCTCCATTATAGCGCATTATTATGCCTTGGTGAAAATGAACAGAATTTTATTTGTACATGTCTAACCATATGGTATAATTTTATTATAACGAGTCGACAGATATCTCCAGCCTCGTTGAACAATGCTCCCGTTCCAGGCTATCGGTTCAGGTTTCATCAACTTAAGACCAGACAGGAGTGATACATATGAAAAGCACTGAGAAAACGTTTGTCCTCGACACCAATGTTTTGCTTCAAACTCCTTACGCACTCTTCACCTTCGACGATAATAGCGTCGTAATCCCGGAAGTCGTTCTCGAAGAACTCGACAAATTCAAAAAAGACAACTCCGAGCTCGGCGCAAATGCCAGACAGGTCGCAAGGATAATCGACGGCCTGAGAGAAAAGGGCAACCTGAACACGGGTATTGTGCTCGATAACGGCGGAACGCTCAGGATCGAGATGAACTATCAGGAGGTAAGGCTGCCTGAAAGCTGGGTCGGCAATGTAAATGACAACAGGATCCTAAAAGTGTGCAAGGGACTGCATGAAAAGGGCGAAAGGGTCTTCCTCATCTCAAAGGACGTATTTGCCAGGATAAAGGCCGATGTGCTTGGTATAACAGCGCAGGATTTCTTTAATGAACAGGCGCCGATTTACAATGAACAGTATAAAGGTAGGCTTGATGTATATGCCTCAGGTGCGAAGCTGGATGAATTCTACAGCTGCTCAAAGCTGATGCCGGAGGATGTTTTTGTATTTGATCCCGCCTCTAATTCAAATATTCCAGTTGAACTTGTAACAAATCAGTTCCTGGTCATCCACTCTGTATCAAATAACAAACAAACTGCTCTGGGCAGATTTGACGGTAATGAGATCGTACCGCTTTATAATGTGCACGAGCACCCATTCGGAGTGACCCCCAGAAACGCAGGCCAGAAGTTCTTTCAGGAGGCACTGATGATGGATGCTCAGACGGCTCCTCTTGTCATTGCCAAAGGACCGGCCGGCACAGCAAAAACCTTTTATTCCCTTGCAGTTGGCCTTCACAAGATAATGGGCGATAAGGATGCGCCATACAGAAAAATACTTGTGTGCCGTCCAAATGTAAAGCTGGACGAAGATATCGGCTTCCTGCCCGGTACAGAACAGGAAAAAATCGCACCGTTTCTCCGGCCGATCATAGATAATCTGGAGGTGCTGGTAGACTCCGATGAAAATGAACGCTACACCAGTGAAAAGGAATTGAAGGACAAGGTGGACGAGCTGTTTGACAGGAAGGTCATCAGCGCTGAGGCAATCGCCTTCATAAGGGGACGCTCCATAGTCAAGCAATGGGTCATAATCGATGAAGCACAGAACCTTACCCCAAAACAGGTAAAGGGTATTATTACCCGCGCAGGAAAAAATACAAAAATAATACTGATAGGCGACCCGGAACAGATCGATCATCCCTTCCTCGATATCAGGACAAACGGTCTCAGCTTTGCCTCGGAAAGAATGAAGGGCAGCCCTCTGTGCTGTCAGATCACGCTGACCGATGAAGAATGCGAGCGTTCAGACCTGGCCTACGAGGCTGCCCGTCGAATGTAATATTCACTTTACTGCTGCAGGTGTCTCATCAGCATACGGAGCTTTTTCTCAACAAAGCCCGGTATGAACTCATGTCCGAAATAGCGGTAGACAGCGATCTCCTTCGGGCAGGTCATATGATTGTATGCGGCAAACACCGTAGACGGCGGCGTCACCTCATCGACCAGCCCCGAGGCCACAAGCACCGGGCATTTAATATACGGCACAAGATTCATGACATCGAAATATGTAAGTGTTTTCCTTGCCTGTTCCTCGATAGACGGGTCCGAATACCTTCTGAAAAATTCATTCAATTCACCATAAGGAGATGAGGGAGCAATATCTATTGCCCTGTCGAAGTTGGAAAGATACGGATACATTGCGACTGCGGCAGCAGGTATATCGGAAAGTGCTGCTGAAACAAGCGTCAACGCCCCTCCCTGACTACCTCCTGTAACACCAATTCTGCCGGCATCCACACAATCCATATCAGCCAGTACTTCCAGTGCACGTACGCAGTCCATATACACAGCACGGTAATAGTACTCTTCTTTTGAAAGTATGCCCTTGGTCATCCATCCCGAATTATTCCCATGCGATGTGACTACATTATCTACGCTGTTCCCCTGTTGTCCCCGTACCAGCATATGCAGTACTGCATAACCATGGAGTGCAGTATCGACAACCTCGTGGATGCATCCATCAAGCGCCCAGTTATATCCGTGATACAGCACCAATCCCGGGTGTTTGCCGGGCGTATCCGGCACGGCAAGCCAGGCGTCGATTCGGGCACCCATGAACCCTGAAAATGACAGCCTGCTTACCTTGACGCCCTTCACCGGATAATCATAGGGCTTCAGCTCATACTCGACCGGTATGTCTGCAAGCTCCTTTTTGGTTGCTTCCCAAAATTCCTCAAAATCAGGCTGCCTTGTCAGTTCAGGCTTATACCTTCTTAGTTCCTCAAGACTCAAGTCATATGGTTGTACCATATTGTCCACACCTCCATTAAGTTATTCACACAGTATACTTACATATAAAGTAATTCCTCTGCCAGGTATGCGGCAGTAAGATCTATTATTTCCTTCTCCCACTTCGAATTGTTGAATGTATGGTCGGCATCCTTTATCACCTTCAGTGAAGCCCTGTCTCCATAGTATTTTAAATACCTCTTGGAAACCTCGACCGGGACAGTCTCATCTTTTTCACCATGGCAAATTAAAACCTTTTTGTCGAAATTGCTGGCAATTTTAAAGATATCGAGCTTTCTGATGTCATCAAAAAATGCAAGTCCCAGACGAAGCCCGTTATGTTCTGCATGTCCAAAGCTCCGTACCTTTTCCATATCATGCTCTGCTTCGCGCTTCATAATAAGCTCACCCATATTTCCTGCAGGCGCCCAAAGGCAAAGGCTTCTTATGTCGTCCTTTCTTTCGCCTGCCAGAGCGCTGGCTACGGCGCCTCCCATGCTGAGGCCGACAACACCTATGCGCTCCGGATCGATACCGTCGAGCCTTTTCACAAAGTCCAGTATATTATGTGCATCTCTGATCTCGCCGGACAGCGTCATATCAATAAAATCCCCATCACTCTCTCCGCTTCCCCCAAAATCAAATCTGACACTGGCGATACCCTTTTTCTCAAGCATTCTTGACAGCTTGACAAAAATGAAATGGGGCTCCATCTTGTTGCCTGTAAACCCGTGGAAAATAATGACCGCCGGCACCTTTCCCGAAGCATTTTCTGGCATGTGGAGCATGCCCCTGAGTGTAAGATTCTGACTCACAAATTCGATCGCCTTCTGCATTATTGCACCATCCTCTCATATATGATTATAGCATGTCGTTACTGCCTCTCATTTCCGCCCATGATTTCACAATCCTACAACGCTGTACTTTTATTGTATTTCAGCACTATTTAGTACAGTAATTTTATGTTTACATCTGTCAAAGATATTCCAGTCTGACTCTGCTTTCAAACTGCCTTATAGAAGCAAGATCAGCAGGCTGGGTGCCTGAAGTCGTGACATTTGCTGTTGCGGCAGCCATTGCCAGTCTGACCATCCTCTCAAAACTAAGTCCTTTGTCAATGGAATGAGCCAGAGCGGCTACGATCGAATCTCCGGCACCAATGGTGCTCTTTACATCGACCTTTATTCCATGTGCATGCACCGACCTTGTTTTATCAATAAAGAGAGCACCCTTCTCTCCCAGTGATACTGCGGCCATTTCCAGTCCATGTTCATCGAGCAGGCGCCTGGCGTATACCATTGCCTGCCTTTCATTGTCCATCATATTTCCGGACAGCTGAGAAAGCTCATATGCATTGGGCTTTATTAAAAACGGACCGGCTTCGATCCCGTGCATCAGAAGTTCTCCGTCAGCATCAAGTATTACTTTTGCTCCTTTTTGCCTGATTGCCTTTATCCAGTGGTAATATATATCTTTACTCACATTGGATGGCACACTTCCTGAAAATATGACAATGGAATCGGTCTGTATGCGCTTGAGTAATGTGTTCTTCAGCCGCTCCAGTTCACATTCGCCGACATTCGGACCGGGCTCGTTGATTTCTGTGTTTTGTTTGTTCTTGCTGTCTACTACCTTAAGGTTAGTCCGCGTCTCTTCCGGGATAAAAAACAGTTCATTTTCTATTTTGTGCTCATCCAGATATGCTTTTATGTACCTTCCGGCTGTTCCCCCGACTATCCCCATTGCGATGCTTTTGCCGCCAAGGCTGGAAATAACCTTGGATACATTTATTCCCTTTCCTCCTGCATCCAGTCTGACAGTTCGCACCCTGTTGAGGGCGCCGGCCGTAAAATCGTCTATCTCAACAGTTTTATCAACAGCCGGATTCAGCGTGACAGTATATATCATCGTTTACCTCTGTTAATCGTAAATTATTGCAAAACATATATTAATTTTAGGTTGGAATCAATAAACTGTCAATGACAGGAATTTTAAATGACACTGAAAAGGACGGCTCCCATGATTACAAGTGATTGTGCTTTATCACCTGTGGTCACGAGAACCGTCCCCTGATTCTTACATATTACAGTCTGTCGATCATTTTGCCGGAAACCTTGCGTATCTCTACTCCGGCCTTATCCAGCATGCTTCTTACCTTATCCTGCTCCACGTGCCTTTTTGTCTTAATGCCATTTGCTTTGACCAGCTCCTCTTCGGTCATTACAAAATAGCGAATTATTTTGTATTGAGGCACAGTTTTGTTTATCTCCTTTATAGCTGCGTCAAACCTTGCTGCCAGTTCATCCTCAGGTAGCAGTCCGCCCTTGCTGTCACCGGCGTTATCCTTGTCGATGACAAGCTTGGCACAGATTTGCACATCACCGTCGGGGGCCGTATTCCCCCATACGAATGATTCCTTGACACCGGGGATGTTGTTGAGTTGTACTTCATATTCTTCAGGGAATGCTTTTTTCCCGCTATTTAATACGATCATAGATTTTGCGCGTCCGGTGATCCTGATAAGCCCCTTCTCATCTATCATACCGATATCTCCGGTCCTGAGCCAGCCGTCCTCTGTGAAGGATTCTGCAGTAGCGGCAGCGTCTTCATAGTATCCGAGCATCACATTGCGGCCACGCGATATGATCTCACCTATTCCGTTTTCATCAGGCGAATCTATGGCAACCTCTATACCATACATGGGATATCCTATAGTACCGGGTACATTGATAAAATCATTATTCGTGGCAATGACAGGAGATGCCTCGGTCAGGCCATACCCCTGCAGCAGTCTGAATCCTATTTTATCAAAGCCGGTCACAACCTCACCATCAAGTGCGGCAGCTCCGGATACAGCTATCCTGAGACCTGGTCCGATCTGTTCAAATACACTTTTGAAGAGCTTTCGCCTCAGATCGATTCCAACTGCTCTGAGCAGGTCGGATATCTTAATCATTTTGTTCAGCAGCTTATCCTTGCCTGATTTTCTTATACCCTCCTGCAGCTTCCTGTACATGGCTTCAAAAATAGCCGGCACCGCAACAAGTATTGTTATATTATACTCTTTAAGGTTTTGCACTATATGCTTTATGCCATCGCCGTATGCAATACAGACTCCGCTGTGTATCATTAGCAAAAGGCCTACCGTATTTTCAAACGTATGGTGCAGCGGGAGCAGTGATAGATGAGTATCTGCAGGATAAAGCTTTATTATGGTAGATATAGATGTCACATTGGACGCAAGATTGGTGTGAGAAAGCATGACACCCTTCGATATGCTTGTCGTTCCCGATGTAAACAGCAATACCGCCATCTTCTCCCTGTCAATTTCCGCATCTGTGAATGATTTGTTTCCTGCCGCCAGCAGTTTTCTGCCCTTTTCAATCAGGCTGGGGATCGTCAGAAATCTGAGGTCACTGTCAGCTTCACCTGCTGCCCCTCCATCTTCGTTACTCGCACCCGATTGTTTTCCTTCCGGGTTTTCCATACAAATGAAGTATTTTATGGCAGCCGTTTTTTTTGCTATCTCCAGCATGGTTTCGTGGTAGGACGGGCTGTAAAAAATGGCTTCCACCCTTCCCCTGGTAATAAGATTTTCTATCTCATTCTGTGGAAGGTGCCTGTCAAGAGGCACTGCCACACCAGTTCCATTGACTGTTGCGAAGTAACAAACGCCCCATTCATAACGGTTCTCACCTATTATGGAAATACGCAGATCCTTCATCCCCGATGAAATCAATGCAGTCCCGAGGCAATCCACATCCGAACTAAGATCATTATATGTCTTTATGACCACCTTGCCTTCATTATCCTTAAATTTGAACGCAGGCCTGCCGCCATATCTTTGTGCACTTCCCCTGACCAGTTCTCTTAAATCATTCACTACTGCAGGCTCATAATAGCCGAGCCCTTCAACTATTCTTCTGCCGTCCCTGATGCTGATATTGACACCTTTTTTCATATCGGCCTCTCTTTCATCCTCAACGGAAATACTAGACTTTTTTAAGAGTCTGATACATTGTCATCACATCTTATTACTTAATATTATTACTTGGTAATAATTATTATATATGATAACCGGCCCCGATGCAATATTTTTTAACAACACCAATTAGCATAACAGAGCCTATCATACAAAGTGCCAGAAAATACATAGGTATCAAAAAGCCTGCCTTCTCTGCAAGGAACCCAACGAGCAAAGGTACCGCCATCGCGGCAAGATTGAATGCCAGGACGGTTATCGCAGATGCAGAAGCTGTTCTTTTTGGAAACTCGTCGCAGCTGATCATAACAAGAGCTATAACATGCGCTCCTTGTAAAAACCCGCCGGCGAAAACAAAAACTACTATCATCGGAGTAAATACCAGACCGGGTAAAAAAGCTGCCGACATACAAACAGCCGAAGCAATGCCCGATAAGATATAAAACTTCTCAATTGCCATTCGCCTAAAAATAAGGGGAGAAACAAACCTCATCAAGAGCGCACCAAGAAAGAATATTGTTGACATAAGTCCTGAAAGCTGATGACTCATTCCTCTCTCCTGCTGAAAAAAAGTAGGCATCCACACTGACAAACCATACATGAAACTAAAGTAAAGCAGACAAGCAGCCAGTATAATCCATGCCTTCCGGTTCCTGAATATCTCAGCCGGGTTCTCTGTTACTCTTGCCTTGATCGCTCTCATATCTGCATACGGTGTAGACGGCATTATCTTTCTGCCGGTGATCAGATAGCCTGCAAAAACAATTGCAGAAATAATACCGATAATCAAAAAAGGAGAAGAAAATGTCGATGGCTTCATCGCATCCACTGTCAGTGTAACAAAAACAGGCGCAGCCATTGCACCTGTCGAATAAAATGCGTGAGCTATCGGCAGTATAGTATTTTTACGTTCAGCGTACGTTTCTGTTATGACACCGTTCATCATTACATCAATACCGGTATATCCAACACCTGCAAACAGCACAAATATTAAAAGCAGCATATATCCGCCGCCGTCAGGCAGATATGCCGGGACAGTACCTGTAAGGATGCTGCCTGCAGCCATTAAGGCAAGGCAAAATGATATTACATATATCTTGTTATACCTTTCTCCGAAAAGAGACAGCCACACGGCGGTAATAATTCCCCCGATGGACTGAACTGTAATAATAAAACCATGCCTGCTTTCTGTTATATTGAAATATTTCATCATCAATCCTGCATTAGGTCCAAAGGAATTGACATAAACAGCATAAACAATAAATGCACAACAGCATAGACATGCAAAAACAAAAAATTTCATACCATGCTTTTTACCCATTTATCTGTTTACCTCTTTTACTTAGTATTATTGATGGTTTTCTGTTTTAAATGCACCGATCATATCCTTCAGTTCCGCTGACAGCTCCGACAGTAATGATACAGATGACAGCACCTCCTGCTGGTTTGCTGTCTGCTCCTCGATAACAGCTGCTATCTCAGATGTCCCTGCCATTGTTCTCTTTGATATCCCATCGATCTCAAGGCTAAGTTCACTCACCCTGGATATCTGCGATTCTATCTGCCTGATTCCATCGGCTACAGTAGAAATGCTTCCGGTGGAGTCCTTGCTGGTAGATACTATAGCATTGAATGCTTCACCTGATTCTCTGGCTGATTCTGTACTGTAGTTGACCGCTGTCAGACCATTTTCCATGAGCTCCGAGACATTGTCCGACTGTGCCCCTATTTCATTTAACATTTTTGCGATCTCACCTGTAGCCTGCCTTGATGCTTCAGCGAGCTTACGGATTTCCTCGGCTACTACGGCAAACCCGCTTCCGTGCTCACCTGCTCTGGCTGCTTCTATTGCAGCATTCAGTGCCAGAAGATTGGTCTGATCGGCGATTGCCGATATCGCTTCTGTGATGCTTCCGATCTTACTTGTTTTGTTCTTCAGCTCAGTGGCCGATATATTAGTCATCATAAGTTTTTCTTTGATGTCATCGATCTGTGAGATCAGACTGCTAACTTTTTCAAACCCAGCTTTAGCTGCATCGTTTGCAAGCTCTGATGAGGCTAGTGCCGTTTGGGTGCTGGCTGTCATGATACTGATATGCTCCGCAAGTTCCTTGACCACAGCTCCGGAGGTCTCAACCTTTTCCGACTGGTCCGTCGCACCGGCGGCGACCTGTTGGATGGAGTCTGCAATTTGCTCTACAGCTTTTGCATTCTGTTCCGATACACTTTTGAGTGCATCTGCAGAGGATGCCACATTTCCTGCAGTACTTCGGATCTTTTCCATTATCACTCTCAGATTCGTCTGCATATCATTAAAGGCTCCTGCAAGAATCCTCAAATCATCATTGCTTTTGACCTGTATAGTCTGAAGAGTCAGATCTCCTTCAGCTATTTGACGGGCTCCTTCCGCAATTCTGCGGACCATTCTTGTAACTCTGCTTATGTACAGGCTGCCTATCACAGCGCCGGCTGCTGAAATAAAGATAAAGAGTACCAATACGATTTTCTTTGCAATATTTGCTCTGAAGGAGATGTCCTCTCTCAATATTTTCTGAATCTTTAATTCATTAGATACAAAGTCATTAATGCTCGTCCTGAGAAACAGGCCGGTCCGCGAATTTTCAGAAACCATTCCGGTATATTGACTCGATGGTTCCCCCTCTTGTGCGCTTAGTATTTTATGCACATTGCTGCTGATCTTATCCAGCATGCTCTTAATAGAGTCCAGAATAGCTATAGATTCAGGGTCTGTAGTCCATCCTGACAGCTTGGCTATATCCTCATCGATACGTTTAAGTGTTTCATTCACTGCATTCTTTTGATCATCGTTTCTATCCGTCAGGTATTTATCAGTTGTGTTTATGACGTTATCCAGTTCCTCAATTATCGTATTTCCTATGATCGATGTCTCTACCATTGAGTCCAGCTGCTCAATCGATCTGCCCAGAATAAACTGCCCTATGATCCCTACTACCGCCAGTATTATCGCCAGAAGCAGGAAACCGGCTGCCAGCTTCACCCTCAGACTCAAACCTTTCCTGCTAAAAAATTTTTTCATAATTACTGCTCCCCCTGAATATGTATTTCATAGATACTGCGCCCACAAATATGTAAGTTAAGTTTTCTGCAAACGAAAATTTTTCTTTGAACGATGCGTTATAACAACAAATGGGCATGCTATTAGTTGTTACCCTATGTATATAATGCCATCATTGTAAAACAATTGAAGGTGCATCTATGATGCACCTTCAACACTTTATTTGTAATATATGATATTGTTTACACAAATTGAATAAGGCCTATTGTATCTCATCTATCGTTACCCTTCGCCCTTCGTCACCGGATTTGCGAATAGCCTCCAGTATTCGGATGATCTGAGCACCGTCATTAAAGTCAGGCTTGACCGTATCCTTTCCTGCAATTGCTTTTAGGAAATCATTGAAGGCATTCACGAAGGTATGCTCATATCCGATGATATGCCCGGAGGGCCACCAGGCTGACAGATATGGATGATCGCTCTCTGTCACCAGTATCCTGCGGAAGCCCTGTTCTCTGCCGTTTTGGGTGAAGTCCAGGAATTCCAGCTCGTTCATGCGTTCAAGATCGAATACGAGCGCTCCTTTACTGCCATAGACTTCAAAATAGTTATAGTTCTTCCTTCCTACAGCAAAGCGCGAGGATTCGATACTGCCTAGAGCTCCATTGCTGAACTCCGCTATTGCAAAGGATGCGTCATCTACTTCTACATCGCCCATCTCAGTCGTGCTGGTGCCTGTACCGGCAGTAAATGCGGTTGCGCCTGTGCCAGGCAGCGGGCGCCTTTTAATGAATGTCTTATTGACTGCGGTAACCGCCTCAGGTTCGCCTATCAAAAAGCGAGCCAGATCCATTGCATGGGATGACAGGTCAAACAAAGGTCCTCCTCCTGCTTTATCCTTACGGAGCTGCCACGATAGCGGAAAGCTCGGATCTGTGATCCAATCCTGCAAATAAGTACCGCGCCAGTGATAAATCGTACCTATTCTTCCCTCATCGATCAGCTGCTTTGCGAAAGCTACTGCTGGAGCCCTGCGGTAGTTGTGGTTGAGGTAATGCACTACCCCTGCCTTGTTTGCTGCATCCACCATTTCCTTTGCATCTGCATATGTCAGCGTAAACGGCTTCTCGCACACTATGTGCTTACCAGCCTTTGCGGCTGCGATTGCCATTTCCTTATGTTCAAATGTAGGCGTGCCTATGTCTACTATATCGATATCGCTGCGCTCCATTACACTGCGCCAGTCATAAGTGACTTCCTCAAAACCCCACCTTTGAGCAAAATCTTCCAGCGGGGTCTTGTTGCCTGCTATCACCTTAAGTACGGGCTCAAAGTCTGCATCAAAGAACTCCTTCACCCTGCGCCATGCATTGCTGTGCGCCTTGCCCATGAAGCCGCCGCCTATCATTGCTATATTTATTTTTTTCTTTCCCATACTAAACCTCCTTTTCTCTTAGCAGTGAAAATGCTTTTGAAAAAAACCACCTGGTACTGCTTCGATAGGTGCTGCTATACTGCCTTCATATTACGATATTCTATGTACGGCCTGGGCAGCATCCTTTCATCAAACACCGGCTTAAGCGAATTTAGCGCCGATTTTCTTCAGATTTTTAACACTGACTGCGATCGCTTCTTCCTCCATACCAAGCCACTCGGGAGCCGGAGCATCGATCTCGACTGCCAGGAAGCCTTTATAGCCTGCCTTGCTGAGTAATTCAGCCAGCTTGAAGTTGTCCACCATTCCAAATCCAACCGGAACACCACAGAAGAAATACCAGTCGGTGGGTTTAGCTGTCGGATGCAGCTTCAGATCCTTAATATGAGTTGAAAATACGTATGGAGCAAGTTTTTCCATGCCAGCCACCGGATCATCCAAAAGACGAAGGAAATTGCCTGTGTCAAAGTTAATTCCAAAGTTAGGTGAGTCAACAGCCTGAATCATTTCAAGCATCTCATCTGATGTATAGTCTATATGGTTTTCCGTCGCAAGCTTGACACCATTTGCCTCAGCTATCTTGACAGCTTCCTTGTACATGGGTACTAGCCTTGCGATATGCTCGCGATGATTTTCATGACGCCAGTCAAATGCAGACCCTGTTATGCGCATTACATCAGTACCGAGCAGCCGAGTTTTTGGTATGAGTGTTTTCATTTCTTCGAAAGCATCGGGATTCAGGCCGCGTTCCAGACCGTTGGGATGACCCCATGCAAATACTGTATCGAAACCGTATTCCTTTATCTTTGCGCCCAGTTCCTTCAGATAACCATCATCCAGGCTTGGCAGGAAGCAGGTTTCAAGTGATACACCATCTACATCCAGTTTTTTGGCAAATGCTAAAAAGTCATCTACTGTTTTCAATTTTTCCGGCTTTTCCTGGAAATCATATACCTCTCCAAAAAGCCTGTGGAAGCAATAACTGTCAATACCTATCTTCATGTATAACCCTCCTGTTATTTTATTTATATAATTACCAATTTCTCAGCCGGCATACAGCCGGTTGAGAAATTGGATACAGTCAGGATTACAGATTTTCACTTATTATCTGTCTGATCTAAAATCCTAATAATTTCACTGTTATCACAGATCCTTATCCTTTCTCTGAAGGAGAACGGCTGCGATTATTATCAATCCTTTAAAGGCATTTATCAGATACACATTCACGCCGAGCAGCGTAATCATGTTGTTGATAATTCCAAGGATCAGCATACCAAAGAGCGCTCCCGAAACCTTGCCCTTGCCGCCTTCCATCGAAATACCACCGATTACTGTCATTGCGATCGCATTGAGTTCATATGCGTTTCCTGACGATGTGGAGTTAATCGAACCCATACGCGAGCTTTCTACGATAGCAGCAACCGATATTGCCAGACCGAGAAGGGTAAAGGCCAGTATCTTTATTTTGTCGGTGTTGATACCGGAAAGCCGGGTTGCCTTCTCATTGGATCCTACTGCATATATGTGGCGTCCAAGCCTCGTATATTTTGATACGAACCAAAATATCACGAACATAACTGCATAGTATATGACAGGCATCGGTATCTTGCCGAACAGCATATAATTAGATATCTGTGTGTAGAACGGAGCCTTTGTCTTGTCGAGGTAGAATCCGCCGCCCTGCATAAAGAACATGCTCAGTGAACGGTATATATACATCATACCAAGTGTTACTATAAATGAAGGAACACGCCCCTTTGTCACTATAATACCTGTGACAGTAGACATTGCACAGCCTGCAACTATGGCGATGATAATACCAATTAAAACATTACCGGTACTATTGACAAACGATACGGTAATTGCGGCAACTGCTACCATCTGCGCACCGACAGAAAGGTCTATATTCCCTGAGATAATAACAAATGCCATTCCCAGTGCTATTATACCTATAACCGCATGGTTTCGCAGAATATTCATGAAGTTCTGCAGCGACAGAAACTGAGAGCCTTCAGCCAATGTCGCGATAAATATCATCGCAAGCACTACAAGAATAATGCTGTTATTGCTCGCGATCTTTTTCAGAGAACCAAATCTCTGCTTGGAAATTGTGTTTTGCATTTTTCCCGTCTCCCCAATTTTAGTTTAGACTGCCGCCTGTAGACAGTATCATAATGTTCTCTTCAGTCAGCTGATCGCGACTCAGCTCTCCCCGCAGTTCTCCATGATACATGACGAGTACGCGGTCGCATAGCTTGATGATTTCCTGGGCCTCACCCGATGTAACGATTACTCCGATGTTCTGCTTCGCCAGTTTCATTATTTCTGAATATATTTCATTCTTTGCACCGACATCTACTCCCTGTGTCGGGTTGGACATTATCATGATATCCGGTTTGGCGTTCAGCCATTTCGAAAGTACTGCCTTCTGCTGATTGCCGCCGGATAAGCTAGTTATCTTATTTAATATGTTTCCTGCCTTAATACGCAGCTTTTCACAGTACTCCTGAGCTATCACTTTTTCTTTTTTGCTGCTCAGTGTGATACCCACACAGCATTTTTCCAATGCCGTAATGGTGATGTTATCCTGGACCGACAGGTCCTTAATAATTGCATTTTCCTTGCGGTTGGGCGGCAAATATCCGATACCATGCTTTTTTGCCTGTGATGGATGGTGAATTGATAATGGTTTACCATTTTTCAATACTGTACCTGCATGTGCCAAATCACCAAACAGCGCTCGTACCATCTCATCCTTACCATCACCCAATAGTCCGGTTATGCCAAGGATTTCGCCCTCTTTCAGTGAGAAGCTCACACCCTTGACGCAGTTTTCAACATTCATTTCTTTTACTTCCAGCAATGTGCTTCCTATCTTGTGAACTTCATAGACCTGCTGACTGAGCACGTCTTTTCCGACCATCATCTTTGCTATATCAGTCTGGTTTATCTTTGTGCCATCCTGCTGCATTATGCTTCCGGAAGATACATTTTCTCCATTTCGCAGTACGGTGTAGCTGTCACAGAAGTCAACGACCTCGCCTAGCTTATGCGAAATAAATATTACTGTAACGCCATGGTCTTTTGTCAAACTGCGAATTACCGAAAAAACGTTGTCAATTTCTTTCTGTGTCAGTGATGTAGTCGGCTCATCCATTATAATGACCTTTGCATCCATCAACAGTGCTTTTGCTATTTCAACAACCTGCTTGAACGAGGTTTCCAGATCCCTCATCATTTTTCTGGGATCAATGGAAACGTTCATTTTTTTAAATACCTTTTCCGTTTCCTCACACATTTTTTTTGCATCAAGTATTCCGGTCTTTTTATACAGCTCATGTCCCAGGAACATATTTTCATACACCTTCAAGTCGTTTACGACATTGAGCTCCTGGTGGATGAATGCAACGCCCAGCGCCTGGGAATCCGCCGGTGAATTTATCTTTTCCGGTTTGCCGAACAAAAATATCTCCCCTGAGTCCTTAGGCGTGACTCCTCCGAGTATGTTCATAAGTGTAGTTTTGCCTGCCCCGTTTTCGCCTAACAGTGCGTGGATTTCGCCCTGCCGCACATTGAGACTGACACTTTTTAAAACCGTGACACCGCTGTACGATTTAACAATGTCTTTCATCTGCAATGAGCAATTTTCCATGTTAGTCTCCTCACTAATCTCTCGAAATCACAGCGACACTGTGACTCTATTTGTTGAATAATGATCCTCTTTAATCAGTTTTTCATATAATATTTTACTTTATATAGGAGACGGCTTAATGCCGTCTCCTATATACGATTTCTGTCAGTTGGTCACCAAGTCCGGATATTAGTACGGAGCATCAGGTGTGATGTGGTTCTCGTCCAACCATGCCTGGTAGGTTCCCAAGTCAAGAGTCTTTGCAGGAATTATTGTCTCAGCGTCATAGGTTTTGCCTTCCTGTAGGCCTGCAGCTATCTCAACACATGTGATCATCATGTAAGGATCATATGTCTGTGATGATATAGCCATTTCAGGATACTCCTCCATGACCTTGAAGTAAGCCTGTGATCCGCCGCCGCCTGTGATAGCCTTGATGTCATCCATACGGCCTGCTTCGTTTACAGCCTGGATAAGACCGATTGAAAGCTCATCGTCTGTGGAGTATATGGCATCTATTCCATCCGGGTATGCAGTCAGTATATCTGTCATTATTCGCAGACCGGTTTCAGGAGCACCGTTTTCTGCACCGTATTCCTGGAGGATCTCTATCTCAGGATACTTTTCAGCAACTGTATCTCTGAAGCCCTTAACACGTATATTAAATATTTCACCATATGCAGGGATGTTTGCAATAACTACCTTGCCCTTGCCGCCGAGCTTCTCAGCGATGTAATCGGCGCCTATAACGCCCATCTGATAGTTGTTTCCTGCTACATAGTAGTCAGGTTCTGTAGCACCGAGAGTACGGTCGAAGTTGATCAGAGTGATACCTGCATCCTTTACCTTCTGTGCAGCAGTACCGAGTGTGTCGTTATGCGGCATCAGAACGATAGTTTCGCAGCCCAGCTGTATCAATTCATCGATATGATTAGCCTGGGTGTTTTCATCTGCTGATACGAGGAGCTTGTAATTGAGTCCAAGCCTCTTTGCTGTCTGATCAGCTGCCCATTGGACTGCTGCTACCCAGCCTGTAGGTGCTTCGGGAACGGTGATACCAATAAGGCCCTTTTCATCAGCTGCAGGAGTCTCATTTGGTGTTTCATTTGGTGTTTCATTTGGTGTTTCCACCGGCTGCTGTGATGAACATGCAACAGCTGATAATGCAAGTACCAAACACAGTACGACTACAAATAGTTTCTTCATGCTCTTCCTCCTTGATCTAATAGGTTTATATCACAAACGGCAGTTGCCGTATGTGTCAAATGTGATCACCCGAAAACGGATCTCAAATAATGTAATCCGTTACGAGCAAGACGGTCAGGGCTTTCTGCCAGCGGCCGCCATAGCGATACTGCTTTTGCAATTTCCTTAATTTCAGGTGTGAAGGACTCTATAACAACAGGTCCGTTATAGTCCGCTTCATTGAGTGCCTTTCGGATCTCCCTCCAATTGAAGTGATCCTCTCCTGGTGTTCTGCGATCATTGGCGCAGGCATGAAAATCTTCTACAGCGATTTCATATATATCAAATCCTATTTCCTTTACATGCTTCAGTTGATCTATTCTGGCTGTAGAAAATGGCGATACCCAAATATGCGAGCTAGCACCAATCATCATAACATTTACTCCGATAGTTGTTTTTGTTTGTTTACCGTGTATTGTTCCTCAAATCTTTATCAGCTAACTATTTCGGGCTTTTTAACTTCACTTACTTCACATGTGTTTCCTCAACTTGTTATAATCAGTTCATATAAAATAATATATCAGTTGATGCACTGCATGTCAATAATAAACGATAATTTTCATTAATATATGCTAATCGCAATATGGACAATTGCCCATAATCAAAAAATAAACGGAAGTAAAATGAAATTAAACGATAGAATATATCGGAAACTATCCCGTTTTCTTATTTATCTGCATATATCAGACAAATTATCCGTTTTACCGAGTAAAGAATTTCTTAATTTTTCATTGATTTTTACTCAGAGATTACTGAGATTCATAAAAGATCGTTTGATCTAAACCCTTTAGCAGTTCTGAAGCCATTAGCTGACTTCAGAACTGCTTATGAGCAGCAAATCTGTATGATACATAGACCTGTATAACAAATCACAATTCGGTTACTTCAAAGCCGAAGACCTTGGCCATCTGCCTAAGCTGAGGCCTGACATCGCCGGTTATAATCAGGGAATGGTGCGAACAGAGTGCATCCATTACCTTGTGACCGTCCTTGTAGCGTATCAGAGCTCCATTTCTGCAGTCGGAGCCCGGATATTGTACATAGTCCTCGATCTCAGCCTCTATGATGCTGAGCTTTTTAAAGCCGGGATATATTTTTGCCAATGTAACCTTTCCTTTAGGCATCTGGCAGTCTATCACGATTGCATCATCATTCACAATTTCAAGGACCTTAGGACGTAATGTCCACTGAGTGCAAAAGCTCCTCGGTGCAAGTCCGAAGTAGCCGCAGTGCACTCCAAGAGCATGATTGTCCGGATCCTCTATATCCGGGAATTTATCAATACGCTCGTGTGCAAGAGCTGCCATACCGACCAGGAACGGATACAGATTCGTCATCATGATCGGCTTTTCAATGGTACGATGGATTATATATGTGGACAACAAGGTCAGCGTATCTCCTTCACATGCCCATATGATGTTGTCGCGTTCAAAAAGCATGCTCCAGGCCAGGCATGGCGTAGTGTCGCAATTGAATGACTCGTTGAGGCAGTTGGATCCCACGCCGGCAACATCGCCAATTTCATCTATAACTTCCTTGACTGCAATATATATCTTGACTGCGCGCAGGTATGCCATCTGACAAACGCCTTCCTGGTTTATGTTCCAGTCTGCGCTTACCTCTAAAGCTTCCTCATCAGATATTTGCTTCGCACGGTCGCTGACTTCCTTCCAGCTGCGGTATATCAGTCTGCAGCCAAAGACGCTCTCCATGGTCTCAGTGCTTTCCTTTTCCCACCAGTAAAAGCGTTTGAATATATTGGCCTGCATGCCTTCTCCCGGTGAATCCTGAAACATTAGGAATTTTGCACCGGTCATCAAACTTCGTTTAACTGCTGTGGCTCTCAGTACGGTTTTTGCCATTTCTATGCTGTATGGTGAAAATACTGTACACCCCAGATCGCGCAGATATGTCACGATCTCCCAGTCCCACATCTCAACGGTACCGAATCGTGAGGTAAGAACTACCATCGGCATATTATATGCCTTAAGCTCATCATTGTGCCGAAATGCTGCAAAGATCAACTGTGGGAACAATATTGCATCCGCTTCCGGTAATTCATCTCCAACACAAACCTCAGGAAGAAACTCAGCTATATCACCGTAAAAATCCCGAAGGCGAGTCATCTGATCCTGAAACTCCTGCCTTTCACGCTCGTTTGCCTCAGCAAAATACAATGGAACCAGACGAACTTTCATTTATCCAACCTCCCAACACATTTTATTATTCAAAACATCCTTCACAACCATCAAAACTGAACTACATGCTTTATACCCTTTGCCTGTCTGGCATTTTGGAAAGCTGTCACTATATCCTTCAGCTCATACCGGTCCGTTATCATATTATTTACATTTAAGAGCCCCTGGGATACAAACTCAAGGGTTTTCCTGAACTGTGCGATGCTTGATCTGGTTGAACCAGTCAGATACAGTTCCCTGTAATGCACCAGATTCGTATCTATCGCAACAGGCTGCTTATTTGCCGGTATACCTCCAAAGAAGTTTACTCTCCCGCCGTAATTCATAAGCGGCAGCATTGCGGCCTGCACCTGTGGTACAGGACAGGCTGTTATCGCTACATCAAGGCCTTTCCCGTGTGTCCAGGTCTTTACAAAGCCCGCCAGGTCGTCGCCGCTGTATATCTCGATATATGGCATTATCTTCTTGCAATGCTCGAGCCTCTCCTGTGACAGATCATTCATCAATACTGATGCGCCGGCCATATGGAGCAGCATTGCATGACTGACGCCTATCGGTCCCGCACCGACCACAAGCGCATATTCACCAGGCTTAACAAAACATTTGGTAAAGCCGTTATATGCGCATGAAAGGGGCTCCGTCACAGCCGCCTCAGCAGGAGAGACTCCTTCCGGAAGCAGCATGAGATTACCGCGCAATACGGCATCTGCAGGGATTCTCACATACTCGGCAAAAGCACCGTCCATGTTTATACCAAACGCACGATATTCATCACAGAGGTGAAAATTTCCTGATACACAACGATCGCAGATACCACAGCCGATGTTAGGCTGCATTGCCACCTGCATCCCCTCTTTATAGAAACGTACATTTTTACCGACCTTTACAATAGTACCGGCAAATTCATGTCCCAGTGTCAGAGGATGCTCTTCATCCACACCCTTATATCCATTCTGCCACATCCTTATGTCTGTTCCGCATATCGCTGCCGCATCGGTCTTCAGAAGCAGCTCATTGTCATTAATGTCCGGTACCTCTGTTTCTGTCAGCCTTATATCGTTAGGGCCGTATAGTTTTAAACTAAGCATTGTTACCCTCCTTTACTATCTTTCGATCATGCTTGAGCTATTGTTGCTTTATTCTGCCTCATACTATAATCACAATTTAACTATGCTTTTTGTCGCAATTGAACAGTTGCCGGCTTCCACTATGCTCACTGCCTGCCTGCCATCCCAGCCGGTAACTTTTGTTTCGGTATCATTGAGTATGGCTTCGGTAAACGCAATATCTTCTTCAAGGTAAGCATCGGTAAACAGTGTCATCCAGCTATTTATAAACGGCGCCGAGGTTCCATGCTCAACTGTGGTGCATTTGACAAAGTTGGCGTCCGAGCGTCCAACATGAAGAACTCCTTTTGTACCGATGATCTCCATTTTGGAATCATAACCATATTGTACATAGGCTGCACCGTCGATGGAAAACTGAACGCCATTTTCAAATACTCCGTTCATAAGTACACTGTCATAATAGTCCGGATATTCCGCTTTAGCTTCCGGGTTTCTGAAGTTGCCTGCCACTGCATACAGTTCTTTTATTTCGCTGCCCGCAAACCAACGGATCGAATCAATGTCATGGCTGTTGACTTCAGCCAGGATACCATTTGATTTCTTCAGATCATACATCCACGGACGCGGCTTGCTTGGACCGCGGGTACAGGAATGGATCTGTACCAGATCGCCTATCACACCTTCTTTAAGGAGTCTTCTGGCTTCTCTGAAGCTCACATCATGACGGCGCATGAAGCCTATCTGCAGCTTTACTCCGTTTTTTTCACAGGCTTCGATCATTTCATCGCATTCCTGTGTATTCATAGCCATAGGTTTTTCACAGAATATATGCTTTTTCGCGTTTGCACAGCTGATAACTATTTCTCTGTGCAGGTTGGTTGGGGATACAACGATTACAGCATCAACATCATCATTTTCGAGGATCTGCCTGTAATCCGTATACCATTTATCGATCCCCAGTTCTTCTGCCGCAGCTTTAGCAGCATCTTCAACGACATCCACCACTGCAGTCATATGCGCTCCCGGGACCTTGTTCACAAAATTGCGTGCATGGATCATCCCGGCACGTCCGCAGCCAATCAAACAAATTCCCAATTCTCGTTTGCTCATCTTCAGTTAACTCCTGTCAGTAATTAGTATTTATTATTTAATATATTTATAACGTCTTGATGCTATTATTATACCTCTATATACTCAAAGATACAATCGTTTTTTTTCGTTTATTTTCGTTTTTTATCACATGTATTATCAGTTTATGAAATCGATACTGGTATTTCGGGAAGGAGCACCCTGAGAGCAACGATAGAAATACTCCCGCAGAAATAAAAATGCATGGCATTCCGCTCTCCTTCCATGCATTTGTAAGCTATTATAACGCATCGTTCAAAAAAAATACGATTAGGCGATAATTTACTTCGTAAATTACGCTTAGTAGAAAACTTTTCTTTACGTGATTCAACCCTCATCCCATTACGGGAATACCTGCACAAACCACATTTACACCGGCACTGCGTACCGTATCGACAAAGCCTCTGTCAGCATTATCATCTGTTATCAGCACATCCAGAAGCGCTATTGGTGCGTATGTTACAAAGGCCGTGCGCTCGATTTTACTGTTGTCTGCCAGCAATATCACCTTATCTGCCGAATCTATCATCTGCTTTTTGATGCATGCCATATCCATACCTGGCGTAGTCAGCCCATTCTTGATACTGACGCCGTTGACTCCAACGAAAGCCTTGTCGACATGCAGCATAGCAAGCATATCCAATGCGGACTGTCCCGTTGTGCACCTGAAATTCCGCCGTACCTGTCCGCCTGCAAGCATAATGTTGACCGATGTATTCTGTTCGAGCCACGACGCTATCTGCAGGTCGTTCGTGACTACAGTCAGGTTCTTTATTCTGCCCAGCAGCCTGGCCAGTTCAAAAGCCGTAGTCCCGGAGTCAAGTATAATAGCATCACCCGGCTGTATAAACTCCATTGCTGCATTTGCGATCGCCCTTTTCTCATCGATATTGTGGACTTCCTTCTGTACAGTACTCAGTTCATACACCATCTTGCTCGAGCTTATCGCTCCCCCATGAGTACGTTTGACCATACTGCGTCCTTCCAGATCCCTAAGGTCGTTTCTGATCGTCGCTGGAGACACGTTGAATTTGCTGCACAGATCATTCACAGTTATGTTGCCGTTTTTATTGACAAGATCTGCGATAGCTTGCTGACGAACCTGTGCCAGCATCCCTCCTGTTTGTTTTGGCATGACTTATTCTCCTTTTTCTTTCATGATCTTGAAATTATCATAAAATGGGGTTATCTGATCTATCGCTTTCAAATAACTCTCTGCATATAAGTCATAAGCAATGTGCCTTTGCATATCGGCAGCAAATTCCGCTCCCTTTTTCATCACGCTGCGTATTGGTTTTTTATAATCCGACAGCAGGCCGATGCCATAAGCAGCAATTACTGCGCTTCCAAGCAGCGCTGTCTCTCCTGTTTCAAAGGTCGTGACTCCCAGCCCCAGAACATCTGCCTTTATCTGGTTGAACATCCCGGACTTGGCTCCTCCTCCGATAGTAAGCATATTTTTGAAGTCATCGTTGGGGTACAGACTCCGCAGTACTGATAAATAATATCTGTACTCATATGCGATCGACTCCATCACAGCGCGGTACATGTGCCCCCGGGTATGCTTGAAATCAAGCCCCAGCCATGCACCCTTGAGATTGGTATTACTTGGCAGAACCCTGCCGGAAAAATGGGGTATGAATATAAGACCTTCGCTTCCAGACTCAACTGCTGCCGCTTCCTTGTCTATCTCTTTGTAACCTGCGGCAGGCTTTCCGCTCAGTGTGTCTCTGAACCAGCGAATGCACATGCCGCCTCCGTTTATATATGCCAGAGGCAGGAACAGACCGTCTACAGGACTTCTCATCATAGTCAGTGTCTCGTGCCCGGTATCAGGGACATATCTGTCCACAACACTGCATAATACTGATGCTGTGCCTGCGCAGTCAAGCACCAGCCCTCTTTCAAACATACCTGAACCAAATGTGCTTGCTGCCGTGTCCCCGCATCCTGCTACCACTGGGATCCCATCAACGAGTCCTGAAACCGCTGCGAATTCACCTGTTACCTTGCCGACCACATCAAAGGGTGATACTATTCGCGCCATCTTGCTTTTATCTATATCAAACGTTTCCAGAAGCTCTTCTGACCAGCTTTTACCGGCATTATCAGCAAGGCATGAGAAGTGCAGATGAGTATAGTCAAAATACGCCTCACTGCCAGAAAGACCAGTCATCCGTCCTACTACATATGCATGTGGCAGAACAAATTTAGCAGTTTTGCCATATGCTTCGGGATGTTCATTTTTCCACCAGAGTATCTTTGGGCCGTGCACATACGTGGCCGGTCCGCCGCTCAGCTCTATAATCCTTTTTCCTGCCCGCGTGCGCATCTCTTCCATGTATTTGCTGCACCTGGTATCAAGCCATGAATCATAGTATGTCGATGCCTCACCGTTTTCATCGACACCCATTATGCCCGCCATCTGTCCGTCTATACCGATTGCTGCCACATCTGACACTGCGATTCCGGACTTGGACAGCAGCTCCTTTATCGTCCGTGCACATGACATGTACAGATCGTCAGGCTCCTGCCAGACAGTTCCCGGACTAGGAGATATCAGCCTCGACTCTTCAAAGGCTGTTGTGATCAGTTCCATATCATCGTTGAAAAGCGCTGCCTTTGTTCCCTGTGTTCCAATATCAATTCCAATAATATATGAGCTCACCGCAGGTTCTCCTTTTTGTTTATTGCTGTTTTTTATTATTTATTATTGTAATTTTCTTTTAACAATATGTCAATAACAGCAGAAGATAAGGAAGAGAACCAAATTACATATCGAGTCTCCGTTCATCGATAGTGCTACAGCATATAAGTGCTATTCCCGCTCCAGTATGCCCAGCAAATCTCCTGGTTTTTCCAGCACAAAATCAGGCTTTATATCATCATTTTTTCTGGCTCCCCAGGATGCCAGCGCAAATTTTGCACCTGCATTCTTTGCACACATATAGTCATAATAAGTATCACCGATATATATAACTCCGGCGGGTTCGGCTCCTGCCATATCCATAAGCCTTAGCACCGGCTCGGGATCAGGCTTGTGCCTTGATGTATCCTCAGCGGTTACCACATACCTGAAATATTTCAACAATTCTTTGAGTGTGGTATCATTTTCCACCTCTTCCCTGTTCCTGGACGTAACAATGCCGCATCTATTGCCGCATTTATCCAACTCCTCCAATATTTCGACAATGCCTCTGAAAATTGGCACGCCTTCTCTGAAATACTTAAAAAGACTTTCGAAATATCTGTTGCTTGCCTCTTCGGCACTTTTTGCTCCAAGCAGTTCAACTGCCTTGTGTGTAGGGATTCCATACGCACGAGACATCTCCTCATCGGTAAGATCCCTGCCGAGCTCCTCTTTCATGGCGTAGCTGTAAGATTTCATCACAACGCTTTCGGTGTCGATCATTGTACCATCAATATCAAATATAATTAGTTCGTACATTTCTGCTCCTTTTGTTCGTTTTTATTTTGCTTCATGTGTTATAACGCATCGTTCAAAGAAAATTTTTCTTACCTCTGTGCGTTTCAACGAGGCGGGAGATATACACGCCGCCTATTACCGCATTGACTTCCTCCCTGCAATAACAATAATAACGTATCACTGATAAATATACCAGAATTACTCCATATTAATTACTTCACAAAATTAATGGAGCAAGACCGAATTTTCACAGACACCATGTTAAAAAACGATAATCTGTTATACAATATCTGCATCGGCACAAATAAGTCATATTTAAAAATATGGAGGACATCATGCCTGTCGCTGGCGGAATATCCGTATAAGAGAGCTTTAAGGCAACCTGTCGTGCTTTGAAAAACATAAAAGATAGTGTTATATTATTATCAAAACTGTCATTTCGATATGCAGGCAGTCAATCTGACCGTTTGCAGTGTTAAAGAAAAAGAGAACTCACACAGAAGGAGAACCAGCAATGTCATATTACCTTAAATACGGAGACAGACAATTCAAGGTTGGACTGTCGGACGAGCAAGTCAAGCTGGTGCTGGAGCCAAACCCTGTCGAGCTTCCATCTGGCACACCCTGCGAATTGATAGAGGATGCTTTGAACAACCCTATCGGAACAGATCGGATAGAAAGCATCGTGCAGCCAGGCGAAAGTATCTGTATAATTATAAGCGACAGCACAAGAAGCTGGCAGAATCCGGGCATGATACTCGATGTGCTTCTCGGCAGATTGAATAAGGCCGGAATCAAAGACGAGGATATCACCATTATAAGCGCACGCGGCACACACCGTGAGCAGTCGGATGCAGAGCTTCGGGCACTTGTCACCGACAAGATATACAACCGCGTCAAGGTAGTGGACCACGACAGCACAGATGAAAACAATCTGACTTATCTGGGTACTACAAGCCGCGGTACCCCCGTCAAGCTCAATTCCATAGCCGTAAACAGCGATCGCGTGTTACTAGTCGGAGCTGTGCTGCATCATTTTCTGGCCGGTTTCAGCGGCGGCCGCAAAAGTGTGATACCCGGCATCGCAGCCAGGGCTACCGTACAGGCTAACCATTCACTCTCACTGAGCAGTGGAATCGGCAGCGGCGGGAATGCCTCTGTAAAAAGCGGGCATCTGGATGGAAATCCGCTGCACCAGGATATGCTTGAAGGTTCTTTAATGCTGAATCCCTGCTTTATCATCAATGTCGTCACGGATGATAATTACAAAACGATAAAAGCCTTTGCAGGAGATATGGTAAAAGCTCATGCCGAGGCATGCCGTCTCGTCGACAGTATGAACAGCGTTGAGATAGACCGCCTCTATCCTGTAGTTATTGCATCAGCCGGCGGCTATCCCAAGGATACAAACGTATACCAGCCTCTCAAAACGCTGTGCCATATGCTGGAGTGTACTGAGCCGGGCGGCATAATGATTATGCTCTCTGAAAGCCGCGAGGGCTTTGGATCGGTAGAAACTGAAAAGCAGATAATCGGCTACGGCAATATGCTTGAAAGGGAAAGAGCCTTGCGGAAACAGTATTCAATCGGTGCGCATACAGGATATCTATTTGCCGAAACAGCAGAAAAATATACCTTTATATACGTTACTGACTTTGGTGCCGAGAACTTTAACAAAACCAAAATGCATATCGTGAGCAGTCTTGATGAAGCGCTGGAACTTGCGGCAGGTCTTTCAGGCGGCAGGCTAGACGCAGACGTTTGCCTGATGCCCAATGGCTCTGTTACACTCCCAAGATTAAAATAGCGAGGTAAGAGACACCCACCACCTCTTTGCATATTAATAGCCGTTAGGCTAAAAACACATGGTGAGAGTCTTGCAGCAGTGAGGATACAGCATTGAAGCCTGACAAAATGATACAAACACCGATATGGGTTTTATGAGGATTACACCGAAAGAGTGATTTATATGGAAGATTACAGACTGTCTGAACTTTGGCAGCGTTACGATGAATTCAAGCGCCGCAGCCTAAATCTGGACATGTCCCGCGGAAAACCGGAAAAAGCACAGCTTGACCTTTCTGTTCCGATGCTTCGACTGGAAGATGAATATATCGGCAGGTATGGCAATAACAGCTTTATAAGTGAGGACGGCATTGATGTTCGCAATTATGGCGACACGACCGGGATACCGGAGACAAAGCGTCTGTTTTCGGAACTGCTTGGTGTCCCGGCCGGGCAGATCATCGCAGGAGGCAATTCGAGCATTAACCTGATACATGACGCACTTACTCGTGCACTGCTGTGTGGTCCGATGGAGGGGGATACACCTTGGGCAAAACTTCCCCGGATTAAGTTCATATGCCCGGTACCCGGATATGATTGGCATTTCCATATGTGCGATACCCTTGGCATAGAAATGCTGCCAGTTCAGCTTGGACCGGACGGTCCGGATATGGATGAGGTCGAGCGTATCGTACAAGATCCGGAAGTCAAGGGTTTTATTTGCAACCCCATGTACAGCAACCCGTCAGGTATTACATACAGCTATGAAACAGTTGACCGTCTCGCTGCTATGAGAACAGCAGCGTCGGATTTCAGGATCATCTGGGACAACGCATACTGTGTTCATCATTTATACAAAAATGATCGTGACAGTCTAAAAAATATATACGACGCCTGCATTTCCGCAGGGAACCCGGACAGGGTGCTGATGTTCACTTCGACCTCAAAGATCACCTTTGCGGGCGGCGGTGTGTCTGCTATGGGTGCTAGTCCGGCCAACATCGCCCGCCACACTGCACTGCTGACATATCAGCTTGTATGCTATGACAAGCTGAACCAGCTGCGCCACGCACGTTTCCTGCCAGATAGGGCAGCGGTAGAAGAACATATGGCAAAGCATGCCTCCATTATACGTCCGAAATTTGAATACATACTTAGTGTGCTGGAAAAAGAGCTTTTGGACATCGGCAGCTGGAGCCGTCCAAAGGGTGGATATTTCATATGCTATTATGCGCCGGACGGGTGTGCCCGCCGCATCGTTGAACTATGCCGTAAGGCAGGTGTAACGCTTACCCCTGCCGGTTCTCCTTACCCCGGCGGAATTGATCCGAAGGATAGCACGATACGCATTGCGCCAACTTTGCCGCCAATGTCAGAACTCAAGCTGGTCATGGAGCTGTTCCCCATTGCCGTAAAAATCGCCGCAGCCGAACGGGGTCAGGCTTGAAATAGGAGCTTTCTGCATATTCTATCGCAAAAAAGGACTGAACCGGATTAATACCGGATTCAGTCCCTTTATAATTGCCGTATTAGTTGTTTTCATTCCCAAAATAGTCTTTATATCCTGTTTACACCTGATTCTACAGCGGCGCGTGAAACTGCTTTGGCTACTCTGTCTGCTACTCTGGGGTCAAACGGTGCCGGAATTACATATTCCGAACTCAATTCTTCATCAGAGATCAGTTCTGCTATGGCTCTTGCCGCAGCGATCTTCATCTCATCATTGATATCACTTGCTCTTACATCCA
>JAEZYU010000046.1 GCA_023418915.1 Bacillota bacterium
GGTATGCAGAATTCCGGAATAAATGAGAGCTGCATCCCGGGTAAAACTGTACATCCGCCTGCCTGTGGGCGCTGTATGCACCTGGCCGCAGTTTAAAAAATCTACGCCCAGTTTTACAGCCTGTCTCAAATCTTCATCCTGCTCAGGCAGACGGGTATACAGCATTTTCAGTAAGATTACCTGCCGCTCAAAAGGTGTCAGTGTTTGGTCCTCATAGGCTTCCAGAATACGCAGCCCCACCCTGAAATCAGTGTTAAGAGGGTAGTGCTCTCCTCCAATCACCGCTTCCTTGGGTAAGGACTGTGTCAGCAAGCTCATTGCAGTACTCCGCCGTGGGGTTCTGCATATTGCGCCAGCTTTTTTTCCCGCACACTGCGGACATACGGTGCAATCCCCTCAAAAAACTGACGCAGCATTGCCGGGGAGCATGTTTCGCCAAAGGCGGCAAGGCAGGTGCCCTCTCCAAACAGGTTGTCAATTTCCTCCATCAGCCAGCGCAGCAATTCTTTTGCCTTTTGTGCAGCTGCTTCCACCGCCTGCTGCTCCTTGGGATTTAAAGATGCTGTCATGCTGCTGTACTCCTCACCCTTTTGGGCAAAGCGTCCAAGAAGTGTGTAAAAGCCTGTTACAAAGGCAACATCCTCGGGGTCAAAAGACACCAGGCGGCTTGAGTCCCCGTTTACCGAGAGGGTAATTCTCCCGCTTTTGATGTGTAAGGTATCCATGGTCTTACCTCCTTACACCCCAGGGGTAAAGGTTTTGGTTACAGGGTCAAAGGTTCCCTGCTGGGGGTCTCCTATGAGATTGACGGTAAAGTTCAGCTTGGCACTTTCGCCGCCTGCACCGCCAAAATCGTCAATCTGCACCGAGCACTCATTCATCTCGGCGGGATATTTGCCCTCTGCTGCCGTTTTGTACAGATACACAATGCACACCTGGGTATGTGCGTCAGCCAGCACGCTGCGCTGCAGGCGCAGGTTATCCACAAACTCAAAAACAGCGTCTCCCGCTACAGCAGTCATGGGGGTGGCAATGGTAAGGCGGTAGCTTTCTACCTCGGTATTGCTGCTGTCCTGG
This sequence comes from Bacillota bacterium, assembly GCA_023418915.1. GTDB lineage: Bacteria > Bacillota > Clostridia > Acetivibrionales > DTU013 > DTU013. The sequence continues at coordinate 1,078 of JAEZYU010000046.1, forward strand.
TGTACATAGGTTTCCTCACTGGTCTGGGGGTTGTAGGCAATTACCTGCTCGGTGACGCCGTCGCCCACCAGCGACCATATGGGAGTGGGTGCTCCTGCCTGGGCTGTGTTCATAAATAAAGCCAGTTTGCTTCTTTTAATTTTTCCGGACATTGCGTTCTCCTTCTTTTTATCTGGTTTGGGCATAAGCTGCCCTGCTTTTGGTCTATATTTGTGCTGCCAAAATATCAGCGTACATAGTACCACGTCGTACCACCGCCAGGAGCCGGCTTAATTTTTCATCCGGGTATATTCCAAAGTCAGCATTCCACGGTAAAAGCGTGCCTTTCCGCCGGAGGCTTCCAGTATACCGGCGCCCTCCCAGGCAATTGCCTCACTGCGGCAGGAGGTGGGGAGCAGCGGGAGCACTCCCGCCTCCTCCCGCTCCTCAATCCACAACCGCAAACGCTCCCAAAAAGCTTGATTTTGGCGCCGATCTGCTTCGTCCTGTGCAAGGCAGCTTCGGTAAAGAAAAAATTGCTGGCGTACCACCCTGTTTCCGGCTATGTCTATCCAATTTTTTTCTTCCCCTGCCAAGGCCAAAGCCAAGCTTCCCGGTTGTTCCCCCGTAAGGTCGGTGGTAATACCCTTGACGGGTTCCACACCGTCAAAATCAGCCAGAAACCTCCGTACTCCCTCAAGGACTGTTTCCGGAGGTCCGTTGCTTACCGCAGCGACCATAAATACTCCTTCCCCCGCACCTCTAGATGCGCCATGTCACCGGGACAGCGGCGCAGGTTCACGGCAGTTACCGTTATGGTGTCATCATAGCTTTCCAGAGGAGCAGAAGAGTCGATAAGCTCCTCTGTACAGAAGCCCCTTACCATTTTGTCTCCGGGGCGGATGGTAAAGTATTCCGCCTTGTCAGCGGTGCGCTCCCACACCTTTGGGGGCAGATAACCTTTTCCGTCGCTGCTGACACAGGCAGGAATCAGCGCAAGTACGCTGTCTCCCCCTACCACACCAACACGCCTTGTAACAGCTCCTCTGGCACCGTCCCAGTACACACCCTCCAGGCAGGTTCTGATCCAGTGCTCCCCCTGGGAGTCGGTATATTTGTTATAAATTGTGCAGCTTTCCTGCATTATCTCTCTTCTCCTCCTTTCTGCCTTTTTAACACCATGGACTTAAAAGGCCAAGAGGGCTAAGATACAACGCCACCACATGATACAGACGGCTACCCGGCCCAAGGTGCTGGCTGTCTGCGTATACCTTGTGCCAGCTGCCCACTGTCTGGCTTTTTAACGCACCGCCCTGCTCCTGTTTCCACAATTCCTCGGCGGCGGCGCATAAGGCACGCTTAACCAAATCATTTTCTCCATTTGGGGGCTTGCGCACAAGGGCGTCTATGTAGCACTGGGCGGCTTCAGCTGCTCTTGGCCAATCCTTCTGGGGCACAACACTGCCCCCATAGGTTTGAGTATAGTAGCTATAATCTGCGTACATCATTTTCCTGCCTTAACCCAAAACACGGACAGCCAGCTCGGGGTACATGGTCTTAAAGGAATACAGCACATCCATCGAGAGCATCTCTTTTTTGTAGGTCATGTTGTAGCCTCTTACCACGCGCAGGCTTAACCCGTTGTAGTTGGTAACATAGCTTTCTACCCCGGCAGGCTGGGTAAGGGGGCGGGTAACAAAGGCAAAGGCCATGGGGTGAAATGCCAAATTGGCAGTGTGGTCAGCCACCAGTGTGACGGCAGTATCTCCCTCCAATGCCGACAGCGCAGGATACACCTCCACATTGGCAATGGCATTTGCTGCCGCTTCGGCACTGTCCTTTGTGACGGTATAAGTGCTGCCGCCAATGGTCAGCAGGTCACCCTTTACAAACCTGCCTGCAAGGGCCGTACCCTTTACACCAAGTTTTGTGCTTCCTGCTTCTACCGTACTGCTCACCTTAAGGTCGGTGGCAGTTGTAACCCCTGTTTTGTGCAGCTTTATCGCCTGAGACATATAGTTGTTCAGACCAAACACCCTGCCAATGGCGCCGTCACGCAGCGCCTGAGTACCGCCGCATTTTTCGGCGCTGATAAGAGCGTCCACGGTGGTAAATTTGGTATCGGCCTCGGTATCCCAAACCGCATAGCGAGGGCTTGCGGGCACACAATTTTTGTTCAGCACCCGGCGCACCGCCGCAAGGTCCTCTAAAGTGCCGGGGGTGGTGCCTGCAGTACCTGCCACAGCATTGATGTCAGCATACAACGCTAGGCCGTCGCTGTTAATCTTCTTTGCCAGGGCGGCGGCGGCAGGCTCAATAAACTGGCGGGTAATATCGTCGATGCAGGTGGCTCCCTGCAGAGCGGTAATGTCTACATCCACCGTTGCAATCCTGTCCAGCGCCACCTCTACCGATTCTTCCTTTAAATCCTGAGGGGTAATGCCCACCACTGCATCAAAGTCCTTGGCCTCCAGTACAGCAGGCTTTCTTACCTGAATTTTGTCGCCCAAGTTACGTGCAAAGTCACCGCTGAAATCACGGTATACCAAGTTGGGAAACACCAGATTTTCCATAAGTCTGGGCAGTGCGGTACGTGCAATTTCTTTAATAGTAATAAATTCGTTTGCCATCAGTAATTCTCTCCTTACTTCTCTCCCTGCCTGCAGAATAACGCCGCAGGCAAAACCTTCTAATTCCTGCTTACTTTTTAGCCCCCAGCTTTGCCGAGTAATA
>JAEZYU010000057.1 GCA_023418915.1 Bacillota bacterium
AGGCCGACCTGCCCATCTACAACAAGCAGGTGGTGTTTATCTTTGACGAGTGCCACCGCAGCCAGTTTGGTGAGGCGCAAAAGAACCTGAAAAAGAAGTTCAAGAAGTTCTGTCAGTTTGGGTTTACGGGCACCCCCATCTTTGGTGATGTGATTGAGAACGGCCAGTTGATACGTAAAGGTAATGCGCTGGGAGCAGAGACAACAGCCAGCGTGTTTGGGCGTGAGCTGCATTCTTACGTGATCACCGATGCGATCCGCGATGAGAAGGTGCTCAAGTTCAAGGTGGACTACAACGATGTGCGCCCCAAGTTCAAGGCCATCGAGAGCGAGCAGGACGAGAAGACGCTCAGTGCAGCCGAGAACAAGCAAGCCCTGCTGCACCCGGACCGCATCCGCGAGATTACGCAGTACATCCTGAACAACTTCAACCAGAAAACCCACCGCCTGCACCCAGGTGCCAAGGGTTTCAATGCCATGTTTGCGGTCAGCAGCGTGGATGCCGCCAAGGCGTATTACGAGTGCTTCAAGGAGCTGCAAAAAGGTAAAGACAAGCCGCTGCGTGTGGCCACCATCTTCTCGTTTGCAGCCAACGAGGAGCAGGATGCGATTGGCGATATTCAGGACGAAAGCCTAGATACGTCAGCCATGAATAGCAGTGCCAAGGAGTTTTTGAGTGCCGCCATCAAAGACTACAACGCGCTGTTTGGCACCAGCTTTAGCGTGGATGGTGAGGGCTTTCAGAACTACTACCGAGATCTGGCCAAGCAGGTCAAAGCCAAAGAGATTGACTTGCTGATTGTGGTGGGCATGTTCTTGACAGGCTTTGATGCACCCACGCTCAACACCTTGTTCGTAGACAAGAACCTGCGTTTCCACGGTTTGATGCAGGCGTACTCACGCACCAACCGCATTTATGACGCCACCAAGACCTTTGGCAACATCGTCACTTTCCGCGATCTGGAACAGGCCACGGTAGATGCCATTACCTTGTTTGGCGACAAGAACACCAAGAACGTGGTGCTGGAGAAGAGCTACAAGGAGTACATGGAGGGCTTTACCGATATCGCTACGGGCGCTGCCAAGCGTGGCTTTATCGAGGTGGTCAAAGAGCTGGAAGAGCGCTTCCCTGACCCTGCAGCCATTGAGAAGGAGTCGGACAAGAAAGCCTTCGTGAAGCTGTTTGGCGAGTATTTGCGCCTTGAGAACATCCTGCAGAACTACGATGAGTTCGCCAGCCTGAAGGCTTTGCAAGAGGTGGATCTGAACGATCCTGCAGCCGTGGAGGAATTCAAGGCCAAGCACTACCTGAGCGATGAGGATTTGCAGGCGCTACAGGCCATCACCATGCCTGCGGAGCGCAAGGTACAGGACTACCGCTCTACCTACAACGATGTGCGTGACTGGATACGCAAGGAGCGTGAAGGTGGTGGCGGTGATGTAGCACCTTCGACCATCGACTGGAACGATGTGGTGTTTGAGGTGGACTTGCTCAAGTCCCAAGAAATCAACCTCGATTACATCCTTGAGCTGATCTTTGAAAACAACAAGAAACTCAAAGACAAATCCACGCTGGTGGAAGATGTGCGTCGCGTCATTCGTGCCAGCATTGGCAACCGCGCCAAGGAAGACTTGGTGGTGGACTTCATCAACCAAACCAACCTGGACGAGCTTGGCGAGAAGGCCACAGTGATTGATGCTTTCTTCCAATATGCCCAAGCTGAGCAGCAGCGCGAAGCTCAGGCATTGATTGATGAGGAGAAGCTGAATGCGGAAGCTGCCAAACGCTACATCACCAATTCCCTCAAGCGTGAATACGCATCAGACAGCGGCACAGAACTGAATGCCGTGCTGCCCAAGATGAGCCCTCTGAATCCACAGTACCTCACCAAGAAGCAGACAGTGTTTCAGAAGATCGCTGCGTTTGTGGAGAAGTTCAAGGGTGTGGGTGGGATGCTCTGAGGTGCAACGCGAGGGGTAGGGCAAAACCCACAGATCACCCCAAGGACTCACCGCACATCTCGAAAGCCCCAACCAGCCCCCAAGAGCTGGCTGGAGCCTTCCCTTTCCATTCCCAAAATGGACAAATTCCCTATAGAAGAAAAACTCTATTGAGAAAATGTCCTTTTTACTCCTAGCTGAACATTGCTCCTACCCTCATAAGGGCATGCCCGTGACGGATCCAGAGACCAGACTGACACACCTTGTCGATGGCTCTATCGAAGAGCTTTCTAAGACGGTCTGCAGTCGACTCGAACTTAAGCGCAATTCGTAGGTCTCGTGTCTTGATCTGTACCGTTTCTAACGGCTGCTGCTCAAGGAATGACATCATCTGCATGGCTAAGACATCGACCTGACTATGAGAGCCATCCTCGGTCACATACGAAGGTAGCCATGCCTTCCAGGTAACACCAGGCATTACCTCTTGAAGGGCAAAGCGCAGGTTGTCACTGTGATGCAGTAGATAGACCGTCATAGGCTTGGCTTGTCCGTTCTCAACGACTCTGCAAGTACCTCGGCTGAGTGCTTGATAGACCCGATGGGCCGTCTCACTGACACAAACGCTTTCCACCTGCTGCTGTGTCGTGGTCACTGCGAGGTTGTCTTGCTGGCCTATGACATGCGACGCTACCTGGAGCTGAGGTAGGTGAAGGATGCCTGCCAGGATCACCACTTCACAGTGTGCGTAGTGATTCAGACTTGTTTCATCGCCCCATGTCAGGACGTTGATTCGAGGCTTTCCATCAGGTGTCTTGCTGTCGATGTCGATACCTTCCGCAGCCATGTCACGCAGTAGTGTTTCAGGGATGTTTACTTCACCAGGGTGATGTTTGAATGTGAAGATCAGTACAGCCTTTTGAGGGAATGTCTGATTCACGATCTTGATCACCTCACGTGACACCGTTCGATCTGAGTACCTTGCCTTTGCGAAGTTCTTCGTGGTCGCATCTCTACCACTGGCATGTCGCATCTGATGAATGACAACGTGATCGAACCGCTTGACTTCCTTCACATAAGACGGGGTGCTGTCGATGATGGAGGCATCGAGTTGTACGAGTTCACGAATTGGGTACGAGGCATCCAGAATCAGGATGTTCTCCAGTTCGGGAGGGACGCTGATTTGATAGCGAACGATGCCCTCTGCCTGTGCAGTCAGCATCAACCGCAATGGAGTGCCTACTAGATCCAGAAGCCGACGCATCGACTCCCACTCTTCACTTCTGCCAAGCAATGCCCGAAAACCATCGAGGGTGACCCAGTCAGGAGGATCAATTGTGATGATCGGTGAAAAGTGCGTATCGGTTTTGCACTGTTGCAGGGCACTCATGACCCGCTGTACGGCTTGCTCCACGAAGCGTATCAACGGCTGGTACTGGAGTTCATCTGGCCTGTCTCGTACATGCTCTTTGAATGCGGCGATTTGCTTGCGAAGCCTTCGTTCAGCAATCACTTCGATGTCAGAGCGGATCAGGCTTTCGTCGTAAACCATCAGTGCTCGCGTCTGCCCCTTGTGCTCGATAAAGAGCGGCCTGTCAGAACCTCCGCGAACTCTGGCGTGTGTCACGAGCTGGTACAGCCTGTCGTCGTCATCGGTAGAGGGTATGGATGCCCTAGGGTCACTGTGTTTTAGACCGATCAGCTCTTCGGGTACTCCACGCTGAAGAAGCTGTCGTTTCAAGTCGCATAGCGCCTCGATCTTAGAAGCGGAGACTGACACGGCAACTTGATGGAAGCCAAGGCGATGCAGAGCTGTGATCCAGGCAATGATGGCAGAAGTCTTGCCGCAGCCTGTGCCTAGGCTGAAACAACGTCTGCCAGTAATACGGCCTGCTGCAAACCCAGTCATCTCGTTGATCAGGGCTTGCAGTGCTTTCTTATGCAGCTCTGACAAGACGTTGCCTACGGATTCCAAGTCTGAGACAAGGATCTCGTAGGCCATCTGCTCCACTTTCTTTGATTGGTCCAGTGAGAGATGGCCTTGCATTTTAGGCAGCCTCCTCCGGGAAGACTGCATCCGCCACATCTTGGAAGGCTTCGGCTAGATGGTCGTGATCACATTCCAAGGCTTGAATGCGTTCCTGTAGCTTTAGGATGTCTTTTCTATCTTCAAGCGTCGCGGTCTGGCAATGGATGAGGTAATCCAGAACCTTTTCAATCATCATCATCATGTCCAGCTTCCAAAGCGTGTCTTTGTCTGCGCCTTGAGCAGCTGCGGCTTCACGGATTGATGCGATGGATTCCATTGTGTAATTCCTTTTGGTTGAACCCGCGTGAGGTCTCCTCCGCGTCAGCCACCAGCTCCCTACACAAGGGAACTGACGCGGCAACACACGGATTCAACGAAACGGGCTGGTGTTGATGAAGTTGCTGACTGGCCGGAGATGGGCCAGCAGATCGCATGGATGGAAGATCGCGCTAATCGCATTTGCGATGGGTGATGGCTTGCGGCGACATGCCAAGCACAGCTGGAGCGCGATCTCCTCCATAACTGTGCGCGAATTTTGTTTTTCTTTTCAAATCAACAACTTATTAAAATTGTTTCACGCCATGTTTCACGGGTGCTGTTGACTCAACTAAGGCTGAAGTTCTCGAAGACGAAGTAGGAATTTGGAGTCCGACTATGGTTTGATAGCCAAACGCTGCATCAGATTGCGTACTGAAGAGCGGTGCCAACGGCCCCCTCTAGGAGTCAGCATGCCGCGTTGGTTGAGTTCATCAGCGATGGCACCAAGGGTGGTGTGCCCTTCGGTGATCAGGGCATCGACAACTTCACGGAGTTGCTCTGCTCGATGATCAGCAGCGGCCTTGATCCTCTGGATACCTGCTGCATTGCCTTTGTTTGCTCGTCTGAGTGCTGCTGCTCCGTTGGGATTGCCAAGTACGGTGCCTCGCTCCTTGGCGATCTTGAGCGCTTCCTTGGTTCTTCTGGAGATGGCCTGACGCTCTTGCTCCGCTACCAAGGCCATGATGCCTACTGTCAGGTCATTGGCATCAGGCATGTCTGCAGCCACAAAGCGAACACCACTATCCCTGAGTGTCAGGAGGAAGGCTGCATTGCGTGACAGGCGATCCAGCTTGGCGATGACCAATACGGCACCAGTCAGCTTAGCTAGACGCAGGGCCTTCATGAGTTCAGGTCGGTTGTTGGTCTTTCCGCTTTCCACTTCAGTGAAGCGTTCAACCACAGTTCCACCACTTGACGATGCATAGGTCTGGATAGCTGACCACTGTGCATCCAGGCCCAGGCCACTCTGGCCCTGTCGTGAGGTTGATACCCTCAGGTAAGCAACGATCTTCATCTGTACAAAACTGCGTAACCCTCGTTAGGTAATTTTGTACATGAGTCAATGCACTTTGTAAATCACTTTGGTTGAGAACAAAAAAGGCGCTTGATGCGCCTTGTAGTGGAGTGTGGGTAGGGCCTTTATACAGAGGCCAAGCGTGACACGGTGTCTGGATACTTTTCTACCAGCCTGATCAGAAGCGCTGCTTGAGCATTGGGGGATGCTCTGCCTTGTTCCCAGTTTTCCAGTGTTCTGGTTTTTGTTCTGAGGTAGTTGGCGA
>JAEZYU010000070.1 GCA_023418915.1 Bacillota bacterium
ACCTTTCTGGTGGATATAACGAGAAGGTCACACCCGTTCCCATCCCGAACACGGCAGTTAAGCTTCTCAGTGCCGAAGATACTTGGCTGGTGACGGCCCGGGAAAATAGGTCTCCGCCGGATTTATATTCCTCAATAGCTCAGTTGGTAGAGCATGCGGCTGTTAACCGCAGGGTCGTAGGTTCGAGTCCTACTTGAGGAGCCATAACATAAACCTTGCTTGATAAGCGAGGTTTTGTTATATTTATACAGGAAAGAGAGGTAATACAGCAAGGAGTTGAAAACATAATATAAATACACAGTTTTTGCTCAAAATTTCAACTTTGGAGAGAGTTCGGTTTACATAATTATGATATATGTATTATTATGATACTATTTAACTATTTATTTCATAATTTTTACTCAAATATCCTCACCTTACTTGATTTTTTGAGCAGCCAGATATATTACACTTTGGCTCAAAGAAAATTTTTCGTTTGTAGAAAATTTTCTTACCAAACTGTGTTTCAACGAGGCAGGTCGCAAGCAATGCTTGCTGGTCGCATATGCATCCCAGGCGAGAGATATACTCACACAGTATAACAGTAAGTAAAATTTATATGTTTCCAATTATTTTACAAAATACTTATTATATGATACATATTGAATAGATATATCGTGAACCGAGGTGATAGTGGAAAATATGAGTTGTTACTTTATCGCTCAAGTCCAAATATACGACATGGATGAGTATCAAAAGTATCTTGAAAATGCGCATGCTGTTTTTTCAAAATACAACGGCAGATATCTTGCAGTCGATTCCGATCCGGAGGTCCTTGAAGGCAATTGGTCATACAGTAGGATAATAATTATAGAATTTGACAATGAAAATGAACTAAAACGCTGGTATGAATCGCCTGAATATCAATCGATCCTGCAATACCGATTGCGAGCTGCTAAATGTGATACTATACTAGTCAAGGGTGATTCAAAAAAATAATCATTCGACTGATTATAGCTTCTCTGCGTATTTCACAGCATCCTCCAGCGACATTCCGGAAAACTGCTGAGCACCAAACAGCCTGCCACTTTTCTTATCATTGACAAACACTCCTGTCAAGACGCCTGGTATTGCACTTTCGGGCGAATTTGGTGCATTCTGGCTGCCAAGGTCGGTCCTGCACCAGCCCGGATCAGTAAGGCTTATTATAACATCGGTATCGTCCACAACTGTTGCCAGATCTGTTGTAAACTTATCAAGGGCGGCCTTTGCTGCCGAATATCCTGCCTGCTGAGGCTCATTACGTATGCCGCTGGTTGTGTTTACAATTCGGCCGAAACCTCTTTTTATCATACCGGGCAGGAATTTGTAGCAGATCATGGCAGGAGCTATCGTATTGACCATAAAGCTTACTGTGAAATCAGAAACAGGTGTTGAAAGATAGTCGTTCCGGTAGCCGGGCTGTAGACCTGCATTATTGAGCACAATATCTATCTTGGTACCTTTTTCCTCAATTTGGTCGAGCATTTTTTCGACAGCAGACGGGTTATTAAGGTCAGCTTCCACATCGTAAGCTTCTACGCCCAGTGCCTTGACCTCTGAAAGCACTTTTTTGGTATGCTCTGTCGATCTGCTGTGTAATACCAGGTTACATCCCTGTTCAGCCATAAATTTGGCTGCCAGATAGCCGATGCCCCTTGCTGCTCCTGTTATTAATGCCCATTTTCCTTTTACGCTTATCATGTCAGAATTACTCCTTTATTTATATTTTTGTTCAATTTATATAGTATCAAAATTCAATATAATGAGGCAAATTATGTCCCCCACCTCTTTACGTCTTTTCAACCTTCAGGCTAAAAACGCCAATATGTCTTTTCAACCTTCAGGCTGAAAAACGCCAAATTTTCTTTGAACGATGCGTTATAACGAGGCGATACGGTTGCACATTATAATCAAACGAAACAAATGTGGCTTCGGTGTCAAAATCGTTCTGATGTTCGGGCTTCGGCACGCGTCATGATGTATATTTTACCATAACCTATCCCTATGTAAAATATCGCAAGACAAAAACCTCATAATATCGTTTATAATTATTGTATGGCAAAAATGCATCGGGATTATTCCAAAATAGAAGACATTCACATTTGAGTAACTTTTAAGACACTACAGAGGAAAACTATGGATATACAAATAATAACTGCTCCGCTTATCGGCGGGCTTATAGGATTAATAACGAACAGCCTGGCGATCAGGATGCTGTTTAGACCTCTAAAGCCTGTATATATAGGCAAATTCAAGCTGCCATTCACTCCTGGGCTTATTCCCAAGGAGAGGTCCAGGATTGCTGAATCAATAGGCGATGTTATAAGCAGGGATTTGCTCAACAGAGATACACTAAAAGCAACACTGCTTTCTGAATCAATGAAGGAGCATTTTAACAACAAATTGGATGATATCATTGAAAAATACAGCATGTCGGATGATACAGTCGGAACAATGATCGAAAGACTTGTTGAAAAGGAAAAAATAAATGATAGGCTCAATGATGCCAGAGAAGTCCTGGCGCTTACCATAACGCGTAAGGCCATAGAACAGGACATTGGAAAAACTATTGTAGATTACGCATATGATGAAATAATGGCAAAGACAAAGCCAATATTGAAGTCCTTAACCAGCAGTGCATTGAATTCTATGAAGCAGCCTTTTGCCAGCAGGATTAACACTATGATAGACAACAAATCAAGGCCGCTGATAGAGAAATTTCTCAGTGATCAGGCCGATGAATTAATCAATATGCCGCTCAAAGACATCGCTGTAAAGTATCAGGATAAAATACCGCAGGTAAAAATATATTTCTGGAGCATTTACGAGGATATAATCACCAAAAAGCTTGCGGATGTACTGGATACTGTAGGCCTTGCAGAAGTGGTGAGCAATAAGATCAACGAGTTTGAACTTCCAGAACTTGAAAGTATGGTGATGACTCTTATGAAAAAAGAATTGAATGCTCTGATATGGTTGGGCGGGTTTCTTGGCGCTATTATGGGTATCGTAAATATCATTATATGACATAAGTGCTATCCGGGAAACGATCCGAGTGTTGAGGACATGTGGTTTAATATTTGTGAAAAACCATGTGTCTTTTTTATACTAATTTGGCATGTCTCTTTATTTACTTTTTATTAATGGGTTTGTGTTATAATTTATGATAATATGTAAAAATAGAACGAAAAATAAAAAACACCGAGAAATAAAAAACACCGAAAAATAAAAAACACCGAGTAAGAAAATTGTCCTACTACAGGAAAATTTTCATTTAGGTAAAGTGTTATAAAAAGTGTAAGTGTACATAAAATATTGCTGCTGGAAGGGTTGCACAAAAGATAATCAGGGGGGCATTTTTATGAAATCTAAGCATTCAGCTAAGCTGGTCACAGGACTCTTAGTTCTGGTATTGCTGCTTTCGGGATGTGCGGGTCAAAAGCTTCAGGGTAATGATCCGGAAAACACCGGCGGTACGACGGGATCTCAGACTGCACAGAATGAGACTGGAAATAATAATGCAGATGTCGATACTGCAAACAGCAGCGCAGAAAATGGCGATAATGAAGATGATGCTTCAGGGACAGATACTGGAACATCGGATACAGATGGTAATTCGGATGGGAATGAAACTGATCCAGATGGATCGACGACATCCAAAGACCCCTCAGAAGCATCAGAAACAGGTGATGATTCCTCCGTAAGGGTCAAGGCGCTTTATCTGACAGGCTGGACTGTAGGCAGCTCGAAAAAGGTTGAACACTATGTTGAGCTTGCAAACACAACTGAGATCAACTCATATGTAGTTGATATAAAGGATGATGACGGCTATGTAGGCTATGAGTCACAGGTACCTGAGGTTCAGGCCAACGGCACGTGGAAGAAGAAATACAATCCTGACAATATGCTCAAAGCATTTCATGACAACGACATTTATGTGATAGGCAGGATAGTCGTATATAAAGATCCTGTCTACTCATTAAAAAGGCCCGATCTGGCGATAAAGCACGTAAATGGAGGCCTGTGGAAGGGTAATAAGCAGACATGGCTGAATCCATATAATAAAGGTAATTGGGATTATACCATAAGCATTGCAAAAGAGGCGGTAGCTAAAGGTTTTGACGAAATACAGTTTGATTATATCCGTTTCCCAGGCGGCGGTGGCGGTACGATGGATTTTGCAGGAATAGAACAGGAAAGATATGAGGCAATCAATGAATTTCTGGCATATGCAAAGGAGCAGATCACAGAAGTACCGATTTCAGCTGATGTGTTTGGCATAATATTGGAAAGTCCAAAGGATACGGAGCGTATCGGGCAGTATCTGGAATTGGTAGGAAAGGATATCGACTATATATCTCCCATGGTTTATCCATCACATTATGCTCTGGGACAGATCGTCAACAAGGTTAAATTCGACGTACCTGATTTCGATCCTTACGGTGTAGTTTACAATTCACTGGCCAAGTGCAAGGATAGACTGGCGCAGGCAGGTGAATACAAGGCAGGAGTCAGACCCTACCTTCAGGACTTTACTGCATCGTGGCTTGTTTCTAAGGATAAGAAAACAAAATATTATCAGGCTTACGGTGCAGAGCAGGTCAGGCAGCAGATACAGGCTGTTTACGACGCCGGCTATGAAGAATGGATACTGTGGGATGCAAGCAACACTTACCATGAAGATGGCTTACTCAAGGAAGAGAAAGCAGGATAGGGATTGTGATTGAGTGGTACAGCCCTCCATCAGGAGGGCTGTATTTGTTTTTGTTCAATAAAAATATCAAATCCTGATGCATAGATCCGGATGCATAAACCTGAGTTTACAAAATCAGATGAAATGATGAAGGATGTGCATTCGGCTGTCAGCAAAAAATGAACGCTGTCTGCCGCTAATAAACAAAATCTGGCTGTTGATTGATTGCAGATAAATCGAGCTAAAATAAAAATTTGCGACTTTTTTCTCTGCAATAAAGACCCGAAAACATGCTATATATCTGATGGAGCATATTTTCGTATGTTATGCAATAGGACATATTTACTATTAAATTTTATGGCTTCCATATTGACTTAATCCCTAAAAGTGATACAATATACTGTGCCAGGAAAAATTACCTATACTAAATATAGTGTTATGTTCAAGGAGGCCAAGACATGAATTTATCCGATAATGCAATCAAGGTCCTTGAGAAAAGATATCTTACTAAGGACGAAACTGGTAAACTTCTTGAAGATCCCGAGGGTATGTTTAAACGGGTAGCTAAGGCGATTGCATCTGCAGACAAGTCTTTTGTTTCATCTTCAGAACTTAAAAAAATTGAAAAAGAGTTCTTTAACATGATGGCGAATCTTGAGTTTTTACCTAATTCGCCCACGCTGATGAATGCGGGAAGGCCTCTTGGACAGCTGAGTGCCTGCTTTGTGCTGCCGATCGAAGATACGATGGAAGGCATATTCGACTCGATCAAAAGCGCAGCGCTTATACATAAAAGCGGAGGCGGTACAGGCTTCAGCTTTTCAAGACTGAGACCGAAGGGTGCGACAGTCAACTCTACAGGAGGAGTTGCCAGCGGCCCGATCAGTTTCATGAAGGTTTTTAATGCTGCAACTGAGGCAGTCAAGCAGGGCGGAACCAGAAGAGGGGCCAACATGGGCATACTCAGAGTTGACCACCCGGATATCCGCGAGTTTATCACCTGCAAGCAGGACAACAAGGATATCACGAATTTCAACATCAGTGTTGCATTGACAGAGGAATTCATGAAAGCTGCTGAAAAAGGTCTTGCATATGATTTGATAGATCCGAAGACCAAAAAGCCTGTCAGACAGGAAAATGCGCGTGAAATATTTGATTTGATAATCAATAATGCCTGGAACAATGGCGAACCGGGCATTGTATTCCTCGACAGGATCAATAAGGATAATGTAACGCCTGAAATAGGAGAGATCGAGAGCACAAATCCGTGCGGTGAACAGCCCTTGTTGCCATATGAAGCATGCAATCTCGGCTCAATAAACCTGAGCCTGATGGTGAAGGATGGACAGGGCAAGGCTGAGGTAGACTACGACAGGCTCGCAGGCATAGTCAGGAAAGCTGTTCATTTCCTCGACAATGTCATCGATGTGAATCGCTACCCTCTGCCGCAAATAGACGAAATGACCAGAGGAACCAGAAAGATCGGCCTGGGTGTAATGGGTTGGGCTGATATGCTCTGTAAGCTTGGTATCGCATACAATTCGCAAAAAGCGATCAATCTTTCGGAAAAATTGATGCACTTCATACAGGACGAAGCCAGAAAGAAGTCCATTGAGCTGGCGGAGAAAAAAGGAGTGTTCCCGCTGTACGACAAGAGCATATACAAGGAGCTCGGTGTAAAGGTGCGAAATGCAACGACAACAACCATTGCGCCGACGGGTACGCTGAGTATAATAGCGGGCTGCTCCAGTGGTATAGAACCGATATTTGCTATATCATATATCAGAAATGTCATGGACAATGATGAGCTTATCGAAGTTAATCCGATCTTCAAGAAAGTCTCTGAGACCGGTGGATTCTATTCAGACGACCTCATGAGGCAGATAGCCAAAAAAGGTTCACTCCATGAGTTCAAAGAGATCGCTGATGATATAAAGAAAGTATTTGTCACAGCTCATGATATAACTCCTGTGTGGCATGTGAAGATGCAGGCTTCCTTCCAGAAATATACGGACAATGCCGTATCAAAGACAGTAAATTTGAGCCATGATGCCACACGTGATGATGTCAGGGCAGTGTTTGAGTTGGCGTATAAAACGTACTGTAAAGGTGTGACCATATACAGGGACGGCAGCAGAGATATGCAGGTGCTCAATATCGGTAAGGTGAAGGGCAAGGAAGAAGCGAAATCGGAGGCAGCTGCAGCCGATATAACGGCAGGCTTCAAGGTACTCGAAAGGTCTGCAGAGATAGCACCAAGACCGCGTCCCGATATCACAACGGGATTCACAGAAAAGGTCAAAATAGGCTGCGGCAATCTTTATATAACAGTCAATTATGATGAAAACGGCATCTGCGAGGTATTCACCAACACCGGACGTGCGGGAGGCTGTCCATCGCAGTCAGAGGCAACCAGCAGGCTTGTGTCCATTGCACTGAGATCGGGTATCGAAGCCAAATCTATTGTTGAACAGTTAAAGGGAATAAGATGCCCGTCAACGATCAGGCAGAAGGATCTGAAGGTACTGTCATGTCCCGATGCAATTGGCCGCCTTATCGAGAAGGTATTAAAGCTTCAGAATGGCAACGGGCACAGCAATGGGAATGGGAATAATAACGGGAACGGCAATGGTGCTGCCGGAGGGAATAAGGAAAAGCCGGGTAATGAAGCAGGCGTGATTAAAAGTGCAGTAGAAAAGTCAAAAGCCGCCGAAATAGAGAAGCTTGACTTTATACCAAAGCCGAAGGGAAACTCTGCCGAATATGATGATGTATACTCAGACGTTGATATATTGAATGATAAAGGCGACGGATATGGTATCGGAGATACGCTCCATATGGCCAACTGCCCGGAGTGCGGAAAACCGGTGGAACATGAGGGCGGTTGTGTGATTTGCAGGCATTGCGGATTCAGCAAGTGCGGCTGATGTTGTTTCAGACTGCATTATGCTGTCATAAATCTCAATTCTCCCCGAAAATAAGGTGAATCTGATTCACCTTATTTTTTTTTGCCTGTCATGTCGCAAATATTATCTATCAAAAGTACAAATGTCTCCATCTTAAAAGTGAGTTTTGTATGTTAAAATAGATATCAAAAGAAAATGTACATACAGAGAGGTAGCTATGAAAAACATACTCAGGCTAGTCAAATATGCAAAACCATATTGGCATCTTCTTGCCATATCAGCAATAAGTACGGTTGCCATTACGCTTCTTAACCTTATTGGACCAAGACTCATCACAGATCTTATCGACATCCTTACTGGAGATTTCAATGAAGGTTCATTGAGCGGCGTCCGCAGCATAGCGCTGATTTTGACAGCTACTTATGTGCTGAGGATATTGTTCAGATTCTTCAACAATTATCTGAGCCATAAAGCAGCCTGGAATCTAGTGGCAGATATGAGAGTGAAGGTATATGATCACCTTCAGAAGCTCTCACTGAGATATTATCAGGATAAGCAGACCGGCCAGCTTATGTCCAGGACGACAAACGATACGGCTACATTTGAAATGCTCATAGCGCATGTGGTACCCGAGCTGTTTGCCAATGCTCTTGTGATTGTTGGTGTAGCAGTTGTGCTGTTCAGTCTGAATGTACGTCTTGCGCTGCTGACACTGATACCGATACCCTTTCTGCTTATTGGCAGCTGGATATTTGTTAACAAGGTAAGACCGAATTTCCGTACCGCTCAGGGAAACCTGGCAGAACTGAATGCGACATTGCAGGACAATATTTCAGGCATGAAGGAGATACAGATATTCAACCAGCAGCCTCGTGAAAAGGATCGCATCAGAACAAGGGCAGGAAACTATGCCTCCGCCATACTGCATGCATTGAAGCTCAGCGCTGTGTTTCATCCCACTGTTGAAGCGATCAGCTCCATGGGCACAGTCATCGTTGTAATGTTCGGCGGCCTGCTGGCTTTGGACGGCAGCCTGTCTGTTGCCGATATAGTTGGATTTCTGCTTTACCTCAACCTTTTCTATCAGCCCATCAGTGCGCTTGCCAGAGTTACCGAAGATTTGCAGCAGGCAATTGCCGGTGCTGACAGAGTGTTTGAAGTATTGGATACGGAGCCGGATATAAAAGACAGCTCCAATGCTGTTAATATCAAGGAATGCAAAGGTGATATCGTTTTTGATGATGTTAGCTTCAGCTATGTAGATAATGTCCCGGTGCTGCAGAATATAAGCTTTCGAGCTGAACCGGGGAAGATGGTTGCACTGGTCGGACCTACGGGTGTTGGGAAAACCACGATCATAAGCCTGATAGCCCGTTTTTATGAACCTGTAACAGGAAGGATCATGCTTGATGGCAATGATCTCAAAGGGTTGACTCTTTCATCCCTGCGAAGCCAGATCAGTATCGTTCTTCAGGATATTTTTCTTTTCAACGGCACTGTAGCAGATAACATAGCATACGGAAGCAAGGAGGCAACCAAAGACGATATCATAAGGGCTGCAGTTACTGCCAGAGCACACGAATTTATCATGGAGATGCCGGAAGGCTATGATACCATCATAGGCGAAAGGGGTGTAAAGCTGTCCGGAGGGCAGAAACAAAGGCTTTCAATAGCAAGGGCAGTTCTTCGCAATACTCCGATACTCATTCTGGATGAGGCTACAGCTGCGGTCGATGTTGAAACGGAGGCAAAAATACAGCAGGCGATACAAGAACTGGCTGAAAACAGGACGATCATCGTAGTTGCTCATAGGCTGTCTACTGTTAAGAAAGCTGACACCATCCTGGTGATCCAGGACGGAAAAATCTTAGAGTCAGGAAACCATTCGGAGCTTCTTGCGTATAATGGTGTGTACAAGCAGCTGTGTGAGATACAGTTCAAAAATCAATAAACAAATAAAAATATTATTAAATAAGGAACATTATACAAATCGTAACAGTCTAACTATTTGTTTCATGGCTGTGCATGTCTCTATACAGCGGCATGCGTCAATACAGCGGTAAATACAGTCGATGCATGTCATACAGGCATGTATGAGGCTGAAAAAGGAGCATGAACGCAACTTGGAAAACATAATCGAATTAAAGAATCTGAGAAAGGTATACAGGATAGGCGATGAGAAGGTGATCGCACTGGATGATGTCAGCCTGGATATCAAAAAAGGCGAATTTTGCTGCCTGTTAGGCACATCCGGTTCAGGTAAATCTACACTCTTAAATCTCATGGCCGGTCTTGAGAAGCCTACAAAAGGGACTATACGGATAAAGGGCCAGGTAATAGAAAAAATGAGTGAGAAGAAACTGGCAAAGTTCCGTCAGGAGCATCTTGGTTTTGTATTTCAGTCCTACAATCTGCTGCCAATGCTGACTGCGCTGGAGAATGTCAGTATACCTCTGACATTCAAAGGGATGTCGAGGGCTAAAAGAGACAAGAAGGCAAAGGAGATGCTAAAGGCAGTCGGTCTGTCGACACATGAGAAGCACAAGCCGTCTCAGATGAGCGGCGGTCAGCAGCAAAGGGTCGGCATAGCAAGGGCCTTTGTATCGATGCCGGAGATCGTGTTCGCTGATGAGCCCACCGGCAATCTGGACTCACGGACGACAAAAGAGGTTATGGGGCTCATTACAAAAATGGCAAGGGATAACAACCAGACGCTCGTTATCGTAACGCACGATCTGGAGATTGCCAAATATGCTGATAGGATCGTCCATATACTGGACGGTAATATAGAAAAAATCGACATTATTAACGCCAGGGGGGTTTTGAATGAGGAAGCTGACAATATTATTAGCGGTGCTGATGCTGTTCCTGCAGGTGTTTAGCGGTACAGTTGCATATGCAGCGGAAGGTGACAACATTTTCGTGCTTGGTTATGAAATAGTAAGTGGTGATGCGCCAATAACTGAAGGTGAAGCATTTACTATAAAATTGCGTGTTATGAACAGGCAAGGTGAAAACACGTTAAGTGATATTTTTGTTAATGTGGATACTACGTCTTCTTTTTATGGAAATCCGGCAAGTGGTATTTCATTTGAAGAAGATATAGGACCCGGTAACGAGGAAAAAATCACTCTGCCTGAACTGGTATATAAGGGAACAGGTCATGAGCTTTTTCTAACTTTTACATACAAGAATGATGGTACTGATTGTACGGAAACTGAGTCAGTGTATATAGGAGATGCAGTTCCAACTGACAGTAAACCACCTCAGTCCAACACAGATCAATATGCACCAAAACTGATTGTAGAAAACGCAGGAATAATGCAATCCATAAATGCGGGCGGCAAACATCAGATTAAATTTAATATAAATAACATCAGTAATTTTGCTGCGAAAAACATAAGTCTGTCATTGACAATGGATGACCTGAATACCGCTCCCAAGTTACTACGGAACTTTGTCCTGAGGCAAACCTTGTCAGATATAAATGCAAATGAGGCAAAGGAAGCAGTTTTTAGTTTGGAGTCGCTTCCTACAGCACCTGAGGGTGTATATAAGTTTATACTTGGCATCGAATATGAAAATTCGTTTGCCAATACATTTCCGGCTTTATCAATACCTGTTTATGTGAAGGTTGTAAACAACAACACAAAGCCGATTCTTTCTGTGAATGATATTACAGTTAGGCAATCAGAAACAACAGATGCTATTGTTCTTGACTTAACTCTGCAGAACATCGGCAGACTCAAAGCAGACGATGTAAAGGTTACGCTTGGCGGCCTGAGAAGCGGCGGGTTTACTGCATATAACTCAACTGACGTGAGATATATAGACACCATATACGGCAACGGTACGGCGACGGTGTCATATGAGCTGCTGCCTCCTTCGTCCGGTGCGGCAGGCAGTAATGAACTGTCGGTAAAGTTTGAGTACAGGGATTCGGCAGGCAATAGCTACACAGAGCAGAATCAAATATTTGTGCCTGCAGGTGAAGGCGAAGGGTCACGACCTAATGTCGCATTCGAACAGATCACGGCACCGCAGGCTGCGCTTGGCGTGGGTAATGAGTTCAATATCAGCTTTGCCCTGAAAAACAGCGGTGGAGCAGCTGCTAAGAACATAAAGGTTACACTGAATACTGATGCGGGTATCGTAATCAGATCAATGAACCCTGTCTATCTGACAGACCTTGGTGCCAATAAGTCGGAAAAGATATCGTATTCGCTTTTTGCGGCAGATGAGGCCGTTACAAAAAATTATCCGATATCGCTGAATGTGGAATATGAAGATGCCTTCGGGAACAAATATAACGCAACACAGTATGTAGGTGTATTTGTCGAGAACGACGCAGGAAAGACAGTTCCAAGGATAATTATTGACAATTATTCAATGGATCCATTTCCGGTAAATGCAGGAGAGGAAATAAAACTGAAAATGTCTTTCCTGAACACCAGCAAAACAATTGATGTATCGAACATAAAGGTGACGGTCACATCGGAGGATGGAACCTTCACACCTACTGATTCGGGCAACACATTCTTTATAGAAAGAATACCAATGACGGAGAATGTCGAACGGGAACTGGCGCTGCAGGTCAAGCCTGATGCGGAGCAGAAATCCTATATGTTGACTGTCAATTTTGAATATGAGGATGAAAAAGGGAACCCGTTTACAGCGAAGGAGACCATGAGTGTCAGAGTGCTGCAAAGTCCCAGACTGGTGACCGGGCAGGTAAACATGATGACTGAAACCTTTGTCGGTCAGCCTGTATCTGTTTATATGGATTTCTACAACATGGGCAAATCCACACTATATAATCTTATGGTAAGTGTCGAGGGGGAATTTCAGGGACAGGGCCTCAGCTATTATGTAGGTAACTTTGAACCCGGCAGGACAGATTACTTCGATGCTTCCTTCAGTCCCATGAATCCGGGCATGCAAAAGGGCAGTGTCCTGTTTACATTTGAAGATGCCAACGGAAAAACCTCTGAGGTTCGCAAGGAATTCGAGCTGAATGTTATGGAAATGATGCAGCAGGAGCCTATTCTAGATGAGTTTGGGAACCCGATCGACATGGGTATGGGTAAACCCGGCATGGATATGCCAGGTATGCCTGGTATGCCCGGCGGCAGGCCTGCCGCAGTCAGCATCTGGGTCTATATTGGTATCGGTGCGGCAGTGCTTGCTGCAGCAGTTGTGGTTTTCATAATTCTCAGGAAGAGGTCCATAAGGAGAAGGGAATTGAGCCTGGATGAATAAAAAAGATATAGTAAGGCTTGCTTTCAAAAACTTCATGAGAAGAAAGACCCGGTCTATCCTTACGATTCTTGGTGTTCTGATAGGTACGGCAGCTATAGTTGTCATGCTCTCGCTCGGCATAGGAATGAATGAGAGCTTCAAACGACAGCTCAGCAGAATGGGGAGCCTTAATATCATCGAAGTCAACCGTTGGTACTTTGAAGAGGATGGAAAGGGCGGAGGCTACTCCAGAGAATCGGTGCTCGATGATAAAGCGGTAGCGCAATTCGAGGCCATTGAAGGTGTTGAAGCGGTCATGCCGTATTTTCAAACCGGATTGAAGCTGGTATCGGGCAAGTATTCAATGTACGCCAATATCGTAGGTATCGACCCCAAAATACTTGAAGCTTTTGACTTTAAGGTTGCCGAAGGCAGGCTGCTCAATGATGAGGATACTACATCACTGCTTTTCGGCTCCGAAACACCTTACCAGTTCTATAACCCAAGGTCAAGGGGCAGGTTCGGAGGAGGTTATGTATACTTTGGAGGACCGGGAGGCGGCGAAAGAGCCGAACCTGATGTCGACGTTTTAAATGACAAGCTTGTCATGACATTCGATCACAGCTATGGCGAGCGAAGACCTGCCGGAGCCGGCGGACAGGAGAATTACAGGCCGCCGAAGCTGTATAAGGTAAAGGGCGTGGGCTTGCTGGAGCAATCCCAGGATGATAAATCCTATTCCATATATGTACATATAGACTACCTTAAAAAAATAATGAAGGAAAACGAGAGGGCAATGGGCTCTCAGGGAATCCGTACAGGTAACCAGCAGGATGGATACCAGCAGGTCAAGGTCAAGGTCAAGGACATGAAAGATGTTGAAAGTGTACAGGAACAGATTAAGCAGTTGGGCTTTGGTACCTACAGCCTTACCGATATACTCAAGAGTATGCAGGAAACATCATCGACCATGCAGACCGTGCTTGGCGGAATAGGTGCGATATCGCTGTTTGTTGCGGCAATCGGCATCACGAACACAATGGTCATGTCGATATACGAAAGAACAAGGGAGATCGGTGTCATGAAGGTTCTGGGCTGTATGCTCGGCGACATAAGAAACCTGTTCCTGTTCGAGGCTGCCCTGATTGGGTTTATAGGAGGCTTGCTCGGACTTGGGTTCAGCTACGGAGCCTCCGCACTCCTTAACCGGTATGCGGGGGGATTGTTCGGAGGAGGATACTATAGCGGAGGCCCTGACAGCATAGTTTCATTGATACCGGTATGGCTTGCATTAGTAGCACTGGGTTTTGCCACATTGGTGGGAATCATTTCAGGCTTTATGCCGGCAAGACGCGCAATGAAGCTGAGTGCGCTGGAAGCTATTAAAACAGAGTAAAAATAAAAAAGGGGGTCCAGAGCCCCCTTTGATTTTTAATCATTTTACATATCGTTCTGTCTTATTTCCTTTCTTTTAATCTTTCCGCTTATCGTTTTAGGAAGCTCGTCCACAAATTCAATGATCCTCGGGTATTTATAAGGCGCAGTTATCCTCTTTACATACTCCTGCAGCTCCTTTACAAGGCTGTCGCTGCCTTTCCAGCCCTTTGACAGTACAATTGTGGCCTTTACGACCTGACCTCTTACGGGGTCAGGTACCGCTGTTACAGCACATTCCAAAACAGATTGATGCTCCATCAAGGCGCTTTCCACCTCAAAGGGGCCTATCCTGTAACCTGAGCATTTGATAACATCATCAGACCTGCCTACGAACCAGTAATATCCGTCCTCATCACGCCAGGCAACATCTCCTGTATCGTACATACCGTCGTTCCAGACACGGGAAGTGGCTTGCTCATCTCTGTAATATCCCTTGAAAAGACCGGGGGGTACACTATCCTCAAGACCCTTTATGACTATTCTGCCCTCGACTCCGGCTGGACAGGAGTTACCATTATCATCGATGATGTCAACATTGTATAATGGTGATGGTTTACCCATTGAACCGGGCTTTGGATCTATCCATTCAAAGTTTGCGCACAGCACAGTTGTTTCAGTCTGCCCGAAGCCCTCGATTATGTCGAGCCCGGTTGCCTTTTTGAACTGGTTATAGACCTCGGGATTCAGCGGTTCACCTGCAGTACATGCTATTTTGATGCTGGAGAAATCATACTTCGATAGATCCTCCTTGATCAGGAAGCGATAAATAGTCGGAGGTGCACAGAAAGAGGTTATCCTGTATTTTTCCATTGCCTTCATGAGTTTATCGGGAACAAACTTGTCCATATCATAAACAAACAGCGCAACACCGCAGATCCATTGGCCATAAATTTTTCCCCAGGCGCATTTTGCCCACCCGGATTCCGATACTGTCAGATGCAGTCCTTCGCTGCCTAGCCGCTGCCAGTAATGAGCTGTCACTATATGACCTATGGGATAGTAAAAATCATGTACTACTATCTTGGGCATTCCGGTGGTGCCTGACGTAAAATACATCAGCATATTGTCGCACCCGCCTGCCGCATCATTGCCGACAGGCCTTGTCCAATTTTCTGGGGCCTTTTCCAGTTCAGTGTCAAAGTCGAGCCATCCTTCTCGTCTGCCTCCTGTAAGTGCAATGCATCCGACTGTCGGCGAATCCTCCATTGCTTCTTCAATAAACGATAGTACTTCATGGTCCGGTACAGACACAATCATCTTGATCAAGGCTGCGTTATTTCTATATACAATATCCTTTTTCGTCAATTGAACTGTTGCCGGAACAGAAACAGCTCCGATTTTCTCAAGCGCTAATGTGCATACCCAGTAATGCCATCTTCTTTTTAGCAGCAGCATCACAGCGTCGCCTTTTTTGATACCGCAGCCCATAAACAGGTTAGCCGCCTTATCACTCAGCCTCTTCATATCGCCAAACGTAAATATACGCTCATCGCCATGGTCATTGCACCATACCATGGCTGTCTTGTCCGGCTGTTCTGCTGCCCAGGCATCAACTACGTCATAGGCAAAGTTGAAATTTTCCGGAAGCTCCACCTTATAATTTTGCTTGAAATCTTCATATGTATCAAAATCCTGTTTTTGTAAAAACTTCTCCAGCATTATCTCATAAACTCCTTTATTATGCATGTTTGTCGCAGTAAATAGACTATCATTGTCTCGTTACACTTTGTCATTCAATATTATTGTGAGGAACTTGCCGGGCTTGTCATCTGCTGCTGTCTGACCATGAGGTATCCTGGGGTCAAAGTACAGCGAGTCGCCGGGGCCCATTATGATCTCCTTGCCGCCTAGTATGACCTTTATGCTTCCTTCAAGTACATAGTTGAATTCGTGTCCGGGATGAGTCACCAGTGACATCTTTTTGTTTTCCTCCGGATCAATCGTAACAAGCAGCGGCTCGACCTTTTTATTCATAAAGCTGTAAGCAAGGCTTTGAAACTTATATCCCTTATAACGCTCGATATACGGAGCCTCTCCATTTTTAACAAAGCAGTAGTTATGAAGTCGGGGCGTCGAGCCGGTTAAAAGCTCCGTCAGTTCAACATCCAATATGCCGGCAATCTGGTATAGGGTCGAAATCGGTACGCCTTCGGCCGCATTTTCATACTGCATATATTCCTTAGGGGTTATGTTCAGCCTGCCGGCCAGCGTTTCAGCTGTCATGCCCGATATTTCCCTTAGCTCGCAGATCCTGTCCGCTATTTGCCTTTTAGTATCCGACAAAT
This sequence comes from Bacillota bacterium, assembly GCA_023418915.1. GTDB lineage: Bacteria > Bacillota > Clostridia > Acetivibrionales > DTU013 > DTU013. The sequence goes on from JAEZYU010000070.1 coordinate 16,581, forward strand.
TTATCCCTCCTTGTGCAAAATGATACGAGTTTTTGCATTAATACTTATCATAACACAATATCGTCCGGTGTTTAAGCAAAATTTATTCATACATCTATGAATGTAAATATTGAAAATTTTAACCAATTATTAATTTATTATTTCCTGACGGAATATATGATATATATGGAGGGCGGCAGATAATGAGCGATCACGAAAGACAACTTCTAAATTCGGCATGTAATGGCGGGGTAGCGGCTTTTGAAGAGCTGACTGCGTCCCATCAGAGCATTGTATACAATTTCATGCTCAGAGAGTGCGGCAATGAATTTGAGGCATGCCAACTGACACAGGATGTGTTCGTCAAGGTATTTGAGCTGCTGACCACAGATACCATAACAGATAATCTGTTCACATGTATATATCGGACGGCTTCAGAAGTGAGCCGGCACACTGCGAGCGTGTCTCAGAAGATTTCCTGACCGATATATGTCTTTAATAAAATCTGACATATTATTGATTTTCTTTGATTTCATAGAACCTATACTAAAAATATTGTAGAATAAAAGTATAATTCTATTTATTTAGTGATTCTTCTTTAAACGGGGTAAAGGTATGAACGAGGTTAAAACAAAAATATTAGTAGTGGAAGATGAAGCGTCGATAAGAAAGTTTATAGCTATCAACCTGGAGAGAAGCGGGTTTGACGTGCTGGAAGCGGAAACAGGAGAAAAGGCTCTGGAGATGGCATACGCATGTAAACCGGAAGTTATGGTACTTGATGTCATGTTACCTGGGATCGATGGCTTCGAGGTCTGTACCAGACTTAGAGATGAAATGCCAGGTCTTATTATTATTATGCTGACAGCAAGAGGACAGGACATCGATAAGATAACCGGGCTTGAGATAGGAGCCGATGACTATATGGTAAAGCCGTTTAACCCAAGGGAGCTCACAGCCAGAATAAACACGGTGCTCAGGAGGATAGAGCGGTCGAAAATGCCGGATGACGGTCCCCTTACATATAAAAATCTAAAGATGGATCTGAAGTCGCAGAAGTTCTTCAAGGACAATGCCGAGATAGAGCTGACTCCAACTGAATTCTCAGTATTGAAAATGTTTATGTCAAATATAGGAAGAGCGTTAAGCAGAAACGAACTGTTCAATTCGGTGTGGGGAAAAAATTATTTTGGTGATCTGAAGACACTGGATGTCTATATAAGAAGGATCAGAGAAAAAATTGAGGAGGATCCGTCAAAACCCAAGTATATCGAGACTGTATGGGGGTATGGGTACAGATGGTGCGACAAATGACAGCACACAATTCATTAAATACAGAGTGCCATATGTATAATGCCTGCGGAGTCGGGGAGAGGACAGAATGATTCTTGGCATAAGAAGCAGAATGACCTTTGGCTTCATATTGATAATCATATTGACGGTACTCGTTCTGGAAGCCTTGATCATCAGCATTGTACGCGTCAATTACTATAAAAATCTGGAGGCTAACCTCAACAATCAGGTAAAGGTATCCTGTGTGATGTATGCCAGATATTTTTCTGATGCGCCGCTTACTGATAATGTCATGAACAACGTGGACACATTCTGGAGACAGACTACAGCGCAGGTGCAGATACTTGATACAGACGGCAAGGTACTTATGGACTCCATTGGTTATATGCCTGAAGACGACCTCAGAATGCCGGATGTTGAAAAGGCACTTGAGACTGGAAGAGGATCATGGACAGGCAAGGTACCCTACGACACTTATGGGATTATAGCTGTATCCAATACACTGACAGTTGATGGCAAGACCGTCGGAGTGCTGAGGTTTATAAGCACATTAAAGGATGTGGACGAGGATGTTAATGCCGTCTCGAGGATATTCATTATAATCGGAGTTGTTGTTACAGTGATTTCCGTTATATTGAGCTTTCTGCTCTCGAGTACCATTGTCAATCCGCTCAAGAAAGTAACCGACACAGCTGCAAGGATGGCATCCGGAGATATTCATGTCCGCAGCAGGAAGAAATATAATGATGAAATAGGAAAGCTGTCAGACACACTTAATTATCTTGCGGATGAGATAGATAAAAGGGACAGGATGAAAAATGAATTCATATCGTCCATTTCCCATGAATTGCGGACGCCTCTCACATCCATAAAAGGCTGGGCTGTTACTCTCAAGGAGGTAGAAGGTGAGGACAGGGAACTCCAGGAAACAGGTCTGGATATAATAGAAAAGGAATGTGACAGGCTCACGGCAATGGTGGCTGAACTGTTGGATTTTTCGAGGCTGGTGTCCGGCAAGCTCACAATAAGGAAAGAAAATGTGCAGCTCGAGGAATTTGTGGACACCGTAGGCAGGCAGCTGACCCCAAGGGCAGCAAGGGACGGTCTGCTTTTCAACGTAGAGGTGGAAGGCGAACTGCCGGAGATAAAAATAGACGGAAACAGACTAAAGCAGGTGATCATCAATGTGCTGGACAACGCATTCAGGTTTACGCCAGCAGGAGGAAGCGTGCTTTTTAAGTCAGTGGCCAGCGGCGGAGAGGTCATATTTACTGTCAGTGATACAGGCTGCGGCATTCCCGCAGACGAATTGCCATATATAAAGGAAAAATTCTTCAAGGGCAGAAACAGCAAGCTTGGCAGCGGTATAGGACTTTCCATATGTGATGAAATTATTAAAATGATGAACGGAAGCTTTGCCATCTACAGCGCTGCCAACAAGGGAACCAAGGTTGTTATCCGGATCCCTGCCGATACGGAGGAAGATACAGCATGAGAATACTGTTGAACAATACATACTATAAAAAGAGGTCTGGGAATGGATACCGGTTGCAGCATGTATTCCTGCTCCTTTTACTGATTATTGCGGTGCTGCTCTCAGGCTGTTCGCAGGCAGTTCCGGAGAATGCGGAGAGGATCGGCCGCCCTGCCAATCAAGATATTCCAATTTCCGGCACATGGGTACTGGAAAGCTGTATCCTGGATGGTTTAACTGAAATGTCTGATGAAAACGATCCCCTAATAGGAAATCTGGTTGGCTTTTCACAAAATACCATGTTATATGCCGGTGAAATCTACAGAGATATCAGCTACAAGATTAAGCGAGTCAATATTTATGAATACTTTTTGCATAAAAACACTGACATGCCCGAGCTATTAAACAATTCAGATGATGAAATACTTGTAGTTAATGTGTACTCAAGTGACAGCTTTCTATTTGAATTCATAAAGGATACACAAGGCGCTATCATAGCTGTTATGGAGGACCGTTACTATAATATGAGGAAATTGTCAGACGAGCTTAATGTTGTGCAGGAGACAATGAAAGAGGAGGCAGAGAGCGAAGGCTTCGACGAAGATGTAGCGATGAAGCAGCCTCAGCGGTCAGGGATACTGTTGGGAGTCCGCATACCTGTGAAAACAGAGGACGGACTTGGAGATTATAAGTACGGAACATACTGGATATCCAGTGAGAACAGCAAGCTTCGGCCGGTTCTGTATGCCAATGACATATATCTGCCAAGGATGGATGGGTTCTGGAAGCTTATGGTGGAGAAAAAGACCGGTCCTGCCGGGATCGAAGATTCGTTGTATGCATATAAGGTGACAGGCGGAGATAGCAGATTGCCAGGCGCACTTTTTGAGAATGCGTCAAGGAGAGTAGAAACTAGATTAAGAAAGGCTATCGTGTATGTCGGAAATGACTATGCGTGTGTTGAAAACACTGTGTACGCTGCGGACAGCGGCTCTTTGGGAGCGGCTGGAACGGAAAAGATGCTCAGGACGCTGCCCGTAGACAATTTGTCAAGTGTGGACGGCATAAAGATATCCGATATGGCAGGTGAGAATGGTACGATGGCTATGGAGAATGCCATTGCCGAGGTGTTGAAGAATTCCGGTTACGAGGGTATCATTATCATCGATGAAGAATCTCGGCAAAGGAATTTTGCGCTGTACAGAAAAACGGGACACTGGTTTTTCAAGGGACGTATAGATCCGGATCAGCAAGGGCAGCTGCCGTATATGGATTTCAGCTTGAATCTGCTGCCACCGTCAAATATGGTTGCGTATGATGTTTTACATATCCCATGGACAGAAATGAAGGATAAGCTGCCCAATGCAACTGATATATATACATCGCCGAATAAAGACCTGGCGGTCATCCTGATCAGAAATGATATATTTTTGTATGCTATCGAGGGTAGGAAGCTGTCTGACGAACCACTGGCGAGGATACGGATGGAAGAGGGCAGTACTGTGATTATGGCAGAGTGGGGTATGGGTGATTATATAGCCAGCTGGGAGAAGTCTTTTACTAAGAATAATGAATATAGGACTGTTGCTAATGAATTGGAGCCGATAGTTGATAATGATGCCGTGGATGCTGTTGGTGCTATGGATGCTGTTGATGTTGTCGGAGCTGTGGATGCTGTTGGTGTTGTCGGAGCTGTGGATGTGCCGGCATCTATTGTTGGGTCTGCATCATCCGGGTCGGTGCAGTCAGAGACTGCATCTTCCGGGGCCGCATCTTCCAGGTCGGTGCAGTCAGAGACTGCATCTTCCGGGGATACTTCGCCCAGGGATACTTCGCCCAAGGCTGCAACAGAATGATAGTGAGGGCCGGAGCGTTTGTAACACTGATCGCTGCCAATAATAGGTTATGAGCGTGAGGGTAGGAGCGCCAGCGCCATTTATTTCGGTTATGTTTCTTAAGCACCGACCATAAAGTACCCGTTATAGAAATAGATGATTCAACTGTAAGTGGACCTGTCTGAAGAGAAGGAGCAGTCCCACCCCATCAACCATGTTCAATGAAGTCTGTCTCAAGGGTAAGAAACATAACCTCCACAAACGCCACTGCCGCTCCCATTATATAAGCGGCTATGGGCGTGAGGGCCGGAGCAGTGCAGTCAGAGCCTGCATCTTCTGGGGATACTTCGCCCAGGGATACTTCGCCCGGAGATACTTCGCCCAAGGCTGCAACAGAATGATAGTGAAGGCCGGAGCGCCATCGCCATTTATTTTGGTTATGTTTCTTAAGCACCGACCATAAAGTACCCGTTATAGAAATAGATGATTCAACTGTAAGTGGACCTGTCTGAAGAGAAGGAGCAGTCCCACCCCATCAAATATGTTCATAGAAGTCAGTCTCAAGGGTAAGAAACATAACCTCCACAAACGCCGCTGTCACTCCTATTATATAAGCGAGTTATGAGTGTGAGGGTTGGAGCGGTGCAGTCAGAGACTGCATCTTCCGGGGATACTTCGCCCGGGGATACTTTGCCCGGAGATACTTCGCCCAAGGCTGCAACAGAATGATAGTGAGGGCCGGAGCGCCAGCGCCATTTATTTCGGTTATGTTTCTTAAGCACCGACCATAAAGTACCCGTTATAGAAATAGATGATTCAACTGTAAGAGGACCTGTCTAAAGAGAAGGAGCAGTCCCACCCCATCAACTATGTTCATAGAAGTCAGTCTCAAGGGTAAGAAACATAACCTCCACAAACGCCACTGCCGCTCCCATTATATAAGCGGCTATGGGCGTGAGGGTAGGGGCACCAGCATCACTTTGTTTGCTGTACTGTTACTGTTTGTTCAATTACAATAATTCTTCTGATGTGAGGTTTACATAACTACGAGAAGGAGTGAACTGTGTAAAAATGCAAGTAGTGGGAAGAATTTAGTAAGAAAAATAGATAATTATCTATAAATGCTTTACATAATCTGGACTTGTACTGAGTTATCGTGAATTTGTATTGAAAAAATTCACTATTGTCTTCCCATTACTTGCATAATTTAACACTAGAATCCGAAAGTCTGTATCGGACGCCCAAAACTTGCATTTTTGAGCAGTAAGACTTTCGTGGTATTAGAACGTTCTTTTATTTAAGGTTAACAAGCGCAATAGGCACAAATGGCGGCATTAACAAGCGCAATAGGCACAAATGGCGGCATTAACAAAATGAATGCAATAGCATAAATGACGACCTTAAACAAAATAATTGCAATAGGCTCAAATGGTGGCATTAACAAGCGCAATAGGCACAAATGGCGGCATTAGCAAAATGAATGCAATAGCACAAATGACGACCTTAAACAAAATAATTGCAATAGGCACAAATGACGGCCTTAAACAAAATATTGCCTTAAACAAATTGTACTAATCAACGCAAGAAATTGTGCCTATCAACGCAACAAATTGTGCTCATCAACGCAACAAAATGTGCCTATCAACGCAACAAATTGTGCTCATCAACGCAACAAATTGTGCTCATCAACGCAACAAATTGTGCTCATCAACGCAATTAATCTCACCTTCAGATGAGTGAATTCAATATAAATTCAACAATTTTGAATTTTTTCTCTTATTGTATTGATTTTGTATGAAATATGTGCTAATATTACTCAAATGGCACACAAATGTGCGCCCACTGTGGACAATCGGGAGAATATATGGATAACGGAGCAACATACTTTCTGGTGGACAATACAATACTGCCGGAAGTATTTACAAAGGTGATCGAAGTAAAGAAGCTTCTGAGCTCGGGTAAAGCAAAGACTATTAATGATGCTGTAAAGGAAGCCGGTCTGAGCAGGAGTGCTTTTTACAAATACAAAGATTACGTATTCCCGTTTTATGAAACCTCGAGGGGCAGAGTCATTACGCTGTTTTTCGTAGTAGAGGATTTTGCGGGGATACTTTCGAGCATCATTAAAAAGATCGCCCAGGCGAAAGCTAATATTATTACAATAAATCAAAACGTACCGATAAACGGTCTTGCGGACGTTACCATATCAATAGCCACTACAGGTATGACGATGGATATTGGTGAGCTTATGGAAAGCATAGGTGAGATAGAGGGTGTCCGAAGGCAGGAAATACTAGCCAGGGACTGACCAGGGGAGGACAGATATCATGGATATTGCGATACTAGGGTATGGAGTAGTCGGCTCAGGCGTGGCCGAAGTAATAAGAAAGAACAGCCGGAGCATTGAAGATCGGGCTGGAGAAAGGATCAGCGTCAAAAAGATACTTGACATCAGGGATTTCCCTGACAGTCCCGATCGTGATCTTATCACAAAAGACCCGACGGAGGTTTTTGACGATCCAGAGATAAAGGTGGTAGCGGAAACCATCGGAGGTGCCAGGATCGCTTATGAGTATACAAAAAGAGCATTCAATGCAAAGAAGCACGTTGTGACGTCGAACAAGGAGCTTGTCGCAACTTACGGACCGGAGCTGCTGAGAATGGCATCTGAAAATGGGGTTAGTTATCTTTTTGAAGCCAGCGTAGGAGGCGGAATACCAATAGTAAGGCCTCTGAGCCAATGCCTTGCTGCCAATGTGATCAATGGTATTACCGGAATATTGAACGGTACGACCAACTATATACTTTCACAGATGCGGAAAGAAAACAGGGATTTCAGTGAGGCTCTTAAAAGCGCACAGCAGAACGGTTACGCTGAAGCTGATCCAACTGCCGATATCGAAGGGTTTGACGCCTGCAGGAAAATTGCGATTTTATCTTCGATCGCATTTAGTGAATTCGTGGACTGCAGTAATATCCACACTGAAGGCATTGCAAAAATCAGTCTGGCAGACATGCAGTATGCCGAGGCTATGAATTCGGTGATAAAACTGGTCGCTCTCAGCAGAAGAGAAGGCGGCAGGATATTTGCTCGGGTTTCACCGGCTATCATAAGAAGAGATCATCCCCTTTCAAATGTTGAGGACGTGTTCAACGCCATAGTAGTCAGCGGAGATGCCATCGGAGATGCAATGTTCTACGGAAGAGGTGCAGGCAAGATGCCGACAGCCAGTGCAGTTGTTGCCGATATCATAGATATTGCAAGACATAATGAGAGCACAAAAAATGTATGGGTGCGAAAAGAAGAGGACAATCTGGTGCCATTCAACGACAGTGAGACCAGATGTTTCATAAGAATTGCAGCAAAGAACAAAGCCGATGCAAACAATGATATCAAAAGGATCTTCGGCGATGTAGAATACATCAGCACGGGATCAGCAGGACAGGAAGACGAATTGGCATTTACTACATTGAAAGCGACTGAATCCAGCCTTGACGAGCGGATTGAAACACTCAGGGGCACTTTAGCAATAAAAGAAATAGTTAGCGTAATAAGGATACTGGAATGAACCTGGACAGTGCTTACCTGAAATAATCCTGAATAATGCTTAGGATTTACCTGAAATATTTTAGTTGAAATATTAGTTAAGATAATATAAACTAATTACAGAATTAAAATTTAATAGTGTACAGGTATCGGATGGAAATCCGATGCAGAGCATTGATGCTCAAAGAGGGAAGTGGGTTAAACTCCCACGCGGTCCCGCCGCTGTATTAGATGAGTTCTGCCGCAAGCCACTGGGAAACCGGGAAGGGGCGGCTGAGCGATGACGCTTGAGCCAGAAGACCTGCCTGTGCAGTAACACCATACTCTACGAGAGATAGGGGGTGCATATGATGTCGATCGAACATCGTTATATGTATATAGGAGCCTCCTGACTTGCAGTCGGGGGGCTTTTTTTCGTGAGGTGGTCATCACAGAACAGGCCGCAAATATTTCGTCATACATTTGCTGCGGAACAGGATATAAGAGTTTCGTAAGGTGGCCGTCACGGAACAGGCCGCAAATATTTCACCAGACATCCATCACGGAACAGGCTGTGACGACTGGCTGACTGAGTTTTGAACATGAATGGCTCCAGCTGAATGGTCAATTATACAAATGCAGATTTGTTTGACAAATGCAGAAAGGAAAAACAAATGAGAGGTTTGATACATATCTACACAGGTGACGGCAAAGGGAAGACAACAGCAGCGATTGGACTAGGTGTCAGAGCGTGCGGACAAGGGTTGAAGGTACTTATGGTTCAGTTCCTGAAGGGATCGCCCACAGGAGAGATAAGAAGCATAAAGTCTCTGGAGCCTGGATTTGAACTCCACAGAGGCACCGGATCAAAAAAGTTCACTTGGCAAATGGATAAAGAAGAAAAAGCGAGGGCATCAGCTGAACAGGAGGATATATTTGAATACGCCGTCAATGCTGCTGATAAGGGCGAGTGTGACCTTCTTATACTTGACGAGGCCCTAGGTGCAGTTTCATCCGGCATGCTTGATAATGAACGTCTGATAGGGTTTATTAAAAACAAGCCGGAAAAACTCGAACTGGTGCTGACCGGAAGAGGAGTAGCAAAAGAGCTTATCGATTTAGCCGACTATGTGTCTGATATAAGGGCAGTAAAGCATCCGGCAGAAAAAGGTATCAACGCAAGAAAGGGTATTGAATTCTGAAACAAAGAGTTCCTGTGGCAGTTAGTTATGCGGGAGCAATAAACAATGAGAGGATATGTTATTATGAAGAAACAAAAATATATGATCAATAGCGCAGATAATAAAAGAGGACAGAAAGGATATTTTTCACTAAAAAGCAGGCTAGTAGTCGTACTTGCAATAATAATGCTGCTGGGTGTATTCACAGGCTGCTCCGGAACAAAGCTGAACGGCGGAAATGAAGTCAGCGAATCACATAACTCGAATACTGGCTTTCCCTTAACGGTGACCGATGCCAACGGTGATGAGATGGTCTTAGAAAGTGAGCCGCAGCGAATCGTTTCACTTACACTTGGATCCGATGAAATACTATTCAGCCTTGTTGACAAAAGCAGGATCGCTTCGCTGACCAGATATGTGGAAGATGAGGGCATATCCAATATTGCTGCTGAAGCTAAAGGTGTTGCAGCCAGAACTACAATGGACATGGTTGAAAATCTGATAGCATTGAATCCTGATCTGATCATACTGGATACCTGGGCTGACCCAAATTATATAAAGCAGCTGAGGGACTCCGGCATCACTGTCTATGCATATAAAACACCAAGTAATATGGATGAGCAGAGAGCTGTTATAACTGAGCTGGCGCATGTGGTGGGGGCCGATGACAAAGGTAAGGATATTATCGACTGGATGGATGATAAGCTTTCGGCAGTAGAAGAGAAGCTGGCTGCCTTAAAGCCGGAACAGAAACTGACTGTTATGGATTATGGCGAACTTGGAAGCAGCGGCAAAGGGACCAATTTTGACGATATCGTTACGAGGGCAGGGCTTATAAACGTGATATCCAATGCAGGGATCGAAGGATGGCCGGTGATCTCCAAGGAAAAGATAATAGAATTTGATCCGGATATCATTATCCTGCCGTCCTGGTATTATGATGAAAAAAACTCCTTTGTGTCAATGAAGGACACGCTGATAAACGACCAAAGTCTGCAGACAGTCAAAGCGATAAAGAATGATAGGATCATATCTGTTCCTAACCCTCACATCAGTGCGATATCACAATATGCAGTACTCGCAGTGGAGGATGTGGCGAAGGCGGCATATCCCGAATTGTTTAAATAGCTGGACATGCTTTTGAATTGATAAGGAAGCTTAAACTGAACTAAAGGAGCGTCAACAATATCAAGGAAGCTTCAAAGCTATAAAGAAGATTCAAAGTGGCTGAAAATAGAAATTGCAATATCACAAAGGGATTGAATCATGAGAGAGGATTCATTGAACTAAGGAAGTTTCAACGATACAGAGAGGTCGAATGATACAAAGAGGTAAGGTATGAGCCATAACAATGTTTACAAAAAAATGCGCACGATACTTCCTGTAATGCTGTTGTTGCTGTTGTTTACAATAGTACTTGCTGTGGCATTAGGTGCGGTATATGTTCCGATTGGAAGGTCTTTCAGGATAATCCTGGCTAATATCGGTCTGCTTAATGACTCTACGCTGCCCCAGGACCAAATTTCCATCATTTACAGGGTAAGGCTTCCCAGGGTGCTTGTGGCATGTATTGCAGGTGCGGCATTATCTGCATGCGGCACCGCAATGCAGGGACTTTTCCGCAACCCTATGGCTGATCCCGGTATTTTAGGGGTGTCAAGCGGTGCCGGCCTGGGTTCTATCGCTGCGATCATATTGGGGATATCGGTACGAAGCATATATATGCTTCCGCTGTTTGCTGCTATAGGGGCACTTGCCGCAGTCACACTGATATACCTGCTGTCATTGAGAAAGGGCAAAATATCACCGCTGACTCTGATACTGTCAGGAATCGCTGTCAGCACCTTCATTGGTGCAATTACCCAATTCCTACTTATTAAAAGCAATACTTACGAAGTACGCAATTTTATTTTCTGGACAATGGGAGGACTGAACGGCATGATGTGGGAGCAGGTAAAATTGATCACTGTGCCGGTTATAATTCTGTTGGTTATATTGATGATGTTTTCACGTGATCTCAACCTATTGCAGCTTGGAGAAGAGGAGGCTCAGTCGTTAGGACTGGAGCCTTCCCGCATCAGAAAGTTGCTTCTGGTTATCACATCCTTCATTACAGCCACGGCGATTTCTGTCTGCGGCCCGATTAGCTTTGTGGGCTTGATAGTACCTCATATAATGAGGCTGATAACCGGTCCCGACCATCGCCTCCTTATTCCTGCCAGCGCTATTGGTGGTGCGATTTTTCTCACCGGCTGCGACATCCTTGGGCGTCTGCCTGCCGACGGAGAGATCAGCGTTGGTATTATAACCTCAATACTTGGAGCACCTTATTTTCTCTATCTGCTGATCAGGACAAGAAGAGGCGGTGAAGTGTTTTGACGGATGTGGGAGACAATAAGAAGGTTGATGCTAAAACTATGCTTCGAGTCCAAGAGAGCAGAGCAAGTAGTGTGGATTGCAGACCGCTGAGCATAGAAGGTCTGAATTATCACATTAATGATGTTCATATCCTCAAGGATATATCGCTGCAGGCAGACAGGGGCGAATTCATAGGCCTTATAGGGCCGAATGGCGCTGGTAAGACCACGCTGATGAAATGCATCAACGGGATAAATAAATGCTCCGGACAAATTGAGCTGGGCGGTAAAGATCTCAGAACTATGAATAGCAGGGAAATCGCAGCAAAGGCAGCCATGCTGCATCAGGACACGACAGTGACATTTCCGTTTACGGTCATGGATATCGTGCTTGCCGGAAGATACCATAAGCTTGGCAGGTTCAAGCCAGAGGGATCTGAAGATTATGCCGTTGCCAGGAAATATATGGAATACACTGATACAATAAAGCTGGAAAAAAGAATAATAACCACATTGTCAGGGGGAGAGCGGCAAAGAGTGTTGTTTGCCAAGGTTCTGGTACAGGAAGCTGACCTGATATTGCTCGACGAACCATCAGCCAGCATGGATATAGCCTATGAAGAACAGCTGTTCAAATACTCCTCTGATTTGACCTGTGGAGGGAAAACAATAATAGCGGCAGTACATGACTTAAAGACCGCAGTTCGCTACTGTTCCAGACTTGTGTTAATGAAGGATGGAAGGATTATAGCGGACGGAAAGCCTGAAGAGGTAATAACAAGGGAGAACCTGCGTATGTCATATGGTGTGGAAGCCCTCGTTTATAAAAACAGGATAACAGGCTTTGTGGATTTTCACATATCTGCAGCAAGCAGTAACGGAAAGAGTGTTAAGGTGCATGTGATAGGGGGCGGAGGGTCGGCATCAGGTGTCATTAGGCAGCTTTTTGAAGGAGGATACAGTATGACAGCCGGTGTGTTCTCACATGGGGACAGCGACCTTGGGTGCGCAGATGTATTTGGCATAAAAACGTTGGCGTGCCGTCCTTTTAGTGAGATAGATGAGGCTGCGCTTAAGGAAAATATTGAATTGATAAAGGCTGCAGATATGACGGTATTATGTGATATGCCCTTTGGACACCAAAATATCAGAAATCTTGAGGCAGCTGTATATGCAAAGAAATTGATAATAATAGAGGATGGAGATCCGAGCAGCCGCGATTTTACCGGAGGTAAAGCGATCGACATCTACAGCATGCTGAGAGAGAAGGCAGTAGTAGTGAATTCTGCAAGGCTGCATGAGGTGCTTTTGTGAACCTGAACCAGTGCTTAGGCTTGCCCAGACTTATATAGCATCTACAAATGCAGTCTTACATAGCATCTACAAACGCAGTCTTACATAGCATCTACAAATGCAGTCTTACATAGCATCTACAAATGCTGCTGAAACTGATGTTTAAGCCTGCTTATTTTCCGGCTGTTCAAGTTCGGGTGCCTAATTGGTTCGCACTACGACTATGTTTACGCCACTGGTATGTCTGTGCACCACGACTATGTCCACGCCACTGGTATGTCTGCGCACCACGACTATATCCACGCCGGTGGTATGTCCACGCACCACGACTACGTCAATGCCACTGGTATGTCCACACACCACGACTATATTCACGCCACTGGTATGTCCACGCACCACGACTATGTTTACGCCATAAAATGGACAAAAATTCAGGTATAGGACGAAAAAACGGCTAAAAAGTGAGATTTTCATGCGATAATGGCACTATTTAAAGGATTATGTTAAGTAAACTGTCCTATACTTGAATTTTTGTCCAATAGACTGACTGGGGCCCCGTAAAAGAAACTGTTGAGTCCACATGGAGGTCGCAATTGGTGCACTTGACAATAGCGGTGAATACGCTTAGAATTATCTCAAATTAATGAATCACTGTAAGATTTTTCAGATATTCTGTAAATCCGGATGAGATATGGGGGAACGACATGAAAGTAAATTCAGCTAAGAAAAAGGTCCTTAATGGGCTTATGATCGCATTGGTATTTCTGGCTACATACTTTACGCGCATACCGACTCCGCTGCCCGGCGGATATTTTAACCTCGGTGATGCAGTAATAATGCTGTCATCTGTGCTGCTCGGGCCTATAGGTGGACTGATCGCAGGTGCGGCAGGTTCGGCTTTGGCGGATCTGGCCGCAGGCGCATTGTTGTTTGTTCCAATTACTTTTGTTGTAAAAGGGATTGAAGGGTTCGTAGTTGGTATAATGACTTCGCAGATCCGAAAAAGCGGTGCTGTGAAACACAGCCGCCTGATCATTGCCATATCGGCGGGAGCTGTCATAATGATACTCGGGTACTTTCTGGCTGAAGCTTTCCTTCTCGGTATTTTTGATGAAGCCTTCGGCCTTGCAGCAGCGGCAGCCGAAATCTTGCCCAATGCAGTGCAGGGGGTATTGAGTGCGGTCATTGGATACGTTCTGTCGTTGATACTGACCAAGGTTGGTGTCGGCAAGTATATTGGGTAATGACGAGTATATTGGGCAATGACAAATATATTGAGCAATGACAAGTATATTGAGTAATGACAAGTATATTGAGCAATGACGAGTATATTGGGCAATGACAAGTATATTGAGCAATGACGAGTATATTTAGCAATGACAAATTTATCTGGTGTCGGCAAGTATGTAACGATAGATATATTGGGTAAGCCGCTTTGACATCAATATAACCGTAAAGCAACTATTGTATCAATATAACCGTAAAGCAACTATTGTATCAATATAACCGTAAAGCAACTATTGTATCAATATAACCGTGAAGAAACCATGACATCAACATAACCGTAAAGCAACTATCGTATCAATGTAGCCATGAAGAAACCATGACATTAATGTATTATTGTATCAGTGAAGGTATTGTTATATCAATGGAGCCTGGAAGGTACTGACGTAATGCTGGATAGTGTTAACTGACTTATGAAAAACACAATCTGGAAGGGTTGTGAATAAGTTAGGAAAATCTGAAGGAGGGAATATTAATGAAACTGACCGTACTCGGAAATAACGGCCCCTATCCTGCAGCCGGGGGAGCATGCTCCGGTTATCTCTTGAGAAGCGGGTCTGTGAACATTATGATCGACAGTGGAAATGGTACATTGGCAAACCTTCAGAAAATTATAAGGATCGAAGACCTGGATGCCATCATACTGACGCATCTGCATAACGACCATATTTCTGATATGCATGTATTGAAGTATGCAGTGCAGATAAAAAGAAAACGCGGCATAATCGACAAGCTGCTTAGGGTTTATGCTCCGTCCGAGCCGATCGAGGAGTATAAAAGGCTCGATGATAAGGATGCATTTATTCTTGCAGCAATATCTGATGATACTCGCCTTGTGATCGGTGACATGAAGCTTTCATTTGTACAAATGAAGCATCCATATCTTGATTATGCTGTATCAGCGGAATGTGCGGGCAAAAAGTTTGTGTATTCGGGTGATACATCATGGACAGATAATCTGATTGGCTTTGCGAATGGTGCTGATCTGCTTATGCTGGATTCGGGACTTCTTGAGAAAGATCTGACGGAAGGATCACCGCACATGACTGCGGCACAATGTGGTACTGCTGCGGCGAAAGCAGGTGCAGGCAAGCTGCTGCTGACACACTTTTGGCCTGATTATGAGCTGAATGATCTGATTGCAGAGGCGCAAACCAGGTTTCCAAATGTAGAAGCAGCACTTATCATGAAAGAGTATGAGATATGATCATATTTTGAAGATGCAACATACGCTTGTGGGAAATTACGGCAATAATACGGCAGCTTTAGTCCCATTATTTAAAAGCAGCCTCATTGAAGTATACATAAGTTAGAAAAAATTCTGTAGAGAAGTATTCCATAAATTCATTCGGAAAGAAATTTTCATTTGACTGATGAGTAAGAAACGCCTCGCTCTGGAGTAAAAGCGGGGCGTCAAATTTTGCGTTATAAGTTTGATTAGTGCTGATAGATTGCGCCTGCAAGTTTGATTGGTTCAGACAAATCCGTCCGGTGCCGGTAAATCTGACCGACGCCAGCAAGTTTGATTGGTTCCGACAAAACCGACCGGTGCCGGTAAATCTGACCAGCGCCTGCAAGTTTGATTGGTTCCGACAAAACCGACCGGCGCCGGTAAATCTGACCGACGCCAGCAAGTCGCATTGGCACCGGCAAGTCGCATTGGTGCCGGTAACTTTTTCATTTACCTTATCTTGAATTTCTTCAGCTTCTTGTCCAGCTCCTGTACAAGATCATCAAGCTGAGCTGCGGCAACCTTCATTTCATCTATCTCCTTGAGCTGCTGCTCTGTAGTAGCTGCGACTTCTTCACTTGATGCAGCTGTTTCCTCAGAGACTGATGAAATGTTCTCTATAGCCGATATAACGTTGTCCTTGCTTGTCTGCATAGCAAATACCGCATCGTTGACAGCTTTGATCTTCTCAACGATGGTTCCGATACCGTCGGCTATGTCGCCAAAGGCCTTGTTTGTGCTGTCGACAGCGAGATTCTGCTCTTGTGAGACTTTGCGCATCATTTCCATAGCCTGTATTGCCAGCTGTGATTCCTCACTTATGTTCTCCATCAGGTGGATGATTTCTTCTGTGGACTGCCTGCTTTGGTCAGCCAGCTTCCTGACCTCCTCTGCAACTACCGCAAAGCCCTTGCCGGCCTCACCAGCTCTTGCTGCCTCAATTGCAGCATTCAGAGCCAGCATGTTTGTTTGCTCAGCAATATCTTCAATAGACTGTACAAATGTGCCTATATCACTTGTAGTATCGGTGAGTTTTTCGACAACAGAGAAAATTTGCTCTGTAGAATTAAAGTTTTCTGAGGACTTTTCTCTCAAAATATTAACTGAATCAAAGCCGATATCATTAAGCTTGTGGATGTTATTTGTTTCATTCATTACATCACCATAGCTTTGGTAAACGAAGTCGATCTGCTCTGAAAGCTTATCAACGAGCTGAACACCCTGTTGCGCATCTGCA
Organism: Bacillota bacterium; assembly: GCA_023418915.1. Classification (GTDB taxonomy): domain Bacteria; phylum Bacillota; class Clostridia; order Acetivibrionales; family DTU013; genus DTU013. The sequence goes on from JAEZYU010000070.1 coordinate 33,271, forward strand.
GCTTGTTCCGACGCTCCTTTTGCGATCTCGTCCACTGTTTTTGATATTTCTGTTATGGAGGAAACCGCTTGACCTGCTGTAGAGCCTACCTTCCTTGAAGCCTGGATAATTGACAGCGAAAGAGAGAAAAAGCCGTCAATCAAGGCTCTGATATCGCTAAGTACGGAGTTTATGACTGAAGCGACTCCAGAAAATGAACCGAAAGTTTTTGGTTCGAGAAATTTTGAATAGTCACCCTGTTTGATGACGTGTAGTTCTGTTTCGAACTGTTCTGATATTTTTCTTGTAACGATGCCATTTGTGAGCCTCAATATCTGAGAGGTTACTATTGATGTTGCCAATACCAGCAGAGCTTCAAAATATAACCCTGTGATCAATATGAATACGGCGCTCATTATAAGCCCTACTACAATGGACGCAATTATATTGATTTTTCCCTGGCTGGATACATGTTCATCAATTGACTTCGTTTTCCCTTTCCTCTGTTTTGCCATATCCATCCTCCCCCTGATATTATACGAATAATAACTATTTCGATATTAATTGCTAAAATCCTCCTTATTTCAACATTGATGACGAAAAATGTTGGAAAAATTTTATTGACACAAAATGCACAATTGTATACAATTATACAGAGATACAAATATTAAAGAAACGAATATTTAAAATTATATGGAAGTCAGGTGATGAAATGCTGGAGTTCAACAAGAAATCGAATACGCTGGAACAAACCCAATACCGATATGCATTGCAGGATATCCCATCTCCAAACCTTTACAGGGAGATCTTCAATTATGAAGAAATACCCAAGTGTGCATTTAACCATAGAAGAGTACCAATGTATCCGGCAGATGAGATATGGATCACCGATACCACCTTCAGAGACGGTCAGCAATCAAGGGCGCCGTATACTGTGGAACAAATAGTAAAGCTTTATGACATGCTGCACAGGCTCGGGGGGCCCAAGGGCATTATTCGTCAATGTGAATTTTTCCTTTACAGCGACAGAGATAAAGAAGCGGTATATAAATGTCAGGAAAGGGGCTATGAGTACCCTGAGGTGACAAGCTGGATCAGAGCCACAAAAAGCGACTTCCAGCTGGCAAAGGACATGGGCGTGAAGGAAAGCGGCATTCTGGTCAGTTGTTCCGACTATCACATTTTCAAAAAACTCAAAATGTCAAGAAAGCAGGCGCTGGAGCATTATCTGAGTATCATAAGGAGTGCGATCGAAGTCGGCATCAAGCCTCGCTGTCACTTTGAAGACATTACACGGGCAGACTTTTACGGATTTGTTGTACCATTTGCACTGGAACTGCGCAAGCTGAGTGAGGAGAGCGGGGTACCAATGAAAATTAGGGCTTGCGACACATTGGGTTACGGAGTATCCTATCCGGGAGTTGCGCTGCCCAGAAGCATACCGGGCATTATTTATGGCCTCAGACATCATGCAGGTTTCCCGAGCGAGATGATAGAATGGCATGGCCATAATGATTTTTACAAGGCAGTATCCAACTCGGCAACCGCCTGGATGTATGGTGCCTCCGGTGTGAACTGCTCGCTGCTTGGCATCGGCGAGAGGACCGGCAATACGCCGCTTGAGGCAATGGTCATCGAATATGCGCAGCTCAGGGGCACGACAGACGGAATGGATACGACTGTTATTACAGAAATCGCAGATTATTATGAAAAGGAACTGGATTATCCGATACCTCCCAGAACGCCGTTCGTGGGCAGGAATTTCAACGTTACTCAGGCAGGTATCCATGCTGACGGACTGTTGAAGGATGAGGAGATCTATAATATATTTAATACAGATAAACTGCTCAATCGGCCGGTGGGCGTAGCAATCAACCAGACATCCGGAACTGCCGGAATTGCCCACTGGATCAACAGCTTTTTTGGCTTCAGCGGAAACAAGAGGCTGGACAAGAGAGACATAAGGGTATTGAGAATAAAGGACTGGATAGATGAGCAGTACAAGAACGGCAGGGTCACCGCCATAAGCGATATAGAACTGGAGGAAGCCATCAGGGAGCTTACACCGGAGATATATGATTTGGTGCTGTGACAGAGTGGAGCTATCTGATAGAATTGATATAGTCACACAGAACGAGACTTCTGACAGATTTGATACAACTAGACAGAGTGGAGCTTCTGGTAGAATCAATACTCTCAGACAGGCTGCAAAACGACTGATAAAACAATTGATTACTTATTTTATGATAGAAAAGGGGTTAAGCATATGGGATTGAACCTGGCACAAAAAATAATCAAGGAGCATCTGGTCAGCGGTGAAATGACCGCAGGTGCTGAAATATCTATTCGGATAGACCAGACGCTTACACAGGATTCTACGGGGACGATGGCATATCTGCAATTTGAAGCTATAGGGATACCGAGAGTCAAAACAAAAAAGTCAGTGGCATATATAGATCATAATACACTGCAGGCCGGTTTTGAAAATGCGGACGATCACAAGTATATACAGACAGTCACATCAAAGCATGGGATCTACTTTTCGAGACCCGGCAACGGTATTTGCCATCAGGTCCATCTGGAACGCTTTGGTGTACCGGGTATGACACTGCTCGGTTCAGACAGCCATACGCCTACAGGAGGCGGCATCGGCATGCTTGCGATCGGTGCGGGCGGCCTTGATGTTGCGGTAGCGATGGGCGGCGGCGCTTATTATATGATGATGCCAAGAGTCTGCAGAGTGACGCTCAAAGGAAGTCTCAAGCCTTGGGTATCCGCCAAGGATGTCATACTTGAGGTTCTGCGTATATTGACTGTCAAGGGCGGAGTAGGCAAGGTTATCGAATATGCTGGCGACGGCATAGCATCGCTTACAGTTCCCGAGAGAGCAACGATAACAAACATGGGAGCAGAGCTTGGTGCAACCACATCGATTTTCCCCAGTGACGATGTGACAAAAGCATTCCTGAAGGCACAGGGCAGAGAGAACGATTGGATCGAGCTGCTGCCTGACGACGACGCAGTCTATGACGAAGAGATCACAATAGACCTGGGAAGCCTTGGCCCGCTGGCGGCAAAGCCGCATAGCCCCGACAACGTTGAGACGGTAGCCGGGATCGGACAGATAAAGGTGGATCAGGTGGCGATAGGGAGCTGCACCAATTCATCCTATATGGACATGATAAAGGTAGCAAAGATACTGAAGGGCAGGACAGTGAACCCTGGTGTGAGCCTGGTAATAGCTCCCGGTTCGAAGCAGGTACTGACGATGCTTGCAAAGGAGGGTGTACTGGCGGATATGGTAGCAGCAGGTGCCAGGATACTTGAATCGGCCTGTGGGCCATGTATAGGCATGGGGCAGGCTCCGGCAACCAATGCAGTCTCACTTAGGACCTTCAACAGGAACTTTGAGGGAAGAAGCGGAACCAAATCTGCCGGCGTTTATCTGGTGAGCCCCGAAACTGCTGCTGCGAGCGCTGTTACAGGTGTTCTCACTGACCCGCGTACACTTGGGGATGCACCAGTGGTCAAAATGCCGGATAGTTTCTTGATAAATGACAATATGGTACTCGCCCCCGCGCCGGAAGAAAATGATGTAGAGGTAGTCAGAGGTCCCAATATCAAACCGTTTCCACTAAACAAGGAGCTTGCTGAGAAGCTGGAGGGCACTGTGCTGATAAAGGTGGAGGACAATATTACCACCGACCATATTATGCCATCAAACGCAAAGCTGCTGCCATACAGGTCCAACATTCCATATCTTGCGGAATACTGCCTGACTCCTTGCGACCCTGAGTTTCCAAAACGTGCAAAGGAAAGCGGAGGAGGCTTCATCGTGGGCGGATCGAACTACGGACAGGGCTCGAGCCGCGAACATGCCGCATTGGCTCCGCTGCAGCTGGGCGTCAAAGGCGTACTGGCAAAATCCTTTGCAAGGATCCATATGGCAAACCTGATCAACTCAGGTATACTGCCGGTGACATTTGCGGATGAAGCGGACTATGACAGGATAAATGACGGAGATGTGCTGGTGCTAGAAAACGCAAGGGCTCAGATCGAAGCAGGCAGCGAGCTTGTGCTTACGAATAAGACATCAAATTCAATAATAAAGGTCAAAACTGCATTATCAGACAGACAGGTGGAAATAATGCTGGCCGGCGGGTTGCTGAACTATACGCGGAAACAAAGCCGGTAAGCCCTGTTCCGATCAAAACTGAGGAGAGGATAGTTTTGAAAGTAGAATTCGGAGAAAGCGATCAACAATCCGGTTCGCTGCACGGCAGAGTTTTCAATCAGATCCGTAATGATATACTCAATGGGATATATGAACCGGGAGAAAGCCTGATTGAAACAAAGCTGTCGGAAGAGCTCGGAGTCAGCCGCACACCGATTCGTGAAGCACTCAGGCAGCTCGAGCTCGAAGGGCTCGTACAGTCAGTACCAAACAAGGGTGTGACAGTGAGGGGCGTATCGGCTCAGGACATCCAAGATATTTATACTATCAGGATGCTGATAGAAGGGCTTGCAGCAAGGTGGGCTGCCGAAAAGATAGCTCCTCATGAATTGGAGGAGCTTAAGGAGGCGGTGGACCTGGAGGAGTTCTATACCACCAAAAGTGATTACAGCCACCTGCTCAAGCTTGATACAAGATTTCATGATATCATATTCAAGGCCAGCAAGAGCGTGCCGCTGATGCACACTTTGAGCACCTTCCACCACTATGTCCAAAAGGCAAGGAGAGTGTCGATAAGCAGTCCGGACAGAGCGTCGGCTGTTTTGAAGGAGCACAAGGCGATACTGCAGGCCATCATCGATGGAGATGCAGAAAAAGCAGAAAAGCTGACGACCGAGCACGTAAGGAACGCAAGCACCAATTTGTTAAAACAGGTTTAGAAAGACTGGCGGGAACCATCAGCATTTACCAAATAGATGAGACCAGGTTTCTGCCGGATGTATATATGTTTGACAATAAGCAATAGAAATGAAATGAAGCCGGACACTTCTGCATCAGGCAGAGGCATCCGGCTGCAATAAAAAAGCATCTCGCATATTACGAGATGCTTTAAAAGGTTGATTATGCCGTCGGCGACGGATAATCTTTGGTGACCCATAGGGGACTCGAACCCCTGTTACCGCCGTGAGAGGGCGGTGTCTTAACCGCTTGACCAATGGGCCATTCTTCTACTGCAAGAGATATTATAACATGGTAAAGCTCTGAATACAATAGCTAAAAATATTACAAAAGATTTTAGTTAAGGCATATCGCAAACGGATTGCATAAGTAAATTCCACTTCAACTATAATTATCGACCCAATAACAGGTTGCATTTCCATACTGCTACTTTCCATTCATTAATATTCGATGACATTCTACATATAATCTTCTAAATCAGCAATTTTTGTGGTAGAATTAACACAGCGATAAGGGGGTCTTGCTTTGGCTAAGCAAAAAAAACGAGAACAAAATCGAAAAGAACCTGATAATACTAAGAATTCAGTTGATATAAATAGCAAACCAAATAAAAGATCAACGTACAACAAAGCAAAGAAATATAGTAAGCGAAAATCAAAGTATGACAGTATACTAGAACAAAAGCATGAGACTTATATGTCTATTCCGCTTGTTCTTATTGCGGCTGTCGTACCATTGATCGTTTTTGTCAGAAAGGTTGTACTCAATGACCCGGGAAACATGTACTGGGATGGCACTAGCGAGCATTTTGACATATTTATCTATTACAAGATGGTTTATCTTCTGATTTTTACTGTTGCAGGAGGTCTTCTTTATCTTTGCTTACGCAAAAGCAATCCTTTTGACAGGAGCAGATATCCTTATTATATACCAATAGGTGTTTACTGCCTGATGACCCTGTTGTCTGCTGTATCATCTGAACACCGGCATGTGGCCTTCTTCGGGATACTTGAAAGATACGAAGGAGCGTTGGTCCTGATAGGTTATGCTGTTATCTTGTTTTTAGTGATGAATGTCTTTAAGCAAGAAAAAACAGTCAAAATGTTATTCGGATGTCTGCTGACCTCAGCTGCTGTCATTTCCATAATTGGAGTTTTCCAATATTTCGGCATGGATCTGTTCCAGAACAGTTCATTCCAGAGGCTCATAACACCACTATCATTGGCGAATGAAGCAGGTAAGTTTGCTCTGCGGGTAAATGAGCGTACCATATTTTCTACGCTATATAACCCTAATTATGTGGGCAGCTATATGGCAATGGTAATGCCGGTTATTATAGTGCTGATTATCTGGGCTAAAAAAACAGCCCATAAGCTGATTTTGGCAGCATTACTTGCTCTGACCATAGTCAACTGGATAGGCTGTGATTCACGTGCGGGCTTGGTCGGTGCAGCGTTGGCATTTTTGGTTTTGATGATCCTGTACAGAAGGAAGATATGGCAGCGCAAATGGATAGCTTTAGCTGTGGTTGTAGTGGTTGTGGGAGGTTTGGCTGTATTCAACTTCACTACTAACGGTTCAATAGTCAATCGTGTCACTCGTATGCTTACGCTGGAAGGCAAGGAAGATAATGATGAGGTTATGGCCGACCTGCATAAAAGGCTGGCTGGATTGACTGATGTTAGAATGGACGATGAAAAAGCAGAGATAGTCACCGAACATGGCACTTTGTGCATCACATTGTATGACGGAACATTGGGTGTATATGATGAAAACGGAAAGGAAGTTGCATCAGATTACGAAAACAACGTCGCCAGGATTACTGATGAGCGTTTTGATAATATTCGCCTTAGCATAAAGCCTGAGGAAGGCATGATACTAGTCAACTATAACGATTATGAGCTGATGGATATAATCTTGACAAATATAGGCTTAAGAAGCACCTCGAACAGATGGATGATATACAGGGATGGACGCAATATAGAATCCTATGGCTTTGAGGGAATGGAAGCCTTCGGCTCAAACAGGGGTTACATCTGGTCAAGGACACTGCCATTATTGAAGGATACTATATTTATCGGAAAAGGGCCTGACACCTTCGCACTATATTTTCCTCAGTATGACTTTTTGAATAAGCTAAAGCTATATCAAACTGGATCGATATTTGTCGACAAGGCACACAACATGTATCTGCAGACAGCGCTGCAGACCGGTTTACTATCGTTGCTGGCGATGCTTGTGCTCTTTGCAATGTATGTTGTATCCAGCATAAAGGCATACTGGAAATCAGACTTCAGCAGCTTCCTGTCTGCAGCCGGAGCAGCTTGCTTTGCATCATTCTGCGGGTACGCCGCAGCAGGGTTGTTCAACGACAGCACCATAGCTGTAGCACCGGTATTCTGGGTACTTATGGGGCTTGGGATTGGGATAAATTTGTTGCTATACCAGGAGAAAATGAAAAATGCTTGATATAGCTAAGTACTGCACTATTTTTATGCCAGGGTTTAAATGGTTTGTGATAGTTAAGTAGCAAGATGGAGAGGGATCATGCAATGATCACAATACTGATGGCAGTATATAATGGCGAGAAATATCTTACAGATCAAATAGAATCTATATTAGCACAAACAGTAGGAGAATGGAAGCTTGTCATTCAGGATGATTGCTCATCTGATAATACAGTATGCATCGCAAGGAGATATGCAGATAGATACCCAGATAAAATAGTCATTTTACAAAGAGATATGCCTTCCGGCTCAGCAAAAGCCAATTTCTTCAGTATGATAGAATATGCGGATACCGATTATATAATGACCTGTGATCAGGATGATATTTGGTTTCCTGATAAAATTGAAATTACTTTAAAGAAAATGCTAGAGCTTGAGAAAAAAGTCGGAGTTGATTTACCAGTATTGGTTCATACGGATTTGATGGTAGTAGACAGTCATATGAATGTTTTGTGCAAGTCTTTGTTTAAATATGAAAACCTTGATAAGCGTAAGGATAAGCTAAATAATTTATTGATCCAAAACATTGTCACTGGATGTACTGTAATGGCAAACCGTGTGTTGATAGAAAAAATAAACAGCAATAAAGAGCCGGACAACGCTATTATGCACGATTGGTGGTTCGCTTTGATAGCAGCTGCGTTTGGGTGTCTGGGATTTGTTGATGTGCCGACCGTAAAGTACAGACAGCATAGGAATAATGAAGTTGGAGCAAAGGAAATAAGAAGCCTGTCATATATAGTAAACAAGGCAGGGCTAGTAATACATTCGCCCCTAAGTGTTAAATCATTATTATCTGCAACATATGCCCAAGCAGAGTGTTTTATTGACATATTCAAGAATGAACTGACTGATGACAAGCTGCGTATATTATCTGCTTATGCATCAATCGCTCACAGCAGTAAAACAAAGAGGCTCAAGATCATATCCAAATATAACTTTTGGAAGAATGGTGCATTAAGAAAGATAGGACAAATCCTTCTGACATGAGTGTAAAAACTAAAAAGAAAATGCTGCAAAATGAGAATAGAGTAGCCGTAGCTGGAAGAGTATTAAAATTGTATTAGTACTTTTAATATGCTATAATATGCAGAAATACGACGTTTTACTTCATATTATGACTTTAAGGGGGAGATGATTTGAAAGGCATTGTATTAGCGGGAGGAAGCGGTACAAGACTGTATCCTTTAACAATGGTCACCTCAAAACAATTACTGCCTGTATATGATAAACCTATGATTTACTATCCCCTTTCAATAATGATGCTGGCGGGCATACAGGATATTCTTATAATATCGACACCACAAGATCTTCCTAATTTTAAGCGACTTTTACACGACGGCTCAGATTACGGTATCCACCTGTCATATAAGGAACAGCCATCACCAGATGGACTGGCACAGGCTTTTATATTGGGTGAGGAATTTATTGACGGGGATTCATGCGCAATGATACTCGGGGACAACATTTTTTATGGAAGCGGGTTGGTCAAGCATTTGCGAAATGCTGCGCAGCAGGTGAGCGGTGCTACCGTATTCGGATATTATGTAGAAGATCCGGAACGCTTCGGAATTGTGGAATTAGATAAAAATGGGAAAGCTGTCTCACTTGAAGAAAAACCATCAAGACCCAAATCGAATTATGCAGTAACCGGACTGTACTTTTATGACAATAAAGTTTGTGAATATGCAAAGAGCCTGCGGCCGTCCGCCAGAGGTGAACTTGAGATTACAGACCTGAATCGGATATATATGGAACAGGGAACACTTGAAGTTATAACATTAGGGCGCGGTTATGCGTGGCTTGATACCGGCACTGTTGATTCGCTTTCCGAAGCCACAGAGTTTGTAAAGGTAGTAGAAACACGCCAAGGCGTTAAGATATCGGCACTGGAGGAGATTGCCTGGAGGAACGGATGGATAAGCAGAGAGAAGTTGCTGGAATCTGCATGTAAATTCGGTAAGTCATCTTATGGACAGCACTTGAGGGCAGTTGCAGAAGGCAGGATTTTATATTAGTGCAGGTCGTTTGTCAAAGAATAATTTGTTAAAGGGAGTCAGATATGAATGTTATAAAAACAGATATTCTTGATGTATATATATTGGAGCCTAAGGTCTATGGCGACCACCGAGGATGGTTCATTGAATCGTGGTCACAGAAAAAGATGGAGGCGGCTGGATTATACTATAGTTTTGTACAGGATAACCATTCATACTCAGCAAAAAAAGGGACACTCCGAGGCCTACATTTTCAAAAGGGAGACGCTGCACAGGCAAAACTTGTACGCTGTGCGAGAGGTGCAGTGCTTGATGTTGCAGTGGATCTGAGGAAGGGCTCACCAACCTATTTGAAATGGGTGGCAGTTGAGCTTTCGGCCGAAAACAAACGGCAGCTATTGATACCACGAGGTTTTGCCCACGGCTTTCTTACATTGACTGAGGATGTGGAGTTCCTTTATAAGGAAGATAATCCATATAGTCCCGAAACCGACAGGAGCATTATTTGGAGCGATCCGGATATAGGTATCGATTGGGGCGTTGAAAACCCTACTTTGTCAGAGAAGGACCAACGGGCTCCCAGATTCATTGATTGTGATGCAGATTTTATATATGAGGTGAAGATATGAAAATTATAGTTACAGGCGGGGCAGGGTTTATCGGCAGCAATTTCATTTACTATATGCTGAGGAAATATAATGATTACAGTATAATCTGCCTTGATGCACTGACCTATGCAGGTAATCTGGAAACACTTGCAGATGCAATGCGTGATCCTCGTTTCAGATTTGTGAAGGGTGATATTGCAGACCGCAAAGCAGTCTATGAGTTATTTGAGCAGGAGCAGCCTGATGTTGTCGTAAACTTTGCAGCCGAAAGCCATGTGGACAGGTCGATCGAGAATCCAGGACTTTTTTTGCAAACTAATATTGTAGGAACAGGTGTACTGCTCGACGCTTGCAGAAAGTATGGAATAAAGCGTTATCATCAGGTTTCAACTGACGAAGTCTACGGGGATCTGCCATTGGACAGGCCTGACTTATTTTTTACAGAGGAAACGCCGATCCATACATCAAGCCCGTATTCTTCATCGAAGGCAGCTGCTGATTTGTTGGTTTTATCATATTATCGAACATTCAAGGTGCCTGTTACGATTTCTAGATGCTCAAACAACTACGGGCCGTATCATTTTCCTGAGAAGCTGATACCGCTAATGATAGCCAATGCCATGTACAACAAGCCTCTGCCGGTTTACGGCAAAGGAGAAAACATACGGGACTGGCTTTATGTGGAGGATCACTGCTCGGCTATAGACCTGATCATTCACAATGGCCGCGAAGGGGAGACATATAATGTAGGCGGACACAATGAGCGTACCAATCTGGAGGTTGTAAAAACCATACTGCGTGAATTGAATAAGCCTGAGAGCTTGATTTCATTTGTGTCTGACCGGCCTGGGCATGATTTGCGCTATGCCATTGACCCGTCAAAGATACATCGTGAGCTGGGTTGGCTGCCGGAGACTGCTTTCGATGAGGGCATAAAAAGGACAATAGAATGGTATCTTGACAATAAACCCTGGTGGGAGCATATTATCAATGGTGAGTATAAGGATTACTATGATCGGATGTATGGGGATCGTGCATCTATTATAGCTTAAGCAAACCATTATTAGATAATTAGTTATTAGCGAAAGGGAAATTGCCAAATGAAGGTACTTGTTACAGGTGTAAAGGGACAGCTTGGGCATGATGTAGTGAAAGAACTGCACTTACGAGGTATAGAGTGTATAGGTGTTGATATAGAGGAATTTGACGTAACAGATGCAAAGGCAGTGGCCGCTTTTATTTCAGATTATAGGCCGGATGTTGTGATGCACTGTGCAGCTTATACAGCAGTAGATAAAGCAGAGGAGAATCCTGAGCTATGCAGGGCTGTTAATGCTAAAGGTACTAGAAACATCGCATTAGTATGCAAAAAAATCGATGCAAAAATGATTTACATTAGCACTGATTATGTATTCACAGGATCTGGAGATAGAGAATATGAGGTTGACGACCCAACAGGGCCTCTCGGTATATACGGGCATACGAAGCTTGAAGGTGAGATTGCTGTCAGAGAACTAATGGACAAGTATTTTATAGTTCGCATATCATGGGTGTTTGGTAAAAATGGGAATAATTTTGTAAAGACGATGTTAAGATTGGGAAAGGAACGAAGTGAAGTGAATGTAGTATGTGACCAGATAGGTTCACCGACATATACGGCGGATCTGGCTCCATTGCTCTGCGATATGATGGTCACTGAAAAATATGGGGTATATCATGCGACTAACGAAGGATATTGCTCATGGGCTGAGTTTGCACAGGAAATATTCAAACAGGCAGGTTATAGAGTAAAGGTAAATCATATACCAACGTCGGAATACCCCACAAGGGCAAAGAGACCGTTAAACTCAAGGATGAGTAAGAGAAGTCTGGATGAGGCCGGGTTAAGGCGTTTGCCAAATTGGAAGGATGCGGTGGGAAGATATTTAGGAGAAATAGAGGCATGAGGTTACACATGGTGGGAAAAACAAAAAAAATGACATTGGCGCAAAAATGTACAGCTTTTATATTAGTATATTTTGCTTTATCAATTGCTTTATTTTTTATTGCCGGCGATCAGTTCAAATACAAAAAGTCAGATCAGGGCATTGTTAGTGCGGATGCAACAGCACCGGTCGGCGAACTACTAAAGGGTACCTCAGTGGAGCAGGCTTTTATTGCAAAAACAGATACTGTTGATAGTATCTCTTTATTATTTGCTACTTATGAAAGACAAAACACAGGCACTGTTCAAGTAAAATTGCTTAATGATGCGAATAACGAAGTATTATATGAGAAACAGTTGGATGTTTCACATATGAGCGACAATTCCATCATAAAGTTGCAACCTGAAAAGCGGATCCGCTCTGTCATGGGTGAAACGCTGAGAATTTCAATAATATCAGAAACCGCTACACCTGGTAATGCTGTAACATTATGGTATAACAATCTGGAAGATAGGCCTGATCAGCCATTATTTATTAATGGGCAGCCTGCAAAGGGAGTCCTCTGCTTCAGTGTAGATGGAAGCAGCATATTGCTATTTGGCAAAAATTATTTTGCTATTATTGCAGCAATTGGTCTGCTTATGGTTTTGTACTGCCTAAGGCTTCTGCATTGCCAAAAAACAGGGCATAAGAGTGCCGGACTAAGTGTATTGAATGCTTTCGAAAAATATGGTTTCTTATTGAAACAGCTTGTTTCCAGAGATTTTAAAACAAAATATAAGCGCTCTATACTGGGCGTGCTGTGGAGTTTTTTGAATCCTCTTTTGACCATGGTGGTTCAATACATTGTTTTTTCAACAATATTTAAGACTGATATACCAAACTTTGCAGTGTATCTGTTGATTGGTATCGTTTTTTTCAGCTTTTTCTCTGAAGCAACCAGTATGGGTTTAATGTCCATTGTGGGGAACTCGTCATTAATAACGAAAGTATATATACCAAAGTATATATTTCCAGTATCTAGAACGCTATCTTCAATGATAAATTTTTTAATATCGATGGTACCGCTTATTCTGACGACATTGATTACACGCGCACCGATTACTCCAGCTATGCTGCTTTTACCTTTCAGTATGATATGTATGGTTGTATTCTGTATTGGAATGAGTTTTATTCTGTCATCGGCCATGGTTTATTTTAGAGATATGCAGTTTCTATGGAATGTTTTAAGTATGCTGTGGATGTATGCGACGCCGATATTCTATCCTGAAAGCATATTGCCGCAGCAGCTCATGCCACTGTTCAAAATGAACCCCCTATACCATTTTATACGCTTTAGCAGGACAATAATATTAGAAGGTGCATCGCCTGAGCCTCAGGCCTACTTATTCTGTCTTATTGCGGCAATTGTTCCATTTTTGTTAGGCACAGCAATATTTAAAAAAGCGCAGGATAGGTTTGTTTTAAATATATAGATTTTGGAGTTATTATGATAAAAGCTAGAAACATTTCAATGAAATATATGATGACTAATGACCGTGTAAAAAGCCTTAAAGAATATGCCGTAGCCATGCTTAAGGGAAAGCTTAAATACGAGGAATTCTGGGCTCTGAAGGATGTCAGCTTTGAGGTGAAAAAAGGTGAGGTTATCGGTATTATTGGCCGAAACGGTGCAGGTAAAAGTACACTGCTAAAGATTATCTCGGGGATTTTAAAACCGACAGAGGGTTCGGTTTCCTGTGGCGGAAGCATAGTTCCTATGTTAGAATTAGGTTCGGGGTTTGATCACGACTTAACCGGTCGGGAGAATATATTTCTGAACGGTGCAATTTTAGGCTACAGCGAAGAATACTTAGAGGATAAATTCATAGATATCCTGGAATTTTCGGAATTGGACAAGTTTATTGATATGCCTATCCGAAACTATTCCTCGGGTATGCTTATGAGATTGGCTTTCTCCATTGCCACAGTAGTAAACCCGGAGATCCTTATTGTGGACGAAATTCTCGCTGTAGGCGATGCAGCTTTTCAGGAAAAAAGCAAGGCTCGGATGATGGAGCTTATGAGTGGCGGGACAACAGTATTATTTGTGTCACATGGCTTGGAACAGATTCGTGAGATGTGTAATCGAGTAATATGGCTTGATGCCGGAAGGATAAAGATGATTGGTCAGACGCAGGAAGTATGTAATGCATATACATTATAACTGAGCATAGGGGAGTATAGAGCCATGGACTATGGTAAATTGTATGATGAGTTTTATTATAAAACATCTTGTGGAAACGTATCATATCTAGAATCAGAAAAATGGTTTCCTTTTTATGAGGGGATTGCGGATAAAATAGTTAAGGATATTAACCCATCTACGGTATTGGATGTTGGCTGTGCAGTTGGCTATTTGGTCGCAGCATTGCGCGATAGAGGCGTTGAAGCTTATGGTATTGATATATCAGAATTTGCTATTAGTAAAGTAAGGGAAGATATTAGACCATATTGCGCAGTATGGTCTGCTATTGAGCCATTGCCCCAAACCTTACCTCAAAAATATGATTTATTGATAACTATCGAGGTGGCGGAACATCTCTATGAAGAAGACGCACCAAAATTCATTGAAAATATATGTAAATATTCAGACAAAATTATTTTTTCATCAACACCTGATGACATTATTGAAGAAACACATTTTAATGTGCAGCAGGCTGAATATTGGGCGAAAAGATTTGCCCGAAATAAATTCTTTAAAGAATTGACATACGATACATCATATATTGCATCACAAGCATGTTTATTTGCTAAAAGCGAAATTGCGGTAGATAGATTGGTAGAAAATTATGAACGCAATACTCGCGTTAATAAATTGAAAATTCAGCAAATACAAAGGGATTACAAAGATTCTTCATATATCTCAACCCTTTTCTTGGATTATGGAGATGGCTTTTCTGAAAATGCTTCTATTGCCAAAACCTCCACAGAGTTTGAGTTTTATAATGAATATGAAATTGCGGCAAATGTCAAATCAATTCGTTTTGACCCTGTTGAAGGAAAGGCCAGTATAGTCTATAACTTAGAAATAATATCTAACAATGGTCAATTAAAGGCTCAAAACTTAAATGGTATAAAAATAGATAATTTTAATATTTTTACAAGCAAAGATCCACAACTATTAATTGATTTTAATAATAAACCTACATCATGGATAAGAATAAAGGCTACAATCATACCCTTTGAAAGTATGGCTATGTATGTTTTGCTATCCAAATTTTTTAAAGCAAACACAGAAAAACAAAAGATAGGAGCAGAATTAGAAGAAATATTATCGGAAAATTCTGCGGTATTGGATGAAAGAGCAGAATTATTGGCAGAAATAAAAGCAAAAGAAGCAGAAATAGTAGCAAAAGAAGCAGAAATAGATGAATTATTAAGAATGGAAGAAACGAAGGAATTACTGTTAGCTGTGGCAGAGGAAAAGGAGAAAGAACTATTAAAGAGGCTGGAACAAAAGGACGAAGCGCTTACAGTAGTTCAAAATACTATTGAAGAAGGACTTCAAAAACTGGAGAGCAAAGATAAAATTATTAAAGATTATGACGAAAAGTGTACAAATTTAAAAAGTCAATTAGAGAAATATAAAACACATTATATAGCTGCTATTAATCAAAGAGATGACCTAGCGCGTCAATTAGCAGAGAATAAAGGAGCATATCGGCTTATCAGCAATTCTACCAGCTGGAAAATCACCAAACCCATTCGTAAGGTTATGGATTTGTTAAAAAGGCTTTTAAAATCAAACCGATTTACCCATAATATATGCAAAGGAATTAGATCCTTAAAGCAGCATGGAGTAAAATGTACTTGGGGCAAAGTTAGAAGGAAGCTATCGACAAAGGGAAGAGAGAGAAATTACTTTAAAATAAATAATTTGTCTGAAGCTGAAAAAGAAAATCAGAAGAGTACTGTGTTTGACAAAAACATTAAGTTTAGTATAGTTGTACCTCTGTATAATACTCCAGATAGATTCTTAATAGAAATGATTGAGTCAGTAATTGCGCAAACATATAGTAATTGGGAACTTTGCTTGGCTGATGGAAGTGATAATAAAAATAATATAAAAAGTTTAAGCATAAACTATATGAAAAAAAATAAAAATATCAAGTATAAAAAGATTTATAAAAATCTTGGTATATCAGGCAATACAATAGAAGCTTTTCAATTGGCTACAGGAGAGTATATTGTTCTTTTGGATCACGATGATATCCTTGCTGAGGATGCACTTTATGAGCTAGCTTGTTGTATTGATAAAAATCCAACAGCAGACTTTATATATTCTGATAGGGGTATCTTTTCTGATGAAACTAGACGAATATTGGCTTACCACTATTTGCCTGCGTACAGCCCGGAGTTCATGCGTGCCTGCAATTATGCAAGTCATTTAAATGCTTTTTCAAGGTACATTATTAATGAAGTGGGATTTATTAGACCTGGATATGATGGAAGTCAAGACTATGAATTTGAATTGAGAGTAGTGGAAAAAGCTAGAAAAGTCGTAAACATTCCAAGAGTGCTATATTATTGCAGAGCATGTGAAGGTTCAGTGGCTTTGAACCCGGAAAGCAAAATGTATGCGTATGAAGCTGGAAGAAAAGCTATAGAAGAGCATATCGGACGCATAGGATATCATGGTAATGTTGAATTCTTGAAAGAGACATTTTCATACCGTATTCATTATAATATTAAAAAGCAGGACAAGGTATCAATTATTATACCAAATAAAGATCACGTCAATACCTTAAAAAGATGCATCGATTCTATTGTCATAAAGACTGATTACAATAATTATGAAATAATTGTTGTAGAAAATAACAGTATAGAAAAGGAAACATTTGAATATTATCAAGCAATAAGTAAAAATGAAAAAATAAACATTTTGTACTATGGCAATGACGGATTTAATTACTCAGCTATAAATAACTTTGCTGTAAAAGAAATTGATAGTCCATATGTCTTATTCCTCAATAACGATATAAAAGTGATCAATTCAAATTGGTTAACAGAAATGCTCATGTTTGCACAGAGAAGTGATGTGGGTGCAGTTGGAGCGAAGCTATATTATCCAAATGATACATTTCAGCACATAGGATTATTTATTGGATTAGGAGGCCATATAGCCTCGCATTACGACCACAAAAAAAGCCGATTTGAAACGGGTTATATGAACCGACTATCTATGCCTCAAAATTATAATGCAATTACAGCTGCTTGTTTATTAATGAAAAGAGAAGATTTTATTAAAGTGGAAGGATTTGATGATGTAAACTTTAAAGTTGGGTTAAATGATATTGATTTATGTCTAAAGCTAAGAGAAATAGGTAAAATGAACGTTTTAACACCATATGCAGAATTGTATCATTATGAAAGTATAACCAGAGGATTTGATGTAAAGGGTGAATCTAAAATAAGATTTGAAAAAGAGTGTAAAATGTTTAGAGCCAAATGGAAAAAGTATTTCGATGAGGTAGATGAATATACCAACCCCAATTTTAGTTGTGAGGTAGTGCAATAATGACTTATTATTTTACTAGTATAACCGCAAATTATTTTGCAAAGGCAAGAGTACTTTGTAAAACACTAAAAAAATATAATAGGGATGCTAAGTTTGTTTTAGGTATCTCGGATTCGATACCAGATTTTGTTGAGTTAAGTGAAGAACCTTTTGATGAAGTACTAGAGGCTAAAAATTTAAAACAAATAGAAAATAGGAATGTTTTCTTTTTTAAACATACAGTTACAGAGTTGTGTACGGCAGTAAAACCGTTAATGGCCTATGAAATTTTACAAAAAGACGATGCTGACAGTGTAATTTATCTAGACCCAGATATAGCTGTATTTGATAGTTTGAGTGAACTAGAGAATATGTTTAGGGAAGGAAGTATTCTATTAACTCCACATCAGCTAGTTCCAGAAAAAGAAGATATTTATATTCGTGAAAATGAGATCTTATTTTTAAAAAGAGGCACATATAATTTTGGATTTTTCGGTGTTAAAAAAGATGAACAGGGTTTATCATTTTTAAATTGGTGGGCTGACAGACTGAGTAATTATTGTTTTGATGATAACTGTGAGGTGTTAGATGAATTAACACATGATGGTCTATTAGGTCTGTTTACAGATCAAAAATGGGCTGATTTGATACCCAGTTATTTTGATAAATATAAAATTATAAGAGAACCAGGTTATAATGTATGTACATGGAATCTATCAGGGCGGACAGTTAGAATAAGAAACGATAGAGTGTTTGTAAATGATAAACCTCTGTATTTTTATCATTTTTCAGGTTTTGATTCTGGTGGACATCATAACGAGCTTAGAAAGTCATTAGAGTATTATCCCCAAAATAAGGATGTACAAAAGATGTCGATTTGGTATGAAGAGCAACTAAAACTAAACGGCCAAAAAGTATTCGAAAAAATACAGTGGGACAACACAAAGTATTCTAATGGTGAAGTAATAAAGAATTTCGAAAGAAAGCTGTTTCATATTAGAAAAGATGTATACCACTTATTCCCAAACCCATATGAAGTTACTGATGGGGTGTGTTTCTATAGCTGGGTGCGTACAGAATATATGAGATATTTTATTGAGTATGATCAAACGAAAATATTAAAAAGCGAGGAATATAAAATCCATGAAATGGTTGATAAAATTTTTCCATTAAAGAGTAAACGAAGATGGATTGCAAAGAAGATTTATAAAAAGATATTTCAAAGGTGATTTTTTAGGTAAAGTTGGCAAATGTGGATTTTTTCAATCTTAATAGGTATAAAATATATTAACTGCGGATTTTATCAGTGAATTAAAAGGAGAGTAAAATTTATGCCGCTACCCCCAAAAAAGAAGGAAGAGCAGAAAGAAAAAAATAATGAGCGATTACCGTCTAATGAAAATAAATATGTAAAGCAAGGTTTAAACTTTTGGATACAGGCATTATTATCAGTTGTGACTGTTGCAGTTTATCCAGCTATATTCCTTTATTTTCAAAATGCCGATGAAACGAAATTTTCCGAAGTGGTAATTCCATTACTTATATTTATTGCTGTTGGATTGATACTGTTTACTACAATGTTTCTTTTCATAAAATGTGCTAACAAAGCAGCGATTATTACAAACTTGTTTATGTTAATGCTGCTAAACTACTCACTTCTAGAAAATGGAATAAACAAAATTTTTCCGGATTTACGTTACTGGCATGTACTTCCGATCTTTTTATTTATACTATCCCACTTAGTGTGGTTTATCTATAAAAAGTTGGATAAAGAAATTGCCAATACAGCAGTATTAGTTTTATGTGTAGTTTTCTGTGGATTAATTCTATTTAATGGAGTTATAGCCGCACCTACAATTATAAATAAGGTTTCAATTGAAAGACAAGCGAAGGAGCAAAAAAATATAACCACTCATCCAGTGGGAGAAAGTACAGACATGCCCAATATTTATTTTTTGATATTTGATGAGTATTCTAGTATTGACTTTATGAAAAAATATTACAATTATGATAATTCAGCATTTACAGACTACTTGGAGGAAAAAGGGTTTAGCGTATCATACTCAAGCCATAATGAGAGTATCTCAACACCAACAATAACTGCAAATCTTGTTAATTTTAATTACATAGTAGAAAATGGAATGCAAGCTTCAGAAAAAGACTATTTTCGTAAGAATAATTTACTGTTTAAGTATTTTGGTGAAAAGAAATATAGAATAACAGGAGTTGGAAATGTAAGTGTTTATGGTTTGAACAATAGTGCTTCAGCAATATCAGATATATATTCAAAAACAGTTGATGGTAAAACAATTGTCGATATTATAATGGAATCTACAGCTTTTAGGCCATTTTACTATAGTCCAACTTATGCTAAGGCTCAAAGATCAATTATTTTTAACTTAGACTACTTAAAGAATCCTGAGAATTATTCAAAAAATAACTTTATATTCGCCCATATAATATGCCCCCACGAACCATTTTATTTTAATATGGACGGAAAACCTTACAAAAAACCTGAATCTAACTGGAACGATGATAAGTATTATTTAGGGCAATATATTTTTGTAACGAACCAAATAAAAGAAATAGTGGAATCAATAATAACCAATGATCCAAACAGTGTTATTATTCTGCAATCTGATCACAGCGCTCGCGCAAGTTCAGACGATAAGTTGTTCTTAGAAAAATTCAAGCTTGAAGATATGAGTAGTATTCTAAATGCTGTTTATTATAGAGGAGATCCATTGGATATAGAGGGCCTATCTGGAGTGAATACAATTCGACATTTACTTAATGAAATGTTTGGTGAAGATTTTGAAATGATAGAAGTTCCTTTAGATACTTATAAGTATAAATAGTCATATCATTAGGAAGGGTAAAAATATTATGATGAACAAGAAAAAACTCTTTTACATTATTTTTTGTATTATTTTTTTAATAACCTTATTATTTTCAAATAGAATAATTATACTTTTATTGAAGAATAATTTTATAGAAACAACTGTAAGTATTGTTAATTTAAAAAAAGATGATGTTGATTTCTGCATAGATGATTTAAATTGCCACACAGATATATTTGATAGCTTTAATCTTGACGGATGGGCATTTTGTGAAACGCTTATAGATAATGATAATAAGGAAGTGTATGCTTTCTTAATTAACGATAAAAATATTTACCGAACTAAGATGGAACTAATGAGAAGGGATGATATCGCGAGAATATTTGGAGAAAAACAAAGGGTAAGAGGAAGATTCCATGGGTTTTCTGAACTTATGTCAACGGTAGGAGTTAAAAATGGGATATATGAACTTTACTTATACTGCAAAGAAAATGACGAAAACTTCGGTTTAGTCAATACTGGAATTATGTTAAAAAAAGAAGCACACGGTATGAGTAAATATACATGGGTATCAACACTGTCTAATATTTCATCTCCTGTAGAAGATAAACAAGCAAGGAATAGTATTGATTCAGTTAATATTACCACAGAAGGATATTTACAAATAGTCGGCTGGTCTTTTATTGATGGTCTTGATGCTTCTGATCAATCAGTCTATGTTAGGCTATCATATGATAAGGGTACTACTACGACTTATAGCACTCAGAGTGTTTTAAGACGGGATGTTGGTAAGGTCTTTAAAAACGACCTATATAATAATAGTGGCTTTAAGGCTGTTATGCCAGCCGATGAGGTGCCTGATGGAGATATTATGATTGAGGTACTGGTTGAAAATGGAGGTAAGATATATTTGGCTTCAAATGTCTATATGTATTCTTCTGATGCTTCTGATGTCACTAATGAAAAAGATTCTATTGAGGCAGCTGAAACAGAAATAACAGAAAAAAACTCCAGCGATGAAGTTGAGATAAACTCTGATAATATAACGGCAGATAGCAACATTAAGTATTGTATTGACTCCTGTGCTGCAGATAGTTTATTGAGTATTAAAGGCTGGGTGTTTACCGGTGATAAAAATGCATCTGATACATCCGTTAATTTAGCAGTAACAAAAGCAGACGGTTCTACTCGTGTATTCACTACTGTAAAAAGTTCAAGACCAGATGTTGCAAAGGCATACGAGAATGAATTATATACTGAGAGTGGTTTTACTGCTTCAATACCTATAGATGCAATTTCTGAAGGAGAGAATACAATTACTGTAATTGCTGATAATGGTCAGCAGTTACTAAAGGCAGAAAAACCGTATAAATACAGTTACATACCAGAGAACAATAAACAATAGATTAAACTTGCATTTGTAAAATGGTGTCATTGATTACTTTTATCTGCGGTGCTATAATTGGTTAGCTATTATTTCAAAATGAATCTACAAAGGGACGGCGGTTTTAAATATGCTAGATCTATTAGGTGATATTTTGGGCTATGTTATGCGACTTTGCTATAGCATATTCCCGAATTACGGAGTTGCAATTATATTTTTCGTATTTATTACTAAGATAATTCTACTTCCTATATCGATATGGGTACACAAAAATGGGATAAAGCTTGTCAAAATGCAGCCTGAAATTAATTTTCTCAAGGCAGACCATTACGGAGACAACGATTATATAGCAGAGGAACAATCTAAGATATACAAGTTGGGGAAGTACAATCCCTTCGCCAGTCTAATTCCTTTGGCTATTCAGATTATATTATTAATGGGGATAGTACAGGTGATATATAACCCAATGACATATATCCTCAACTTACCCAATGGCCTAATAGCTTCCTTGATATCTTTAGCTTCGAATCTGACTGGGGTGGATATTTCTACAAATTCAATTCAGCTATATGTTCTGGAGGCAGCGAAAAATGCTGATAATTTAAATGCGTTTCTTAGTTTGCAGGGGAGCTTTCCTGATTTGAGCATACGGTCTGTGCTAGATAGTTTAGCTACTATTGACATGGATTTCTTTGGCATAAGCCTTTCATGGGTACCGTCCACATTTCGCGGTGTTACTATACTTGTCCCGTTGATAGCAGCTTTTACATCATGGCTACAATGCTTTACTCAAAACAAATCATCTGTTTTGCAATCTGAACAAGGTAAATTGAATAAGTACGGTACCATGGTGTTGTCAGTTTCTCTTTCACTTTATCTAGGGTGGTTTGTACCTGTAGGCGTGGCATTGTACTGGGTTTCTAGCATTATTTTTTCTATTATCCAAATGTATATACTGAATGTAGTTATAAGTCCCAAGAAGCATATTGATTATGATAAACTTCAAGAAAGCAGAAAGGCGCTTGCTGAGATAAATGACCTTGAAACAAAAAAAAGAAAATGGTACCAGAAGGATCCGAATAGAAAGCGCGAACGTGCAGATTATAAGCGTTTCTTTTCAATCGCTAATAAGCATTTAGTTTTCTACTCTGAAAAAAGTGGCTTTTACAAATATTTTCAGAATTATATTGAATATTTACTATCCCATTCTAATGTGGTGATACATTATGTCACAAATGATCCAGATGATGCGGTTTTTCAGCTTGCCCAAATTCAGCCTAGAATAAGGCCTTATTATATTGGAGTGAAAAGAACTATAACTCTTATGATGAAAATGGATGCAGATATTGTAGTTATGACTACCCCAGACTTTGGGAATTACTACATTAAGCGCAGTTTTTTACGCAAGGACATTGAGTATATTTATACCTTTCATGGGCTAGCGAGTACTAATATGGTAGTTCGCAAAGGTGCTTATGATAATTTTGATACTATTTTTTGCGTTGGACAGCATCAAATAGATGAATTGCGTGAATCTGAAAAAATGTATTCTCTACCCGCTAAGAAATTGATACCTTGTGGATATGGGTTACTTGATAACCTAATTGCTTCCTATGAAAGCATGGATAAAAATTGCAATGAGCAGAAAACAATTTTGATTGCGCCATCATGGCAACAAGATAATATTCTAGATTGTTGTATTGATGAAATGCTGAATTCACTTTTAAAAACTAAATATCGTATAATAGTTAGACCGCATCCCGAGTATATCAAGCGTTATCCGTCTAAAATGGAGAGGATAATAAAAGCATATGAAGACAGAACAGGCTCTAACTTTGCTATCGAAACTGATTTCTCTTCAAATGCAACAATTTTTACAGCTGATTTACTTATAACTGATTGGTCTGGGATTGCTTATGAGTTTTCATTTACAACGAAAAGACCGTCTTTGTTTATTGATACGCCTATGAAGGTCTTAAATACAGATTATACAAAATACGCAAACCAACCTGTTGATATCACTTTCAGAAACCAAGTAGGTATATCAATTAGGCCGGATGAAGCAGGAGCTATATCCGATGTTGTGGACAATCTACTTTTAGAAAAAGATTCATATGAATCTAAAATTGAGCAAATTTGTTCTCAGTATATTTTTTATTTGGGTGAAAGTGGGCGCATTGGTGCTGAATATATTATTAAGCAGCTAATAAGTAGAAAGCAGGGGAAAACAACATGAAAATATTAGATTTTGATTTTATTCAGAAATTGAATATTAAACCACTTCAATGCTACAAGTGGGTAGAAGAAATGCTTATAAACAAGGAAAGAGTGATTTTGCCGCCTAAAATAAGCATGAAAATGGAAAATCACTCTTTCTACAATGTAATGCCTTGTATAATTCATGAAAGCAATGTTATGGGAGTAAAGGTAATAGCTAGATTACCTTCTCGTACTGGAGATTTACCTGGACTAACTAGCCAAATTATGCTTTATGATTTGAAAAGTGGCAATTTGTTAGCACTAATTGATGGAAATTATATAACCGCAATGAGAACAGGCTCTGTAGCAGCACATTCATTGAAATTATTAGCAAAAGAAGATTTTGAGACAATAGGTATAGTTGGATTGGGTATTACAGCTGTAGCTACATTTGAAATACTGACACAGCTTTTTCCTCATCGAAAAATGCAGGTGAAGCTTTATCGCTATAAGGAACAGGCTGAGCAATTTATGGATCGGTTTAAGAAAAACACTAATATCTCATTTTCAATAGTAGACACTACGGAAAATGTTATTTGTGATAGCGATGTAATAATTTCATGCGTTACCTATGCAGAGAAAAATCTAGCAAATGATAGTTGTTACAAGGAAGGATGTACTGTAATACCAGTGCATACTATGGGATTCCAAAACTGCGATTTATCTTTTGATAAGGTATTTGGAGATGATACAGGTCATATTAGTGGGTTTAAATATTTCGAACGTTTTAGGAAGTTTGCTGAGGTAAGTGATGTAGTACTGGGAAGAACAGCAGGAAGGGAAAATGAACAAGAACGCATTTTAGTATATAATATTGGAGTGGCAATGCACGATGTTTACTTAGCAAGTAAAATTTATCAAGCTGCTCCAGATGCTCCAGAAGTATCATTATCACAACCACAAAAAAAAATGTGGCTATAGTTGTGAATAAGGTAAGCAGCAACTGTTAGTGTAGTTTACTTAAGACTTGCCTATAAAGATGGTATTCTTTTTGATAAAGGAGTTGGACCATTAAAGGATATGGTAAGTCCTTTGCTGGAGTATGGACATACTTTCATTACTTATAGTGATTTAGTATCAAAGACTTACTAGAAAGAGGTAGATATTATGCAAGCACTAATGCTGGCAGCTGGAATGGGAAGACGTCTTGGAAAATACACCGATAACCAAACAAAATGTATGGTGAAGATAGGTGGCAAAACACTTCTGGAACGTATTGTAGAAGCAATCAAGGAAGCAGGTATAAACCGATTCATAATTGTGGCAGGATACGAAGCCGAGAAGCTGGTTGACTACGTTAAGGCTAATATTACAGGAATAGATATTCAATTTGTATACAACAAGGATTATGCAATCACAAATAATATTTACTCATTATACCTTGCTAGAGAATATTTAGCTCAGGATGATACCATATTGCTTGAGTCGGATCTGATTTTTGAAAAAAGGATAGTACGTGAAATGGTCGAGTGCCCACATAAGAATCTTGTAGCTGTAGCTAAATATGAGCAATGGATGGATGGTACAGTAACGCTCGTAAGAGAGAATAATGAAATAACAGAATTCATAGAAAAAAAGGATTTTAGATTTATTGATGCAAATAGTTACTTTAAAACAGTGAATATATATAAGTTTAGTAAAGAGTTTTCGAACAAACAATATATTCCGTTTTTAGAAGCATATATTCGAGCATATGGGAAAAACCAATACTATGAAATGGTTCTTAAGGCACTGGCGCATCTGCCGTTGGCGAACCTTACAGCATTCAATATTGGTGATGCCGCTTGGTACGAAATCGACGATGCACAGGATCTAAACATAGCTAATACTTTATTCGCTCCTGACAAGGACAAGTTATTTGCATATGAACATCATTTCGGAGGGTACTGGAGGTTTCCTGGTTTGAAGGACTTTTGCTATTTAGTCAATCCGTATTTTCCTCCTCAAAAAATGTTGGATCACTTGAAGTATTTCTTCGATACTCTATTAAGAGATTATCCGTCGGGAATGGATAATCAAATACTTGGAGCAGCCAGAATGTTCCATATCGATGAGAATTATCTGCTTGTCGGAAATGGAGCAGCTGAGCTTATCAATACATTAGGACGTGTGGTAAAGGGGAGAGTTGCAATTTCCTTACCTGCCTTTAACGAATATTTGAGATGCTTTACAAACTGTGAGTTTAATTTCATATGTACTCAGGAAAATGATTTTGCTCTTGACAAACAGCAGCTTATCAAAATGAGCAAAGACTGTGACGCATTATTTATCATCAATCCTGACAACCCAAGCGGGAGCTTTCTGTCCAAGTCCGAAATAATGGAGATACTTGATACCTGTATGACAAATGATACTTTATGTGTTATTGATGAATCTTTTATTGATTTTGCAGATAATGATAAACGGTATACTCTGCTGGAGGACGAAATATTAGAGAAATACCCTAAACTGATAGTGATAAAAAGCATAAGCAAGTCCTATGGAGTACCTGGACTCCGGCTGGGCGTATTGGCATCATCAGATACAGGTGTATTAAAAGAACTACGAGAGTTATTGCCTATATGGAACATCAATTCATTTGCTGAGTATTTTCTTCAGATATTCGGTTATTATGAAAATCAATATATAGAATCATGTGATTCTATTGCCAAGCAGCGAAAAAAACTAATAGAAGAGCTGCGTTGTATAAGCTTTTTAAAGGTGTATGATTCTCAGGCGAACTATTTATTGTGTGGGGTAGAGGCTTCATTTACATCAAAAGTATTGGCAAATCGACTCTTGATGAAAAATAAATTGCTAATAAAGAATCTTTCAAATAAGGATGGGTTTTCTGGAGAAAGCTATATCCGGGTCGCAGTCAAGGATGAAGTTGAGAACAGCATTTTAGTCAATGCACTTAAGGAAATAGATGAAAAAGGCTTTAATGACTAGAAGCTATCCGGAACCAAACTGTGAAACAAAAACAGTAAATTTTGGCTTGTTGTATTGCTTATATATCTGTGATATTATCAGGATTATATGATGAATTGTGACATTTTGTGACAACACTAAATGCACGAAGAATATTATTTACTAATATATATTAAAGGGAGAAGACCATGAGGAAAATAAGAGTTTTGTTCTATGCAATTTGTTTGATGTTTTTATTCGAAACTACCGCTTTTGCCTATATTGATCCGTCAGTAATGACATATGCGATACAAGCAGTAGCTGGTATCGTTATAGCTGTTGGCGCGGTTGTAGGTATTGTTTGGCGCAATGCAAAGAAAAAGGCTAAGAAGGTTCTTAATATAGACGAAAACGCTAAAAAAGAAATAGAAGATGATGTTGTGGAGATCAGTCCGGAAGCAGAGGCAAAGGACTAATTCAAGAGTTTAATCCAGAAACCAGACAAAATCATATTCAGGAGTTTGATCATAAAAACCTGAAGCCCCACTTCCTGAAATAATACATGGCTGACCTGATATCGGTCAGAGCAAGCTTCAGGCTTTTATGGGAGCCCCTCTGCCATTCATGTACGACATAATTATAGGGGTAGAATACTGTTCTTGAGATCTCATTCGTCCGCCTGGTAATGTCGGCATCCTCCAGGTAAAGGAAGAAGTTTTCGTCAAATCCGTGAAGCTGCCTGAAAACCTCTGTCCTGAAGAACATGAAGCAGCCGGTGGCATACTCTATCTCGAATTCCTTATTGTATCCGGTATCTCTCATTTCAAAGTAATGGTGCCGCTTTACAAAGGAATGTGGGAAGACCAGACGTATAAGAAGGTCGATAAATGTCGGGTTCCTTTTGCACAGGTATTGTATCCTGCCGTCAGGGTGCTTGATTAAAGGCGAAAGCAGGCCAATGTCATCATGCTTATCCATAAAGTCGGCCATATCATTGATGCAGCTGTTCTCTATGATGATGTCGGGATTAACAACCAAATGATAACGAGACTCCAGCAGCTTAATCATCTGATTGTGAGCAGTGCCGAAGCCGACATTCTTATCGTTTTGTAGAACTATGATCTTGT
This sequence comes from Bacillota bacterium, assembly GCA_023418915.1. Lineage (GTDB taxonomy): Bacteria > Bacillota > Clostridia > Acetivibrionales > DTU013 > DTU013. The sequence goes on from JAEZYU010000070.1 coordinate 61,237, forward strand.
CTGAAATATCTCTGACAATGGAAACGGTGTTATCTGATGAATTGTTGTCTATTACATATAGCTGATAGGTATAGCCCTTACCAAGATGCATGAGTATGCTGTCGATGCATTTTTTGATCGTTCGTTCGTTATTATAGGTAACTATTGCAATTGACAAATCAGGCATATTAAGACCTCATGCGTATTAGTTTTTTTATCATAGCACAAATACAAGCACCAATCAAATGTTCAGATATCAGCTTAATGCCAATATGATATATTTTCTATAAGCAGATCGGTATGAAATGATGTATAATGTAGACATAATCATTTAGCGTTTTTCGTTTAGAGGGTCAAAAATGATCAAGCTACTAAGAAAAGCTGAAAAATACTATAAAATTGCCATAATCCTTGTGGATCTTGTATTGATCCACATTGCATATATACTAGCGTTCCTTGTCAGGTACGATTGGACGCTGCCTGCATTTAACTTTGAACCGTATATAGCATCTGCGCCGTTTATTACTGCTGCAGCTTTGATTTATTTCGACATTTTTGGCTTGTTGAAATTTTATAGAAAATCGCTGCAGAAAACGGCAGTTACATTGCTGAAATCGATTTTCATCCTTAGCATCACAACAGTTACCATAACTTACTATCTGCGTGGGTTCTCATTCCCAAGACTTATTTTGGCGATTGCACCAGTCTTCCAATTCATATTGCTGTTGATTTGGAAGGGGATAGTGCTGGCAGTCAGAAGGAGATTTTCAACTGACATGAAGCTGATGGTGATAGGCGAGCGCAGTGAATTGAGGGCAATTCTTGATAAGGTGAGTTATACTCTTAAAAGAGCAAAGCTTCATATCCACTGTGTTGTTCCTTCCGATGAAATAGGCAAGGCATTTAAGCGTCTGAAGGATGTTGAGGAGGTTTTTATCAGTGATAATGTCTCTGATGAGGATAAAATGAAGATTATCACAGAGTGTCTGGCACAGAAAAAAGTGGTGTATATTGTGCCGAGAATGTTTGAGATATCGCTGTCAAGCGCAAGGATGGTGCAGTTTGAGGATATGCCGGCATTTATGCTGGACAGGCTTGGATTGACGGTGGAGCAGAGGTTTTTTAAAAGATTGTTCGATCTAGTGTTCTCCTGTTTAGGTATTATCATAACATCGCCTGTTATGCTGCTTGTTGCCCTTCTTATTAAATCCACGTCTAAGGGACCGGCGATTTATAAGCAGGCACGAATTACCGTCAGAAACAAGGAGTTTAATGTACTAAAATTCAGGACCATGTATGATAATGCGGAGGATGAAACCGGGCCGGTATTGTCAAATAACAACGATCCGAGGATAACCAGGGTGGGCAGGGTGCTTAGAAATCTCAGGATCGATGAGCTGCCGCAGCTTTTTAATGTTCTCAGGGGTGATATGAGCTTTGTAGGGCCGAGGCCGGAAAGGCCGTACTTTGTGGAGCAGTTCAGCAGAGATATACCGGAATACTCGCACCGTTATCTTGTGAAAGCAGGGATAACCGGGTATGCGCAGATCTATGGCAAGTATGATACCTCGGCTGTCGATAAGCTGAAGTACGACCTGCTGTATATCAGGGACTACAGCCTTATGCTTGATATCAAGCTGATTTTACAGACGCTGAAGGTGTTCAAAGGACAAAAGGCAGTTTATAGGAACAAGGGTCATTCAAGCGGCAAGTCTTCCAACCTCAAGAACATCAACATACCATTGTAGGTCTTGACTGGATCACTGAGTAAAATAGCTAGGCAATTATATTCTACCACTTTGGCTCGTATGGGTAGGGGCAGTGGGAGGCGGCCAGCTTGGCGCGGATTTCCACGATGCAGCCGCAGTGACTGCAGGTTGTACCGTATTGAAGGCTTGCACACGTTTTGCAGTGCGCAAGCCTTTTATGATATTCTTTCTCGGAGACGACTTTTATATCTTTGATCCTCAGCGTTTCTCCAAACAGCTTTTTGATTTCTTCAGGGCTGAGCCTGACTGATGATGAGCAGCCTTTGCATTGTGGATCGTCCATGCAACATACTCCTGTCTGCGATAGATTTTTATGCTTTTGCATTACCGGATCTTTAGAGCTGTTACGGACATCGGAGGAAGCTTTACTTCCAGTATGCCGTTTTCAACAGATATTTCTCTCAGCATCATCGGTTTTACGTTATCTGGTTCATCATAAGTATTATGGGCATTCATAGCGCTGCCTGTCAGGACGGAGCCGACAGCTGTGCTGTATGAACGGCAGCAGACATCAGACTTGCTCTCCGAGCGATCATTATCAGCACAACGATCTTCTGCACAGCAGTTCCCTTCCGAACAGCAGCAATCATCGTCCAAACAAAGTCCTGCGCCTCTTATTTCGAGCTTCACATCCTGGCTTGTTTTGGGATCGAGATTGCATAAGGTGACAAATATCTCACCTGAGTCAGGTGACATTGATGACGATACACTTATTGCCGGAATGCTCTCGCCATTAAGACTGTATTGAGATGAAGAGCCGACAATACCGGTCTGCAGCAGTCTGCCGTTCATATGGTCCTTATACATGTCAAACACATGGTATGTAGGTGTCAGTGCCATTTTGTCGCCTTCTGTCAGTATTACTGCCTGTAATACGTTGATCATCTGTGCGATGTTAGCCATACGTACCCGGTCGCAATGAGAATTGAAGATGTTCAGGTTAATGCCGGCGACAAGTGCATCTCTGATGGTGTTCTGCTGAAACAGAAAGCCGGGGTTTGTGCCGGGCTCAACATTGTACCAGGTGCCCCATTCGTCTACTATCATAGCCACCCGCTTCTCAGGATCGTACATATCCATGACGGTGGAGTGCATTGTGATCAATTCATCCATTCGAAGAGTGTTTCTCAATGTATTGAACCATCCGGATTCGTCGAACTCGGTTGCGGAGCCCTTGTCTGACCAGTTGCCTGTCGGTAGAGTATACCAGTGAAGGCTCAGGCCATCCATGAATCTTCCTGCCTCACGCATAAGTACATCAGTCCAATGAGTGTCGAAAATGCCAGAGCCACATGCGATCTTAAATATCTTGTTGTCTCCGTAGTTTCTGACATAAGTGGCATAACGCCTGTATTCATCGGCATAGTATTCAGGTCTCATATTGCCGCCGCAGCCCCAGTTTTCGTTGCCTACGCCAAAATATTTCAATTTCCACGGTATTTCCTGTCCGTTCTGCTTTCTAAGATCAGCCATTGGTGAAATACCGTCGAAGGTCATATACTCGACCCATTGCTGCATTTCGTAAACTGTTCCGCTTCCAACATTGCCGTTTATATATGGTTCTGCACCAATCAGCTCACAGAACCTCATGAACTCATGAGTACCGAAGCTGTTGTCTTCAATAATGCCGCCCCAGTGGGTGTTGACCATTCTGGGACGATTTTCATAAGGACCGATACCGTCCTTCCAGTGGTATTCATCGGCGAAGCAGCCGCCCGGCCATCTCAGCACCGGTATACACAGCTTTTTCAATGCCTCGATCACATCGTTGCGAATGCCGTCGGTATTAGGTATGGGAGAATCCTTTCCGACCCATATGCCGCCATAGATACAGCGACCCAAATGTTCTGAAAAATGTCCATATATGTTTTTATTAATAGTTCCGGGTGAAGTGTCCGTGTTTATGTACAGCTTGACCATAATTTCACTCCTTGATAAGTATTTTTAATTGCAGCTTTGGTATGATAACATATTATCAGCAAAAAAAGTGGAATGCAATATACAAAATAGCCAAATGATTACACAGAACATAGTGTTGAAACTACTCATGCTTTGACATATGTTGATAATTAGGTGCAGATTTTGAATATGTTTGAAAACAATTTTCTTGCATATTGGTGTTTTTTCGTGGCAGTAGCACAACTATCGGTTCATATTTTTTTTACAAGTCTGTCTGTTGGTTGACGTTTATGGTAGAATAACACTGTTGTAATACTATATTTACTATAGAAGGGTTTACATTATTTGATGAAAGATTATTTTGAAGTGCTCAATATGGGGGAAGACACCAGCGAACAGGCGATAAGGAAGGCTTACAGGATGATGCTGAACAAGTATCCCGTAGGGCAGTATCCTGAAAGGAATGAGGAAATTGAAGAAGCTTATAAAATGCTCAGTGATCCGGCAGTCAAAGGTGCATGCAAGGACTTCCACAAGATGGGGCAATCATCGAAGCAGGCTTACATGATCGCAAATGAAGCGATGGATGAAGGCAACTATGCAGAGGCAGTGAATATTCTGGAAAAGGCCGTGAAAAATGAGAAGCACACAACACATCTTAAATACCTGATGGGTCTGGGCTATCTGGGAATGATGAAACCGTCTAAAGCTGTCAAGGTGTTAGAGCCGGTAATAGAGGAATATCCTCGTGATATCGAGCTTAACATTATTTTTATCAAAGCATGCCTTGAAGCCGAGAAATTTAAAAAAGCGGTTGCGCTGGCGGAGGAATGCTGCGATCTTGATGATAACAATTTTGTTCTGATCCATTTGCTGACAGAAGGGTATATGCAGATAGAGAAATATGGGAAAGCTGCTGAGCTGCTGATCAAAGCATTTAGTAATCCTGCATTTGCAGACAAAATGCATAATATTTGTGCTAAGGTTTCATATGTTTTGTTTCTGGATGATAGGTTTGACGAATGTCTGGACTGGATGGAAAGGCTTACCGATCTTCAAACAGATGAGGAAGAGAAAAATGACTCAGTCGAAGTGATTATTGAAATAATCTATCATTTTATAGAAGCACATATGTTATCTGAGGCAAGGCGGTGCGCTTGCGTTATTATGGAGCTCTTGCCGGATAGAGACGATGTTGTGAAAATAAAGAGAGGAATAGACGATCTCATGACCATAGAACCGGAAATCAAAGGCTTTGACGAGGATAGATTTGTTCCGGACCTTTTAAAGGTCTATGTCGCAAGCGGCGTATTCCACAGTGATATGGAAGATATGACTCAGGAGCATCAGATGGCCTATTCCATTCTTTTGGAGTACCAGATATTAAGTGAATACAGTGATTTTCTGATGGCTATTCGTTATATGAAAAACAACTACCCCGGCTTATATGAGATTAAGGCTGAATTCTTTGATGCTCTGCAGGATGCAAGGGAGAGGAAAAAGCTGATCAACAAGAACAAGGCGTCGTTTTATCAGTATCAGGAGGTTATCAGGGAATTGATGGATAGACTTGTAGATGATACCGATGAATACGAGGATGACGATGATTGGGATGGGGACGACTGGGACGAGGACGATGAGGCTTGGGATGAGGAAGACGGGGAGTGGGACGATGAGGAAGACGAGGAGTGGGACGATGAGGAAGACGAGGGGTGGGACGACGAGGACTGGGATATAGACGAAGACGAAGATTGGGATGACGGGGAAGATGACGAGGATGATGATTAGGACGACGGGGAAGATGACGGCGAAGATTAGGACGACTGGGAAGATGACGGGAAGATGACGGCGAAGATTAGGACGACGGGGATGATGACGGGAAGAGGAAGAATTGCACGATGACGTTATGAAGAATTGCACGACGACGTTATGAGATTGGGACAGCAAGGGATGGTATGTGTGACGACGAGGAAGAATACTAGGTAGATAAGATACTTTTGAACCGAAGTGTTATAAGATTGGGGTGAAGCGATGAAGCTTCCTGCAGCATTTAGAGAAAAGATGCTGAAATTGCTTGGTGAGAAGGAATATGAGGAACTCACGGCGGCATTGGCGGGGCAGAGATTGTATGGACTAAGAGCTAATATTCTAAAGATCGATCTGGATGAATTCCTAAAAATATCACCGTTTGAGTTGGAAGCTGTACCTTGGACGAAGGACGGCTTTTACATATCAGGTGATGCTGCTCCGGGAAGGCACCCTTATTATCACGCAGGTCTGTACTACATACAGGAGCCGAGTGCTATGCTGCCGGGAGAAATTCTGGGAGCTGAGCCGGGAGAAAGGATCCTGGATATATGTGCTGCGCCTGGAGGAAAGACGGTGCAGATCGCTGCTGCGATGAAGGGTAGCGGACTGCTTGTATCAAATGACATAAATACCGAGCGTGTAAAGGCTCTGGTTAAAAATATTGAGCTTTGCGGTATCAGGAATGCTATTGTCCTCAATGAAGCTCCTGAGAAGCTGGCACAGAATTTTACTGGTTTTTTCGACAGGATACTGATAGATGCACCATGTTCAGGTGAAGGAATGTTCAGAAAGGATGAAGCGGCTGCACGAAGCTGGGAAAGCTTTAAGTGCGAACGCTGTACAAAGCTTCAGGAACCGATACTGCATTATGCAGATCGCCTTTTGAAGCCAGGCGGTACGCTTGTTTACTCGACATGTACATTCTCGCCGGAAGAGGATGAGCAGATGATAATGAGGTTCATATGCAGTCATGGAGGGTATGAGCTTGTTGAAATACCTAAGGTTGCAGGTATCGAAGGCGGCAGACCAGAGTGGGCGTTTGCTGCTGTGAATACAGAACGCAGAGGAATCGATGATGACGGCTGTGCTGAGGAATGCGGTATCATTTCTGACAATACAAGCGACGCAGTGATTTGCAGTGAGGTCAATTGCACAAGTGAAAGCTATGATAAATTGAAAAGAACAGCAAGGTTATGGCCGCACAGGTTAAGAGGGGAGGGCCATTTTGTTGCGAAGTTGATCAAAAAGAGGCATGGGGATACTTCGACTGAAAGATGCGCTGCTGAGGTTGGACGATTTGCAGAAGCATCCCGGCAGCTCGGTGACGAAAAGGTGAGAACCGTCCCCGAAGAGTCAAGTGACGAAAAGGTGAGAACCGTCCCCGAAGGAGAAAAGGTGAGAACCGTCCCCGATGGAGAAAAGGTGAGAACCGTCCCCGAAGATACTGTGTCTTATGAGGAGTTGCCCGAGGTTTTTCATAGGTTTGTCGATGATAATATGACCTACTTCCCGGAAGGGGTATTTATGCAGAGGGGGCGCAACCTGTACCACTTGCCTGAAGCACCGCCGCAGCTTGCAGGGCTTAAGACTGCCAAATTCGGCTGGTTCCTCGGCACATTCGAGGCCGGCAGGTTCGAACCTTCACATTCATTGGTTATTGCTCTTGAAAAGAACGCATTCAAAAGAACGCTCGAGCTTAGTGCTGACTCAAGAGAAGTAAGAAGCTATCTGAAGGGCGAAACGCTGATGATAGAAGGTGAAAAAGGGCTGACTGCAGTGTGTGTTGACGGCATAACTCTGGGTTGGGCAAAGCAGACCGGTGATATGCTGAAGAATCTGTATCCCAAGGGTTGGAGGCGTATGTCATAGTTAGCTTGAGTGAGAATTGGTACTGACATAATTGCGGCATAATATGTCTCGGCTTGTGTAGGAGACGATTGCGGTTTGCAAAGGAGGGTGACCACCCATTGGAAAGAAAAAGCACACAAAGGCTGGACAAGCTGTTGTCAAACTTTGGATTTGGCAGCAGAAGTGATATTAAAAAGCTTGTCAAAAACGGTTTGGTCACAGTTGATGGAAAAACCGCCGCAGATGCATCGACACATGTTGATCCTGAAAACAGTATCATTATGGTAAATGGCAGGAAGCTGAATTACAGAAGGTTTGTTTACCTGATGATGAACAAGCCGGCGGGTGTGATCTCAGCTACTTATGATGCGAAGATGAAGACTGCGATTGATCTGCTGCCTGATGAATATTCGTGCTTTGACTTATTTCCGGCGGGAAGACTGGACATCGATACAGAAGGCATGCTGCTTCTGACAAACGACGGCCAATTAGCCCATGATCTGCTGTCGCCGAGAAAGCATGCGGATAAACGATATTATGCATTGATCGATGGATTAGTCACTGACGAGGATGTTACGTACTTTTCTGAAGGTGTCACACTGGATGACGGATATAGGTCGATGCCGGCTGAGCTCTATATTCTCAGGTCAGGGCTTCGTTCTGAGATAGAAGTGGTCCTGCACGAAGGTAAATTCCATCAGGTGAAAAGAATGGTCGAGGCTATAGGGAAAAAGGTAATTTATTTAAAAAGGATACAGATGGGCGGACTTAAGCTGGATGATGCACTGAAGCCCGGCGAATTCAAGGAGCTGACGCCGGAGGAGGTCGAACTGCTAAAGCTCAAAGCGTAAGCTGCAATCTTGTTCACTTTATGCGGCTGAGGGCGAATTGAATTATGTCATCGCTTGTATACTCGATATCTGGGTCGATGCCGTTTCCCTGGATGTTAATACCTGCAGGTGTAAACCATTTGAGCGTAGTCGCCTTAACAGCATAGCCTCGTCTGAGAGGCATCGTAAACTGACCGATGCCCTTACCGAATGTCTCCTTACCGATCAATTCTACATTATCAAGATTGTCGTCCAGCGCAGCGATCATGTTTTCAGAGGCGCTGGCAGTATTCTCATCCTGCAGAATGATGATCTGATCGTATTTTAGAGGCTGGTCCTTATTCGACCTGTAGACATGGTCGAACCAACGGAAATGATCTGTGGCAACGACAGTTTTCCTGGGAAGGAACATGCTCGATATATTGACCATTACATCAATATCGCCGCCTCTGTTGCCCTGAAGATCGATTATGATGTTGGGCCTGCTCTTGAGCTTCTCCTGGTTTTCTTCCATGAATTTGAGAGTGTATTTGGTATAATTGGTCAGCCTGAGGTAGAGCGTCATGTCGTCAAGCACTTTGATTTCCGACTGTGCCGCCTCCTGCTTATCGTACTCGCGCGTCTCAATTAGTCTTGAGGGGGTGTACAGGTAGGTGTACTTGTCCCCGTGCTCTTCACGTATCCTCTCTGTGACAGCTGCTATGACAAAATTGTCAAAATTACTGAAGTACTTGCCCTTTGTGTCCGGACCAAGATATTTTTCATATATTTGGTCTAATGTTTCTGTATATATATAGCTGCTGCTGATAAAGTGCTTGAATACGAGGTAGTCATAATTCAAATAAATGTATAATGCCGCTGCCGCAACAAAAGCAACCAGCAGACTGGTTACGATACGGCATCTTTTTTTATAACGCCTTATCAATTCTTCAGGTGTGAATACTTTTCTTTCCCGTTTTCTCATTAATTAATTCTTCCTGTTGCATGTAATTATCTAATTGCTTGCTGCAACATGCAGCCGCATTGAGTATTAGTCCTTGACATACCTCTTTATTTTTTTCGTTGTCGTTTTGGCAAACTCTTCATAGCGGATGTTGAAATCCTTCACATATTTGTATATTACCAGACTCTTATTTACTTCCTTGACCTCTTTGCGTATGATGTCATTCACTTCCTCTTCGGTAGGCTTGCGGCCTTCGAATTCCGTTTCGATCAGCTCCATCTCAGGGACGATCGTTGAGGAGACGACGACATCGCCATAGACGGGATCGTCTTTGCCAAACACAATACACTCTTTTATATAAGTGCTCTTGGCGAGAAGTGATTCTATTTCTTCGGGATAGATATTTTTGCCGTTCTTTGTGACTATGACGTTTTTCTTTCTTCCTGTGATGTGGACAAATCCATCTGAATCAATGTAACCCAGATCACCGGTGCTGAACCAGTCATCCTTCATTACCTTGTCGGTGTTCTCCTGATCCTCGTAATATCCCATCATTACATTCGGACCCTTGACCATGATTTCGCCTACTCCCTCGGAATCCGGTTCGCCGATTTTGACCTCGATGCCGGGAAGAGGAAGACCTGCGGCGTTATCCTTGAAATCCACATCTCTGTTTAATGCGACTATCGGGCTGCATTCAGTCAGTCCATAGCCCTGAACAAAAAGTATGCCGAAGTTTCTGAAGCCCTTTGCTACCTCCGGGTCTATACCGGCTGCGCCGCTGATAAAGATCCTGACCTTTCCGCCAAAGTTGTTGTGGATCGGTGCGAATAGTTTTTTCGTAATGTCAATTCCGATTTTTTTGAGGAAGCCGCTGAGCTTCAAACCGAATTTCAGCTTTTTCAAGGTTTCCGGGTTCTTTGCAGCCTGATCCCAGATCCTTTTATAGATAGCTTCAAATATAAGCGGGACCCCAAGCATGACAGTAGCTTTTGATTCCTGCAGATTTTTGGGTATATGTCTCAGTCCTTCGCAGTATGCGACCGCAGCTCCTCGGTAGTGAGGACAGAGAAAGCCGCAGGTGTTTTCATAGGTATGATGCAGAGGCAGGATCGAAAGGAATATGTCGTCGGGAACGATATTCAGCATCGAACTCATTGCCATCAGGTTTTTTGTGATGTTACTGTGACTAAGCATGACAGCTTTGGACTTGTCCGTTGTTGCGGATGTAAAAAGCAGTATGCTCATTGCCTCAGTGTCTATCTGGGCATCTATGAAGTCCTTGCTGCCATCGGCAACTTTCTTTTTCCCGTTTTCGATCAGCCTTTTGAACTCCAGGATGCTGTTGTCCTGCGGGACTTCTTCTGCTGCTTCATCCATTAATATGTAATGCTTTACGAAATCGATTTTCTTGGAAATATTCAAAATATGATCCTTCAGATTGCCGGAGAATATTATCGCATCAACTTTTGCTCTGATGAGGAGGTTTTCGATCTCATTTTCAGGGAGCTCCTTGTCCAGCGGAACCACGATCCCTGTCCCGTTTACCACCGCCATATACGAAACGGCCCACTCATATCGGTTTTCACTGATGATGGCTATCCTTCCGCCTTTAAGACCCATGCTGATAAGCTCTGTGCCCAGTGCATCCACATCATCCTTGAACTGTCTGAATGTAACGGGCTGGTATTTATCGCTGCCTTTAGGCTTGTAAAGGAATGCTGTCCTGTCGCTGAACTGGTCGGCGCTGGTTTCCATCATATCCTTTATGGATGTGATTTTCCTGACTTCGTACAATGGTATGTTTTTCATAATTAAACCACCTTATTAATTATTTATACAGATAGTTCTGACATAACTGATGGAGCATGTATACTATTATATAACATTTGCTTCAAGGTTAAAAGGCAGGTTGTAAAATGTGTACTATTTTGTTTGAAGGAACTTCAAAAATAAAAAGAGAGTCGCTGGACTCTCTTCTAAAATCGGCTGTTATGCAAATCTTTCAGCCACTGCCTGACTGATGTGACATGTCAGGAATACGTCTAGTTACCTCCAGCCGCCGGCGGAGAAGCTGTTCCTCGACTGATTGTTGAATCCGCCGCTGTTCCTTCTCTGTGCCTTTCTGGCCTTTCTGCAGTCAGGGCATCTTTGAGGTTCGTTCTCAAACCCCTTTTCCTTGTAAAATTCCTGTTCGCCTTCTGAAAAGACGAATTCCTGGTTGCAGTCCTTGCAAATCAATGTTTTGTCCGGCATTTAATACTTACCTCCTGATCAATTTGGATTTAACTGGTTTAGACTTATTCTCCAACGATCCAAACAGACAAGGAGGATTAGGTCTACAAACAAATTAAATCTTTCAGTTTATGTATCAACCTTGATACAATAGCATTATATCATGTGAGGATTCGATTTACAAGCATTTTATGGAAATACTTGTTTATTCCGGAATTCGGGAATTTAGTTCAGTTAACACAGTTAATGTTGGCTTAACAGCTCAAAACGGCTGTGCTGGGGCAGCCCATCAATAAACAATTCTCTTTACCACAATGTCAGATTCAACGAGTGGCCATAATCCCGGATCTTCCATGCCCAGCCTCCACAATGCAACTCCGCTGATACCCTGCTGCCATGCCAGCCGCATCTTCGCTATTACACTTTCGCTGTTTTCAAACCAAACCTCGTGGGGATTTCCTTCATCGTCGGTATAAGAGAACGTAGGTGTCAGTGTATCCTGATCGAATACTATCTCCGTGTTCTGCTCTGCGGCCAGTTCTGCAGCCATTTCATAGGTGACATATGTATTTCTTCCGGTAGCCAGATTGAAATCAAAACCGAATACCGATATGGCTGCCACAACTTTACTTGCCGGCATTTTCGTTAGTGTATAGCCGACCACCTTGTTCATCCAGCCGCTTGAAACCACAGGACCCGGGCCGCTTCCGGGCCAGCCGTGTTCATTGTAAAGCATGACAATGAACTGGTCTACGGCAGCGCCGATCGCTGAATAGTCAAAGGGATCCGAAAATGGGTTGAACGGCGGAAAATCTCTTATTCTTGCCGGCACAGATGCCGACAGGAAATAGCCACGATCACGCATGGCATTCCCGAGCTCAGTATAGAATTGTGACAAACGGCTGCTGTCCTCTATATACACATCTTCAATGTCTATGTTTACACCGTCAAAACCATATCTGTCAATAAGTGCAATTATGTTGCTGATGGCAGTACTTCTGGTCTGCGATGTTGCGAGCATATCTCTTACGACAGCACGGCTTGCCTCTTGGCCTCCCGATTCATACAGCAGGTTGTGGACGACAGGGAGGATCATGATATTATTTCTGTGAGCGATGGAAACCAGCGTCTCAATATCATTGTCTGTGAATTCTCCGAAATTTTCTATTGAAGTAGGATCCTGCTGACTGAAACGATATAAGAACAGCGGCACTGAGGTCAGGCTTGAGGTGTTGTCGGCAAATGAACGGAAGGAGCTTGGGAGAGCCGGTCCTTCCTGCAATGTGTAAAAACCTACTATGTCAATTATGGGCTTCGAGCCGTCATATGTCCTGAAACTTGTAAGATTGCGGGAAATCCAGCCGCTGTTTCCGTCATGGAGTGACACTCTCAGCCAGTCGCGGGATGTTTCGATTACAGGGAGTCTGGCGCCTGAAACTACTGATTGAACAGTATTGAAGTTAGTTCCGGGACCGCTGCGGATATTTGCTCTGCCTACGTTCACCACAGTCTCGGTATACTGGGGGATGACTAAACGCTGCCCCACATCGATCGCTGAGCCTTGCAGGCCATTGAGCACCATAATGCTTTCCACCAGTGTATTATACTGTCGGGCAATATTATAAAGTGAATCTCCTGGCTGCACAGTATAAGTTATGACCTTAGGAACCTGTATGGGTATGAACAGTCTTTGACCAGGCGTAATCTCCTCTCCTTCCTCGATCTTGTTGGCAGTGATAAGCTGTTCGGAGGAGACGCCGAACCTTTGCGCTATAGTAAATATTGAATCACCGGATTGTACGGTATACCACATGTAACTCACCTTAATTCCATTTTGATATATCCAGTATATTCATTCAGCGGTGATATGGTGAAACCCGCCATAAAGAAGGTGGCGCATAGCGCAGACTGACAGGAGAGTTATGTATAAAAGGTGAACAACAGGTATTTTTAGAGTAAAATTACTGTAGGAAAAATATGGAAAAAACTCATAAGAGGTCTTCACATAATCACGATTTTCCTGTAGTTTAGTCGTTGACAAGACAACAAAAACAGGAGGCGTGATATGATAGTTTAACTGCAAAACGATATCATTCAAGGAAATTGTGAGAATATTTAAGAAATGGGCTGCGAGGTAGCAAGAACACTATATATTTCTGCTGGATGAAGCTCTTGGGCTGGACACAATAGGGAACATTTCACCGAACCTAATGGAGAAAACCCTGAGGCATTCGTGTGAAATGTCGTACCGTGAGGTGTCAGAAACCGTCACGGGGCTGACGAACCAGAGTATAAGCCATCAAGGAGTATGGAATGTAGTGCAGGCGGTGGGAGAGAAGCAGGCAGAAGAGGAGAAACGCCTTG
>JAEZYU010000096.1 GCA_023418915.1 Bacillota bacterium
TTTCAGAGAACGTAGCATTTATATGAGACTTGAGTAACTATATAGGACGTCCGGCTTTGACTCCGCCGTGCAGCCGGAGGATTGGATAGGCCTTCACATAACAAAGCAGTCGGCGCAAGGGTGCCAGGGGAAATACATCCGGCCTTATACCATAGACAGCAGGAGCGCGAGCAGGCACCACACCGATTCACTGGGCTGGTCGCCGACTATGGTCGGCTGCTCGCCTATGCATCCCAGGTGGCGAGCACCGCCAGGGAGAAGAGCTTCGGGGGTCCAGTTCATCAGTGTAGCAGATGCGTGACGTTATATGAAACTGCGCGTAAAGGTGTCCGCCACGTCGTGTGGCGGATATGAGAAGCCAGACTTCGAAGATAAGATTCATAATTGTAAGATTACACGTAATAAAGATTATTATATTATAGAGGAAGGTACAGAATGAAAAGGAAAGGTATTATACTTGCTGGTATTGTAGTTGTCATTATTCTTTCCTGCGCTATTTATGTTTTTACAGGGACAAAGAAAGCAGAAAAACTCATGTGGGAATATCTTGACGAAAAAGGATATACGACAACTGAAATTATAAGCATTGACGTTAATCACTCTTTTTTGAACATTATTTTGTCTTATAACGAATGGAATATTACGGTTGTTTATTCAGATGAACCAACATCAATATATGGATATCATATAAGAAACGATAACATTGTTGAAGGCGGAGTTTCCGGAACAACTAATAAGGAAGATTTGAAGCACTAACGAATTATAATAGCATAATAGAAAATTATTTACTTCGTATTTTATATATTGTAAATGTAGGAGAGACTTTAAAGATTTAAGGGGGAGACATCCTGTCGCACTCTGAATAGCGGGGCTTTGGACGGCGCATAACAAAGCAGTCGGCGCAAGGGTGCTGGGGGGATAGTCATCCGGTCTTATACCATTGACAGCAGAAGCGCGAGCAGCACCACACCGATTCACTGGGTGAGAGCACCGCCAGGGAGAGGGGCTTTCGGGGGTCCAGTTCGTCGGCTTGGTGAAAACGAGCCGTTAGGCGAAATCGTCGTCGTTTACGTCGCCCGGGCTCCGCCGTCGGGCTAATAATAAAAAGGAGAGACGAATATATGGGCTTATTTGACTTTCTAAAGAAAAAGAACGAAGGGAATGAAAATGTATTTTTTAAGTATCATCCTGATCCGACGAAAACAGGCGCTTTTAAGAACGACAAAGCAGAAATATGTGATTGCTGTAAAAAGTCTACTAGTATTTATTATGAAGGCCCATTTTATTCATCAGAAGAAGTTGAGCATCTTTGTCCAACCTGCATATCTACTGGCGAAGCAAGTAAAAGTTTGATGGTGAGTTTCAAGATTCAGCTAGCTGCGATAAAGTTCCGAAAAAGGAATATGTCGAAGAACTGTGTAAAAGAACACCAGGCTATAGAGGATGGCAGCAAGAGTATTGGTTAGCACATTGTGATGATTTTTGTGCTTTTATTGGATATGTTGGATGGAATGACTTAATTGAGATGGGCATTGATGAGCAGGTTGAAAAGGACTATATTGCAAATGGAGATATGAATATAGAAATAGTAAAGAAATGCGCACGGTGAAATCATGAAGCCATAAATTTACAAAATTAAAACAGAAGAGACATAAAATGACCTGGAACCATTGAAAAATCTGTGTTTTAGGTCATTTTTTATTGCAATTAGAAGGAAAATGTTATATAATATATATAAAATATAACATAAAAGGAAATACGTACATGTACGAAGGAAAATTCTTTGAAAGCTTCGAAATCGTTGAGGATCGACGTGAACAAGGTAAAGTTCAGCATCGGCTTCTGGATATTGTCTTCATTGTTGTAACCGCTGTAATTGCTGGATGTAATGAATGGAAAGAGATTAAGTGGTGGATTGATATGGAGGCAAATCAAAAGTGGATTAGAAAGTATATTGAACTAGCAAATGGCATACCGTCCCTATCCACTATCGGCCGCCTTTTCAACATAATTTCACCAATACAATTTGAAAAATGTTTTGCCAGCTGGATGCAGCATGTCGTTCATCCTTCTGATCAGGATATTGTCAGTATTGATGGAAAAACTATGCGCGGATCTGCCGATGGTGACAAAAAAGGTGCTCATATTGTCAGCGCAATATGCCGTTCCCACAGCTTGGTCATCGGCCAGGTGAAAGTGAATGAAAAGAGCAATGAAATCAAGGCTATTCCGGATCTCTTAGACATGCTTTACATCAAAGGTTGTATAGTTACCATTGACGCCATGGGATGTCAAAAGGCAATTGCAGAAAAGATTATCAACTGTAAAGCGGACTATGTACTCAATGTAAAAGGAAATCAAGAAAGTCTGAAAAGCGATGTTATTGCATGCTTTGAAGAGGAAGCAATGGCAAAGAGGATGGAAACTCTCAAAGAAGAAAACAAAGAAATAAAAAAACCTGCCGGAGATGCCTCTTTATCCATGATAAGGACAATCGATTTTGGACATGGAAGAATTGAAAAACGTACCTATTGGTACACTCAGGCAATCGATTGGATGCTGGATGCAAAAAAAGATTGGAAGAAGCTTGCCGGGGTTGGCATGGTGGTCCGGGAAACGGAGAGCGGGGAGATAAAAACCAGTGAGACAAGCTATTTCATTGGCAGCATAAATGATATTAAGAACTTTGAGAAAGCGGTCAGAAATCATTGGCAGATCGAAAGCATGCACTGGGTATTGGACGTCGTCTACAAGGATGATGCGAATCGTACAAGAAAAGGCACGGCACCGCAAAATATGGCTGTTTTGAAAAAGGCTGCGCTCAATGCGGTGAAAAAGGATACGCAGGTAGCAGGAAAATTATCAGTAAAAGGGCGAAGATTTAAAGCTGCGCATGACATAAACTACCTGGACTACATTGTGAGATTGAATTTTATTGACTAACTTTGCACAAAGGCTGGGCTATCACTCAGTTTGACTTATATAGGTCTGCGGCTTGTTTCAAGCGAGCTGCCATATGACTGACAAAAACGAATATGTCCGAAAGGACATTTAAAAAATCTCTCAAGTGAGAGAGTAGGAAGAAACTGGGTTCATGATTTCGCCGTGAAGAAATGCGTAAATAATGGACATTTGCAAGGTTATCTTTTTCAATGTTTATCATGTGGGCAGCACAGGTTATATGTTGATTGTGATTAAGGAAAGGATATCCCGGCCTTGACTCCGCCGTGCGGCCGGGGAACGACGACGGATTCACATAACAAAGCAGTCGGCGCAAGGGTGCCCGGGAGAAATGCATCTGGCCTTATACCATTGACAGGCAGAAGCGCGAGCAGGCACCACACCGATTCGCTGGGTGCGAGCACCGCCAGGGAGAAGGGTTTTACGGGTCCAGTTCATCGGCGTCGCGACTGTTGAGACGTTATACGAAAGATTGCCCATCGGACGTCGCCCGGCCTCCGGCGTCGGGCGTATTATTGCAGTATTTCATGGGGGGAATGAGATTTGACTGAGGGGTATTTGTTACATTTTGCAGGTAGAGAAGATATCGATTCGTGGATGAGGTTAGTGGAAGTTGTAAAGGATGATTTTCCCGGGTTAGTTATTTCTGATTATAAAGGTATTTTAGCTAAAAACATAGATCGGAAAACTGCGTTATGTGTTAAATGCGGTGATGTTATTGTTGGGTGTTTGCTTTTTTCATATCATTCTAAGTGTCTTTCATGTATGGCTGTACACCCTGATCATCGAAGGAAAGGGATTGCATCTGTGTTGATCGAAAAGATGGTATCTATGTTTCCGGAAGGTATAGATATATCCGTCACGACATTTAGAGAAGGGGATATAAAAGGCATTGCTCCAAGAGCACTATATAAAAAGCATGGATTTGTAGCAGGAGAACTTGTTTCAGAGTTTAATTATCCTAATCAAAGGTTTATTCTGCAAAGGCAATGGTAGGAAAAAGGAATCCGGCCTTGACTCCGCCGAGCGGCCGGAGGATGGGCAATCCCTCGCATAACAAAGCAGTCGGCGCAAGGGCGTGCATGGTCTATGTCCCTGAGTTGGTTCCGGAAATGATAGTCCAAGCAATACGCCAAATCGATTCGCTGGGCTGGTCACCGACTATGGTCGGCTGCTCGCCTATGCATCCCAGGTGGCGAGCACCGCCAGGGAGAAGGGCTTCGGGGGTCCAGCTCATCGGCGTCGCGACTGCTGAGACGTTATACGCAATATAGTCCGCTTACGTCGCCCGGGCTCCGACGTCGGGCGAATAGAAAATCAGTTTAGTGAGGTTAAGGCAATGAAATGGGAATATGTCTGGGACAGCATATATTTAAAAGCAGGTGAGGTTCAAAAAGATGTACTGCCAACTGTTGTAAGTGCTGCTGAACTATTTAAAAGTGCAAATGTTAAGAATGTACTTGATTTAGGTTGTGGTACAGGGCGACATAGTATATTTCTTGCTAATTCCGGCTTTGAGGTTACGGCAACTGATATTTCTGAACATGGAGTTAATATTACACAGGAGAGAGCTCTAGAAAAAGGTCTAAATATTAAAGTTAATTGTCATGATATGAGAAAGATTCCCTTCGATGATAATACATTTGATGCAGTTTTATGTGTCTGGACATCTGGACACGGGTTACTAGAGGATATGGTTGCTCATAAAAACGAAATGGTTCGTGTTACTAAACCAAATGGATTTATATTTGTTGATTATGTATCGAAACAAGATGAGTATTATGGCAAAGGTATAGAAATAGAGAAGGATACATTCATTGATAACGTTCTAGGCGAAGAAGAGATACCGCATCATTACACTGATGAAAATGAGATCATAGAGTTATATAATGGACTTGGAGAATTGAAAATAAGCCCATATTGTTATAGTTATACAGATGAAAGCGGTAATATACATTACATACATGCTTTAGTTACTATTTGCCGTAAGGGTTTACCTAAATAATACATCCGACCTTGACTCCGCCGTGCGGCCGGAGGATGGACTACACATCGCAGAACAAAGCAGTCGCACAAGGGTGCACAAGGTCTGAGTCCCTGACTTGGTTCCTTAAATGATAGTCCCTACAGTGCACCACACTGATTCACTGGTCTGGTCGCCGACTATGGTCGCCTGCTCGCCTATGCATCCCAGGTGGCGAGCACCGCCAGGGAGAAGGGCTTCGAGGGTCCAGCTCATCGGCGTCGCGACTGCGGGACGTTATATGCAATATGGCCTGTCGGACGTCGCCCCGCACACCGTGGCCGGGGCGAAAATAGGTGCTCTGCATAGCTGATATATATTTATAAAAGTATGAGGTTATAAAATGAGAGTTGAGTTTTTAGGAGTCAAAGGTACATGGAGAGAAGTTGCTGATTCAGCAAATACGACAATAAATAAGGAAGCCGGAACGAAAGAGCCATCTTCAACTTGGAAGCGTAGGATGCTACTTTGTGAGCATTCTCCTATTCGGCAGTTATTTGTAAAATGCAAATGGTATGATTTAAGATATTGGATTTCAGTACATTTTGTTAGGCACAAAATTGGTATAGAGCATTGGGTTAGAACGCAAAGAGAAGATCGCACAGGAATTGGTAGAGATGAATTATCCCAATCAAATTTAGTAGAACACGAATTTCTTGCAGATGCTCAAGCAATGATAAATATTTCGAGGAAAAGATTATGTAATCAAGCTTCAAAGGAAACAAAAGAGGCATGGCAAGAGATACTGGAATCTATTAAAGAGAGTCAACCTGAATTATATAACGTTTGTGTTCCAGATTGCATATATAGGGGCTGGTGTTATGAATACAAGTCATGTGGATATCATAAAACAATGCAATTCCAAAAACTACTTAAAGAGTATAGGGATGGTATAAATCAATAATTAAATATCATATTATGAATTTAAAAGAAAAGGAAAAGGGAATCCGGCCTTGACTCCGCCGTGCGGCCGGAGGACAGGCCATACTGCACATAACAATGCTGTCGTGTAAAGGTGTACAAGGTCTGAGTCCCTGATTTGGTTCCCTGCAATAAATGTCCCTGCAGTACACCACATTCCTTCACCGGGTGCGAGCACCGCCAAGAAGAAGGGCTCTGCGGGTCCGGTTCAGGAACGTCGCGACTGCGGGACGTTCTCTGAAATGTAGTCCATCGACGTCGCCTGGGCCTCCGGTCGTCAGGCGAAATTTAACGCTGTGAAGTATTATTTATTTTTATTTTCTGCTTCAACTATCCACCAAGTGTCCCACGTGCTTTACACATGACGGCAAGTTACCCTGTAAAAAAAGTGCGCTTGCAGTTTTTAGAAAGATGGTGAACTCATTATGAGAAATAAACGAGGTAACTGCTCAGTATGGTTGAGAAATCTACCGCAGACTATACTGAGCTATGAGCAATAAATGCGGTTAGGCTCAACCGTATTTTTCATTTCTCAATAAAAATGAAAAGTCCAGCGGTTAAATGTCAATACCTAAATTGGAAATGAACTTTGAAAATTTCATAGATATTGCCTAAAAATCATTTAAAATGAGTATAACAAACTAAACCTGCTCCTTTTTACTGGAAGCAAGTT
>JAEZYU010000104.1 GCA_023418915.1 Bacillota bacterium
GACGTCGGCCTCCATCTTTTCGTAGGTGGCGTTATCCTCGGCGGAGACCATGCCATCCTGGCCACGCTTGGTATCCAGAAATGCCTTGGCCGCGTCCCACGCTTTGGCTCTTTTTTCGCGCAGGGCAAGAATCTGATTCATGTCGATTTCCTCCTATCATTTCAAAAGCGACAGCCTTTTTTCAAGGTCTGCCGCTTTCACTCGGTTGTCCGGTTGTTTGGATTTGGGGATTCGGGCTTTCAGCTTGTCCAGCAGGCAATTGGTGACAGCCCTGCGGGAGAAGGAGAAGCTGTTCTCCGGGGCATTGCCCGACGCAGGGCCGGGCAGGAACATGATCTCATCGCAGAAGCCAAGCTCCTTCGCCTTGTTGGCGTTCATCCACGTTTCGCCGTCCATGAGATGGCTGAGGCGCGTGCGGGTGAGGCCGGTCTTGATCTCGTAGGCATTGATGATGCTCTCCTTCACCTCATCCAGCAGTTGAATGGCCTTGCGCATTTCCTCGCTGTCGCCCATGGCGATGGTCAGCGGATTGTGGATCATCATCAGGCTCGTGGGCGACATAAGCACCTTGGTACCTGCCATGGCAATCACACTGGCCGCAGAGGCCGCGATGCCGTCGAGTTTGACCGTGACGTCTGACGGGTACTCCATCAGCATGTTGTAGATCTGTGCTGCGGCGATGCAATCGCCTCCGGGCGAGTTGATCCAGATGGTGATGGGGCCGGTGCCCGCCAGCAATTCACCCTTGAAGAGAGCAGGCGTCACATCGTCCTCAAACCAGCTATCCTCGGCGATTGCGCCGTCAAGGTAAAGCGTCCGGCTGTCCGGGGCAGTTTCATCCCGTGCCTGGAATGCGGCCCCCGCCTGGCAGGTGGCCTCCACCCAATTCCAGAACCTTTTCATTTGGATTCCTCCTTTGACTTGCGGCCAGACGAAGGGGCCGGATTCGCATTCACGCCCTTTCCAGCCGCCGTGATGGGGATCATGTTGCCGTTGACCAGATAGGCATTCCCGCCATCCGCATCCGACAGCGGATTGAGGTTTTCGAGGTCGCGGATGTCATTGGCGCTCATCCAGCCGTTCTGGCGGGCGATGGCGTAGCCTTCCATGCGCTCCTTGTACGCGCCCCGCATCAGGCCGTCCATGTTGATGCGCGTAAAAAAGCGCCCTTTCTCCTTATCTGAGAAGAGCGCGCGGTTCATGGTCTGTTCGATCCTGACCAGCCATGGCCGGATGGTATGGACGCCAAAGGAGATAGACTGATGTTCGATGTTCGAGAAGGTAGCGTGTTCCAGATCACCCACCAGATGAGGCGGTACCCGGAAGATGCGGCAGATCTCCGACACCTGAAACTTCCGCGTTTCGAGGAACTGCGCCTCGTTGTTCGGCATGGAGATGCGCTCAAAGCGAAGCCCCTCTTCCAAGATCGCCACGCGGTTGGCATTAGCGGAGCCGCCATAGGCGGCGTTCCAGCTTTCGCGCAGCGCCTTGGGGTTCTTGACCGTGTTGGGGTGGGTCAGGACGCCTGCGGGGGTCGCGCCGTTGGCGAAGAACTTGGAGCCGTATTCCTCGGCGGCAATCCCCAAGCCGATGGCGCTTTTCTCGAGCGCGATGGGGCTGTAGCCCATCACACCGTCGAAGCCCAAGCCAGGGATGTGCAGTACCTCCTCCGGCGCAAGCCGGACGGTTCGGCCCTCCGTGGTGGTGTAGGTGTAGATCAGGGCACCCGTGCTGTTGCGGTCAACCTCCATGCGATCCGGCAGGAGCGGGTAAAGGCCCACGATGTCGTTGCGACCGCTGCGGATGATCTGGCTGTAGGAGTTACCCCACAGCAGCAGATGCGAGAGCATGACCTCGCGCATGACGAAAGAGGTCATTTCCGCGTTCGGCTCGTCATGGAGAAGCCGATACAGCGGATGCCCCAGCGCCTTGGCGCTGCCGGAGTCCGTATTCTCGTACACATGGAGCGGCAGGCTGGCGACCGTTTCGGCGATCACCCGCACACAGGCGTACACCGCCGATACCTGTATGGCAGAGCGGGCCGTGACGGATTTGCCCGCGCCGCTGGAGCCGAAGTAGAAGGCGGGCGCGGCGGACACAGCATTTTGCGGCGAAGGTCTCCCGCCGGGCTTGTCCCGCGACCGAAATAGGCCAAGCAGATTCATTCCGATACACCTCCATTGGATTACAGGCCCGATCCGGTCTTTTTGTCATGGCAGGGCTTGCAAAGGGGCTGCCAGTTGGATTCGTCCCAGAACAGCGCCTCGTCCCCGCGATGCGGAACGACGTGGTCAACGACCGTGGCAGGCGTAAGCCGCCCGGCCTTTCGGCAATCCACGCACAAGGGGTGTTGGCGAAGGAAACGCGCCCGTGCGCTTCGCCACCTGCCACCGTAACCGCGCTCGGCGGCGTTTTCGCGGGCGTACTGCGCCCGGTGCTGTTCGCAATAGACGTCATCCGATAAATTGGGGCATCCCGGATGGCGGCAGGGACGTTTTGGCTTCTTTGGCATAGCTGTTCCTTCATATAAAAAGCAGCCCGCGTTCATCGTAAACGGAGCCGCTGTTCTGGTTCTTCATCGCCCGATCCAGCGCCATTACCAGCGCCACCGCGCCGTCCACCTTCTCGGTTGATTTCTCCTTGTCGATTTTGAGATTGCCAGCGGGGTCTGTGCGGACGAAGGCGTTGTCCATATTCCACCGTAGCACCGGGTGCCCGCCATGGTTGAGTCTGCGCTCCAGCACAATGCGCATCAACTCCTTGGTCGGGGGACTCATGTCCTTAAACCCTTGCCCGAAAGGCACCATGGTAAATCCATCATCCTCCAGCGCCTGTACCATCATGGTGGCATTCCAGCGGTCGTAGGCGATTTCGCGGATATTATACCGCTCGCCAAGCTGAACGATGAACCGCTCGATGAAGCCGTAATG
>JAEZYU010000012.1 GCA_023418915.1 Bacillota bacterium
GAGGTTGTGTTTCCTGCCCCAAAGCTCTGCTGCCAGGTAGTCAGTCAATGGGATCGGACTGCCTCTCCCGTGAGATACGACATCTATTCCCATCTCATATTTTCTTGATGCTGGGAGCACTACCGTCCGTGCTTGAGAAACACAACCGAAATAAATGGCGCTGGCAGCCCTGACCTGACCCACGCTGCGCATAACGACACCTCGACCCGCACCCCGCTCACAGGCTAACGCTGCACAGCCGGCTTCCTGCCCGCGGCATCCCCGCCCATATATCACCCGCATCCCGCCTACAGGCTGGGGATGACAGCACCGTTTGTGGAGGTTGTGTTTCCTGCCCCAAAGCTCTGCTGCCAGGTAGTCAGTCAATGGGATCGGACTGCCTCTCCCGTGAGATACGACATCTATTCCCATCTCATATTTTCTTGATGCTGGGAGCACTACCGTTCGTGCTTGAGAAACACAACCGAAATAAATGGCGCTGGCAGCCCTGACCTGACCCACGCTGCAAAGCCGGCATCCAGCCCGCAGCATCCCCGCCCATATATCACCCGCATCCTGCCTACAAGATGGCGCTGGCAGCCTTACCCTAGTGCAAAAAAAGTCTCCTGCCAAAAAGCAGGAGACTTATAACACTTCGTTCAAGAAAAAGATTTTCGATTGTAGAAAATTTCCTTACCTCAGCGCATTTCAACGAGATGAGACATTATGCTCCTCGTTATTCACCTCGTTATACGCCTGTTATACGTCTATTCGCCTCGTAATAATCTATCTCGCTTCATAATGATGCGCCTGCTCCAGCATCATATCCTTGACCTTCATGAGTCTGGTCAGGTTACCCCGTTCATTTTCATCCAGCTTCATAACGATATACTTAATAGTCTCCTCGAGATTCGGTATCATCACATACTCCAACGCATTAACCCTGCGCCTTGTCTTCTCTATCTCATCAGCCATCAGCTGCGCAGACTTCTCCAGCTCCGCCAGCCTCAGCAAAGTCGGCGTTAGCTCAGAAAGAGTCGCAATAGCCACATCCAGTTCACTTGATGTTTCAGCAAAGCCGTAAGGATAAATATCAGTCTCATCATCAGATTCGGCACGGAACTCCAGCACAGGCACATCAACACTCATAATATTCTTAGTCGATGCGCTCAATTCCACCTTCTGCTTCGGAAACATGAGCGCTTCCTCCACAAGCTCCGCATTCATCTCCGCTCTGGCCATGACAAAACGCGAATGAACTATCTTCAGCTTCTCTTCCGCCTCTTCTCGGAGAGTCTTGTTTTCCCTGACGATCTCAAGAAACCTCTTCATCAGCTCATCACGCTTGTCTTTGAGCAGTTTATGCCCTCTTCTTGCAGTTTTAAGTCTCCTTTTCAGTCCGGTCAGGACCATACGGGTCGGGTTCACATTCATTCTTGCCATAGACTTTACACCCCTTAGTCCTTTTTGGGCAGATATTGGTCGATATACTCCTGCCTGATACGCTTGAGCTCGCCGACAGGCAGTATAGAAAGCAGCTTCCACCCGAGATCGAGCGTTTCGGTAATAGCTCTGTTAGTGTCGTAACCCTGTGAAACATATTCACCTTCAAAAGCATCTGCGAATTTCGCATACAGCTTATCGACATCGGTCAGCGCCGCATCTCCAAGTATCACTGCCAGCTCCTTGGCTTCCTTGCCTCTGGCATAAGCGGCAAACAGCTGGTTCATCGTATTTGCATGGTCCTCACGCGTCTTGCCGCTGCCTATTCCCTTATCCTTCAGCCTTGACAGGGATGGAAGCACGTCGATGGGCGGCGTGATTCCCTTTTTGTATAGCTCTCTGCTCAGTATTATCTGACCTTCCGTAATATATCCCGTCAAATCAGGAATCGGATGGGTCTTGTCATCCTCCGGCATCGAAAGTATAGGTATAAGCGTTATACTGCCATCATAGCCTTTTTTACGCCCAGCACGCTCATACAGTGTTGCCAGGTCGGTATACAGATATCCCGGATAACCACGTCGTCCGGGTACCTCCTTACGAGCTGCCGATACCTCACGCAATGCTTCCGCATAGTTGGTTATATCAGTGAGTATTACAAGGACATGCATGCCCTTCTCAAATGCCAGGTACTCTGCTGCTGACAGCGCCATTCGCGGCGTAGATATGCGTTCGACAGCAGGATCGTTTGCAAGATTCATGAAAAGAACAGCTCTGTCTATAGCACCCGTTCTTTTGAAATCACTTATAAAAAAATCGGCTTCCTCAAATGTAATACCTATTGCACCAAATACCACCGCAAAATTGCTATCGCTGCCCAAAACCTTTGCTTGTCGGGCTATCTGGGCTGCAAGCTGTGAATGAGGCAGACCCGATCCTGAGAATATTGGCAGTTTCTGACCGCGCACCAGCGTATTGAGCCCATCTATAGCTGATATTCCTGTCTGTATGAATTCAGAGGGGTAATCACGCGCTGCCGGATTCATCGGCACACCATTGATGTCGAGCCTTGCTTCGGCTATTATGTCGGGTCCTCCGTCAATAGGCTTGCCCAGACCATCAAATACACGACCGAGCATATCGGAAGATACGGGCAGTTCCATTCCCCGTCCGAAAAAGCGGACCTTGCTGGAGGACAGATTTATTCCTACGGCACTTTCAAACAGCTGCACCATCGCATTTGAACCGTTAACCTCCAGTACCTTACAGCGGCGAACTTCACCGTTGCTAAGCTCGATCTCCCCGAGTTCGTTGTATGTAACTCCCTCGACATTCTGCACCAGCATCAAAGGACCGGCAACCTCAGCTATGGAACGATACTCCTTCAACATGCTCATTCACCCTCCTTTGAAAGCAGCGCATCCATCTGGCTGGACAGCTCCTTTTCTATAATGTCATATTCCTTGTCTATCTCATCCTGAGTCACATATTTCGCTCGTCCAATCTTTTCCCTTACAGGAATTTCGAAGATCTCCTTCAGACTGACATCCTTTTTCACTGCATCCTGTGCCATATGATAATAGTCAAGGATCAGCTTAAGCATCCTGAACTGCTTTCTCATTGTTGCATAGGTATCCACATCATGGAACGCATCCTGATGGAGATAATCCTCACGGAGTGATCTGGCAACCTCCATCGTCACCCTGTCTCTCGGTGACAGTGCATCTATACCGACCAGTCTGACTATTTCCTCAAGCTCAGATTCTTCCTGCAGTATTCTCATCATCTCGGTCCTATAAGCATTATAGTCCTTGGATATGTTTTTGTTATACCAGTCAGTCATACGATCCACATACAGTGAATAACTGGTCAGCCAGTTTATTGCAGGAAAATGGCGCCGATATGCAAGATTGGCATCCAATCCCCAGAAAACCTTGACTATACGAAGCGTTGCCTGCGTGACCGGTTCAGATATGTCTCCTCCCGGAGGTGAAACAGCTCCGATAGCCGACAGCGCTCCCTGCCGCTCTCCCGAACCCAGCGTTACGACTCTTCCGGCACGCTCGTAAAACTGTGCAAGCCGTGAGGACAGATAAGCGGGGTAGCCCTCTTCACCCGGCATCTCCTCAAGTCTTCCCGACATCTCACGAAGAGCCTCGGCCCAGCGTGAAGTAGAGTCAGCAAGAAGAGCTACGGAGTATCCCATGTCGCGGAAATACTCAGCTATTGTAATGCCTGTATAGATAGAGGCTTCGCGGGCTGCCACCGGCATGTCCGAGGTGTTTGCTATCAGAACGGTCCTCTTCATCAATGGTTCGCCTGTCTTTGGATCCTTGAGCTCAGGGAACTCCATCAGGACGTCGGTCATTTCATTTCCGCGCTCACCGCATCCGATATATACCACAAGATCGGCATCCGCCCATTTTGCCAGCTGGTGCTGCACCACAGTCTTGCCGCTGCCGAAGGGACCCGGCACCGCTGCCACGCCTCCCTTTGCGATGGGGAACAGAGTATCTATGATCCTCTGTCCGGTTATCATCGGCTCATCCGGAGACAGCTTCTGTTTGTATGGTCTTTCCTTTCTCACAGGCCATCGCTGCATCATTGTCAAATCCCTTGAGGACCCGTCAGGTGTTTTGATAACTGCGATAGTATCCTCTATCGTATATTCACCTTCGAATATTTTTTCTACAACACCTTCTATTCCAACAGGTACCATTATTCGGTGCTCAAAGATTGCATTTTCCTGAACAGTACCAATCACGTCACCTGCAACTACAGTATCTCCTTTGGATACAGAAGGCTTGAAATCCCACTTTTTGCTTCTGTCAAGTGCCGGTATGTTGATGCCTCGGGTTATATTGCTCCCGACCGACTCTCTCATCACTTCCAGCGGGCGCTGTATACCATCGAATATGTTTTCCAGCAGTCCTGGACCCAGTTCAACGCTGAGAGGCACACCGGTAGACACTACAGAACTGCCGGGACCCAACCCGGAAGTCTCCTCATAAACCTGTATGGACGCCCTATCCCCGTGGATTTCCAGTATCTCGCCGATAAGCTGGTTTTCACTGACGCGGACCACGTCGAACATATTTGTATTCCGCATCCCCTCGGCAATTACAAGAGGGCCTGAGACCTTGATAATCCTTCCCTGGTTCAAACCATATCCCTCACTTTCAGTAAAAAATCATATATGTATCCATTAATCCCGGAAAAGTATGTCGGCACCGACAGCCTTTTCAACACACTTTTTCACTCCCCGCATTCCAATACCCACACTCCCCTGTGTTCCTGGGATCGGGATAATTGCCGGAAAACGGTTTCCCCGGTATTCATCGATTTCGCGTTCAATTTTTGCTGCGATCTGCTCTGTGACATATATCACCGCATACCGATCATCAGCAAGTCGTTTTAATACTTCAGCAGCCTGATCCCCGCTTTCGACAGGAAATACTGAAAAACCAAGTGCTATAAAGCCAAGTACTGCATCCTTTTCTCCTATCACACCAATTTTATACATAGATTTCCCGCAACCTTTCCCTGATCATATCGGCAGGCAGCTTGTTTACCCTGCCCGTCATGATCATTCTGACATTTCGGATCTCAGCCTCTTTTGCAAAAAGATAAGCTATCAGCGGTTCCACTCCTATGGTTACCAGTTTTGCACTTCGAATGTATGACATCAGCAAATCATCCAGCTGTTTTTCAAGACCGGAGCTGTTTTTCCCCGACCTGACCAGTTCCAGACCCTTTCGTACAGCTTCGCCATATTTGCTTGATCCTATTGCGTCAATAAAAGTCTCAATGTCCTTGTCACTATTTTTAAGGTACGTTTCTTCAGTAATCGTTCCGCCATCGAGCAGCAGCTTCTTAATAAAATCCCATGATTTCTTCAGCGTCCTGGCTCTAATGAACATCTTAATATTGGTGATGTCGGTCAAATAATCTGCGATCTCCCACAAAAATGAACTGTCGATAATTCTCAGATCTGCTGCAAACTGCCGGTAAGACGCCCTGTCAATTATCAAATCCACTGTCTGCGGATCCTTCATCCTGTGAAAAGTATCATAGACCTCTGCTACAGCCTCTTTCATCAGCGGTGTGAATCCGTCATAATCGCGTTCTCTCATCATCCGCTTTATCGAATCGCTGTCGATCGTACCTGTTTCAAGAAGGATAGGCGGGACTTCCTGTTCCGACAATTCAGCCTTCAGCAGCACCTTTATGTTAAAATAATCGTAGCGTCTCTGAAATGCCCTGATAGTTTCAGCCTCAGGAGAGATCTCGAGTAAAAGCATTAAGCATTTTTTCATTTCATCGGACAATAGCCTGTCAAACGCATAAATTCCTGTCACAGCGCCTTCACCATAACCATAGCCTGTTTCCATCAGAACCTTATAAGCCTCCTCCACAGAAGGAGCATCTAACATTCTTGTAAACTGGCCGGCTCCAAGCAGCTTTGGCTCCTTTGCCCTTATCAGGCCAGAAGCATATGCGTAATCACCTTCATTTATTCTCAGCATCATTATCCCTCAATAATATCTTTCATCAGCGATGTCCAGCTTCGCTGAAAACAGATCATGAACCAAACAATATCCCGACCACTTCACTTTCCAGTTCGTCGCGAAGCATACTGAACATGATCTCAAATGTACTGTTTATTTCCAAGTCTCCGCTTTTTAGTACAAAGCCTCCGGCAGTCCTGACATGCAGCTTCGAAAGGTTGATCATACCTCCCTTTCCCAAATCGGAAAGACGCATATTGATGTTGGTAATAAAGCTTTTATCCATCCGGGCTGCATCCTTTTCGGACAAGAGAACTTCTCCGCCTGTACTGCCGGCAGCCTCTGCTATCATTTTCTCAAGAACCTGCTGATATTGCCGGTCAGGCAGTGCGCATATTTTCTCCATTGCTTTCGTGAATGCTGCATCTATCATTTCCTGCTTTGCAGCCAGAAGCTTCTTACGGCCATCCAATCCTGCAACAGCCAGCATGCGTTTATATAGCTGCAGACCTTCTGCATGCGCATTATTAATAACCTCAGTCCGTTCCTTATCGGCTTGCGCAGCGGCCTCTTCCATTATCCTGCTCGCATCCTGTTCAGCCTGATCCTGTATGGCCTTGGCTTTTGCCCTTGCATCCTCAAGGATCTTTTCTTTTATTCTATCCGTTCCTGTCATTTGGATTGCTCCTTCATCATCCTTTTGAAAAATCATCGGCCAAACTGCACCAACAGCGCAGTCATGCCTTGAGCTATTCCGTGTCCTGGAGTTCCGGATATCAGCCTATCATCAATATGGATACGATAAGTGCCAGGATAGCAAACATTTCGACCATCAATGCCAGTGTTATGGCGCTTCCCAGAGCTTCAGGATGCTTTGAAAGCATCTGTATGCCGGCAGCAGCAACCTTTCCCTGATAGATGGCAGAAATACATCCCACTATACCCATCGGCAGTGCGGCAGCTAAAAGGTTAAGGCCTTGAGCCACTGTCATAGACGGGTCGATCTGTCCAATGATCAAAAAGGCGATAACAAAACCGTAAATGGCCTGTGTACTCGGCAGCGCTTCCATGATCATAACAGCTCCGAACTTGGAAGGGTCCTCCGACAAAACTCCAGCGCCAACCTGACCTGCAGTTCCTACACCTCTGGAAGATCCAATGCCTGCTACGAAAAAAGCAATGGCAGCCCCCAGTAAAGCAATCACCTGTCCAGTAAAAATAGTCATCGTTAACTAACCTCCATTTTAAAAATAGTCACGGCTTGCCTGGTCTGTCCCAGGTAACAGGCACCTAAGCATCCGCCTCAGGTTTTACTGCAATGTATTTTGTATTTGCTTTCAAAGGTTTGAAGGGCTTGCCTCCACCTGTGAAAAACTTGCCAAAGAATTCGAGATACTGCAAACGGCAGGAGTGCACGTAAGCACCTAATGCATTGATCGCAAAATTTATCGAATGCCCAACAAGCAATATCGCTGCCATAACAATTACTTTAAAGAAAACCGGAAATTCAAACATGGCGCTCATCTGATTTATGATCGATGCGATTATTCCAGTGGCAAGGCCGAGCGCAAGCAGTCTGGAATATGATAAAATATCGCTCATAAAGCCGATCACGTTATAAAGACTGGAAAATCCGCCTGTGATTTTCCCGAAAATATGCTTCTTTGTGCGCCCCTGTGTAAGCAGCAGCAACAAAGCGCCGCCGCCCAGCATATACGGACCGATCTCCAAAAGAGGTGCAACTGCTGCTATATCCACCTCCGGAGCATAGGGAAGCAGTACGAATATAAAGCCTGTATAGAAAACGAGCACAAAACCCACATCAAATACAGCATCCATATATTTCTTGCTGCGTATGAGATTTGCAGCCTTCAGACCAAATCCCGCATACATATGAATAATACCGAAAAGCAGTGACCAGCTCAGCATGAGCTCAGGCTGCTCTATAGGGTTGAGCCAGACACCATATTGGGCCAGCTCTTCTATGCCAAACCAGCTCCCAAACATAAATCCCCAGAAAATAGTGGACAGCCCGCAAAGAAATATCAATTTCATGAATTTGCGAGTATTTTCCTCAAGCTTGACACGCCATAGAATGAGGCCTGTAGCAAGAGCCATTATTATTCCGTAACCGCCGTCTCCGAGCATAAGTCCAAAAAGAAGTACAAAAAACGGTGTCATCAGCGGGTTCGGATCTATTTCACCGCTGCTTGGAAGGCTGTACATTCTCGACACCGGTTCTCCCGCTTCTGCAATACCGGTGTTTTCAAGAAGGACCGGAGTCTCTTCATCCTCTCCCGGTTCAATGATATCAACATTTACGGTGTATCTTGATTCCAACTCCTTTTTAGCCTTATCAGCGAACTCAGACGGGATCCAGCCGTTTATGAGAAAGGCCTTTTTCGTTACAAGTATCCTGCTGTTGGCAGCTGATCGTTCCTGTTCCATGACCAGACTGTCGTACAAAGCCTCGATGTCCTTCCTGCTCTCACACATGCCTTTGATACGGTCTATGATTTTATCTTTCTCATCAGAGAGCTCCCTGAATCGAGCGTTGAGTTTTTCAGTATTTTCCGCCACAGTGCCGGTCAAGCCCGGGAATGTTACTTTATTGAAGCCTTGCGTTTTAAGATACGACAGACATTCCTGCTCCATCTCCGAATGAACTATCACATAAATATAATACTGATCCTTATCTGAATGCACCATAGTCAATTCTGAAAATGGTACCCTTTCCGTCATTTCTTTCTCTATTTGATCAATATCGGCACCGATAGTTATGGTTCCCTGTATAACAGCCGTCCTGCGGGTCCCTGTCAGATCCAGTACCATAGGGTAATTAATCCATGGGACAAGTGATGCCCTGAGATTATCGATCCTGTTCTCTTCGGTTTTTAGCTTAATGAGAAGGCTTTCTCCATTATTGACCTCTCTGACAGCATCGAATATACTGTCCTTGTTTTCGAGTACAGCGGCAAATTCCGCACCGGTCATCTCCCTGCGGCTCGAAAACATGCCTTTCCTTTCAGGACAAAATTTATTCAGGCAGTCAAGCGCCATACGCACATCCGCTATACTGCTGCCGATTTCTGACAGCTCCGGCTGAACATTTGGATTCTCCGCCAATTCTTCATATTCACCTGCATCCGCTGCGCTTATCTCAACGGCGCCGATATCCATCAGACTGTTTACCAATGCTCCACGCTGGCTTTCAATCCCCAGCATGGTAATCCTACTCATTTTGACGATCATGGTTTCACAATCCTTCCAACTATGAAATCCACTGCTTTCTCAAGCCTTGTGCTAATGTTATTTCTCATATCACCACACTGTGCTTGTATCTGTGCATCTATTGCACTTATTTCCTGGTGTGCCTTCTCCTCGGAGGCTTTCAGCAAATTGCCCGCTTCCAATTCAGCCTCCTCAAGCGACCTTGCCTTCATATCGGAAGCATCCCTTCTGGCCGATGCGACAATCTCCCTTGCCTTTTGCGCAGCCTCAGCCTCGATCTGTTCAGCCTGCGCCTCAGCAGCTGAAATATCCTTCAGAACATCAACAGACATCCTTCCACCTCCGCATTAATCTCTAAGTATTATACCACTGTTAATAAGTATAACAACATTCTATGATACCAATAATTTGACCCATGATACATAATATACACTGAGTCCGCCAACTATATTATCTATAATGTTTATTCTATTTGATTTGTCAAAATCCTTCAATATTTTATTATTTTCGCAATCATACTAAAACCCGATGAAACTAAGTGTTGTTTCACCGGGTCTGAACTGGAGCGGGTGATGGGAATCGGACCCACGCAATCAGCTTGGAAGGCTGATGTTCTACCATTGAACTACACCCGCATACATGAAACAAGATAATCTGGTTTCCTGAATGGAGCGGGATACGAGATTCGGACTCGCGACTTTCACCTTGGCAAGGTGACACTCTACCACTGAGTTAATCCCGCATATACAATTCTGCACTGAATCCTTCAGGCAAAAGCTATTATACAAAACGTTCCGCTGACTTGTCAAGGGTCTGAAAATCAAATCGCTTCAATCCAATTTTTACAATTTTTATAACGCATCGTTCTAAGAAAAATTTTCGATTAAGCGATAATTTACTTCGTAAATTACGCTTAGTAGAAAATTTCTCTTACCTCTGCGCGTTTCAACGAGGCTGGTCGCAAGCAAGGCTTGCTGCTCGCCTATGCATCCGGGCTGGTCGCAAGCAAGGCTTGCTGCTCGCCTATGCATCCGGGCTGGAGATATGCTCGCACCGTTTTCTTTCGATTAATCGAAAGAAAATATCTGAAAGGCAATCGGTACCCGCCACATAGCTTTTTTCAACCTGAAGGGGTTGAAAAGAGGTATTGGCGTATTTCAGCCTGAAGGTTGAAAAGACCTGTAGGGGTGGGGATATAATTCGCCTCGTTATACCCAACTTTCACAAACTAATTTGAAAAATTAAATTCCACTCCTGCTGACAATTAATGTGGAATTCATTTTTCAGTCAGTGGGCTGTTATAGAATATATGCGTTTTCATACGAACATAATTCTTATTTAAATAGGATGGTGTGCACTTTTTCAACTTTTGTAACCTTGAGCGCCTAATTTTAATAGCATTAGTCTACATAAATCGGTATATACCGATTTATGTGTAGCAATCTCTTGTTTGTTCAGCCTGTTAATAACAAATATCCTCACAAAAGTTGGAATTTTGCTCACTTTCCTATCTATTGCCCGGGGAAATAAACAATCCATACATCTCCTCTACCTAGATATGTGAGAATCACTACCGTCCGTGCTTGGGAAACTCAACCGAAATAAATGGTGCTGGCATCCATGCCTCACACGACCCGCACACTACTCATAGGCTTAGGATGGCAGCGCCGTTTGTGGAGGTTGTGTTTTCCGCCCTAAATCTCTGCTGCCAGGTAGTCAGTCAATGGGATGGAACTGCATTACCCGTGAGATACGACATCTAATCTCATCACATATTATTTTGATGTGGGGAGCACTATCGTCCGTGCTTGGGAAACTCAACCGAAATAAATGGCGCTGGCAGCCAGACCCACATGACCCGCACACTACTCATAAATGGCGCTGACAGCCCTGCCCTGCCCTACGCTGTGCATAACGGCTCTGCGACCCGAACACCGCTAACTGTCTGAGACCGGCAGCCCGACCCACACAAAAAAGGCAGTGCCGCTCATGTATCGGCACTGCCACCATTTCTGTATTATCTTGATTTCACTTTCCGCTCTTTGATTTCAGGTACTCATCAATCGCATTTGCAGCCTTTTTCCCCGCACCCATGGCAAGAATCACTGTCGCCGCACCCGTAACCGCATCGCCGCCTGCATAAACACCCTCAAGGCTAGTCGCCCCCGTCTCCTCATCAGCTATGATGCCGCCCCATTTCTGCGTCTCAAGCCCGGGAGTCGTCGATTTAATAAGAGGGTTCGGCGACTGCCCGATAGCAATCACAACAGTTCCGACATCCAAAACATGCTCCGATCCCTGTTTTGCCACAGGTCTTCTCCTGCCGGATGCATCCGGTTCGCCCAGCTCCATCTCAACACATTCCATACCCTTGACCCATCCGTCATCGGTGCCGATGATACTGACGGGATTGGTAAGAAGCTTGAATATGATCCCTTCCTCTTTTGCATGATGGACTTCCTCAAGCCTTGCGGGCATCTCTGCCTCAGAACGTCTGTAAACTATATAGACATTTTTAGCTCCGAGCCTCTTGGCACACCTTGCCGCATCCATCGCCACATTGCCGCCGCCGACGACTGCTACGCTCTCAGTAATCTTTACCGGTGTATCGAACTCCGGATATTTATATGCTTTCATCAGGTTGATCCTGGTCAGAAATTCATTGGCAGAGTATACTCCATTCAAATTTTCTCCCGGAATACCCATAAAGCTGGGCAATCCTGCTCCGCTTCCAATGAATACAGCATCATAGCCTTCCTCTGCCAGATCGTCAAGAGACAACACCTTACCTATCACCATATTTGTCATGATATTCACACCAAGCTTGCGGACAGTATCGATCTCCTTTTGAACAAGAGCCTTTGGAAGTCTGAATTCAGGTATACCGTACATCAGCACACCTCCCGGCACATGGAAAGCTTCAAATATCGTGACCTCATATCCCTTTTTGGCCAGATCGCCTGCACAGGTCAAGCTTGCAGGTCCAGAACCTATGACTGCAACCTTCTTGCCATTTCTGTCGGGTATTTGCTCGATGGACTCCCGATTGGCCATGTACCAGTCCGCAACAAACCTCTCAAGCCTTCCAATGCCGACCGGCTCGCCTTTTTTTCCTCTGACGCACAGCTTCTCGCATTGTGACTCCTGGGGGCACACCCTTCCGCATATGGCCGGAAGGCTGTTAGTTTCTTTTATTTTAGCATATGCTCCCTCAAAATCACCCTCGCCGACTAGCTTGATGAATTCCGGGATCTGAACATTGACAGGACATCCTGCTACACATGGCATCGTTTTGCAGCCAAGGCATCGCTGTGATTCCTTGACAGCCATATCCTCAGTATACCCCAGAGCGACCTCTTTAAAATTGCAGCTTCTCACCGAAGGATCCTGCTCCGGCATTTTTACCTTCTCCAATGACATATCAGGCATCCAGCACACCCCCTAATCTGCACTTGTGCTCCTCCACAGATTTCTTCTCCTGTGATTTGTACATAGCCTGCCTTCTCATAGCTTCGTCAAAGTCTACCTCATGACCGTCAAAATCAGGCCCGTCAACACATGCGAACTTTGTTTCCCCACCTACTGTGACTCGGCAGCCTCCGCACATCCCCGTGCCGTCTATCATAACCGGATTCATACTTACTATTGTCTTTATTCCATATTGTTTTGTAAGCATAGATACCATTTTCATCATTATCAAAGGACCTATGGCAATCACCAGATCATACTTATTTCCTTCATCCAGCAATTTCCTTAGAACATCAGTAACAAAGCCCTTATTGCCGTTTGAGCCATCATCAGTAGTAATGTACTGCCTTGTGCTTGTCTTTTTCAGTTCTTCCTCCAGTAAAATGAGGCTGCTGTTCCTGAAGCCTGTGATTACATCTACTTCAGCGCCAAGGTTGTACAGCTTCTTCGCCTGAGGATATGCTATTGCAGTCCCGAGGCCTCCGCCGATGACAGCCGCTTTCTTTACGCCGTCCAGATGGCTTGCCTTGCCTAATGGCCCTGCAAAGTCGAGTATTTCATCTCCTCCTTCAAGCGTTCCAAGAATCATTGTGGTTTTACCCACTTCCTGAAATATAATGGTCACTGTACCCTTATCTCTGTCAAAGTCTGCGATGGTCAAAGGAATCCTTTCTCCCTCGTCATTGACTCTGAGGATGATGAACTGGCCGGGCTCAGCTTTCCGTGCAACAAACGGCGCCTCTATCTCAAGCAGCTTTACCGTCGGGTTGAGAACTTCCTTCCTTACTATCCTGAACATAATAAACCCCCATTACTGGACACCAAATATATTCCAAGCATTCAGTGTATTAATTAACACATTTCATTTTTATAACGCATCGTTCAAAGATACCCTCCACATAGCGTTTTTTCAACCCAAAGGGTTCGAAAAGACGTATTAGCGTTTTTCAACCCAAAGGGCTGAAAATACGTTGAGAAGTGGAGGACATCCATCGCCTCGTTTTATTTTAAACTACTATGGCTCAAACTGCAATAGTGACGTATTCCTATCATACCTGTGCTGTCGCACCGCCCGGGATCCCAACCTTTTTATTCTCGACTCCCGCAAAGCATTTTTCAATATGAGCTTCGGTAATATCCTGCTTCAGTGTAAAAGTAAGAACAACAGTGATAATGATCGATACAGGCAGTGCTGCGATTATGGGATCGACCATCGAAAGCGGAGCTAGCAGCGTATCCTTGACAATAGAAACCTTTCCTGTCAGCAGTGCGCATAATTGCAGGCTGGCAGACTCCTTTTCATGGATAAAGAATATCCAAAAGAAGCTTGTAATGAAACCGCCGATCATACCCCATATTGCTGCCGCCCTCGGCATCCTTTTGACAAAAAGCGCTCCGATGTATGCCGGCAGGAATGAGGCGGCACACAGACCAAAAAACAGAGAAGTACCGGTGGCAATAATCGCCATACTGACATCAAGGTAGCTGGTAAGCCATGCAATTCCTGTGCTGATAAAAACGCCAACCAGCATAGCTGCTTTTGATATCATCATGCTCTTCCCTCTGCCTCCCAGGCTTTTTTCATATACATCCCTGCCCAGTGCAGATCCCATCGTATGGAACTGCGAACTCAGCGTGGACATGGCCGCAGCCAGCAAAGTTACAAGGAAGGCCGGTCCATACCATTGAGGCACATATTCTTTGATGAATGCAGGAATTATTTTATCAATGCCTCCTGCAGTAATAAACGCAACATTTCCGGTATCATTAAAGAAAAACACATTGGATAATGCGCCAACTGTAAAGGCGACGCCTGTCATCATAAGGATAAATACTCCACCCGAAACAACAGCCCTGTTCAGTTCCCTGCCGCTCTTAACAGTCATAAACCTGACAACGAGCTGAGGCTGTGCCACAACACCGATCCCTACACCCATGACAACTGTCGACACCAGATTCCACCAGATGGGAGAGCCAAAATGCGGCATAGATGTCCAGCCGTTAAAGCCATTTTTGACAAGCCCTGCTGTCTGTTCCAAAACGACAGGTTTATCATACAGACCAGCCAGCTGGCTGTGTGCTTCCGCAACACCTCCGAGTCTGCTGTAAGCAAATATGATAAGAAATGTCATTCCAATAAACATTATCAATCCCTGGAATGCATCTATATACATGACACCCTTTATACCCCCCATGAAAACATATAAGGTCACGATTGCAACGAATACAAGCAGTGAAATATGAAAGGGTATCCCAAAATACGACTCGATGAAATCTACTCCACCCTTCATAACAGATGCAGCATAGATTGGCATGAAAACAAAAATAATCATGCCGGCAAAGCCCTGTATAAATTTCGAGTTGAATCTGAGGCCCAACAACTCAGGAAACGTGTGCGCATCAAGATTACGGCCTATTCTGCGGGTCCTTTTCCCGAATAGAACAAATGCAATAAAAATCCCCATAAAAATGTTCAGGAACGTTAACCACAAAAGACCCATACCAAGCTGTCCGGCAGCTCCTCCAAATCCCACAATGGCGGACGTACTGATAAACGAAGCCCCATAAGATAAAGCCATAACAAGAGGATGCGCCCTCCGGCCAGCTAAAAGATAATCTGTAGTGTCCTTAGTTTTTCTATAACCCAAATAGCCCAGCAATGATGTAATTGCCAGATAGATAACAATAATAACAGCGATATGCATACTACTACCTCCTTAAAAATCAAGTGACAATGTAAAGATACTTTCACTCTAATCTTAAGGAGCATGCTATTTCCAAGACATTTGACCTGTTTCGCCTGTCTTAAACCGCAAGACCCTTGAAATGATTATTTGATGTGAAAAAAGATGTGCAGTCATTCAACTACTAAAGCCTTTCCTCGTCAGCGCCTTTGTTCCAGTTTGAAAGTCCGTATACTACACATAATAATGCGCTCAGGACGCATAATACATACGCGCCCAAAATCCATGGATCAGATAATCCGAACACAACACCACCTCCCTCCGGCTCAGTTCACTTCTGCCGCATCCACGCAGATTCAGCACTTTGCTGCATCTGTAGATCCACTCAGACTGATATATTGTATTCATTTTAACAAGCTTTTGTATTCAAT
Source organism: Bacillota bacterium (assembly GCA_023418915.1). Taxonomy (GTDB): domain Bacteria; phylum Bacillota; class Clostridia; order Acetivibrionales; family DTU013; genus DTU013. The sequence continues at coordinate 15,745 of JAEZYU010000012.1, forward strand.
TCAATACAAGAAAAGTATGAGTGGAGTTATTTAAATTGTATTTACTAGTTATTTAATTGTACTTGACAGCTATTTAATTGCTGTTATAATGAATATAAGTTATTTTTGGAGGCTTAATATGAGAATAAGCGAGATGTTCAAAGCAAAAAAGCCGGTGATAGCGTTCGAAATCTTCCCGCCCAGGCCGGATGTCCCATTGGATAAAATATATGACCACCTGGAACAGTTCGAAGCTCTGATGCCCGATTACATCAGTGTCACCTATGGAGCCGGAGGAAGCAGAAAAGGCCGCACGCTGGAGATAGCATCCAGAATAAAAAAGCTTCACGGTATAGAAAGCATGGCTCATTTTACATGTGTTGGCCATACAAAGACTGAGATAAGCGATATGCTTGATTCGATGCATGAATCAGGACTTGAAAACATTCTGGCATTAAGAGGTGATCCCCCGGCCGACGAACCCGATTTTGATTTCAGCAGGAGCATATACAAGCATGCGTATGAGCTGGTACAGCACGTTCGAAGCGTCAACAATTTTTGCATCGCAGCCGCTGCATATGTGGAAGGTCATGTAGATTCGAGAAGACTCAGCGAAGATCTGGAACACCTGAAAGAGAAGGTAGATGCCGGTGTAGATTTTCTGATCACACAGTTGTTTTTTGACAACAGATTGTTCTTTGACTTTATGGAAAAAGCTCGTTCAAAAGGGATCAACTGCCCTGTAGCTGCCGGAATAATGCCGATTTTCAAAGCCGACCAGATAAAGTCGATTACTGCAAAAAGCGGCTGTTCGATACCTGCAAAGCTGGTACTTATGATGGATAAATATCAAAATAACCCGGAAGATATGAGAAAGGCCGGTATAGAATACGCATCGCACCAGATCCGCGAACTGATCGAAGAAGGCGCAGACGGCATCCACCTGTATACAATGAACCGACCCAAATCCACTAAAGAAATACTGGACAATCTATGAGATGGAGAGGTGATCCGGCTGAGGTGACATTTTTCTGACAATGGAAGGTAATGCCGGCTTAACAAATTCGTCTCTTTGCATTTATCGATATTGACTGCCTATCAGAGTCTTCCGCGCTGCTTGAAGCGCCGATGTTCGTTCAACGCATTATCCAACGCAGTTGCTTCGTTAATAGCATTTTCAATCTCTTCTGTTTCAGGATCGGACATATCGTTCGACAATATCCTGTGTTTAAAGCCTGCTATGCTGCTCTCGATCTGGTCAAGTCTTACATTGACCATCTCAAGCCGGCTTCTCTCATCCTTGAACCTTTGCAGAAGCCTCTCATCCATTTCGATGGTTTTGGTCAATTCCAGTACAGCCTGGTAGTTTTTCAAAGCACCCAGCTTTCTGTTATTTACATTTATTCTCTGTATCAGCTCATTCATATTCTGCTGGGAAAGCTCCCTCATCCTGTCTGAATAATTGGCTGCCAGCTGCATATATGCAATAACCAGTTTCAGCGCCTGTGCGATGATCCTTTGCTTTAGGGGATCTTCACGGTATTTATCGAAGTAATGCAATAATTCATTCTTTTGCTTGACTACTCTGATTACCTTTATTCTCAGATTCCGGCCCAAACGCCCGGCTATCCTCCTATACAAATCGCTGCAGTTCCGCTCAAGCCTGCTTATGCCATCAAGCTTTTCAGACAGCTCCACCTCACGTTTGAAATCACTGCTTTTCAATGTGCTGACTACACCGGCTGAATATGCACAAGCGCCTGCTGCTCCAACAAGCCATGGAAGCCACGAGGCATCTGACGCATAGGAAGCAGCACCTGCGGTCAGAATTAAACCGGCCGTAAGAATGAGTATATTCTTGAATTTGAATGCTGCCCTGATAAGCATGGTCAACCACCCTTTATACAAAATGGATAGGATAGATTTATTATATATTTATTGAAGCTGGATTACAATACAAGTCAGACCATGGTCACTCTCCATTAGTCGGCAGCCCGCGGTGTACACTTCCTTAGCTTGCAGCCTGCGATAACCCCTTCACTGATCCCGGCATCAGAATTACCGCCTCATCATTTACGAATCAGCATCTGCATATCTGAGCGTTTGGAATCAACAAGCTGTCCAAATGTCATATCATCACAGCTCCCTGCCAGTGTATCCATGACTTCATTCTCAGTAAACAAACCGATTATGTGCAGGTCGTCATCCAGCACATAAATGATGTGGAACCTGTCGAAATCCATATTTTTCAACGATTCGCTCAATTTCATGCTTTTCATCACTACAAGATCCCTTGCAGGATATACTCCCCTTTTAAGAAGTTTGGATCTTCTGTAAACTATCTGTCTGATATTCATCAAAGCACTCTCCATTCTCCCGGTCATTGACATGATCATTATATAGAGCCCGATTATGATCAGGCTGACATTAAACGATGAGATATAAAGCTGGTATGCCCCGACAAGCACAATCGCTGCAGAAAAAAACGATGCAAGCTTTCGAAGTATCCTCCCGGCTGATAGCAGTCCTATATCCTCGGCAAGTAATCCGAGCATGAGCCTGCCTCCGTCGAGCGGCAGTACAGGCAGCAGGTTGAACAATGCCAGAAAGAGATTGGATGCGGACAAAAACCTGAGCATTTTTTGATCGCCCTGCATCAATCTGTCTGCAAATATAGCAGCCGCGAAAATCAGTAAATTGAAGACAGGCCCTGCGGAATAGATGAAAAGCTGCTCCTTCCTTGTGCACCCTCCATCTCGGATCCCCACAGAAAACCCAAGTATTGATATATTGAATGTGCCAGTCTTTACGCCGCATATCCTTGCTGCAGCCAAATGGCTGAGTTCATGTGCAAGCATAGATAAAAAAGCTGCTGCATACTCTGTCAGAAAGCCTGCGATCAGCATAAATGCAGGCATTATTACAGAAGTGATATTGACCCTGATTTCCGTATCCCCGATATTCAGTCTCACCTGGCAGTTATACTTATGTAATCCAGCGGGTCGCAAGGAGCACCGTCCCGCCATACCTCAAAATGAAGATGACGGCCTCCATCAATACGCTCCCCGCCTACTCCGGCAATTACATCTCCTTTTTTAACTATATCATTTATTTCTGCTGTAAGGCTCGAGCAATTAGCATATACTGTCACAAGTCTGTTGTCATGCCTGACCTTTATATATCTGCCGTACCGGGGTGAGGATCCGGCATCTGCGACATACCCGTCAAGCGCCGCCCTCACATCACTCGTCCTGCTGACGGCAATATCAATGCCATTATGCATTTTCCACATTCCTGCAGCTCCGGCGATTTTACCAAAAGCTATGGCAAGCTCACCTTCTACAGGTTCTATCATCTCATAGGAAATCAATCTTTCTGTAGAATGCTCTGCCGCAGTCCCTTCCTCACCGCTGCTGAAATGCTCTGCCGCAATCCCTTCCTCACCGCTGCTGAAATGCTCTGCCGCAGTCCCTTCCTCACCGCTGCTTGCCGACAGTACACCAGTCTGTGAAAATTGCCCATCGCCATCTTCATGGTTATTGTCCACATCATATGAGCTGCTGATCTCAGAGGAGGCATCAACTGTGCCCTGAGCTGTCATCTCTCCGGACAATGCAGCCATAACCGCTTCATTGTCATCTCTCGCCAGTATCATATCCGTATCTGTCCTGATTCCATCCGTCTCATCCGGTACTTCCATGTATCCCCCTGCAGTTGCTTTGTCCGTCACATGTGGATCCTGCTTTTCTGCTGTTATGCTGTTTCTGATATCCGGCACCATCTCCTGGGCATATGCATAAATATTCTTCAGTTCCACATTATGTTCCAATACATATCTGACATTATCAGTTAAAAATCTTGTTGCAGAAATATTGATGAGCTTTGCAATGATTATTATGAACAGAAGTATTATGCATATTAGCGTCTGGAAGGCGATAAGCCTGCGCAAACTGCTTCGCTTTACATTTCTCCCCGGTCTCCTGTGTGGTGCTGTGCGCCGCGTCATGTATCTCTGTCCGGCCATGTAACTGTCCATATCCTCATCTCCTGTGTCACAGTAATGCTGGATCCTTTGGTAAATTATATTAAAAATATCGCCCGTTTATGTATACGCCATTGGCCAAAATAAAAAACACAGGCTTACTTCACCTGTGTCTTTACTATCCCTGTATAGCGTCCCGCTAAATGCAGTATTTGGTTTTAATCTTTCCCTGTATGCTCCCGCCAGTGCAGATCGCCCCGTTCAAGCCCCTTGATCAGTACCTCAGCAGTGGCTATATTGGTGGCAAAAGGAATATTGTTCATGTCGCAAAGCCTGAGAAGCGAGTTGATATCGGTTTCATACTCTCTTGTATTTGCAGGCTCACGCAAAAATATTACCATGTCGATTTCGTTGAGCGATACCCGCGCAGCTATCTGCTGCGTACCTCCCAGCTCCCCCGGCGAAAATCTGTACACCGGCAGTCCTGCTCCTTCTGTAATGTACGATGCAGTTGTTCCTGTAGCATATAATGTATGCTGCTGCAAAATAGTCTTATATGCTATGCACAGGTCAACCATCAGCTCTTTTCTGTTGTCATGCGCTATGAGAGCAATATTCATATCTGAACTGTTACCTTTATTTCCCGCTGTTTCGTATATTCCTTATCGGTATATTTGCATATAACGCCGGTACTATACTTTCCCCGTCGTCACTCTTTGTCCTTGTAAGCTGTATGTCCAATGCACTTTCATCGACATCCATGTAATTTGTGATTACTTTTATGATCTCACTTTTAAGCATTTCCAGAAATTGCGGCGAAACGTTAGCCCGGTCATGTATCAGCACCAGTTTTAGTCTTTCCTTGGCAACCTCCTTGGAGTTCTTCGATCTACCGAATAACTTTCCTAAATCGAGCAGCATTTTTTACCTCCTCCTCAGTTCGCCTTCAGGCCAAATAATTTTTTGAGCTTTAGCATGATTCCCTGATCTTCGGAAAATGTCATAAAGGGAACATCTTCTCCCTTTATCCGACTCACCACATTACGGTACGCCTGACCTGCCAGTGACTTGTCATCATTGATTGCAGGTTCGCCTCTGTTTGTCGATACAACTATTTTTTCATCATCAGGTATCACACCTATGAGTCCGATCGCAAGGATATCAATAATATCATCGATCGACATCATATCTCCTCTTTTAACCATATCGGCACGCAATCTATTTATCAGAAGCTTTGGGTTTCTTATCTCATTTGCTTCAAGAAGACCGATTATCCTGTCTGCATCTCTTACAGCGGATACCTCCGGAGTCGTTACTACGATAGCTCTGTCAGCACCGGCTATTGCGTTTTTAAAGCCCTGCTCTATACCTGCAGGACAGTCGATCAATATGTAATCATACTCCTCTTTTAATTCTTCACACAGTTTCATCATCTGCTGCGGTGACACTGAGGATTTATCCCTGGTCTGAGCGGCAGGAAGCAGATAAAGCCCATCAAAACGCTTGTCCTTTATTAGAGCCTGCTTAACACGGCAATTTCCCTCGACCACATCCACGAGATCATAAACGATTCTATTTTCCAGTCCCATAACAACATCCAGATTTCTCAAGCCTATATCGGTATCGATCAGGACAGTTTTCTTTCCCGATAATGCCAGTCCTGTTCCAATATTTGCTGTGGTCGTGGTCTTGCCGACTCCGCCTTTTCCCGATGTGATCACTACGACTTCACTCATCCGAATACCTCCTATGTGCCTTAGTAAGGCAGATTACAGTGCTGATCAAAATTGACGAATAATTTTCACACATATGTAAAATATACAGTTCAAAATATATTTTGTCAATTATAGTTGCTTTTTGTTGAATAATAATTCACTTGTGTTAATAACTTGCTTTTATTACAAATTTGCTTGTGTGCCAATTTACTTATGTTGCGGCAGAAACGCTTCAATAAAAACAAGATCATCTCTAACAAACGCCATCTCCGGAAGCAACCCCTGTCTGGGCTCCTTCGTATCGGGCGGCCTGGTGATCACATCTGCTATACGCAGTTGTGTCGGCTGAAGCGATAATGCGGCTACAACAGCTTCCTTGTTGCCGTCAGCACCGGCATGGACCATTCCGCGAAGCGAGCCCATAATAATGACATTGCCTGTGGCTATTACCTCGCCTCCAGGATTCACATCTCCGATCACTACGAGGTTTCCTTCATAGCTGACAAGTGTCCCGGACCTGACAGTTCCCTTGTGGAATCTTGTCATACCCTCCTGAAGCCCTTTGAAATATAGCAGTTTCATCTTAGGCTTTTCACTGCTCTTTTCCGGCTCTTCAGCCTCGTGTTCAGCCTCCTGGTAGGAATCATCCTCTTCAAAGCTTCTTACATCGGCGTTAGCTCTTTCTGAGATCAGCTTGGAAATTTTTTGCTCCTGTTCGCTGCTCAGTTTCCTTCCGCGGTATTTCACATCAAGACTGGCGCCCTTGAAGAATCTGCCGGAAGTTTCAAGCTTTTTGTCAACTGCATCCAAAACAGTATCAAAATCGCCTTCTTCCCGCATTATCAGTATCAGTCCGTTGACTGTAGCCTTAAAGCTGATAATGTTGTCCTCCATAGACTGTACCCCCTGCTCCTGATTTTGATTCACATAAATAATTATTGCATTATTTTCTTATATAGACAAGCCAAATTTGATATTTAAAGTGAAACAATTTGTATAAGCGAATTGAAAGAGCCAGATGTGCCCGTATGACAAAAATCACGGATTGAACAGCGGCTTTTCGGGCTTGAGCTCGCTGCTGCCTGCATCGGCTGCCTTCAGCCCAAAATATTCATCGATAATATCCCTTGCGATCGGTGCAGTATTAGATCCCCATACACCTCTTTCTACTACTACGGCAATAGCGATCTTAGGATCGTATGCCGGTGCATAGCAAACAAACAGGCCGTTCGGAGAGACTCCTCCTCCACTTTGCGTCTGGGCTGAACCTGTTTTCCCGGCCACCTCGAACGGTAAACCTTCAAAAGCCTTCTGTGCCGTTCCGTCTATCGACGATGTAACAGCAACCATACCCTCCTTGACAGCAGCTATGGTGGTGTCCTTCAGTGGTATCCTTGTATATTCCGGGTCGTTCCTGTTTACAATTGACCCATCATATTTGATTACCTCTTTGATGACATGCGGCCTGTACAGCTTGCCGCCGTTCGCTATGGCTGCGATATAGTTTGCCAACTGCAGCGGCGTAAATGAATTATCAAACTGGCCAATCGACACCTGTGCCGTATCAGCCGGTCTCCATATGTCGTTTCTCAGCTTCTTCTTCAGTTCTATCGACGACATCATACCCGATACTTCATTGGGCAGGTCTATGCCCGTTTTTCTTCCCAGGCCGAAATAGTTTGCCCATTTGGTCAATTCCTCAATACCAGTCATGTTTCCAAGTTCATAAAAATATATGTTACAGGATGTTTCCAGCGCTCTTTTCAAGTTGAGAATGCCATGTCCGTAGTCCGGCCTTTCAAGACAGAATAGATATCTGCCACCGATATAGGTGTATCCCCTGTCCCGAATATTGCTGGATGTCGGTGTGATAACTCCCTTCTCAAGCCCTGCTACGGCGGTAATAGGCTTGAAAGTTGAACCGGGTGCATAATTCTCCTGTATCGTTCTGTTCAGCAGCGCCTTCAGTTTGTTCTCATCTGCGGTCAATTCTCTTATCGCATTCTGTGCTTCAACATCCTCAGAGCCAGCCAGATATATTGCCGGGTCAAAGCTTGGATAGCTTGCCATAACAAGCACTTCTGCAGAATTAACATCCAGTGCAACGACCGATCCCGCAAAAGCATCACCATAATTAGGCCCCTGTTTATCATTCCTGATCCTTTCAATATTGCGCGCAAGCGATTCCATTGCTACCTTTTGAAGGTTTGTATCAAGGGTAATTACTACATCGTGCCCTGGAATGGGTTCTGCAGTCACTATCTTTCGTGTAAGTCTGCCGTCGGCATCGACTTCTATACTCATTTTGCCGTTTTTCCCGCGCAGATATCTTTCAGCGCTCTTTTCGATGCCTGTCTGTCCGATGAGATCGTTATTATCATAGCCTTCTTCTTTCAGCTCTTCATACTGCCTTTGATTGATAGCCCGGATATATCCGAGCACATGTGCCTCATCATATGCATCTATATACTCTCTGACCGGCTCGGTCGAAGTTATGACCCCAGGAAATTCATGATGCCTTTCTTCAATCTCTGCCACAGTGTCCATCCCAACATCCCTGGCAAGCAGTACCATTCCCCCGGTTGAAAAGTTCCAGTTGTTTATCAGTATTTCATACCTGAGGTTCATTATCCTGTATGCCTGTCCATAGGTATATGAAGAATCGATATTGAATTTCTCCTCCCTCAGGTATTCAAAAAGTTCAGAGGCGTTTTGTTTAACATCCTCCTTTTTTATGTTGAGCCTGTCCTGATTGGTCTGCCAGTTTTCGATCGCCTTTTGTGTCATATCATTAAAGCTCAGGGGAGCGTATGTCAAATACTTTGCAAAGGTGTCCGCATGATTTTCATCATTCTTCTCCAAAAGATCCGACAGCTTTAGAAGCATCTCATTCATTTCTGATGTGGTTATGTTCGTTTTTACGATATATACGGCATAACCCTGTCTGTTAACAGCTATAGGAACCCCGTACCTGTCAAGTATCTTTCCTCTTGGTGCCTCTATGTCACCTTCCTTGAGTATCCTCTTCTGTGAGTCGGCCACATACTTTTCCCCTTCAACTATCTGAAGATTGAAAAGGCGGAATATGATTATAAAGCCGAATAATACAAAACCCAGGCTAAGTATCAAATATCTGTTTTTTAGTTTCTTTTCCAAATCAGGCAGCCTCCTTCAAAGATCCAGCCTGCTAATACTTTCTCACTGCAGCAGAAGTCATGTCAAACCTTTTGCCGGCCTTCACAAGCAGCGGGAACAACAGTATCGATACAGCACCGTTGTACACTGCTTCGGGCAGTATCACTTTTGTGAATGCGAATATGAACTTTATGCTGCCTGACATGATATTGTTAATAATGAAAACGACAGACTCATACGCAACAGAATATATGAGTGTAAAGAATATAACAACCATCAGATTTTCCCTGAATATCCTCCTGTTCACTGAACCGGCGGCTATGCCCAGATAAAGCCCAAGCAAGGCATGAAAACCGATTACAGCACCAAACTGCAAATCTATGCAAAGGCCTGAAAAAAACCCTGCCGCCGCACCTTCAGTACTGTTTCTGATCAGCGCAGCAACAATTGTAAATGTGATAAGTAAATTGGGCATGACCCCATAGATTCTGGCATATTGAAGCAGAGTTGTCTGCAGCAGCAGAAACAAGACAATAAATATGAAGTAAAAAAATATCTTTCTTTTCATTTCTCAGCACTGCCCATATTATTAGTTTCCGACTTTAGTATAAATACCTCTTCCAGCCTTTTCAAATCACCAGAAGGCTGAATGATTGCATATCTGTCCAACTCGCTGTTCGTTTTTCTAACCTCTACTACTTCACCTATCACGATACCCTTGGGATATATCCCTCCGACTCCTGAGGTTTCAATGATGTCACCCGCTTCTATATCCACTTCTACCGGAATATACACTAGCTTACAAAGGCCTTTCTCCTTGAGCTGTATGTCGCCCTTTACTATCGCATGCCCGCCTCCGGCCTTTGCGATCCACCCGGATACAGCGCTTTCTTCATCCAGGATCGTTTGTATATTTGACGTTGCAGAATCCGTATCGAGAACTCTCCCGACAAGACCCTTGGAACCTGTTACGACAGGAAAGTCTATATGTATCCCGTCACGTTCACCGATGTCTACCTTGAATATACTAAACCAGTTGCCGGGTTCAATTGCGATTATATTAGTGCCTACGACCGTGTAATCACCAAACTCTTCCTTCAACTCCAATGCGCGCCGTAATTCATCATTCTTTGCCTTTAGATCAGAAAACTCCCTGTTTTTCTCCTTCAGTTCGGCGATTTCTGTCTTCAGAGCTTTATTTTCCTCCCTCAAAGCATCGATATCCTGAAAACGAGCAAATAAACCCTCTATCTCACGTCCAACCGATGAGAAAAAACCCTGTACAGGCTTAAGCGGGACACTCAATATATTGTTCAGCCAATTCAACTTGCTGCTTTTGTTTGCCGTAACCCCCATTACAATAAGCAAAAAGATCGTAATTAAGGACACGATGAACCATTTGCTTCTAAAAAAACGCAGCAAAGGACAAGTCCCCTCTCTATCTCAGTTTTCTGGGTGTGATAAGTACACGTTTCAACGCTTCTATCTCTTCGAGCACCTTTCCGGTGCCGATAGCTACACAATCCAGTGGATTTTCCGCAATAGAGACCGGCATGCCCGTCTCTTCCTTTATGAGCTTATCCAGACCGCTTAAAAGTGCTCCGCCGCCGGCTAACATGATACCCTTGTCCATTATATCGGCAGCAAGCTCGGGAGGCGTCTTCTCCAGTGTGTATTTTATTGAATCAACAATAGAATTTATGGGTTCCTTTAAAGCTTCGTTTATTTCACCGGATGACAAGGTTATGTTTTTAGGCAGACCTGTGATAAGGTCTCTTCCTCTTACTTCCATGAATTCTTCTTTTGGTTTCAGGTAAGCATTTCCTATGGTCATTTTTATCTGTTCAGCTGATCTTTCACCGATCATCAGATTGTATTCCTTTTTTACAAACAGCACTATCGAATCATCGAATTCGTCGCCTGCGACTCTCAATGATTTGCTTGTGACGATGCCTCCGAGGGATATTACAGCAACTTCGCTGGTACCGCCCCCGATATCTACTATCATGCTCCCCGAAGGTTCTTCTACAGGCAGGTCGGCACCGATCGCAGCTGCCATCGGCTCCTCGATCAGGTATGCCTCCTTGGCTCCTGCAGCCAACGTGGCTTCCTCTACAGCTCTTTTTTCCACTTCCGTCACACCCGACGGCACGCATATTACAACCCTCGGTTTTGATATGAAGCCTGTGCCCATTGCACTCTTTATGAAATGCTTGAGCATATTTTGCGTGACATCAAAATCTGCAATGACTCCATCCTTCATAGGCCTGATTGCTACTATATCTCCAGGGGTCCTGCCGATCATGCTCTTTGCATCATCACCGACGGCAAGGATCGATTTTGTATTTTTATTTATCGCCACCACAGAGGGTTCTCTGATAACGATGCCCCTGCCTTTTACATGTACCAGCGTATTTGCTGTCCCTAGATCTATACCTATGTCTCTTGCAAAAAATCCCATATATGATTCCTCCCAATGCTCTGTGAAGGGCACGGGCTTTGACATTTGTGATTACATCAGCCCCTGCTCTTTTAAACTTATGTACCTGCCGTCCCCGATGATAACATGATCGAGAACTTTGATCCCCAGTATGTTTCCCGCATTCACCAGTCTCTGCGTTGTCTCTATATCCTCTCTGCTTGGCTCCGGGTCGCCGCTTGGGTGGTTGTGCACAAGCAGCATGCCTGAACAGCCCGCCTTAACAGCTTCACTGAACACCTCGCGCGGATGGACTATGGAAGCATTAAGGCTTCCTATCGATACGTTCAGATATTTGATAATATGGTTCTTAGTATTCAGCAGGATCACCTTGAATACTTCCTTTTTAAGGTGGCGCATCTCCTCCATCAGCAACGAACTCACTTCCGCAGGAGACTTGATCGTAACTCTGTTATTATTTATCAGCGAGGTCGAGACCCTTTTTGACAACTCCATCACTGCTTTTATCTGAAGCGATTTGACCCTTCCTATGCCCTTTGTCCTCCTGAGCTCTTCCACCGACAGATCGTGGAGGTGCGTGATCCCTCCTTTGTTTTCACCAAGCGAAAGCAATCGCTGCGCCAGTGTTACTGAAGTATCTTCGATACTGCCCGTCCTTATTATGACAGCAAGCAGTTCAGCATTCGACAATACTTCCGGGCCATATTTCTCAAGCTTCTCATATGGTCTCTCACTAGCTGGTATATCCTTCATTCTAAGTCTGTATTCCATTTTGGTCAACCCCGCATTTCTTAAAAAATAATTACACATCACTCCTTTCATTATACCAATTTTATACATTAATTTTCAACATTCTGGTAATTTTTCTAATTATTTTCCTTTTTATTAATAACCGACACACCAAATTCCTTTAACAATCGATACAATCTGCTTAATGGGAGTCCTACCACATTGGAATAGCACCCTTCAAGGCTTTCAACAAAGAGTGCCGCTCTTCCCTGTATCGCATAAGCTCCCGCCTTTCCAAAAGGCTCACCGGATGATATGTATGCTTCCATTTCTTCATTGGTCAAGCTGGAGAATTTGACCTTTGTCACTTCATGCCCTGTTTGTATCCTGCCTCCGTAAGCATCGGCAAGAGCTATTCCGGTAATAACAAAATGCTCGCTTCCGCTAAGCCTTTCCAGCATCCTGCGGGCGTCTTTTTCATCGGTGGGCTTACCGAAAATCTCATTGCCACATACTACTATTGTATCGGCACCCAGCACAATACCATGTCCCACCTTGCCGGCCACGTCCATTGCCTTCATATATGCCAGCTTCTCAGCTTTTTGTTCCGGCGAGCCGGACAGCTCGGCATTCTCTTCATCCACGTCTCCCGGCACCACTGTGAATGGTACGCCTGCCTGACTCAGCAGCTCGCTCCTTCTCGGTGAAGAAGACGCCAGTATAATTTCCGTCATGAGGTCATCAACGACCCTTTCCTGTTATCAGTCTATTGGAGACATACCTGTCATCTGCTAAGTGACACATCTTATGTGGTTCAACTCCGGAGCAGGTCTCAGATATGTCACTTCTCCTCATACAAATGTGTGTCCCCTATCCATTTTACCACAAAAAAATACGGATATATATAATATATCCATTTACTTTCATAATAGAAACAGTATGATTAATTGGTATTATGTTACATTTGAAACTATTTTAGAATTGCTATATCGATCCTTCTATTTTTTTGTCTGTTATATTCGCTGTCATTCGGAGCTATAGGCCTGAACTCCGCATTACCGGTAGCAGTCAAGTATTTCTCATCAATATCACATTTATCGACTAAAAACTTAACGACATTTGTTGCTCTTTTTGTAGACAGCTCCCAATTCGACTGGAATTCCGGAGTGTTGATCGGGCGGTCATCAGCATGACCTTGAACCTGTATATCAGTATCAAGAGCTCTCAATATCGTGCCGATCTTTTCGATGACAGGTCTGGCTGAAGCCTTGAGCTCCGCACTCCCCGTATCGAACAAAATAATAGAGTCCATTCTGAGGATTATCATTGTCTTTTCGTCGATAACCTTTATGTTTTCATTTAAACCCATTCTATCAATCAGACCTTGTATATCGGACTGAACAGTCTTTATGCTTTCCAGCCTCTGATCGGTATCTTCGACATCATGTGCGTCTGTCTGTCCTGTTTTATCGTCATCACCTGCTGCATCATTTTCTTCATCTGTTTGTCCGTCATCATCTTCTATGCCCACATCTTCTCCTTCATTTCCTTCCTGACCTGTACCGTCATCAGGCTGATCAAATATATCCTCTTTGTTGTCATAAGGAGTGAGACTGATTACAGCATCACCCGAATCCTGAATAAGCTCACCGCCTCCTAAAAAAGCTGACCTCATAGATAATCTGACTTTTTCAAATTTCTGCTTGTCGACAATTGCCATGGAAAATAGAAGTATGAAAAAGCAAAGAAGCAGTGTCACCAGATCACTGTAAGTAGTCAGCCATGATGCACCGCCTGAGCTCTCTTCTTGTTTTTTTCTTCTGCCCATCTATTTCACTCCTGTTAAGCGGATACGGAATTGTCCGTTTCTTCTTCATTCTGTTTCAATTCGCTTTTTCTATCATCAGGTGTCAGGAATATCTTAAGCTTCTGTTCAAGCATCTTTGGATTTTCTCCTGCCTGTATTGATATGACCGCTTCTGCGATCATCTCCTTTTGATGTACTTCCTCGTCACTTTTCATTTTAAGCTTGCCTGCAATAGGTATACATACGAAATTGGCAAGTATACTGCCGTAAAATGTCGTGACCAGCGCTACTGACATTGACGGTCCGATCTGGGACGGATCTTCAAGCTTTAAAAGCAGATTGATAAGACCAAGCAGTGTACCTATCATTCCCCATGCAGGGAATATAGCTCCCATCATATTGAATACAGATTGGCTTTTGCTGTGCCGCGACTGCATATTCTCTATTTCTGTATCCATAAAATCCTTTATTGTTTCCGACTCGATACCGTCAACGACCAGCTGAAGTGATTGCTTAATAAACGGATCCTCCATCTGCTCGAGCTCCGGTTCAATAGACAAAAGCCCTTCTCTTCTGGTCTTCTCTGAAAGCTTGACAAGCATTCCGATCGTTTCGTTGGACGAAGACACTTTATCAGTAAAAACATGCTTTACTACCTTAAGTACACCAACGATATCCTTTAGTCTGAAATTGATAAGCGTTGAGCATATTCCGCCTCCGACAGTAATAAACACCGAGGGCAGATGCACATATGAACCGATTTGTCCGTCGCCGATAATAATAGAGATGACCAAACATGCAATACCTAAAACAAAACCTAAAATCGAACCTAAATCCATATCATTTCATCCTTTGCTGTTGAAAGGTAATAAATACGCCATTCAAATATCATATCGGATAAAGGTGCGATTTGTATTATACCGTTTTTTCAAGCTGAGCAATAAAAATCGCAGATGCATCAGCCATCTGCAATTTATTTAAAGACGTATAGAGGTGGGGGACATCATTCGCCTCGTTATATTTAATTAATGCTCCCGCTGGCAAATGCTTTAGCCATCGGCACCTCCAAAGCTTTCATGGACAGCTTGACCTTGAGCTTCGCGTATTCTCTTCCGATCCTCCTATAGGAGTCCCTGAAACAACTGAAACTGACAGGAGAAAATTTCTCCAGACTTTGAAGATACTCTTTCCCATACATTCCGCTATTGGATGCAGCCGCTCCCATTATGAGAAGGAGGATGCTTTTTTTCATTACTTCCTTTGTCTGTACCGCCTTAGTACCGGAAAATCTATTATCATGATCCATAAGCCCGACTGTGAAATTGATCAGTCTGTTGGTAATGCATTCTGCGTTTTGGTCGCCTTTGTTAGCAGTAAAAAGTGTATTATGTCTGCTGCTCCTGTCAACAGCAGCATCCTGCAGATCATCGATTAATTGGAGCAAAATACCAAAGCTAAAAATGAACTCAGCTTCATCTTCTGACAAGCCGCCCGCTATAAGGCATCCATCTGCCAGAACTGAGCTTCCGCCTTTTTGGGCACTGATATCGAGTATTTCATCGTTAGTCAATGATATCGCACCATCCTGGAGCATACTTCTCACCTGTGCCTCATGTATCGCAAGCAGGCTCATATACACCATGGGGTAAGACTTGCGTTCGTACTGACCTTCTATCATATCCACCAGTTTGAACAGCCTGTTTTCCAGCGGTGTTTCGGCTTTGATTCTCTCACCTGCCAGCCTTTTTTCAAGCCTGTGGTTTGTGCTGTGCTTTCTGATGTCAGGTACCGTACCTGCATCAAGATAATTGTCGGTATACGGATAAAGCATGCTATATGCACAAATGGATGGTGTGATGCATACCTTCATACCCATCAGCATTTGTATGCAGTTCATTATCCAGACATTTCTAAGGGACTGGAGCATATCATCGAGCTTGAAAGCAGCGTCGAACAAACGAACTTCTGTGATGAAATCAGACGTCACATCACAAAAGCCGCCGTTGAGCAAGAGCTTCATCCCCTGCCCATCCAGCCCGGCCACATCGACGCCGCAGTCATAGATCAGCTTTTTTAGAGACGAACCCCACCGAACCGGATCTTTCCCGCTTTTTCCATCAAAGCTCCTGATCAGCCGTACGGTATCACCAATGAATGCTTTCATACGGATTTGATTTGCTGCTCGTTCACTGTCGGCAATTATTTTCAGATGCTTCGGAAAAGTTTCAGAGGTGTTTTTCCATATCGTTATACAGTTGTTTTTTAACCTATCTATATCCAAAGTCCTTGTGCTGACGACTGTGTCCATCGTACCCCCGTTCCTACCTTTTGCCCCTGTACAGTATTATTCCGCCAATGATTATGAAAAACAGCGGCACCATATATTTGAGCTCAAATACACTCGGCATGAACTGTTTTCCGAGTATCATGACTCCGGCGCCTACCAGGATAGCTCCGATGATGAACCTGCTTTTTTCCGAGTTGTATTTGGCTGGACGATCCCAGTTTTCTGCGTCATTGTAAAAATCATTGCCCAAGTCTTCATTTGGATCAGCTCCAGCACCGGTGTTAGAATATGTGCTGTTGTTTCCTGCCCTGCCATGGCCCCACTGCCTTTCATCCGGTATATATCCTTTGTCCTCAGGCATAATCAGAGCTGCTACAAGGTAAATGATGACGCCCCATCCCATAAGCAATGCGAGTATGCTCACTATTCTGATTATTACGACATCTATATGCAAATATTCGGACAGTCCGCCGCAAACTCCCAGCAGTACCTTGTTCTTTTTAGATCGATGCAATCTTTCCATAATAATTCTCCTCGTCTCGTAATTGTGTTTCATATGATAATACGAAGATATTGCATTAATGTCTAATTCATAAGTGTATTTCTTTTTAACCTGCACAGATTATTCTGTCATGGTCGTAGACCGGCTTTATTTCCGCACCTGCCGGTACTCTCAGAAATTCCTCATCACTCCAGTCACCTCCGGCCAGCATGTCGATCAGCCTTGTGTTTCCGCTGATAAAGCGAGTTTGCTTTCCTGATTCATTGGCGTGGCTGATGAAGGATTCCTTTACTGTGTTGTCATCGAAGCCCGGAAGCTCTATATACGTGAGAAAATCTACATCATTCTTGGTTTGCATCATTTCTATGATATATTTGGCATTATCTTCACCGTATTTCTCCGTAAGCTCCTCCAGAAAATACTTGTATTCAGCTGCGGATCCACCCATAGCCCCATCGTGGTACCACCCTCCAAGGCGTTCATAATAGCAGATCGACGACCACTGAGCGCTGGGAGTCTCACCGAAATGCTCAAGAAAGGCGGAACGACTTCCGAGAAAAATAGTGCAGCAATCATGAGCCCTCGGAATGACAAGTGGTATTGAACGCGCCTTTAGGCCTGCGGTTCCGTTTCCGCATAGTCCATAGCCAAGAAGTATCGCATCATACTTGTCCGAAGCAGAGGCCTCATCAATGACAGCTTGTATTTCCTTTCTGAGACTGTCAGGCTTTGTATGGGACTTCAGGGCTGTAAATTCTACATCCAGTATGTGAGGAGATTTTGCTGCAGCTGAATATACAAGCCTGGTAAACACCTCACACGAAATTATTTTATATCTCATGTACGATCGACCCCATAACCTCTAATACAAATAAACTTATGTTTTTTGATGCTGATCAGTTTATATCTTTGAGACGCTGTGTTAAGCATTTTCTGCCCGGCATCCCCAGACGCATGCTTAAGTGGCTTTTCAGGCGCAAAGAGCGCAAACAGTCCTCCGACTACAACGGATGGATAGTAGCTGAGAAGTCTGTAAATAAGGATCACAGGAATAATAAATTCTCTTGTGAAAAACATGCCGTAAAACATATAACTAAGGCCTTCGACCCCGCCAGTTGCACCTGGAGTCGGCACAAGAAGCGACATCAGTACGATCATCGACTGGGATGCCACGACCTCAAAGGATGATACCCTATGTGATTCAACGGCCAACTGTATGAAGTACGTTATCATAAAAAGAGATGTGAACTGCAGTATCTGTATAATAACAAGGCGGATCAGGAGCTTCTTGTCTTTCTTTATTATCGAAGCTCCTCCGCTGAAGCTCTCGAGTTCTGTTTTGATTCTTGCTTCCGCTTTCTTTTGATTCTTGACCAGCTTAATCTTTGTAAGTACTTTGCTAAAAAACAACATGATCTTTTTTGCTGAATGCCCCTTGTACAGCAACAATATTACGAACACCATAAAAGCAGAGTTCAGAATCAGCCCTGTTATGAAGAAGTAATTAAATTCAGGTATACGTGAGGCGAAGACCCCGCCAAACATAATATATTCAACGATACCATACAGGACTATAACAGTCTGATGTATAAATGTTTTAACAACAAATATTGATGCGGCAAGCCCCGGCTTCACTCCATCCTTTACCATGACAAATGCCTGAATAGGTTCGCCGCCGCCTGCAAAAGGTGTCAGAGAATGAAAAAACTGGCCTATCATCGCAACTCGTAAAGTATGCCAGAATGAATACCCTTTTTGAACATTTGAAGTAATGACATGCAAAACTACAGCATCAAGCACCCAGTATCCAACCATGCACCCAAAGCCGGCCACAAGCCAATGAACCTTCAGATTTCCAGCAATTCTGACAAGAGCGTCAACACTGTCAGTAAAAAACAACAGCGCAACCAGCAGTATTGCAGAAGATAACACTACAAAGCATTGAAAAATTCTTCTCTTCATATTTTGTCTTTTGGATCGCTTTTATTTGGAATTCATGCCTTAGGGGGAATTTCATCCAATACTTCCACCTTATTGGCTTCCTTGCTTATGTTCACGCCCAGGACGCTGACGTTTACATTGAGCACCTCAAGTCCTGTCATATCCTCGACAGCCGTGCGCACCCTTTCCTGCATATCACGGGCCGCTTCATGTATCTTGCAGCCGTATTGCATCACAACAGCCATGTCTATAACGACCTGGGTCTCTTTCATTTCCACTTTTATCCCCTTGCTGGGCGCCTTTCTGCCAAGCATACCGGCAATACCGTCGACAAAGCTCCCGCCCATCGACGCTACATTTTCATTGCCTGATGCGGCAATACCGGCAATCGTAGCAATCACTTCCTCAGAGATCCTAATTTTGTCCTCCCTGTTAGTTTCATTCACCATTTCATTCATTATATACGCCTCCTTGACAGTTTTGTTTCAATATAAACTAAAATTCAGCAGATTTTGTAGTCCTGGGAAACGGTATAACATCCCTAATATTCGTCATGCCGGACAGGTACATGACAGCTCTTTCAAAACCGAGTCCAAACCCGGCATGCTTTGTTCCGCCGTATTTGCGCAACTCCATATACCATTTGTAATCATCCTGGCGCAAATCAAGCTCATCCATCCGTTTTGCAAGCAGATCGAACCTTTCCTCTCTCTGACTGCCCCCAATTATCTCCCCTACGCCAGGCACAAGAAGATCCATAGCAGCTACGGTTTTGCCGTCGTCATTGAGCCTCATGTAGAATGCCTTGATTTCTTTGGGATAATCAGTCAAAAAAACGGGCTTTTTAAAAACCACCTCAGTCAGATATCGTTCATGCTCCGTCTGCAGATCTATACCCCATTTAACTGGATACTCAAATTTGGAGTTGTTTTTTTCAAGGATCTCCACAGCCTCAGTATATGTCAGATGACCAAAGTCGGACTGCACTATATTGTTTAGTCTGTCAAGCAGCGTTTTGTCGATAAAACTATTGAAAAACTCAAGCTCCTCCGGAACATTCTCACGACAATAGCTGATGAGATATTTCATCATGTCTTCCGCCAGCGCCATATCATCATCAAGACCGGCAAATGCGATCTCCGGCTCGATCATCCAGAATTCTGCGGCATGTCTTGCGGTATTTGAGTTTTCGGCCCTGAATGTAGGTCCAAATGTATATATCTTTCCAAATGCCATGCAATAAGCTTCTCCGGTCAACTGTCCACTGACCGTCAGGCTGGTCTGCTTGCCGAAAAAGTCCTGTGTGAAGTCCACGCTTCCGTCCTCAAGCCTCGGTATATCGTCCGTATCCATCGTAGTGACCTTGAACATCTCGCCGGCGCCCTCACAGTCACTCCCGGTGATTATAGGCGTATGGACGTATATGAAACCCCTCTCCTGGAAGAAACGGTGTATCGCATATGATGCCGCATTTCTCAGCCTAAAGACAGCTGAAAATGTGTTCGTTCTCGGTCTCAGATGGGCTATAGACCGAAGGAATTCAAATGAATGCCTCTTTTTCTGCAATGGATAATCCGGTGTACACAACCCTTCTACCACGATTTCGGATGCCTTTAATTCAAACGGCTGTTTCGCCTCGGGTGTTGCGGCGATAATACCACAGACCTTTATTGATGATCCCTGAGGCAGCCTGGCTATTTCTTTAAAGTTGTCGATAATACCATCTTCAAAAACGATCTGAAGATTTTTCAAAAACGAACCGTCATTCAGTTCGATGAATCCGAATGTCTTTGAGTCCCTTATGGTTCTTATCCAGCCAGATACTTCGACCTCATTCCCAAAATATGATGCTGCCCCTCTAAACAGTTGTTTTATACTTACCTTCACCGGATATCCTCCCTTTGTATGTAAAAATAAACGCCTTTCTTCATTTTCCCCAATTTATTGTTTAAATCATCCCAATCAAGTATAATACTTTAAAGATATAAAAATCAAGTCGGAGAAAACAAGGTGAAAATGAAGATATTACTCGTTTCAGACCGTGAAGAACCTTACATTTGGGATTATTTCGACAAAGAACGCTTTAAGGATGTGGAGCTTGTATTGTCCTGCGGTGATCTTAAAGCCGAATATCTGTCATTTCTCGTTACAATGATAAAAGCACCTCTGTATTTCGTTCCCGG
This sequence comes from Bacillota bacterium, assembly GCA_023418915.1. Classification (GTDB taxonomy): domain Bacteria; phylum Bacillota; class Clostridia; order Acetivibrionales; family DTU013; genus DTU013. Next base: position 36,445 of record JAEZYU010000012.1, read on the forward strand.
CAACCACAACAGGCGTTATCAGAAACAGCCTCCCGAAGGCTGCGAATCGGCAGACGACAGGCTGCTGGTCTATAATGGGATCAGGATCGTCGGCCTTGGCGGCTGCATGAATTATAACAACATGGAGTTCCAATATACCGAAGATCAAATGGGGAAGCGGATCCGCAAGCTCAGACGCACAATCAAAAAGCACAATGGCTTTGACATACTCCTAACTCATGCGCCGGCTTTCGGACTTGGCGATGGAGACGACCTTGCCCATACCGGATTCAAAAGCTTTGTCACCATGTTGGATACATATTCACCAAAATATTTCTTTCACGGTCATCAGCATCTTAACTACTCTCGTCGTTTGCGGACAATTCAGTATAAAGACACCACTATTGTAAATGCTTTCGGTTACTACCTGATGGACTGTACATTCTGACCAGACACGCGGCGATCAGCCGTAATGCTTTCTCACCGCTGTTCTTCAATGATTTGTGGCAGTTCACCCTCTATTATATCGACAAACCAATCCATCCCGATTATCTGCTCCCTTGTCGCCACCTCTCCCTTTTTGACCTTGAGAACACCATCCCGACCGTGTACAGGGCCGGTAAAGGGATGATACGACCCGTTGATAATCATTTTGGACATGAAATCAAGCAGCTTTTGTGTTTCCGGCGGTACCAGCCTCCTTGAGTAGAAGAAGTCAACAATGCCGGAGTCCATACCCCACCAGAAGTTGATCACCTTTTGATCAACGCCGAAGGGCTTCCATGAACTCTTTATCAGATTGCGCAGCATCTTTTCATAGAAAATGCCCCAGTTCCATACGGGAGCCGCAATATACTCGTTTATTCTGCCATGCTCACCATTAGATACCGCATATACGCCATATTCATCTGTGACCTTTCTGTCTGAAAGCGTGTCATGGTGTGAGATTGTATCGCAGCCCTGGCTTATCAGGGTCTCACTTGCCGCTCCAGCCTCCTTTATATCATCCCAGCAGTTCAGGAATGCAACCTTTACCCTGGCATCGGGATTGACCATTCTGGCTCCGAGAGCAAACGAGTTTATTCCGTTTATTACCCCGGGAATAGGTGTGGTTCCCACATATCCCAGTATATTCGATTTTGTGACAGCCCCTGCCGCAATGCCGGCCAGGAACCTTGGCTCGTATATCCTCCCGAAGTACGTGTTTACATGCTTGAATGAGTGAGTCTCCGAACAATTCAGGAACTTTGTCCCGGGAAATTCCAGCGCAGCCTTCAGTGTTGCATTAATAAAGGCCGGGCTTGTAACAAAGACTACATCATTTCCCTCCTGAGCAAGCTGCTTCAACGTCCGATATGCTGCTGCGGTTTCAGGTACATTATCTATGTACGAAGTGCTTATCACTTCGCCGAAAACCTTGCTCACATGCATCCTGCCCATTTCCTGCGCATATGTCCAGCTTGATGTCTTAACGTCCTTGGCATAAACGAAGGCAACCTTCAGCGATTTTTTAGGCATCACGAATGTAGTCAGAGTTGATATGAGGTTTTCGCCGGTGTCGATCGGCAAGGTCTGTATATCCACCGATTTATTGCTGCTCATCTGATCCAGCTCGATTATAAAGCTGTTGAGTCTTGTCTTTACCTTCTGTTCGTCGATATCACAAAGCATTCCGTAGACAGTGATGTACTCCAGGAATGCGTCCCCTGTCGTTATTGGGAGCTTTTGACCGCCAAGCTCCAGATATATCTTTCTGAAAGGGAGGTATATCGAGTTGGCAAAATACTTGTATTTATTGTCGATCTTCATATCCTGTCCGGGATCAAAATTCTCCAAATACCCCATCAGCTGATTGAAGGAATTTCTTTTGCTGAACCATATCAGATTGATTCCTGTTTTTTTGTAAAAATCAAGGAATTCATAATATATCGAAATAGTGTCGTCACCTTCATCCCGTTTGGGAACAAGCCTCGATACTCTGCCCTGGATAGAATAGGCATCATAATATTTCAATACGCTGACCCTTTTGTTTCCCTCTACCACATAAAACCAGTTGAGGTACTCATATACCTTTATCGGATCCCTGATACCTTCATTTATATGCGCCTCACATAAAGCAGACCATTTGGTGGCAAACTCTGTCCTTTGCCCCAGCAGCGGCATGAAATTCACAGCAAAGGACCTGCTCCTTGCATATGTATACGTACCTATGATCTTTTTCAGAGGCAGCTCCACGATTCCAAGATCCAGTTCATAAATTATCTCAATATTCTTGAGAACACCCTCCAGAAACGGAAGATAACCTGTCTGTCCTTTTGCTATGCTTCTGGAGTATCCCCTCTGACCCAGCTTTCGTGCGGCAGAATAATTGCTGTCAGCTCCGGCTTTATCCATGAAACCTCATCCTTTCTACTGCAAATTGATATACCAGAATGCATATTCCGGTTTACTGTGTTCGTCTTCAAACTGTCTTATCGATGCCTCTGAAACGGCTGACAATGTTTCTGATTATGCTCATGCGTTCAAAATACGCTGTATTATACGTCACTTCCTTCTCCCTTGGCACCGTGATGATACCCAGCGAGTTGCAGCCTTCAGGGTAGCATTTGTATTCCAGCATTTTTTCAGCGCCGTCTCGTATTATGTTTACCCAGATATACGAGGGATAATCTCTCAGCGCTTCGCTGAGACCGTTCTCTGTCTGGATATCCTTGTTGTTAATACTCATGATGATGTCACCGCGCATCATGCCCATCGCTTCAGCATGGCCTCGCCCAATGACATCCATGACTCTCAGCCCTCTCCTGACAGCGCTGTATAGCGGCCTGCCCCGTTTTTCCGCCGTTCTTGAAAAAATAAAAATACCTTCCCGACCCAAGATGCAAAATCCTGCCCCGATGCATCCGACCCAGCCGACAGACCTCGATATCAGTGCAAGGATCATCAATACAACACTGTATCCCAGCAGTGCTGCGGCAGTCCGTGTGGATTTCCTTTCGGGATGTGAGGAGATTGCAATATCGGAATAACACAACAGCGCTATCATGCAGTCAAGTCCAAGTGCTGCTGCGGCTCCAGCCGGAGAAGGCAAGACCGGTGATATCGGCATCTCCGAGCCGATGCCGGGCATTACTGAACCGGGCTGCGTCAGATAGGTAAAAAAAACGATCGGTATCATCCAGAACCTTCTGATCAAAAAGGCTCCTGCTATATCGTCATTATGACGTATGAATACAGGTATGTAGTCTCGTCTTCTGGTAAGAAAGATAAGGATACTTTCCACTATTTGCAGTACCGCCGCCATAAACAGAATCGACGGTATGTTGATATCGGGTTTGCCGAGTATCAGACTAATTACCGCAAGTAAGCCCGCTGCGTACGGAATGCTGACGAACCTGAGATCTATCAGCAGAAGCAGGCACATAACATAAAACAGATACCTGACTGTATCTGTTTCAAGTGTCGCACCTGCTGCCACAGTGATAAAGCTGGCCGCAAAGCCTGCCGTCAGACCGGTGAGTATTATTCTTTCAGTGATCTCCCTGAGGCTGTACTCAGCTCTCCCGTATATCTCCGACTGCAGCTCGGAATACTTCCGGTACTGCGCTCTTACAAAGAAAATCACCGGAATATAAAAAATCATAAAAAAGTAATCTACCAGAAACGCATCAAGCATTTCTGCCGCTATAGCGCCTGCCATTTGCAGCATTCACATCACTCCTGCTCCTCACAGAGCATCGAATCAAGGCGTTTACGGACTTCCTTGAGGAAGTCTGCCGTATTGACGATTTTTTTATCCTTCAGTTCAGAGAGCTCAGCCAGATCCTTTGTCATCACTCCCTCTTCTATCGTTCTGACAGCAGCCGCCTCCAGAGTGTTGGCAAAGTCTGTAAGGACAGCATTTCCGTCCAATTCGCCCCGTTTTTTCAGTGCTCCTGTCCAGGCAAATAAGGTTGCCATCGAATTTGTTGAGGTCATCTCACCTTTGAGGTGCTTGTAATAGTGTCTTGTCACAGTCCCATGGGCAGCCTCGTATTCATAGCAGCCATCCGGGGATACCAACACGGAGGTCATCATTGCAAGGCTTCCAAATGCTGTGGCAACCATGTCGGACATCACATCGCCGTCATAATTTTTACATGCCCAGACCATTCCGCCTTCCGATCTGATGACTCTGGCAACCGCATCATCTATAAGAGTATAAAAATATTCAATCCCGGCCTCTCTAAATTTATCACAGTATTCGCTGTCGAATATCTCCTGGAATATATCCTTGAAGGTATGATCGTATTTCTTTGAAATAGTGTCCTTAGACGCAAACCAGAGATCCTGCCTTACGTTCAGGGCATAATTGAAGCAGGCCCTGGCAAAGCTCTTTATGGAAGCATCTGTATTATGCATTCCCATTACAATGCCAGGTCCGTTGAACTCATGGACGATATCCCTTAACTCTGTTCCGTCCTGACCTCTGAATACAAGCTCCGCTGTCCCCGGCCCCTCCACACGTTGCTCGACGTTCTTGTAAATATCGCCATATGCATGCCTGGCCAGTGTTATAGGCCTTTTCCAGGTCCGGACGAAAGGCTTGATGCTTTCCACTATTATCGGCGCCCTGAAAACCGTGCCATCCAGTATTGCCCTTATAGTACCGTTTGGACTTTTCCACATCTGCTTAAGGTTGTATTCTTCGACTCTCTGGGCATTCGGTGTGATCGTTGCACATTTGACGGCCACGCCATATTTCTTTGCCGCAAGGGCTGCGTCGGTCGTTACCTGGTCGTCGGTTTCATCCCGGTGCTTCAAACCAAGATCGTAATATTCGGTATTCAATTCTATGTACGGGATAAGCAGTTCATCTTTTATAAGCTTCCATATGATCCTGGTCATTTCGTCCCCATCCATTTCAACAATGGGTACATGCATTTTTATTTTCTCGTTCATATCATAATTCTTCCTTTCCTCTCACTAACACTATCTGTATAGGCTCTTCTTGTCATGTAGCTATTATTGCTGAGCTCCGCAGCATTTCTTATATTTTTTGCCGCTTCCGCATGGACAAGGATCATTTCTGCCAACTTTGCTGCTGACAGCCATTTTTGACAGCCTGAATTCCTTTGCCAGCTCTTTTCTTCTATCCTCCGAAAGAATGCCTTCCCACTCTTCCATATTGTATAACCAGTCAGCCTTTGCTTCATGCATATTCCAATAAAGCTTTTCATAATCTATCTCTGCCAAAAGCTCCGTATCCTCACTCAGCGAATCTATATCCAGCTCTTTCACAAGACTTGTATTGATGCCGTCAAGAAATCCAGTAAAAACTACCGGATCCATATTAAAACGTGCTGCGGCATCTGTCAGCCTGCCTTCTATTTTATTGATACGATTCTCCAGTATATTACGATAATTCTCTTTTTCCCGCTCCAGATAATCCTTCCAGAATGCATTCTGTTCCTGCGGGCTTGTCATCTTCTCTGTTGCCTGTTTCCATTGTCCGTAGAGTCCCATCCTCATGCTCCTTTATTTTAAATAAAGCGAATAACCACTTCCATTAAAATGTATTATAGCATGGATTTGTTCAAAGTCAAAATACATTAGATCGCACTGCATCACTTCGCATATTTTCCCAAATAAATCATATGTTATAACATATTTGTTCAAAGGAATTTTTTTCACCTCTGTGCGTTTCAACGAGGCTGGTCGCTGCTTTCACCTCGTTATAACGACTTGAGTTTTCCAGTAATTAATACCCAAAAATGCGTATACTAATGACTGACAGATACTAATGAACTATACAAATTTGTTGGAGGTATGTTTATGACTGGTATAGGCCTTATTGTTGCTTTTGTTATTGCAATTGTTTTAATGATTTTTGCGATATCAAAGCTAAGAATCCATCCTTTCCTGTCCATAATGGGCGTATCACTGCTGTTGGGGCTCGTCGCCGGTATTCCGCTGGTCAATGTGACTCAAGCTGACGGAACTGTTGTGATGGGACTACCAAACGTGATAGGCGCAGGCTTCAGCGGTACTTTCACAAGTATCGGCATTGTGATCATCCTCGGTGCACTGATCGGAACGATGCTAGAGAGGACCGGCGCTGCGCTTAAGCTGGCGGATATGGTCATAAAGCTGATTGGTCCAAAGCGGCCTGATCTTGCGCTGCTGATAATGGGCTGGGTAGTATCGATACCCGTATTTTGCGACAGCGGCTTTGTTATACTCAACCCAATACGAAAAGCATTGGTACGCCGCACGGGAATCAGCAGCGTGGCTATGACTGTATGTCTGTCGGCAGGTTTATATGCATCTCATGTTTTCATACCGCCGACACCAGGCCCAATAGCTGCAGCAAGTACGCTGGGAGTTGGAAACAACCTGCTGCTTGTCATTGGTTTAGGCGTACTTGTTTCAATTCCTGCTCTCATAGCCGCATATTTATATGCCAAATATATAAGTAAAAGGGTGAAGGCTGGCGATGAAGCCGATATATCAGCAAAAGAAGGCGAAATCGTCAAAACGTATGAACAGATCGTTGCGGAGTACGGCAGACTGCCTAACGGACTGCTTGCAATCAGCCCAATATTGATCCCTATCCTGCTTATGGCTCTTGGATCAATAGCTTCTATGGCAAAATGGAGCGGAACTGCATATGATATCAGCGCCTTCCTTGGTACTCCAATAATAGCACTTGCGGTCGGTACACTCTTCGGCATATGGCTGCTGGCAGACACAAAGAGAATAAAAAATTTCTATAAGCTGACAGATGAGACATTAAGGACAGTAGGACCGATTCTCTTTGTCACTGCAGCCGGCGGTGTTCTGGGAAAGGTGATAGCAGTATCAGGTCTGGTACAGTACATCACCACCAATGCAGAATTACTGCAGACAGTCGGCATTTTCTTCCCATTTATCCTGTCTGCGATCCTGAAAACTGCACAAGGCTCCTCCACTGTAGCGATCACAACAACTGCAGGAATCATGGCTCCGCTTCTCGGGTTACTCGGTCTGGATACAGCCGCACTTGGAGCACTGACAGTAATGGCAATCGGAGCAGGAGCAATGACTGTATCTCACGCAAACGACTCTTACTTCTGGGTTGTGACTAACTTCGGCTCAATGACTCCTGACCAGGGCTACAAAACTCAGACAATGGTAACGCTTGTCGAAGGCATAGCAGCAATGATCGGTGTGTTCCTGATCTCACTTATCCTTTGACAGCCTTGCTGTTAAACATTGACACATGTTGGCAGGTATCCCCGCCGCATATGCGGATTTAGTTCTAGCCTCTGGCAGCCGCACTGCAGCATATAAAAGAGAATTCTCTCTGCAACAGAAAAATTTACTTTTTTACGCTATAATATACTTTATAACGCATCGTTATAAAGTATATTCATGATTCTGCTCTGCAACAGATAAACTGAAAAAAGGAGAAAAGCATGCGTAAAATCATATTGATTCCCGATTCATTCAAAGGCACAATAACTTCAACCGATATATGCGGTATCATGAAAAAGGCAATAAACCCATATTATCCGCAGGCCTCGATAATCAGCATCCCGGTCGCAGACGGCGGTGAGGGCAGTGTCGAATCATTTCTTTCGGCCGTCGGAGGCGAAAGGGTCACCGTTAATGTAAAAGGCCCCTATTTTGAAGATCTTCAAAGCTTTTACGGCATCCTTCCGGACAATACAGCAGTAATTGAAATGGCAGCTGCAGCAGGTCTTCCCCTCGTCGGTGAAAACAGGCAAGCCGGTAAGACGACAACCTATGGAGTAGGTCAGCTCATAGCGCATGCCGCCGGATCAGGCTGTAAAAAAATCATAGTAGGTCTCGGAGGAAGCTCCACCAACGACGGCGGCTGCGGTGCAGCAGCTGCGACAGGAGTCATTTTCAGAGATGCCTCCGGAAAACCCTTCATCCCGGTAGGCGAGACTCTGAGCAACATTTCATCCATAGATGTCAGCAACCTGGACCCGGCTGTGGCTAATGCGGAGATCATCACCATGTGCGATATTGACAACCCATTGTGCGGTCCCAATGGAGCCGCATATATATTCGGTCCACAGAAGGGTGCAGATGAAGCTCTGATTAAAATACTGGATGAAAATCTCCTGCATATGGCTGTCACAGTAAAAAGAGACCTTGGGAAAGACATCACCGATATGCCCGGAGCCGGTGCGGCCGGCGGAATGGGCGGAGGAATGACCGCATTTTTCTCAAGCATGCTTCAGATGGGAATAGAGACCGTACTGGATACCACCGGCTTCGATTCTATTCTGGAGGGAGCCGATCTGGTTTTCACGGGTGAAGGAAAGATAGATCATCAGTCGCTGCGTGGAAAAGTGGTGATAGGTGTCGCACGCCGGGCAAAAAGAGCTGGTGTTCCGGTGATTGCTATAGTGGGTGATATCGGAGACAATATAGAAAATGCATATGCTGAAGGAGTCAGCGCAATATTCAGCATAAACAGAGTAGCCGTACCCTTTGAAAAAGCCCGGCTGCGATGCAGGGATGACCTCCATAAAACCATGGATAATCTAATGAGATTTATTAGTACGATGAACATTTTTTAAAGCATGTGGTACCCGCCGGGCGCACCTTAAAAACGGGGTGTATTCGTATACACCCCGTTTTTGCTACATCTCACAACACTTCAGTCCTGAAGCGTATTAATTTACATTCACTTCTTCATGACCTTTTTAACTGCCAGAATTATCGGAATTGAAATTGCCACCGAAACAACTATCTCAGGCACTCCGTTCGCCAGTGCTATTCCCAGAATTGCTGCCGGCGCACCGCTTACGTCAATACCAATAGCTTGGGCATACTCTGTGGCATACAGAAGGTATATCATACCCAGAACACCCACAGTATTTGTTATTGTACCGATTGCCGCACTAACACCTGTTTTCAGTATACTGCTTTTAATGAAAGGAATTTTGTTGGAATAATACGCTGTGATCCCGATCAGCATTCTTGGTAGCACCGATACAAGCGGATTTAGAAATGCAAATGAAAGCAGTGACGGGTTTGTCATGTTTTGTATGATACTGAAAACCCCAAAAATCAATCCTGCGATCACGCCAACTATAGGGCCTTCCAAAATAGCCCCGATTATGACAGGGATGTGCATAATAGTAGCTTTAGCCATGGGTAACGGTATAAATCCGACCCCTGATGCTCCCAGCACTATTGAAACTGCCGACAGCATACCTACAATAGCGATCTGTCTGGTTTCAAACCTTCTCTTACCAATTGCCTTTTCCATTACAATCGACCTCCCGCTCTTATTCCCGAAGGATATAAGTCGTATTTTAATATTATCTCAGTACGGTTTCATAAGAATACCGACTTTCAATAATGCTAACATATTTTCACGTAAAATTCCATACTGCTGGTGATATTTGTTTAAAAGCCATAACAAACTTTGATTTTGCAAGCCTTATCCATATCTAACGCCTCGTTATAGACACACTGTATTGGAAAATGATACAATAACTGCGAAGTCGGATTTGTGAGGAATACCTTGAAAGAACTGGTTAAAATGTGGAAATACAGCATGATGATTGCGATCACAGTTTTATGCGCAGGCATCTATATGCTGTTTCTTCTTCCAACAAAATCAATAACGATAATCCCCGGCATCACAGAAATAAGGCCGGCATCGCTGCTTCCGGTCATATTCGGGCTGCTGTTCGGCCCTGCAGGTGCATGGGGAGCTGCAATAGGGAATCTGGGCGGCGATTTGTTTGGAACACTATCCCCTGGTTCTATATTCGGTTTTGTTGGAAATTTTCTATATGCGTATATACCATATAAGCTTTGGTATCATATAAACCAGAAGCATGTTCATGACAAAGCTCCAACGATAAATTCCCCCTGGAAGCTGGCACGATTCGGCATCACAGCTTTCATTTCCAGCACAGCTTGTGCGGTCACTATCGCATGGGGGCTCAGTCTACTGAATTTGGCAAGCTTTCCGGCGCTGTCTGTAATAATAACCTTGAACAACACTGTGACAACGCTGATTTTAGGCCCAATTATCCTTCCGCTGCTATACTCCTTTGCAAAGAAAAACAAATTGCTCTGGACAGATGTGATGCATCCAAAAGATATCAGCAAGCCGTCAAGGGACAGATTACACCCGCTGATGATCATATCAGGTTCGATTGGTGGGCTTGTCTCAGGAATGGCAGCCGGCTGTCTCATTACAGGTCAGGCTGTATCCGGCTGGCAGCTTTCAGCTGCAGGCACATCTAGCACGACTGTCGCATTGATAGTATTACCGTTTTTAGTAATACTTTTTTACGGTTCCTTCAACTCCTGATTTTTTCGCTGGATATACAACAGGATAAGCTCATCAAGTTCCCTGCTTCGGTATTGTACTATATTGCTGGTCAGATTTTCAGAATCAATTAACTGATGAAGCTCACTCCTCATTCGATTGATTTCTCTCTCAAGACATTTGTACTTACTGTCTTTCAAGGCTATTCACCTCCCAGTACTCTTACAAAACGGCAACCTGCTTAATAAAGACACGCATTTTGACACAAAAGCCTGGACTACCAAAACAAAAACGCTGGGATAAGCCTGAAAACTCATAACTGACAAATAATTTTCTTTGGCTATCATATTATCTATTATATTACATTTATGTTACGCTTTCAACATAATTTCCCCTTTAATACCAACTTTTGTATGACAAAAAAATATTGCTGTTGCGGCTTCACATAATTATAATAAGTGTTGGAATAAAAGCCTTTCGAATATTTTGAACAGGCTCGTAATTTGTAAAATAATCTGATTTCAGGGGGCGATTTATGGGAAATATTTTTATTTTTTTTGATATGGGAGTGCCGCAGATCGGTTGTACCGATTGCTGCAGCTGTAACAGCCTTATGGGAAAAAGTCTATGTGATGTAGATAACAGAGGCTGCTGCCATTACTTTCCAGAGTTCACTTTATTGGACATACAGAGAATGTCTGTACTGGAAAACGGCAAACAGGCATTGGATATCATTTTGTCCAATCCAGGAACGGTAATAAATAGATTTAGTATATATTCAAAAGGTCCTTTTGACAAAACATCATATGATAAATACATTGAATCCGGAGAATTGATTGAAACAGACATACATGATCATACAATATTCTTCAGGACATGTCCATTCGTTATTCCGGGGAAAGGCTGCAGATTGCCTGTTCGTTTCAGAACAACCGTATGCAACCTTTTTGTATGTCAGGAAATCTTAAACACAGTCGAAAACAGAGCTATGCTCGAAGAGCTGATGAAGGAACGCTCGAGATATTCACGTTGGGTCTACCGTGAAAGCGGCATATTACAGCATATACTGGAAAGCAGGGGTCTGGATCTGATAAAGGATTTTTCCGCATCAATCCGGATGTTGGAGGAATTGGAGCTGAATAGCTATAATTTCCCTGAGCCTGAGCCTGTCACATTCAGTTCAGGCTCGGAAAGCCGATAAAAGGGCAGCCCCATAACTACTTCAACGTTATGCCTTCCCGGCGAAAAAAGGTCTATATATCCACCCCTTAAGACAAGTCCATCCATTGAGATATGCGATACACCGCAGCTGACACCGTCAGGGTTATTGATCTTGATGAAGAATTCCGCACTGCGGTACCTGTAAACTATCTCAAATTCTTTCCATGTGGATGGGATGCATGGGTTGATATAAAGCCTTTCACCCTTTTTCACAAAGCCCGCAATGCTTTCAAGCCCCACTTTGTACAACCAGCCCGCAGCACCGGTATACCAGCTCCAGCCTCCTCTGCCGATGTGCGGGCTTACAGCGTATACATCAGCAGCCATAACATATGGCTCCGTTTTATACCTTGCATATTCAATATCGGTTCTGGTATGGTTTATTGGGTTTAGCATATGGAATATCTCGCTGGCTTTGTCTCCCATACCCAGTTTTGCAAAAGCCATCACTACCCAAGCAGCAGCATGAGTATACTGGCCGCCGTTTTCCCTGACACCCGGCACATATCCCTTTATATACCCCGGCTGGAGAGCACCGTCGCCAAACGGAGGCGTCAGGAGCTTCACAATTCCCTCATCGACATCTACCAAATACTTTTGTACCGCAGCCATAGCTTCACGCACACGATTTTGTTTTGCTGCTCCCGATATCACAGACCACGACTGTGATATCGAGTCTATCATACATTCAGAATTCCTTACTGAACCCAGCGGTGTGCCATCGTCAAAATACGCTCTCCTGTACCAGCTTCCGTCCCACGCTTCCTTTTCAATGTTTTTTATCAGTTCATCCGCTTTTCTGCGGTACAGCTCCGCTCTCGCAGTGTCCCCCTTCAATTTGCATACGGGAATGAATTTGTTAAGTATCGACAAAAGGAACCAGCCCAACCAAACACTTTCGCCTGAACCCTTGTTCCCTACAGTGTTCATTCCATCGTTCCAGTCTCCGCTTCCTATGAGAGGAAGGCCATGAGGTCCTGTATCAAGAGATATATCTACAGCAATAACACAGTGCTCATACAGGCTTGCAGAAACATTGGACTGATTCGGTTCCTCATATTTTTCATCCTCTCCTTCCTTAAGCAGGTTGGCCTCAAGGAAAGGAACTGTTTCATCAAGAATCGATATGTCACCTGTTTTCTCCAGATACTCCGCAGTAACAAAGGGCAGCCACAGAAGATCATCAGAGTATCGCGTGCGAATGCCGTTACCTCTTTCCGCATGCCACCAGTGCTGAACATCCCCTTCTTTGAATTGCCTCGAAGCATGTAGCTGTATCTGGTTCCTTGCGACCTCCGGCCAGGCTCCGAGCCATGCCATACAGTCCTGCAGCTGATCCCTGAAGCCGTATGCACCTCCCGCCTGGTAATATCCCGATCTGGCCCACAGTCTGCAAGCTGTCACCTGGTACAGCAGCCAGCTGTTCATCATCATATCAAAGGAGTCATCTGGTGTATGAAGCTGTATGGTCTCAAGCTTTTCTCTCCAGAATGACCTGACTCTTTCAAGTTCGCAAAGAGCATTTTCCGCAGATGAAAACCGGTCGACGAGCATCTGAGCCTGCTCATCGTTTTCTCCGCTGCCCAGCAGGAAAATAATCACAGTTTCCTCTTCCGGCGCAGGCTCCACAATACAGCTGACAACTGCGCACGGATCCATTCCGGCTCCGGCACTGTTTTCATGTCGTTCTCCTGAAAGCCCGGCAGGTTCGGCCAGATCACCGCTGCGGCCAATAAAAGCTGCCCTGTCACATGTATAGGACATGTTCTGTGCACTTGTGGCCAAAAAGGCTTTTCGTCCCCTAAAATCCTGCGTGAACTTGTTCTCGACAAACAGTATCCCGTTTTTATCCGGTCTTGTCACGATATATTGCGATGTTCTGGTATCATCAACACCAAGAACAGGCCTGATATAATAAGTGATTTTCAGTCTCCTCTGCCTTCCGGTCTGATTCTTCAATGAAACGGTACATATTTTAACAGGCTGTTCAAGTGCCGCAAATACAGTCAGACTCTGCCTGATTCCGTTGCTTTCATGCTCGAAGATACTATAGCCGCGGCCATGGCGCACCACATAAGAGCCATTTCCTGCAATAGGCATTGGAGTCAGGCTCCAATGGCATTTCTCATCCATGTCGCTGATATAGAAAATCTCTCCCGGGCGGTCTGTTACAGGGTCATTAGGCCATGGAGTAAGCTTGAATTCGCGGCTGTTTTTGAACCATGTATAACCTCCTCCGCTTTCAGTGACAAGAAAACCGAAATCTCTGTTTGAAATAATGTTCGACCATGGAAGGGGAGTCCGACGGCCATTCACAAGCCTGATGACGTACTCTCCCCCATCTTCGGAAAAACCGCCGATACCGTTGAAAAACAGCAGCTTTTTCTCTTCGGGCTCATCATGTACAGTTATCCTATGAGGTCTCTCAGAATCATAGCATGCACTTGCGGCAGGTATTGTCTCCGTTCCAAGCCTTGACTCTTTCAGGAGGTTTCTGAACGACTCGACACTGTCTTTGATAACGATCCTTGCCACCGTATACAGCAGCGATACCTGCTGCGGCTCTATGTCCGACAAGCTTATTACAAATACTCCTCCCGGCTTGTTCACCAGTTCTCTGGCATGACTTGACGAAATAGCATTTCTCACCTTCTCGTTCACCGGCTGGCTGTATCCTTCTGTCTTTCTTATCAGTATCACCAGATCAACACACAGGTTCTTTACTCGCAGATACTCATGTCCCTTGAGTATCCACTCTACAATATCAGTATCCTCTTCATCATTCACCTCAGTCAGCATTACAGGCAGATCACCCGAAATGCCAAAAGGCCACAGATCCTGCTGCGATCCGACATTATCTTCAATATACGACCTATACTCTCTCTTTATTGAGCTGTTGTACAGTAGAAATGGCAGCATGTCAAGATAAGCTGTAACCTCTCCGGCAGCCAGTCCAAGATACCTGCTCTCCACACGGCTTCTTGTCCAGGAGAGTTCAAACGCCCTTTCAGAAATTCTGAAGTCATTGTATTTTTCGGCCAGCTCCATGGCATTTTTTCTCGAGCACGCTGTTGCCACAGTGTATACTGCTCTGACAGTAGCTCCCGGTTCGATTCTTATCCGCCTTCTCAGGCTCATTACAGGATCCAGTACAGAACCGCTGGTACCACTGAGAGGCTGATCTGGATCCATGGCTTCAGGATTTGTGATGTCTCTGTTCCTGCCGATGAATTTCATCCTGTCCGTTTCATGCTGGACCTCACCGACTGTCTGATCCCCTTCCACCGACATCGTATGCACCAGCCACAGCTGCTTCTGACCTTCCTTTCTCTGCCTTCTTGCTGCAAGCAGGCATTTATGCTCTTTTATATACTCTGTCCTTACGAAAAGCTTGCTGAAGGCCGGATGAGACGCATCCTCCTGTGTCTGAGCCAGAACGACCTCGAAGTAACTGGTAAGCTCCACCATCCTCACATGCTCACTGTGATTCGTCACCGAAATCCTTCTTATTTCGGCATTGTCCTCGGGAGAAACAGTGATCTCCAAATGTGATTCGATATTGCCGTTCCTTCGCATAAACTCAGCTTTGTCGGGAGAAAACACGACCCGGTATTTATCAGGCTCCTGGCCATAAGGCTCATATGTCGCTGACCATGCAGTATTACTGTTGATATTTTCGATAAATATATAGAAGCCCTTTTTGTCGAAATAGTCATGTGTCCATCTATTGACAGCAAGATCACCAGCCTTGCTGTATCCGCATCCCCCGTCGGTCAGCATCACCGAGTATTCGCCGTTCGTCAGCAAATGCACGTTGGGAGGAAGTAATTTCGGCGTTCCATATGTTCTGACCGCTTCCGCATCCACATGGTCATTCCTTCTGACCCGGCTTATGCTTTCTTCCTTGTATTCCTTGGTATACAAGACCCTTCCGGGGACCTTTTCCTGCAGCAGCAATTCTGCGGATCTTACGACCGGTATATTGTGGAAACGTTTTTGCAGTATACCTGCATTAAAGAAATTGTTCAGCGCTGCAAGGCTCATACCCTGGTGATGAGCCATATAACTCTTGACGATGCTGTACCTGTTGTCTGCATCCAGTCTTGAAGGCGTAAAGTCAACTGCCTCATAAAAACCGCATACACCCTCCATACCCAAATGCTGCAGTTCTTTCAGGTTTTCAACTACACAGACAGGATCAATACATAACGCAAGCAGCGATGCATACGGCGCAGCTACCATGTCGTTGGCAAGTCCGCGTTTTAGCCCAAGCTCCGGCACACCGAAAGCCTTGTACTGATAATTGAGGTTGAAGTCAAGTGCACAGTACCCCGATTCTGATATGCCCCAGGGAATTGCCCGGTTTTTCCCGTACTTTCTTTGTTTTTTAACCACGAACGAATACGTTTCATCCAGTATCGTGTTGTCATAATTTCGCATGATAAGCAGAGGCATCAGATATTCAAACATAGTGCCTGTCCAGGAGACCAGACCTCTTCCTCCATCGGAGGCAGTCAGTTTCCTCCCAAGACGCACCCAATGCCTTCTGTCGGTTTCTCCCCTTGCTATGGCAATAAAGCTTGCCTGTCTGGCTTCAGAGGCGAGCAAATCATAGTATGATTTGCTGAGATGTCCGTCCTCGACATTATAGCCTATAGAAAACAATAACCTCTTCTTGTCAAACAACGGCATGAACTCTGTCTCGTCTATTATCCTCGAGATACGTTCAGCCAGTTTTTCGTACTGCTCCATCCTGTCTTCTATGTGTTTGATACCCTGTCTCAGAAGAGACAGCAATTCATCACGCCGGTCGGAATCAATACCATTTACGGCTGACAATTTCCCTGGATGGTCTGTACCCTCCAGCAGCGCGGCAGCCCTTTTGTAGCGCACCAGAAGCTCGGCAGGTGATGCTGGAGCATATATATCGCTGGCCATATCTGCTCCGTATTCTTTCAGCACATCAATGCAATCTGTATTCTTCAAAATAGGATAATACGAATAAAGCTCGTCGGAGAATTCCATTATCATTTCTGAGAGCTTTCTAGTCCATCCGTCATCATCGATGTTTTCCATCTCTGACTGACGGTTTGAAAGGGATCCCATATGCTCAAGTATTTTTTTCCATTCCCGGATATCATCGATACCCTGTGTAATCAAACGATGTAATTGTTCTGTCTTATAACCATCTGCATCATTGCCCAAAAGGCCTGCAGTATCACAGATTCCCATCGCCATGGCACTATTGGGCATTACTTTGTGCTGATATTCAAAGAGGCCTTCCTTGAGGACCATCATATATCCAACAAGGTTTCCGCTGTCTACAGTAGAAACATAAAGCGGTCTGAGCGTCTCCAATGTCAAGGTGTCATACCAGTTGTAAAAGTGGCCCTTCCATCTCTCCAGCTCCTCCATCGTACTGATTATCCTGTCTAGCCTCCAAGCCATGCCGTCAACCCCTATATATCCCATGTCCATAGCTGAAAGAACAGAAAGCAGCAGCATTCCGATATTGGTGGGTGATGTCCTGTGGGCTGTGCCCTTGTGCGGATCCAACTGAAAATTGTCGGGAGGCAGAAAGTTTTCATTATCAGTTGAGAAATCCTCAAAATATCTCCACGTTTTCCTCGATATCCTCCTTAGCATCTCAATATCTTTATCAGCCAACCTGCTTTGTTTTTTGACTGAAGGTCTGCTGATCAGATATGCTGCAAACGGTGCCGCAAGCCAAGCTATCGATGCGACCGCAGCAGGGATTATACTGGCGTAAGGCAAAAAAAGTGCTGCCGTGATAACAATTACCGAAGCCGGCAAAGAAAACCACATCTTTTTATAGTAGCCTGCCGCGCTATTTGACGCCCGTGCTTCTGCATCTGCAGCCGTCACCCATTCCAGCATATTTCTGTGTGAATAGGACACTCTGTATACCGTCCTGAATACAGCATCCAGCATAATGTATGTCTGGTGCGGAATCATCATAAACAGAAACAAGGACTGATAAATTGCCGCTTTTACCCCTGAGATCACAGTGGAGTTGGTCTTGCTGTCCTGAAAGTACAGACTGCCGGTAAGCAGAGAATTGATGAAAGCGTTTATTAGCGGAGATGCTGTCACGAGCAGCGCAAATCCGGTCCATGAAAAAATACTTCCGGGAAGCAAAACGATACCACACACATAGAGGACAAACAACGAAGGATACAATAGGCTCCTTCGCATATTGTCGAGTATCTTCCATTTAGAAAGAACTGAAATACTGTTTTTCACTCTGGTTCCGTTTCTATGCCTCACATAGCGTCCCAGCCAGGGCAGCAGCTGCCAGTCGCCTCTTACCCATCGATGAAGCCTGGCGGCAAACGAGCTGTAGCTGCCGGGATATCCATCCACAAGCTCTATATCACTCACCAATCCAGCCCTCAGAAAGCACCCTTCCAACAGGTCATGGCTGAGCACGGTATTGTCCGGGATGGTGTCGTGCAGTGAACGTGAGAATATGTCTACATCATAGATACCCTTTCCTGTAAAAATTCCCTCATCAAATAAGTCCTGATATATATCGGAAACAGCAGTAGTATACGGATCGATCCCGCCCTGACCGGCAAATATCCTGGTAAACAGGGAACGGTTCGCACCAGGTATACTTACACTGATCCTTGGCTGCAGGATTCCATAGCCTTCAGTCACCTTATCTGCAGTTTCATCAAAAACCGCCTTGTTCAAGGGATGTGCCATCGTTCCTATCAGCCTTCTGGCAACACCCATGGGAAGGCTTGTATCTGCATCCAGCGTGATTACGTATCTTACATGCCCAAGTACTGAAATATCACTTGAAACAATACTGAAGCCTGTGCTGCCGCCGTCTCTTAAAAGCCTGTTGAATTCAACTATAGCTCCCCTCTTGCGCTCCCATCCCATCCATCTGTGCTGTGATTCGTTGTACTTCCTGCTTCGATGAACGTAATAAAAGATCGGAACCCTTCCGGATGCATATTTTCCATTCAGCTCTTCAATACCCTCCAAGGCTGCCGCTGTTATATCATCATCGTGTCCCATTACCTCTGAATCAGCATCCTTAAAATCGCCTACGAGGGCAAAAAAGAGATTTGCTTCTCTGTTTGCCAGGTAATGCACCTCCATCTGTTGTACCAGTTCCCTTGCTCTTGAAGGACTTGTCAGCAGTGCAGGTGTGATAACAAACGATGTCATATCTGCAGGAACACCGCTTTTAAGCTCCATCTTCGGAAGCATGACAGGAGTGTATATATGGCTTGTTATTGTATTTGACAGGTTTATCGCCAGTTCGCTGCATGGTATCAGGACGATGAGCGCTGTTAATGCAGGCCAGAATAATGATGCCGTCCCGTCATGTGTCCCTGAGTAATACATGAAATATGTTACCAGGAAAACTGTAAAAAAGATGGCACTGCCGATATATAAGCTTTTAGGTTTCTCAAATGAGCTGAAATGAAGCCAACGCTTCCTTTTGACCGTCCTGCCTATCTGCTCCAGCAGAACTTTCCGGCCTTTTCCTACAAGATAGAACCCTACATGATCCTTCGGGCTGTTACCTGAGCCTTTCTCCGCACAGCCAACAGCTCTTTCGGCAACTTGAATTTCAGTTATTCTGAATGCCCTGGCTAGTTTCTCAACCTCGTGACGGTAATAGTCCCTGGACTCAAAATCCATGAGTGCATAGACGCCGTTAGGATCCTTTCGGAGTATTTGTTCGACCTTGCTTAACGTTTCAAATATATCCGACCAATCAAGCTCTGAAATCAGTCTGAGCCCGGTAATGGAATTTCCGATGGCAACTTGTGTCTCAGCCTGTATCTGGTGCTCTGCGCCAGTGAGTTCAGCGGTCGATGTGATGTCGCTTTTCAGTCTCTGATCAAGCAGAGCGGTAACTGTTGACAGCATTTTACCCTGTTTTCTGAGCCTTCTGGTCAAATGCTCGGTAAATGATGGTGTGATACTCAAGCTTTCCAGTTCTCTGCTGAGTATCAGCCCAATCTGCCGTTCATCGGATCCGGCAGCAACTATTTTAGGTACCAGCGCTTCCGCTCTGTGCCACTCCTGTCTTGACGTTTTTATAGTATCACAGGTATTCCTTATGCTTTCTATCAGAGCGATGCGAAGCATAAGCGGAACAGCCCAAAGCTCGCTTATTGAAAGCAAAGCCTGTGACTGATATGCCTGTATAAATGAGGTTATGCTTTTTTCATCTATACTTCCGTTAGAATGGGCTACTATCTCCAGCGCTATAGCATAAACTCTCGGATAGCCTTTAAGATAGCCCCTTTTCAAAACAGGCAGCCTGGAATATCGGCCTCTGGACAGATTCCTCCTGATCAGCTTGGCCTGCTCCTCGATTATGTAGAAGTTGTCCAGCAGCCATTCTGCCGAAGGAGCAGTAGGAAACGATTCTCTGATATCCCTGTTAAGGGACTTATAAACACCGGTAATCAGATTATAGTTGTCACTTAGTCTGCGCGTAAGCCAGTTTAAGCTTTTGCTGAACCTGCCTACCGGGTGGTTTTTTGCAATCTCGGCTGCATGTTTTTGCAGTTCAGCAGCATCCAGAGTGGTGTCCCTGATCTCCGCCGCACATTCAGAGCTGCGGGAATGAAGTGCCGCAAGCAGATAAGCAATAAGACCTATCAAAATAACATATGTAGCCACAATTAATAAGATCATTCGAAAAAATCACCGTTCCATGCTTATTTACGTTCATATAGCATACCCTGAAACGGTGATATTCATGTTGTGTTCCAAATAATTCCTCATCGGTGCTAAATTATTCTCTGCTTGTACACAGAACCGGTGGCGGCAGCTTAATGCCATGTTATTTATTCTGTTTTTTCAACGCTAGCTGCAGCTTTCACTCCATTTATCGCAGTACTGCCGGCTAAATATCTCTCCAGTACTCTGCACGCATCATCATAGCCCAGCTTCAGGTTTTTTCGCACTGACCTGTTGCTGAAATCCATAGTAGAGCCCAGACTCTCGCTGGGTGAAATGCTAATGATATTCAACCCCCTCGTATCCACGCGCCTCTTTATTCCCATCCCGTATGTCCTTAGTATGATTATGTCCTTTAGCCCTTTACCGCTCACCAGGTTTATCGGCAAATTATTATAAAGGGCTCCGTCTATGAATGTCCGGCCGTCTATAATCGTTCTTTTGAACGCAGGAAAGCTGGCGCTGGCGATCACGTAGTCAACAAGCTGTCCTTCAGGCATATCCTCTTTATAGATTTCAACTGCTCTGCGCGCCGTAAGATCGACTGTGACTACCCCAAATCCGATCTTCGAACCTCTGATCCTTTCTTCGTCGATAACGCTTTTAACCAGCTTTTCCAGCGGCTCTACATTGAGACCGCCTTCATTGAGTACTCTTTTTATATGGCTTGCAAATTTTCTTAACGCTTCCGGCCTGAAACCATTTCCCGTATACCCTTCCATATGATCCACTGCTAGCTTTATAACACGGTCAGGCCTTAATTCATACCAGATATCAAAGGCTTTGTCGATATCTCCCTGTACCACCATTGCTCCATTGAGAGCTCCGACAGAGGTACCTGCGACCATCGATATCTCAAGCTCCATCTCTTCTATAGCCTTGCAGGCTCCTATCTGATATGCTCCGCGTCCTCCTCCGCCTTCCAATACCAATCCGTATGCCATACAACCCCTCCCGATTTAGCGGACATTCCTCTTTCACAGTGGATGACCTCCTACTGAGGTGTCCCCTTCCCTTTCCTCTTCCACCGCAGCTCTGCCCCTTGCTGAGGTATCCCCACTTTCATTATACTACCAACCCTGCCACAAATATAGCATGGAAAATGAGGTCCATTCTCTGTTAGAATACAGGTCGACATAAAAGGTTACTTCAATATTACAAGAAAATCAAACAGAAGTAACTGAATAAAAACACAAAGCCGAATCTCCGCAAGGAGTACGGGGGATTAAGCAGTAAAAAGACGTATGGGAGCACTTCCCAGCCGTCAATGGGTGAATCTCAAAAGAGTAGGGTTGCCTCGACCCGAACCCGTCAACTAACCTCGGAGGCGAAAGGGGGATAAAATGAATATTTTCAAGAGGACAGTATCATTTATAATTGGTACTGTTATTACAATCGCACTATTGGCAGCCACTGCCTTCGGCGCAAGCTATACGGTACAGCCCAATGATTCGCTGTATAAGATAGGCGTAATGTTTAGCACTTCAGCTGATGTTATCAGAGCTGACAATAAACTGTCCGGCAGCATTATCTATCCTGGGCAGTGGCTTTATGTGCGAGCACGTACGCATACAGTTAAGAGCGGTGATACACTCAGTCGTATAGCAGGCTGGTACGGTGTTTCACTGGCGCAGCTAAGAAAGGCCAACAACAAATGGGACAATATGATCTATCCCGGACAGAAGCTCAACATCCCGTCAACAGCCGGCAGCACAAATTCAGGCGCAGCCAGCGGCAAAGCGGTCGTATCATATACACAGACTGAACTTGATCTGCTTGCAAGACTGATAAAGGCCGAGGCTGAAAGTGAACCATATGCCGCAAAAGTCGGTGTTGCAGCGGTCATAGTAAACAGGATAAAGAGTAATAAGTTTCCCAATACTATCACCTCTGTCATAAATGAAGTAAGCAGCAACGGCTATTATCAGTTCACTCCTGTTGAAAACGGCATGATCAAAAAGCCGGCCACTCAGCAGGACAGAAATGCCGCACTCGAGGCTCTGCGCGGCAGTGATCCGAGCAATGGTGCGCTCTTCTACTTCGATGACAGCGCAACGAACAAATGGCTCTGGTCAAAACCGATAAAGGCATGGATAGGACGGATGGTATTTGTATACTGATCCGGCAGAACGTACGCCCTTTAGGCGCACTTATGAAAGTGGTCTGGTATCCAACTGGATATCAGACCACTTTTTTGTCTTTTATCAAACATGAACAGCAAGATCGCCCGACGGAAGGCTTAGCCCAAGCTCGGATAACCTTCCCTCATAAACCATCACAATATCTGGAATATCATAAAAATCATGAGGTGTGACAAGAGACAGATCCTTTCCGAAATCATATATGCCATTGCTCTGCAGCATTGTCGCTACAAACTGTGTACAAAAGAATTTGTTCTTCCTTTTCATCGGTATGTTCAGCATAACACCAAATAACCCCAGCAGGTTATATCCATATCTCCTTCTGTTCCGGATAAACAGCTTGATGTTGTGCTCAAGCAAATAGAATTTGTAATCATCTATATCAAGCTTGTATATAGAACACATAGTGTTTCCAAAGGCTTTAAACAGTCCGCTGTCCTTATGCTCGGTCACAAACCCCCCATAGAGCGGGAACCATCTTATTTTTCTGCCGAAGCTGTAAAATTCATTTATATCTGAATCAATGCAAAGAGACACATGATTATATCTGGCTTTAGTATACAAACCTATGCATTTGGAAAACAAAGTACCGGTCGCTGTTAATACAATATAAATACTTCTCATCCACTAACCCCCATATAATTCAAAAAAACGTATTGCCGGCCGTCAAATATCATTATAGTTTTTGTAAACCTGACAGTCAAGCTTATTGGTACACAAACAGGGGGGCGGCAGCTATGCAGGCCGTGCGGCCTGCGAATCCTATGATACTGCCGTGAGCAGATTTTCCCTCAGTGCATGCCTTGCCCTGAAAATTCTGTTCTTTATTATTGACATGGGTTTCCCAAGATGCTCGGCTATTTCCTTGTATGACATTCCCTTTTGATGATATAAGACAATTGGAACTCTGTAAATTTCCGGCAGGCCATCAATAGCATCCTGCAGTACTTGGGATTTCTCCTTCTTCAGGTAATACTCTTCAGGCGTATTGCATGTACTGCCTGTAAAACTCTCTATCTCATCAAGAGAAACCAAGTTGAATTTTTTACGTCTTACATGGTCCAGGCAAATGTTGGTCGCAACCTTCACGCTCCAGGTCGAAAACTTGTACTTGTCATCATATTTGGAAAGCGATCTGTAGATTTTAATGAAAGCATCCTGAGCCATATCATCTATCTCTTCGCTGTCCTTTGAAAACTTACAGGCAACTGAGTAGATCAGCCTTTTATACCTCGTTATAAGCTCAGAGAAGGCATCATTGTCACCATTCAGGCATCTTGCCGCCAATTCGGAATCAGTTCTCTTCATTTCAACAACCTCCGATTGATCAATTCCACATTACATGCTGCTTAAGCTGTCCCAGTGGAATGTTATTTCTTTAACTAAGTTTATTATATATGGTTGTTATCTGTGTCACATCGGCCAGGAGAACGGAATTCGAGCAGTCCGGATGTTTAGTTTTTTCACCATCCATCTGTTCAGTCACCACCTGGCCACAAGGCCAGCCTCGCATCGTTTTCTGTTCGATTGTTTTCTTTCGATTGATCGAAAGAAAATATCTGAAAGGCAAATCTGTATCCGCCACCAAGCGTTTTTCAACCCGAAGGGCTGAAAATACTTTGAGAGGTAAGAGACATTATACTCCTCGTTATGGCAGAGACGATCACATCATAGTATATATAACAGACAGCAGCCTGTCAGAATTATCTCCCTTACTAACAAACGCATCAGCGCCTGCACACCTTGCATTGGCTTGCGCCTCCGGACTGACACTGAGAGCTATTATGCTGATGCCATATGGCGCCAGCTTTCTTATCTTCGGAATAATATCAGCCATATCACTATTTGAAAGCTCCCAGTCCAACAACAGTAAATCGGGCTCTGTTTTCTCCAGTTGCGAATACAAGCTCTCGATATTGTCTGCTTCATGTATTATAAAGTATCCTTCTTCCTGTTCAAGAAGAACCTTCAGCGCATTTCTCACATCTGTCTGGTCATCAGCAATTAAAACCTTCATGGGCTCACCCCGTTTCAGACATTATGCCTGCAATTTATCATTATGTATAAATTGTAATAAAAAATCCTCCCTGATACTTCAATCATCTGGGGGGATTATTTTTGGCCTGCTGGCCGGTCTTGTACCTGGCCACCTGACCAGGTTAACCCACATACATGCACAGACCCGCAGTAACTCACCCGCATGTGCAGACCGGCAGCGGCGTTTGTGGAGGTTTTGTTTCCTGCCCTAAAGCACCACTGCTATATACATAGTTATATGGAGGGAACTGCAATACCTGTGAGAGACGACTTCTTAGCTGTATACTTCCTTATCACCGAAATAGGAGCACATGGCTTGTGCTTGGAAACAAAACCGAAATAAATGCCGCTGGCGGTCCGCCCCTGACACCGGCACTCACCCGCATGTGCAGACCGGCAGCGGCGCATAATTCGCCGTCATGCCTTTATTATCTTCTTCTGCAGCGCTATAGCCACGGCCTCAGTCCTGCTGCCCGCTTCCAGCTTGGAAAGGATGCTGCTCACATGGAACTTCACTGTCGATCTGCTGACGAAAAGCTTTTCACCTATCTCAGGATTATTCAGTCCGTCAGCCATCATACACAGTACCTCCAATTCCCTCGGCGTGAGCTCATCCACATGCTTCTGCCTGCGGCCTGTCGCCTTTATAAGTGCCTGTGTCGCCTCAGGCGCCAATGTCGGACGCCCCATATAAGCTGAACGTATCGCATCTGCAAGTTCATCTGCAGACACATTCTTGAGCAGGTAGCCTATGGCTCCCGCCTGCAGCGCACCTTCTATCAGCTCATCCTCCTTGAAGCTTGTAAGAACGATGACCTGTATATCTGGAAACTGCTCTCTTATTTGCTTTGTCGCCTGCGCTCCGTCCATCACCGGCATCACAAGATCCATCAGGACCACATCCGGATGAAAAGAGGCACATACCTCAAGCGCTTCCTTGCCGTTGGAAGCTTCTCCTGCAAGCTCAAAATCCTCAAACACCTGCAAAAAAGCTCCCAATCCGCTTCTTACCACATTATGGTCATCAACAATGACTATTCTGATCCGATCATTACCCATTGTACTGCCCACCTTTATAAAAAATTAACCACAATATATTAACCATTTCCGATCATTACCCATTAAACGCTTTGTTTGTTGCCAACCCATTCAAGCTCGACTCTCGTTCCTGAGCCGAACTCTGATTTGATCTTAAGCTCGGCTCCGACTGTCTCTGCCCGTTCCTTCATTATTCCAAGGCCGAAATGACCTGAATTAACTTGCTGCGGATCAAAGCCTTTTCCATCGTCAGTGATGCTCAGCTCCGCAACAATAATGCCAAGGCGCATATCCTCATTGGCATTGAGCTGCAGAACCGCATTTTTTGCCCCCGAGTGCTTTGATATATTGTTCAAAGCTTCTTGAGCGACCCGATAAAATGCAATCTTCACCTCTGATGGAAGCTTGACTGCACCTCCGATATCGAGCTTCACAGGAATACGTGAACGTCCGGTAACAGCTTCGCCCAACTGCTTCAGCAGTTCTTCAAGCGGAGCCTCAATGAGCGTGGCCGGCCTAAGTTCGAAAAGGAGCGTCCTCATTTCCGCCAATGCACCGCGGGTCAGCTGCTTTAACTCCTCAAGCCTTTTCATTCCTTCATCTCTGTTCCGCTCCCATATCCTGGGGGCCACCTCTGCAATGAGGCTGGCCGAAAACAATGTCTGCGTGACCGCATCATGAAGGTCGCGGGCAAGCCTGTTCCTTTCAGCTGTCACTGCCGTCTCCTCAGCCTGCTTTTTCAGCCTGGTATTGTCAATCGCCAGCGCAGCCTGATCGGCAAATGACATGGCCAGACTGATATCCTCCCTTGAGACAGCCCTATCCTCATGCTTTCCATCACGCTTGAAGTAGAGCGTGATACCGCCATACACCTCATCCTTGCAGATCAGCGGAACTGCCGTCATCATACAGCAGTTGTCCCTGAGCCAGTTCATATGCTTATCCAGAACCGGATGAGCATTAACAGGAGCATTAATTTGAGAAATATCAGTTTTAACTATAGGCCTTCTTTCAACAAATGCCTTTCTCAGTATTTCTGCTTTTACACTTTGAGTATTTTCGACATTTTCAAGGTGCGGCAGACCAAAGGACGCCACAACCGAAAGAGACGCCTTACTATCATCCAGCCTGAAGAGTGCCGCTGCATCTGCATGCAGCAGTCTGGCAGCCTCCCTGATTATAAACCCAAGTATATCCTCAAGAGACCTGTTTGAATTCAAGGCTCTGAGTATATCCTTCAGGCCTTCGGCCACATGCCTTCTCTGTTCATTTTCCTGCAGCCTTCTTTTTTCCTCTTCATACATACTTGCATTTTCTATACCAATAACAGCGCTCGGAGCAAACATATTAAATATTCTCTCGTCCTCCGCATCAAATTCACTCTCCGACCTGCTGAAGGCGGCAATGACGCCAACAGCTCTCGAGCCTGCCATCAGGGGCACAAGAAGGCATGTATTCATCGAAGCAGAGTCAAGCAGCTTCTGTTCCTGCACACACTCCATACATTCCTTACTAAATATGACCGATTCGTGACGATACAAGCTTTCTCCCATAGCAGAACCATCGACAGGTATTCGCATATTTGACGGTTCCATCGGTCCTGCACCCGAGAAAACAGCAGGTACCAAATCCTCTCCTTCCACAAGAAAGACAGCAGTAGAATCCGCATGAGTCAGCCTTCTCGCCTCGCCGGCTATGAGCCTGAGCACGGAATCCAGCTCCAACCGGCTTGTAATCGCCTGCTGTATGCTGAACAGTGTTTTTACCTCATCAGCCCTTTTGACCGTTTCGTTATAAAGCTTGGCATTCTCATATTCGATAGCTGCCTGATTTGCAAAAGCAGTTCCAAGCTCGACATGATAAGTTTTATAAAACCCCGGTTCGGTGTGGTCAAGTGTAAGGATACCAATGACATTGTCCTTGTATACCATAGGCAGGCTCATCCAGCATCTTGCATCTTTGAACACCGTGTCCATATATGCATACATATTCTCTCTGAATACGGCCGCCTGTTCTTCAGCCGACAACAGGTCGTCAATAACTACAGGCTCTCTTCCCATGATTATATCTCTGCGCAAAGGCAGCGGGTATGAGCTTTCCTGTCCAGGCTGCAGAGATGATCTGTGAGCTATCACTCTTACAAAATCACCTTCGGATATAAATATCTTTGCATCCCTGTATTCAATTATCGTCCTGAGCTTATCCAGTATAGCCTCAAGCAGCGGTCTCAGCTCCATCGTAGATGAGACAAGATTAGATACATCCAGCAGCGTGGTAAGGAGCTTTGAGTTGTGCTGAAGCACATCCTTGTAACTATTATTCTCCATGGCGGCCTCGTCGGTACCTCCAGTAACGCTGATCTGTGTGGTCGGCGGTGAATGAAGGCTCCAAAATCTGTTTTTTTGATTGTATCCCAAATATGAGCAAATATCAAGAACATGAACACATCTGACAGCAGATCACAATATACTGATAATGACTATACAGGCCGCTGGAAAATTAGGTCCGGAGCAGTCATTTGATAAGGGTATGTATATCAAAGGCATGACCTTAACAAATGGCACTGATGGTCCTGACAGTACCTGGACAGTTATACCGAGGCGATATATGTCCATTTTTCTTTGAACGATCGTTATAAATACTGATGCCGGCAATTCTACGGTCTGTACAGATGCCGGTACAGAACAAGGTTGGTGTTTTTAATGCAGACAATTTCCCGCGGTTCTACGGGACCGGATGTCAGACTCGTCCAAAGCCTGTTAAACAGGATAGGTTACAACGCCGGCACAGTGGATGGCATATTTGGTTCAAGAACATACCAGGCTGTAGTTGGCTTTCAGACAAACAACGGGCTTGCGGCTGACGGAATAGTCGGGCCGGCGACATGGTCCGTACTCGACAGGCTTCTGCGAGGTTATGATACATACACGGTAAGGCCTGGCGATACCTTGTATCAGATAGCTCGGGCTTATTACACAACAGTGGATGCTATAATTACAGCAAATCCGGGGATCGATCCGAATTTAATAACAGTAGGCCAACGGCTTACTGTTCCCTATGGTATAGACGTTGTAACACTTGATGTCGCACCTACATATGAGATCGTACAAAGGCAGATACAAGGGCTCAAAGCAAGATACCCCTTCCTTGAAACAGGCTCAATAGGTAGGAGCGTGATGGGTCGTGAGCTGTATTATGTAAGGCTTGGAACAGGCAGCAGAGAGGTCTCCTATAATGCGTCCCATCATGCAAATGAATCGATAACGACACCCATGCTTATGAAGTTTATTGAAAATTATGCCAAAGCCTATTCGGTCGGAGGAAGCATTCAAGGCTACAATATCCGTGAGTTGTACAGCCTTACAAGTATTTATATAATACCACTGGTTAATCCGGATGGTGTCGACCTGGTTGCCTATTGGCCAAATTATGACGATCCGGCATTCATTAATGCGGCACGTCTTAACAGGACAGGATTGCCGCTGCCTAGCGTCTGGAAGGCAAATATTCGCGGAGTTGATCTGAATCTGAATTACCCTGCCGAATGGGAACGTGAAAAGCAGGAGGAAATCGAACAGGGCATCACAAGTCCCGGTCCCCGGGATTATGGCGGAGAAGCTCCATTATCGGAACCCGAGTCAAGGGCAATGGTCGAATTCACCAGCGCTCACAATTTCCGCATTGTCATAGCCTATCACACTCAGGGCGAAGTCATATATTGGCAATTCGAAAATTACGCTCCTCCGATAGCATTGACGATCGCTAATCAGTTTGCGGCGATAACGGGCTATGCTGTTGAGGCGGGTACGGCTGAAGCCGCCTATGCAGGATATAAGGATTGGTTCCTGCAGGAATACCGCAGACCAGGCTATACAGTTGAGGTGGGAAGAGGCGTAAACCCCATTCCCTTTAGCCAGCTGCCTGGCATATACCGGGAAAATGAAGGAGTCCTGCTGCTGGGCGCAGTGGTATGACATGGGTTCGGTACAGGATAGTATAATTTATGTCAGGTCATTATCATTATCAATTCCTGCTTAGGCATCAGCATTTGTGAAATGCTCTGTTTTTGCAATGCACTTATTGAGCCATGCGGATATCTCCCTGTATACCTCTTCACGATTGATTTCGTTGATGATCTCATGCCGCGCACCCTTGTAAAGCTTGAAAAAGATGTCCTTACATCCGGCATTCCTATATCGCTCATACAGCGTTGTTGTACCTGTGCCATATTTACCGACAGGATCACTGCCTCCGGATAAAATGCAGATAGGAAGGTCTGTTTTTATTTTTGCATCATCACTGTTGATAAACAAATCTGAAAGACCGGTAAAAAAACAATGAAAAAAGCCTGTACTCATCACCATGCCGCAGAAGGGATCCTCTTCATATTTCAGAACCTGTTCCATGTCGCGGCTGAGCCAGGAAAATTTACTTGCGGGATGGGATACCCTTCTGTTATAGCTCCCAAAAACCAGAAGATCCAACAGTCTGTTTTGCCTGCGTTTGCCAAACAGCATCGATAACGATACCAGCAGGAGTCCTGCCTTTATTTCCATGCTCTTCAACAGCGACGAGCCGGTAAGTATCACACCTGCTATGCTGTCAGCATACCTTTTTGTGTATTCCTGGGCAAGAAACGATCCAAAACTATGCCCTAATATAAATAATGGAACATTCGGATGCTTTTCTCTGATCAATTCCGATAATACCCTCTGATCCTTTATTATGCCGTTGAATCCACCGCTTTCAAGATGAGAAAGGTCCTTGTTCATCTCACCCGTCAAGCCATGCCCGCGCTGATCACAAGCATATACAAAAATCCCCTGCGTATTCAAATATTGTGCGAACTCGGTATATCTCGCAGCATGCTCTGCCATCCCATGGAAAATCTGCAGGACCCCCGCAGGCTGTTCAGATGCATCTCCCCAAAGCCATGCACAAACCTCTCTTTTATCTGAACCCTTGAAAGTAAATTTCTCTTGACCCATATGATACCCCCTTTCCTTATAACGCATCGTTCAAAGAAAAAAATTCGTTTGCTGAAAATAATTCTTAAAATGTACACCGTAAGAATTACAAATCTTTCAAAGGATATATCGTAATATAGCAGTGTTTCTACAAGGCTGATCGCAAGCAAGGCTTGCTGCTCGCCTGCATGAATGGCTGAAAATGCGTTGAGTGACGGTGTACATCTATCGCCTCATTACACTTTGTGTATGACTACAGTGAAATCATTCTTTAAATAAGCTTCTATAAACCTCACACGGGCGATTCTGTCCGAGTAAGCTTCAAGAAGCTCCTTGACTTCATCAGGACTGAAATAGAAGTACTTATCCTCCCTGTCCGGAGAATCCTTATGCAGCAGATTGAAAACGACGGCTTGCCTTGACAGCTCCAAAAACATCCCTACGGCGTTTTTTAAAAATTCTATGTTATTTCCCAGGTTCAGATTGAATATGCCTGAGGTATAGATAACATCAAACGATTTTGCGCCAAACAAGCTGTGCTTGAAAATATCCGCATGGAGGAATTCACCGGGAAGCCCCTTGCTCTTTGCCAAATCGATCATTTTTCCTAATATATCAATACCTGTGTATTTTACATTTAGCCCTTTGCTGATGATATACTCCAGCAGATTCCCTGTACCGCAGCCTATATCCAGCAATGACTTCCCTTCAAGGTCCACCGCCGACAGCAGCATATCGAATCTCAGCTGCTGCGCCTTCTCGCTTTCCCACCCAAGAATGCCGTACTCGGGCAGGTTCTTGGACATGTTGTCTTCATAATATGTTTTTATTGTTTCAAGCTTTTTCATTTCGCAACTCCATTCATTTGGTTGATTTCATAATAGACCAAACTGGATACACGGTCAAGGTGTGACATTATGTCATTCAGACAGCGATGTCACAAACATCGAACATGTGTTGCCCTAATTGAAAATATTAGGTAAAATTGGTCTATATAGATATATATTGTCGATAGGAGATAATAATGTATGAATAATTCTGGAGTTCCCGGCAATGAGTTTGAACACAACCCTTTTGATTATATCGAGATAAGACCGGGGGTAAGACTATGGGCAAGGCTGATTGACTATATATTATTTGAAGTAATAGTTTTTGAATCGGCAAGCCTGGCTGCTGATATTAAAATTGATTTTTCAAAGGGGCTACTGCTGTATATAACCGCCATTTTCCTCTGGGTGTTTGTTGAAGCTTTCCTGCTCTCCATCCTGGGCACCACACCCGGCAAGTGGTTGCTCGGTGTATCAGTCAGAGAAGAATATGGAAACAAGCCGGCATTGCCAAAGGCGCTCAAACGAAGTCTTCTGGTATGGCTGTATGGTATTCAGGCCGGTATACCTCCGCTGTTCATACTCGGATTGGCTTATTCCAAAAACAAATTAACTGCTGAGAAAACTACAAAATGGGATAGTAAGTCCGGCTGTACTGTAAGACACATATATACTTCATCTTTGAAGATCATTGCTGCCGCTGCTATCATATGTGCGGTGATAATAACACAGTATAACAATCTGAACCTGGACCGGGCTGTATGGGATGAAAATACCGAACTGACCGAAGGCTTGGATTTCATCAAGGAGATCACCTTTGGCGGAGATTCATCTGCCGCATATAATTGCAATGAGCGGGGCAACAAACTGCTGGGAGAGGGAAAGTACAGCGAGGCAAAGGCGGTGCTGCTGCAAGGGCTGGTTTTGAATCCTAAAAGCAATGTAAGGGATTCTCTCTACTGTAATTTGAGCTGCGCATGCTACAATCTGGAGGAATACTCAGCTTCACTGGACTACATAGAAGAAGGCCTCGATATCCTGCCCAACAGCACCGAGGAATATTTGAACCACGGTAACGCACTATATGCGCTGGGTTATACAGACGAGGCAGAAGAGTCCTACATCCTTGCTATAAAAATATCCGATAGTAACGAATATGCTCATTACGGCCTGGGAATGGTGAAATATGATAACTGTGAATATGATAAAGCTCTGGAATCATTTACTAAATATACTGGTCTTGAGAAGAAGGACCCTGACGGCTGGACATATCTCGGACTATGTTACCTTTACGGTGAAAACGATGCGGCAAAAGCTAAGGAGTGTATTGATAAAGCTCTTGATATCGAGCCCTTCCATACGTTTGCAGTAGATTCCATGGCGCAGTACTACAGAAGTGTCGGTGCTGCTGATAAAGCGGCTAAGCTCTATGAAAATGCTTTACTGATCAACCCTGAGGATTACACACTGCTGTGCAATGCAGCCGAATTCCATTATTACAGCGGATCCGCCGACAAAGCTGTAAAATTCGCAGATCTGGCCATCCAAAATAACAGTACTTATCAATATGCATACAAGATAAAGGCACAGGCATATCTGCTCAACGGTGAAAAACAGAAAGCCGCAGATACGGTCAGCGCCATGATAGAAAAAAACAAAGACGATCCTTCTGTATACTGTACGGCAGGAGATATATATTATAGCGCATATGAATACAAGCTTGCAGGTAAAAACTATAGTATTGCTGTTGAAAGAAACCCCATGAATGAAGATGCCCATCTGGGAAAGATAGCATCTCTGTATTATCGGAAACGCTATAGCGCATGTCTGGATTTCGCTCTGGATTCGGCCAGGAAATTTGACAATGCAAATATTACCTGGTTTATCGGTGATGCTTATTCCGCGCTCAATGATTCAGAAAAAGCGATCAGTTATTACAAAAAGGCATCAAATAAGCTGCCTAACAATCTGAATTTAACGGTCAGTCTGGGATGGGAGTTTTTCTACAACGGTGATTTTCAACAGGCTGTCGAATATGCAGACAGAGTCCTGGAAAGAGACCTGACTAACGAGTACGCCAAAAGTCTTAAGACCACCGCCGGTAAAAGACTGCTCAGCATAGTCGACCAGGTATCAGATTTTATTGAGTCGAATTATATGTATTTTAAGCCAAACGATGAATACAACATACTGAAACAGAAGCTCAAAGCACAGGGAAGTGCCGGCATAGAGGAGCTGTGCGAATTATTCGGAACTGTCTATAGAGAAGGCGACATGTTTTCATTCATACTATACGACGAATATTATCGGGAATACATTAATATGTGTACAAAAAAAACAGTGGAAAACAGAGCGCTGGATAATGGCATCACTTACATTAAGATCAGCAGCTTTACAAGTAAAACAGCAAATGAATTCCTGGAGGTTATCGATGGCATACAGGATCCTGAAAGTAAATATCTTGTGATCGATCTGCGGGGAAACAGCGGAGGCGACACGAACAGCGGCTGCAACATACTTGATTACCTGCTCCCGAATTGCGTCGTATGTAATCTGATATACAATAACGGATACTCAGATTCATACTATTCAGATGATGAATTCATAGGTTTCAGGCATATATTCGTGCTTACCGATGAAAAATCGGCCAGTTGCTCCGAGCTAGTGACTCTCGGCCTCAAGACATATCTTGATAATGTAACTGTAATTGGTGGTAATACTTTTGGAAAGGGAGTCGGACAAACCGGCTTTGAGGATAAGGACAGAGAAATGGCGATCTTCATCGTAAACCACTACTGGAATGTAAGGGAAGTCAATATAATGGACAAGGGCATCGAACCCGATGTGCATTTGTCAGGTGGCAGCGACGAGGAATACATCCGGGAAATCCGGAAGCTTATTACAAACATATATGGTTGAATCCTATGGTATCATAATAAATATAAATACAGAAAATGGCCGGAGGTTTTTATGAACAAGGTAATATGTGTTTACAGTTCATCAAGCAACTTTATTGATAATGCCTATTTCGATATTGCATCCAAGCTGGGTGAAGCTATAGCAAAAAACGGCGATATTCTGCTCTTCGGAGGCGGAATGCGCGGACTTATGGGAGCGACCGCCACAGCGGTCCACAGCCGCAAGGGTCATGTGATCGGAGTAATTCCGGAAGCACTCAATCAGAAGGGCGTCGTTTACGAGACCTGCGATGAACTGATCGTTACAAAGGGAATGAGAGAGAGGAAATCCATAATGGATGCACGATCAGAAGCCTTCATAGCGCTTCCGGGAGGTTACGGAACACTTGAGGAGCTGCTTGAAATAATCACATTAAAGCAGTTGAAATATCATAATAAGCCTGTTGTGATCCTCAATTTCAACGGCTTTTACGATTCATTGCTCAAGCAGTTCGATAACATAGAGGAACGAAAATTTGCAAAGCCTGAAAGCAGCCTGCTGTATCATATAACAGCAGACGTTGACAATGCACTGGAGTATATCGATACCTATAAACCACTGGAGTTCAAGGATAAATGGCTGACGTAAGGAGACACCGCTGCCGTGTTTGCCTATAAGTGAGTGTCCCCTTACCTCTATCGCCTCGTTATAACGCATACCCGATTACAGATCACCTTTTCAGTTCGGTAGGCTCATATCTTAATCTGAACTGCGGGATCCTGTTTATCTGCGTATAATAATTTACTTCCCAGTCATCGCCCTGCGATGGATCGTTCATTCCGTCGGCCGGCGGCGCAAAAAGCTTGAACACTATCTCTTCAGGTCCTTTGAATGGTTTTTCAAAGAAAGCAGGCATCAGATCGATCGATTTAACTCCGGGTTTTTTGTAGAACCATTTCCCGTTAAATTCAAACACTGCATTGAGGTTTTCCTCGTCAAACATGACCTCGCAGAATACAGGTGCACCTTCCACTCTGACTGGCAAAGCTAATCCATCGGCATCTTCAGAGCCTCCCCACCTCAAAGTGACAGGCAG
Source organism: Bacillota bacterium (assembly GCA_023418915.1). Classification (GTDB taxonomy): domain Bacteria; phylum Bacillota; class Clostridia; order Acetivibrionales; family DTU013; genus DTU013. The sequence continues at coordinate 71,670 of JAEZYU010000012.1, forward strand.
TTCCGCACTGTCACCTGTTTGCATAAGCGGCTGAAAATAGGAGTCATGAATTATTTCTTTATAAGCATCAAATAATGGCTGTTTTATGCCATTGGCAGAACAGTTGGGATCTTCAAGCTCAAGTCCGAGACGTCCCCTGTCCCTGAACTGATAGCAGGTGATCCCCGTGAGCCATGAAGCCTTTTCGTCCCTGATCATATAGTAGAACTCCTTCATCATCTCCGCCTGTTCATATGGTCCTGTCACATCACCATCGGCATTTAGCTCGGAGATGACGAGCGGTTTGGGAACGCTGCGGTTTATCAGACAGAACCTGTCGTATGTATATTTGTTTATCTCAAACCTGTCTCTCACATCATACCTCTTATGTGAGGTGCCTCCACGCTCTGCTATAGTGAATGGCCAGCCCCAGTTTAACGCAAGGTAATAATCTCCGGACCATATGTCAGCTGCTCTTATAGCTTCCATAAACTCCTTCTCATAAGGCATCTCTTCTAAGCCCATCGCAGCCTCTCCCCCAATACACAATATCGTCCTTATATGAGGTGCCTCACGTTTGACTATATTGTGGAAGCGTACATAAAAATCAGCGACCTGCTGATACGTATACCTCTTGTTAAATGCAAACCAGTTGCCCGTAGCTTCGTGATTTATCCTAAGAAGCAGCCTGCCATAAGGCTTCAGCTCTCTGACCACCTGGATGAGATGTTCATCGGGCACAGCGCAGTCTACGGTCATTGTAAGTGTGACATCCTGTCCGTGCCGCCTTACATCCTTCATCGATATGAAAGGCTCGCCGTCCGTGCTTCCTCCGATACCGCCGGTATACGGAAAATAATCGTCATACGCATAATCCCACGCAAACGATACTCCATCGTTTTTATCCAGCTTGCTCGCTCTCGTTGGCCAGCCCTTATCCAGCGGATAATAGCAGTACATCAGGTTAATGCTCCTGTGCGGCCGCCCCAGCTTGTCAAGTATATAATCCTGGCATACATATTCACCCCGTTCGCTGCCATCGCCCAGATCAACAGCGCAGGCAGCGGGTCCCATATGCAGCTTGTAAGCTTTTGTTTTCCCGTTCATAGATAGTTCATCCTTTCGTCGGCTTGTAATACTATTGAGAGGTTAGGGACGCTCCATTATCATATCTGCACATTACAGACCCGATCTATGGAAAACCGTCCCGATACACCACTATATACTCATATTTGACCAAGCACGACTTCCACTTTGTTGCTGTTTTTCATAATATCAAGCGGAATCTGTGTTCCATCCAGCTTATGACCGTTGACCATCAGTGAAGCAACACCACTTGAGACCTTGTCAGGATTTTTGACTTCTATATTGAAGCTCTTGCCCCTGTACACTCTGTTAACCTTAAAGCCGTCCCAATCATGCGGGATGCACGGATCTATCACAAGTCCGTCATAGGATGCTCTGACTCCAAGTATATATTGTGAAATGGCGACAAAGCTCCAGGATGCTGTGCCGGTAAGCCATGAATTTCTCGCACGGCCGAATTTATGAGGATGCTCCTTGCCGGTGATGAATTGAGAATACACGTAGGGTTCCATTGTGTACAGGTCTGCGTTATCGTTCTTTGCAGCAGGCAGGAAGGACAGATAATACTCAAACGCTCTGTCACCTCTGCCCAGCATACACTCTGCAACTACTGCCCACGTATTTGCATGGCAGAATATGCCCGCATTCTCCTTCAGCCCCGGAGGGAATGAAGTTATGGCGCCGATTTCATTGTCAGGCTCTCTGTATGCAGGATAGTTTTTCACTATACCGTGATCAGTGGCAAGGTATTCATTTAGACTGTCCATCGCCGCCAGACCTTTTTCTAAACAAGCAGCGCCAGATACGACCGACCATGTCTGGCTGTTGATAAATATCTTGCATTGATCGCTTTGCTGTCCTCCAAGCTTTCTGCCGCTGTCAAGATAGCCTCTCAGGAACCATTTACCGTCCCAGGCATATTTGTCCAGGTTTTCAGCTATGACAGCCAGGCATTTCCGGAAGAATTCTGCTTCAGCTTTGTGTCCGGTTCTGTCTGCCAACTCTATGAATTCATTGAGTCCCCGATAATACAGGAATGTACTCCAGATGCTTTCTCCTTTGCCCTTCAGGTTGATACAGTCATTCCAGTCAGCCGCAAGGCCGAGCAGCAGGCCATGGGGTCCCCGTTTTTCCCATGAGAATTCCAGCGCTTTCTTCAAATGCTCGAAAACCGATGCTTCATCCTTGTCGCAGTACGGGACCTTCCGGTCAAGGAATGCTGTGTCCCCGGTCTCCTTTATATAAGCAGGCACTGACAGCAGCAGCCATAGATGGTCGTCTGAGAAAATATGCCGATCCGGCGGCACATTATGAAGTCCCTGCTTCCAGGTCAGAGGTTGAAATCCGTGCATTGCCGCTCCGTTTGAGATCTGGCCTTTCAGCAGGTCAATGATCTTGTCCCGGCAAAGCTCCGGTATAGAATGCATGACTCCCAGTGTATCCTGGTTGGTATCGCGGTAGCCCAGCCCGTCGCGCCCTCCTGCCTCATTGAAGGAAGCGGATCTGGACCAGTTGAAGGTCGTCTGGCACTGGTACTGGTTCCAGACATTTACCATTGAGTTCACCAGCGGTGAAGGAGTCGAGCATTTGTATGCCGAAAGTCTCTTCTCCCAGTACAACCTAACCTTTTCAAATTCCTTATCGACATTGCTTCGGTCGGAGTACAGCTTCCTGCATTCCTGCCCGAACGTTTTAGCGTCACCGACGCCTACAATATAGACGGCATACGCCTTTTCCCCGGGCCTGAGTATGAGTTTATTCTGTACGGATGCACATGGATTGCCGCCTATGGCTGTTGTATTTGCGTTACGGCCTCTTTCCACAGCTATGGGATTGCCTTCATGACGATAACGGCCTATGAATTCATCCCTGTCCGTCTCAAAGCTCACTACAGGCAATGTGGACGCCATGAATCCCTTAGGTTCGGTTACCGGCCACAGGCGTATGGAATAATCCACAACATCGTTTTCATATCCCATTCTGCACGTATATAGTATGTACTGGAAATTTGTCAGATCCTGATCCATATTCCAGAAGCACCATTCAGCATAAGTAAACAACGACAGCTCCCTGTCTCTGTCGGACCTGTTTTCCAGCTCGATCTCCCATATTTCCACCGGCTTATCTATAGGAACAAACACCCTGTAATCAGATCGTATCCCTTTATACTCGCTCTCAAACCTTGTGTATCCAAGGCCGTGGCGGCATTTGGTCTTGTAGCTGTCCAGCGGCTTGCCCACAGGCTGCCAGGATGCAGACCAGTAATCGCCGTCATCCTCATCTCTGATGTAGATATAGCGGCCCGGCCTGTCCATGGGTACACTGTTGAAGCGGAAACGCAGCAGTCTGGCCGATTTGGGAGATTTGTAAAAGCCATAGCCACTGGCGTTGTTGGATATAATGCCGCAGTATTCGGCCGTGCCAAGATAATTCACCCAGGACATTGGTGTGTTGGGATTTTCAACGACATATTCCCTGCTGTCATCGTCGAAGTAACCGTAACGCATAAGACATCCTCCTTATACATAAAAATGTTATAACGCATCGGTTCAACAGAAAAGTCATTATCTTGTAATATTCACAGTACATCGAATACTGCCGTGTAAGTCTGCTTTTGGTTCGTTCTGTACATCGAATACTGCCGTGTAAGTCTGCTTTTGGTTCGTTCTGTAGCTTAAGATGCGGTCTGCCTGATTCTATTTACATTAGTTTAGCATAAGTCTATCGTAAAATCTAACAAATATTTGATACAAACACTAATGATTGTGATAAGCGAATAGCAGAGTGAATTTTATTTTTACTGTAAGCATATTTCATTCTGCTCTTCATGCAGCCATCGATCTTATCGTTTCAGGGTTACCTCATCCCCAGAAAATAAGTATCAGTTCAGACAGGCATGTATCTCTCCGGTGTTTTATCTCCGTTGTTTTCTCTCCGTTGTTTTCTCTCCGTTATTTTATCTCCGTTGTTTATCTCCGGTGTTTATCTCCGGTGTTTATCTCCGGTGTTTTATCTCCGTTGTTTTCTCTCCGTTGTTTTCTCTCCGTTGTTTTATCGAGCAGTACGGTTAGCTTTTACATATTTAAGACATCCAACAGGCAAGTCAAACTGTCTGCTCAATTATGCAGGTTTAGGACATCCAACAGGCGTTGTCTGCTCAATTATGCAAGTAATTGGTACTCACTATTGAATTTTCTCAAAGCTTTCTCATAATAACACAACTCATATCCATATTATGTAAAACGATCATAGACAAATATCAAATTTCACCCAATTTTCTTTCACAATACCTGAAAATTTGAGCAGTTCACTTCTTTTAACATTATGTCAACCATATACTAAACGAATCTTTCGCCAAAAATTTTTCTTTGAACAATGCGTTATAAACACAGAAAATCTTCAACAAATAACTCTACCTTCGTGACAAAAAGTTATGCAACGGGTTTTTCGGGATTTCTTTGAAATCGGACAACAGAAATCTCAAAAGCCGTCTGGGAAGTGAGTCTTCTTCCGAAAAAGTACCAGTATCGAAAAGTGCCGGTCTGAAATAGTATTAGTTGTGAAATGTATAAGCTTTATAAGCAAAAGCATGAAAAGCAGCAAAAAAGGTACCTGTATAATAAGGTACCAGATTCGCATCGTATCACTTGCTCCAATTATTGTATATGTCACTCATCATCTGTGGGACTTTCCATATTAGCGATATCTGTAAATAGTTTGACAGTTTCCAGATGATGGTACACAATTCACCGTCCATGGGGCTTTTCATAATGGCGGTACCTATAAATGGTTTAACACCGCCCGAATCATTAGCACCGTCGGAATCATAAGTGCTGCTTACCCCAAATGTACATCACTCATCATCTGTGGGACTTTCCATATTAACGGTATCTGTAAATGGTTTAGCAGTTTCCAGAGGATGGTACATCACTCACCGTTCGTGGGATTTTCCGAATTGGCGGTACCTGCAAACGGTTCGGCACCGTCGGAATCATAAGTGCTACTTACCCCGGATGCAGGCATCTGGATAAGGGGTATGGAATCACCGCCTGCAACTACGCCCGGATATTGTCCGTCCCATCTGTCAATAGCCCTTTCCTGGTTCTGCAGCTCCTTATACTTCAGCAGCTCGCCGGTGATGCTCTGTGTCACCTTTCTGTTGAATTCCTCTATGCCTTCACCTTCAAGGATCTTTGCCTGTTTCTCTGCTTCGGCTTCAAGTATTTTGGCCTGTTTGTCGGCTTCTGCCCTCTTCACCTGCTGCTGAGCTTCCAGAGCCTGCTTCTCAAGTGTATAACGCTGCGTTTCCACCTGCTTCTCTGCTATCTGCTTCTGTTCTATAGCTTGCTTATATTCAGGCCTGAAGTCAATGTTCACAAGCGAAACATTCTCAAGTATTATGTCATTTGCCAGCAGCTGTGCTGCGACATCGTTATTCACATCATTTGTGATCTTTTCGCGATTGTTCAGTATCTCTGCGACATTGTACTTACCTGTATGCGTTTTGATTGCATTAAGTGTAAGAGGTATGACTTTTTTGTCTGCATAATCCAGACCTATGGTCTGGAATATTTTCGGCGCCCTTTCGGGTGAAATATGGTATGTTACCACCGCAAGTATGAAAACATCCTGCAAATCCTTGCTGGCTGACGTTATAGGGTTGTCGACATCGATCCATTCCACCTTTTGCGTCCTTGCCTCCATTGTTTTTACTGTCTGCACAAACGGCAGCTTTACATAAACCCCTTCTCTTCGTACCGACGATGATACAGATCCCATCGTGACCGTTATTCCAACATATCCTGCAGGAACAGACCCGACCGTTGATGTAAAGATAATTATCAAAGCAACGATCAAGGCTCCCCACTTCAGTAGTTTCGGAAGTGACTTGGCAACTCTGGGATTTTTATTGATATTCACAACTTCCATTTTTCTGACCCCCAACTCTTATTTTCCTAACTTTTTCTCAATCCTTCCGGATTGAGTTTTTCATAAGTCAGTTAACACTATCCTCTTATTAGTTTGACTATGAATAAATAAGCATAACTATTTACTGAACATTTTACGTCATCACAGTCAAAAAAGTTTATTATTTGTTTGGATTTGTAGTGTCTTACAGTTTGCGGAGATTGTCCTTGTATTTGCCTCAGCCTCTCCCGGGCAGCTTTTCAGGTTCACCATAGTCCGTTCCAAAGGTGTCAACAGTCACCTTCGACATGCGCTGGTCTTCACGAGGCCTGTCACTGTAGTCTTTCTTTGCTCCGACTATCCTGTCGGCCTCCTCCATTCCTTCGATCACCCTGCCGAATGCTGCATACTGCCCATCGAGATGCGGCGCCTGTTCCACCATAATAAAAAATTGCGATCCTGCGGAATCAGGTCTTGCAGACCTGGCCATAGAAATGACTCCTCTGTCGTGCTTGAGATGATTATCAAAACCGTTTCCAGAAAACTCACCTTTTATCGAATAACCGGGACCACCCATCCCGGATCCCTCAGGATCTCCTCCCTGTATCATGAAGCCGGGTATGACCCTGTGGAATATTAGCCCGTCATAAAATCCACTCGCAGCCAGTGATATGAAATTTCTCACCGTGTTTGGAGCGGTGTCAGGATAAAGCTCCAGCTTTATTATATTGCCGTTTTCCATCTCGATCGTTGCAACAGGATTCTGTGCCATACTATTGCCTCCTTTAATAATAGATTTTTACATTTTAAGCTAATTCACTAACTCAAAATATCATATAATATTATTTCATACAAAGCAAAATGTAAACCATGTCGGATATGCCGCAATAACGCATCGTTCAAACTAAAATTTTAGTTTGCATATAATTTTAGTTGCCTCTTCCCATCTGATTAATTCAGGCTTAACTATGCTTTAGTGGTCATTATTCTATTGCGCCGTATATTTCAAAATTCAGTTTTACGTCCGCTCTGAATTCGACATCACCATACACTTCCCCCCAGTCAACAGATTTCCAGTATTTATTATGATATGCCCTGACCATTTCACCAAACCCAACAGGATCGGAGCCTGCACTTTGCAGGTATCGCAGAAGATCCAAAATCTGCTTTTCAATATCTTTTGAGACCGTCTCCTCCAGCTTTCTTTTCTCTTCATTTATGATGAGTCTGTTTTCTCCCGAATACTCGTCCACAAGTGCGGTCAGCTTTAGCGATATACCGATCACAGGCGTCTCACCTTCAGTATTTATGCGGATCCTTCTGTCAGAATCCCTTACCCTTGCAGCGATCCCTTGTTTTATAACCTTCTCGTTTTCATTCGGCGTTTTCCCATCATAAATATATTCAAAATGTTTATTCATCCCCATGAGTGCATTTAGAAGCATCGTCTGCTTAACATCGATCTCTCCGACCATTTTATCGCCGTCCATTATGGCAGAGCCTATTATTTCGATATCCTTATCGTCATACCTAATATAAGGTAAAACGGGATCTATCGTACCGGAATGGTAAAGTATACTCATCCTGTATATCCTTGTCTCGGGAGCAGCTGCTCTGCGGTGGGCATCCCTGAGCAAATCAGCCATATAATATGCCGGTCTTGGCTTGTTTGTATATTCCAGATTAAGCTCCATCATTTCTTTCGGGCTTCCCTTTACAATAGCTACATTTGCCAACATGGGATTTTCCGGGTTCCGGATAAATACCTCAATATATTGGTAAACACCTTCTTTCCGTGCCATATCCTCCGAGAAAAAAATATGCTGCACCTTGCCCCCCTGGAGCATCTTCCCTGCTTTATTGCGCAGCAGCTCTCTTGAACCCCTGACAAGTGTTTCTGAGGTGGTGTGCAGTATTTCGGCACTTTCTTTTGCATCAGGAGACACAACAGGAGACGTCATCGATATGAGCAGATTTTCATCCTTATCATATTCGAGTCCAAACTGCATTATAAATCCGATCTCCTCATACAGCTTCATATCCCAGCAGCCTGTCTGAAGCAGAATGATTGGAATAAACATACCTAAGCAAATGTATCTCAGAACCATTAACACTTTAACTCCATCCCTTTGCATACACTCCGTCTCCTTTTACTTTCTGCTCTTCGATTCCTTTTGCATGCACTCCGTCTCTTTTTACTCTCACTCCGTCTCTTTTTACCTGTTTTACGTATCCCTTTTCTTTCCCGCAATCTCCTTTTTCTTTCCGGCTGTATCTTCCGTCCCGCAGACTGTTCCTTTCTTCCTGATAAACGAAAGGAAGAGACAGAGTACAAAAAACATACCTGTTCCTGCTCCTATCAGCTTCGTTAATTCAAAAAAGAAAATCATCTGGTTGGTGTCTCTGGGCAAATGAGCCAGCAGTTGTATTACAACAAAAAAGATAAAAAAAAGCAGCTTTGTTTTTTTTAGCCCAAACACCTTCATGGCTCCGTCAAAGGAACCAAATATGTAATTTCTTAAAGAACAGGCCATAGGTATGAACCATATGGCAATTATATAAATATCTACACGCTCAAATACAGAAGCATTATATAGTCTGGCAAGCCTGAAAAATGGTGCTGACAGTACATTTAGAAAATTTTGTCCCATGATTGCAACAGAAGCGGCCACAGCCGCCAGCAGGAAAACCAAACTGGCCAGACTCGCACCAACATACCATTTAGTAACCTTTTTTCTGTCTGTGATGTATGGATAAAAAAAGGCAATCAGCTCAAATCCACTGAAGGCAAAGAAACCCGATCTCATTCCGGTCAATATCCTGCCTATACCGGCTTCACCAACCGGCAGCAGGAAAGTCGGCCTGAACTCCTTGTAAAGCAGAACCAGGAATATATCTACAACAAAATAGCTGATTAATGTAAGAAAGAAAAATCTGCTCATGCTCTTAAGGCCATACCACACAAGGTAAAAGGAGGGAATCGTAAGCAGTGGAGTCAATACCCACGAAGGAGTTTGCTGCAGAAGTGTGCTTCTGATGATATAGTTGAACAGACTGCAGCCAGAAGCCGTAGCTGCGGTCATATATAAAACAAGCAGTGCATTGATACAGGTGCCGACAACTTTCCCAAATAGATAGTGGTTGATATCATATATTCCCTTATCATAATACCGTTTGAGCAACAATGCGATCAGCATGCTGAAAATAATAATAAGCACCGCTGTGATAATCAGCGATATCCAGCCATCATGCCCAGTATCCTTTGAAAGGTGCGTTGGAAGCGTTAGTACTGTTATACCGGTTTGTGATACAAATATTATCAAAGCCAGCTGAAAAGACTTTATGTTGTTACTTCCCTGCATTGGGCTTTCCTCTCGTCTTGTTTTTCGTTTTTGTTATCGAAGGCCGTTTTGTCATCTTTTGTAACGGTAGTCTTAAAAATGTATCCTTGATATCTTCAGCCACAACGGGGGCAAAAGGCTGAAAATACGGCTGACCCAGCGAATCCATGCTTGTCAGATTAAAAACGGCCATGCTGAATACCATCATGATTCCAATCATCCCAAAAGCAGAGGCCGCAAGACTGAAGGCAAACCGGAGTATCCTGGTGGCCATAGCCATATCAAAGGATGGCATCACATAGGATGCGACAGCTGAGGCGCCTACAACAATAATAAGTATATTGCTGACGATCCCGGCTTCGACTGCGGCCTGTCCTATAACTATACTTGCAAAAACACTGACAGCAGTTCCTATATATGTGGGCAGACGTATAGCCGCCTCCCGGATCATTTCAACTATGATCTCAAGTATGAGCACCTCAAGGATCGGCGGAAACGGCACCTTTGCCCTTGACTCTGCCATTGTTAACAGCAGATCCAACGGTACCATGAAGTAATGAAATGATGTGATCGCAATGTATATCGACGGAAGCATCACAGCTAAGGCAAAGGCCAGCATACGGATCATCCTCAGAAAGGAGCCGTGTATCCAGTAAGTGCTATAATCATCCAGCGCCTGAAAAAATGCGATAAAATTCACCGGAGCTATCAGTACTACAGGAGTGCCTTCCTGCAGCACAACTATCTTGCCTTCCAGGAGAGAAGAAAAAGCCCTGTCAGGTCTTTCTGTCGACAAAAACTGGGGAAATATGGAGTTAGGATGCGCAACGATGCTTTCCTCTATGTATCCAATAGCAGGGAGTCCATCCAGTTCAATTTTACTTATCTTACTGTAAAGGCTGTTTACTATATCCATATTTGCAATACCGTCGATATACGCCAATGCGATTTTTTGCCTCGTCTGGGTGCCCAGCACAGCAGTTTTGAATTTAAGCCTGTCATTTTTGATTCTTCTTCTCAGTAATGAAAGGTTTGTGTCCAGCGATTCTATAAACCCAGCATGAGGTCCGCGCACGTTTTTTTCAGTAACCGGCTCTTCGATGCTTCTTTTTTCGGTATCCAGCTTTACACAGGCCACTGCATGAGGGAGCAGGTCACATACAAATACACAGCTGCCGGATAAGATGGCCTCTATCACTTTATCGGACCCAAAGAGCAGTTTTTCCTCGGCAAAGGGCAGGTTTTTTATACTTCTTTCATCAGACAACTGCTCAAGCGTCATTGAAACTATTGGTCTGATAAAGTCACGCTGCATAACAGCTTTGTCGACAAGGCTTTCGATATAAAGAAAAAAAGCTTCATATTTGGATTCCACATAAATTGTCTTCTGCACTATATCAGGACAGTCCCGAAGCTTTCCCCTGATAAACCCAGAATCGATTACATCCTTTTGCGGGATTTTTGCCCTTCGCATAATGATCACCTAATAAAGAATTATTTCCGCAACACCGGCCAACTATGCAATTCCGCCGGATCCATTCACGGTATCTCAGCAGAGCCGGTAAAAAGCTTACATTAAGAATAATACTTCGATTAATAAAAAAAATTTTGTCAATAATAACCTGTAACTAAAACTGTACATGAGTATTGGAGGTTTATATGAATAGCGCAGGAAATATAAACGATCTTACACTAAAGCTTGACAAGAGAAGTGCCATAGGACACGGCAAAGCAAAAAGACTGCTTGAGCAGGGAATAGTGCCGGCCGTAGTTTACGGCAACGGAATCACATCCACTGCCGCTCAGGTAAACAAAGCTGAACTTAAAAGATTCTTAAAGACAAGCGGTAAAAACACATTATTCACAACAGAGTTCGCCCAGGAACATGACCTTTCTGTGATCATCAAAGATATCCAGTATGACCCGGTCAACAAGGAAATCATTCATCTGGATTTCCAGTCGGTAAACCCGCAGGAAACAGTACAGGTACAGATACCGATCAAAGTCACAGGCACAGAAATCAGTGCGAAATCCGGCAACTCGGTTATGCATCAGCTCAACGCCATAACTGTCGAATGCCCCGCCGGCAGCATTCCGCCTTACGCAGATGCGGATATATCGTCCATGAAGCCCGGACAGAGCTTTACAGCGGCTGATTTCAAATTCCCGAATGGCATCAGGATGATAACTGAGCCACAAAAGGTAGTCCTGACAATAAAAGGCCATAAGTCAGAACCCGCATCCGAGTAGCAGCAGTAATAATCATAGGGACGGTGCCGATGATCTCTTATCTGCAGTCATTCGAACCGTCCCCATTATCACTGTTTCGTGTTTTAGCCGGTTTCCGGTTACATGAACCTCCGACATCAGGATTTCATAAGGTAGCAGAATAAAATAGGCACCACCTTCAGAGCCGGTGCTTTCATCAGTTCCCGTATGATTCTGCTGCAGCACTTCAAAAATACGCCGGAAGATTCATTCTGACCCATTGATCGCAATAATACCCGTAATGGCTTTCCGCCACTCTGTTTTTAAGGTCGAATGCAGATGCACAGCCCTCGATACGTATTTCTTTGCTGTCACTGCTTCTGGGATTGTTCATATAGTATCCATTGTATTTGCCGTATGGTGCAAGGAAGCTGATAAGCTTTTTTGATTCCTCCAACCCGATACTTCCCTTTTCAGCCAGCGTATCATATATCTGTCGGTTCAATTCATCATACCGCCATTGTATATCATTGACCCTTTTGGCTATGATGCGGTGCGTCCAGCGGTGCATGGCAAAATATCGCATTTCCGGGATGATATAATGGTTCGATGCGACTAGTATCTCATCACTTGACTCTCTCTGAGGCGCAAAATAGAAAGTTGATGGACAGTTGCTATCACCGGTTTTATTAATATACCCAGCCTGCTCAAATGCACCTGTGTATATGACATTTTGCACCTTTTTCTTCTGATTGTAGTGATGCCATAGCTGAAGATTGTAAGCCAGATAATCCAGTGGATAGATATAATCATTCCATCTGAACATAACTCCGTTTTGATACGGCACCACAGCATGATTTCTGATAAACTCCAGATCAGGCAGCAACGGTCTGAAGTCCTCATCTGCATACTGTGTATAATCCGGCTCCGGCCATGATGCACCTGCTTCAGCGATACAGGAGCGTCCAGTCCCGTCTGCTATTATGTACAGCCATGATACGCCTTTGGGCAGATCTGTCATCAGCTCTGCAGCATCCTCGGCACTTTTACTGTGTTGGGCGCACAGCCTTGTCATTAGAAGAGAATTTACACCGAATTCAGCAGGATCACAATTGGCGCCGGGAGACATATTCACACCAAAGGCCACACCCTTCAGATTCATGGCGGCAATACTCCCAACCATACCTGGAGCGGCAATATTCAGAAATGGGATCGCTTCGCGTCCTGATAAAGCCTTTGCTGTGGTTTTATTTATTTCCGTCTCATTTTCCGCAGCCACAGAAGCACTAGCTTTTGCAGCATCGCTGCCCTGCGCTTGCTTCGGAGCTTTAGGATCATATATTATCAGCGCCGCCGTATCCTGAAATACACCTGCGGATGGAAATGTGAAATCTCTGCCGAAGAAGCAGCCGTTTCCGGCACTTTTCCCGCTGACGGTGAACGCATTGCACATCATTGGTATGTCAAAATCCTCAGGCTCAATACCTGCGTCGATACGTTTAAAAAAGTTCCCGGAATATATCATGGAGCAAATGATGTCGATGCCGGTATTCAATACTATCAGTCTCTCCAAATCGACGCGAGTCTTCGGATTGCGGCTTTTACACCCCTCATATATCCCCTGTATCTCCAGTGTTATTACCTCAGGCAGCTGCTTCCACATCTTTTTGGACAATTCGTATATTATCTTTATTAATGCGCTTTGTATAAGCTTCATTTTTTCCAACACCTTGCTGCCTATAAAAGAAAAAACGACCTTGTCCGTGTACTCCATCATACGGGATATTTCTTCCTCTGCCATGTTCCCCATAAGATAACCTATTTCATATGGAGTACCTTCCACATAATATGCTATCTTAGGTTTTCCGGTATCATAGTTGAAGGCTGTCCTGCTTTGCGCAGTAATACCCAGCCTGCCATTATATGTAATGCTCCTGACAACTTCGAAGCCGTCCCTGCCGAAGGCTTCTGTCAGATGAATAAGGCGTCTGCCCGACGCAGTGCTTCTGAACAAAACGAACCTCCCCCTTACATGCCATCTTGTATTATTGTATGATTGAGGCGAGGTTATTTGCTATAATATCCCTTATTTTCTTGATTGTTGATTTTTCGTCAACACCCTTCAAATTTGATAGATATACGGGTTCAGATATAATACATTTTACATGCGCTGAGCTCAAAAATCCTTTTTTGCTCATAACCTTACAGGTATCGGCCAGCGTTACAGGTACAATGGGAACTCCGGCCTTTACGGCAAGCTTTATACATCCCTTTCTGAAATCGATCAGCTGCCTTGATGCGTTTATTCTTCCCTCCGGGTAAATAACCAGAGAATGGCCTGCCTTGAGTGACCTTATTCCCCTTTCCATGCTTCTGATATTGTATTTTACATTTTTTCTGTCTATGAATATGCAGTTCATGTATTTCATCCATGTACTCAGTATAGGAATGTTTTGTGCATCCTTGTCTGCGATAAACCCTTTGGGTTTGCGAATGAAGCCGTGGATCACGGCATTGTCCATATGGCTTTGGTGGTTGCTTACAAAAAGCACAGGACCGTCAGGAATGTTTTCCATTCCAGTGACATCCACAGTTGATCCGGTTAGAAAGAACAGGCCTCTTGCCAGCATCATACTGAAACGGCTGGCGAGATCCCGCTTATCATCGATCCTGCCCTGCTTCTCCAGATACCTGATCCTTAGCAGTACCGGCATTGTTATGAAGAGATAAGTCCATCCTGCTGCATACCAAAAAACTGTCCGAAACATCACATCGCCCATCCGTTTATGAGAATCTTATGCAATAACAGCATTTTCTGCATAATCACTCCACAGTAAGCCTATAGAGAAATCTGCAGTAAATGGAAGCTGTTCGTTCATTATCAAGTATATGCATAAGTGCCGTCGTAAATATATTTCCTAGCCTTACATCGCAGTTACTATCCAAGCATGGGACATTCCTTACATCCACACCTCCAGCATCACCATGTTGAAGGAGTGTCGCCTTTTCTAGTATTTTAACACATTATACTGTATCATATAAATGTCGGATTTTGAGTTGTGAGTTGCGTACAGCCAAACAAATGAAAGGAAGATCCATTTGAAAGCACATCACCAGAAGACTCTGCTGAACGCAGACTTCCCAATGAATATATTCTTTACTGATGTAACCGAATTCCCTCCCCACTGGCATGAGGTGGTGGAGCTGGTCTATGTCTTTGACGGCAGCTTGAGAGTGGGCGTCAACAATGAAATATATACAATGGATTCCGGGGACATACTGTTGATCACAGGAGGCGATGTACACTATTTTGTACCTGTTCCAAATCAGATAAACCGGCTGATCCTCCATTTCGACATGTCATATTTTGAAGCTGCATATCCCGAAGCTAAAAACAAGCGATTTGCAAGAGCTCTGATGAAAAACAACAATACAGTGAGCAACGACATAGACGTACATAAGCTTCTGGAGCATCAATTATCGGAAATCATAAACGAATACGGTGCGAAGCACGATGCATACAAAATAGTGCTGAGAGCAAGACTGTTCGACATATTGGCAATTCTGCTCCGTAATGTACCCATGCAGACATACTCCCCACAGGAGCGCAGCAGGCAGCTGAACCGGCTCGGCAGGCTGGAGAACGTATTTCACTATGTTGAAGAGAATTACTCAACAGGGATTACGCTGGAAGAAATTGCTTCCGTCGCAAATTTCAGTGAGTATTATTTTACAAGATTCTTCAGGGAAGCTACCGGTATGACTTTCGGAAAGTATCTGAACAATTATCGAGTAGAAAAAGCAGTGCAGTTCCTGAAAAACGAAGATGACTCCATCACTGAAATAGTATTCAAATCAGGCTTTGGAAGCATCAAAACCTTCAACAGGGTCTTTAAGCAAATAAAGGGCTGTTCTCCGTCCGATTATAGAAAGGACAATTTCTGAGATATGGTGAGCAATTTATGACAAGCCGGCAGCACAAATATACATTAAAATAATACATAACATTCATTATCAAATAATGCTGCATTCATTAAAGGATAAGTGCAGAGTACAAGGGAGGATATTATGGGTTATAAGAATTTTATATCAGCATTGTATGCACCGGTTGGAAACTTAAATGCCATCGGGGATCTGCAGGAATTCGAGAAGAAATTTGAATTCATTGAAAAATATGTACATATAGACAAGATCTATCTAGAAACATTTAGGAGCTTCGAATATATCCAACGAGAACATCTGCTGGATATCAAGGCCTTTTTTGAAAATAAAGGCATCAAGGTTTCCGGCGGTATCACCACCTCGGATTCCAAATGGCACGGGTACGGTTTTACATCCCCATGCTATTCCAGCAGCGACCACAGAGAAAAGATAAAGGCAGTATCTGAAATGACAGCGTCTATATTTGACGAAATCATTCTCGACGACTTTTTCTTTACCAACTGCAAATGTGAGGACTGCATTAAAGCCAAAGGCAGCAGAAGCTGGTCCGAGTTCAGGCTGCAGCAGATGAAGGGAGTCTCCGAAGAGCTGATCGTCGGACCCGCAAAGAAAGTCAACCCCAATGTGAATATGATCGTAAAATTCCCCAACTGGTACGAATGCTTCCAGGAAACAGGCTATAATCTAAAGGATGAACCTGAGATATTCGACATGATCTATACAGGCACAGAAACAAGAGATCCCCTGTATACCCAGCAGCATCTGCCGAAGTACCTGAGCTATTTCATAATGAGATATTTTGAGAACATCAAGCCCGGCAAAAATGGCGGCGGATGGTTTGATCCCTTCGAATGCAAAGGTAATATGAATTATTACATAGAGCAGGCGTATGTCACTCTGTTCTCAAAACCGCGTGAAGTCACGCTTTTCTGCCTCGGTGCATTGCTTGATCAACGATTCAGCATTTTTACACCACTGGCAGGCTATGCTTTTGAAACTGTAGACAGATTTTTAGGCGAGCTTGGCAGTCCAGTCGGTACAGCGTGCTATATACCTTATCACTCCAACGGTGAGGATTATCTGCACAACTATATTGGCATGCTCGGCATACCGCTGGAGGCTTATCCCTATTATCCTGATGGTCAAAAAAAGATATTCCTTACCGAAAGCGCAGCAAAAGATCCTGAAATCATCGGTAAAATAGATAAGAGTCTGCGAGACGGCGGAGATGTCATCATAACCTCCGGCTTTGTCAGGGCAACGGCAGGCAAAGGACTCGAACAGCTTGCCACGATACGCTGGTCTGGAAATAATGCCTTGATCAACAGGTATGGGCTGTCGAATACCGGCCTTAACCTGAATGGTGTGACCGCATCAGAAAAATCAATACTACTGCCATGGCTAAACATGTGCACCAATGATGTCTGGCCGTTGGTCGAAGGTCTCGGCACAGACAACAATCTGCCCATTCTGACGGCTATACACTACGGCAAAGGCCGCCTGTTCATATTGGTGATCCCCGAAGATCAGGGGGATCTGTACAATTATCCAAGTGAAGTCCTGGACAGGATAAGAAACGTCATGAAGACGGCACCGGTGACACTGGATGCTGAGGCAAATGTTGGACTCTTCACCTATGACAACGATACCTTTGTCGTGGAGAGCTTCCTCCCCTATCCCGCAGATATCGAAGTGATTGCAGACCGGAAGGGCGCTGAACTGCATGACCTGGTAACAGGAGCCACGGTCAAGGGTGTAGTGGCCGGTGATACTACCCGCTTCAAGGTAAATCTGCAACAGGCATCCTATAAAGCCTTCAGTATAAAATAGCGGAATCATAGAAAAAGACGAGCAGAAATGCTCGTCTTTTGTACACTCTCCTATTTACCCGCCAACAAACCAGTATCTGGCATAAAACTTCTTTAAGTGAAAAAGACGGCAGCATCAAGCCCCGTCTTTCGTTTCGCTCATCAAGCCAGTATTACATCAAATCTGCCCCATGTCATATGACATGTAATCACATAAGCCTTACCTGGATTACTGTATGTGTGGTTTTCGGCCACCTGCTGCGGCTGCATCTCCAGCTCCACTCCGTTATTGGACATATTCACAAGGAATATTCCGTTATGCAGATTCAGGAATTCACCAACCGATGCCTGCGCAAGCTCATCCGGCTCGGTAATGTCCTCCTGGGCAAATCTTGCTGCAAAGCTAACGAAAGCATCCTTATCACAGGCAATACCAGTATGTACGACGATCTTTCCGATGATTTCCTGGCTTGAATACCATTGCGCTGTCATATCAGACTTGAGTTGATTGATCTCTATTGTGGGATTGTCATCAATAAATCGAATAAGGTTCTTTATAAGTAATGTGACATAATCGCTGTACATCTTCCCCAAAAAGCTTTCGCCATAATTCTGGAAAATCTGCTCTATCTCCTGCGAATCATCCTTCCTGACTATGTTGAACTGCCTTGTTGACATACCATTTTCCTTCTTGTAGCACTCAAGCGCAGCCTGCAGTTGATCAATGGTGAGGTGGTTTCTGTCGATGAGTGCCTGTCCAAGCATCAGATGGCCTTGCTTCTGTGTGGTCAGCATTTCACTGAGCTGTTCCTCAGTTATATAACCCTTCTCAATGGCAAGTTCACCGAATCGCTTATCTATTTTCTTTTGCATACTGTGAACCTGCTCAACCTGCGAAGGAGTCATATAGCCTGCGTTTATTGCAATAACACCAAGTTTTAAGTGCACAGATCTCTGATACTCGAGAGCATCGGTCAATTGCCCGGGCTTAATATATCCTTTGTTCAACAGGAAATTTCCGAAATATTGGCTAAACATGCTTCACACTCCTTATAAGAAAATATTATTGACAATATGTTCGATCTGGGATTTCTCCCATGGCTTCTGGATGAAGTCGGAGGCGCCGGCATCCATAGCTGCCTTGAGATGTGATTTTGTACCCGATGAGGACAGCATGATAATCTTTACGCCCTTTTTTATGGCCATCATTTCCTGCAGAGCCTCTATCCCATTTTTATCGGGCATTACGATATCCAGAAAAACAAGATCCGGGTCGTGTTGCCTGAACAATTCTATAGAGTTTTGTCCATTGGATGCTTCTACAATGCTAAAATCACCGCATTCTGCAAGGCAATCCTTCATCTTTTTTCTGACTAGCAAAGAATCGTCGCAAATAAGAATCGTTGGCCGGCTATTGCTCATTATTATACCCCCCGCAAAAATTGTAGAATATTGTTATATTATAATATTATCTTATTTTTTCCAATATGTAAAGAAACTGTACAAATTCAATATGCTTTAACGTTTTGAATGCGGCTGCATAGAATATAGAAGAAATATATATGTAAAGGGGTCATAAATATGCAGCTGCCAAAAGGCTCGGGACTTGAAGTCCTGGATAGGCTGGTCCGCAAAAGCTTCAATTATTACTCCGGCATATTGAAATCAGATCAATTCAGGCAAAACATGCTGCCGGCGCTGAAAAAACTCCCGGCCATTGAGCTGCCTAAGCTGGACGATCTCAAAAGGCCGGTGGAATCAATCATAAAAGGCCTTAACAATGCTGTTACGCAATTTACCGCAAAACCGGAAAAAATCGATTACAACAACATCGTAAACAGCTTTCTGCCTCCGGGTGCTAAATTGATAAAGCCTCAGTATCCGGAAGATACTGCCCAGATACAGCTTGACGATCTGGACGGCGACGGACGCAGCGAGCTTGTCACTTCATATGTAACAGGCGAAGGAGTAAGGACGCTTGTCCTTAAAAAAGATGAAGTTCAATGGTACAAGGTAGCTGAGGTCAATTGTCCAGGCTATCGCGGGATACATTACCGCAGCAGCGCCGATATCACTGGAGAGGGCAGGAAGGATCTGCTTCTTGGACTGGTGTCAGACCAGCAGGAGCGAACACTTTTTGCATATTCAGTAACAGACGGTGACACTAAAAAGATATTCAGCAAGGGCTACAGCAAGATCGAACTGCTCAGAAGAGCGGGTCCATCGGGTTCTGCAAGGGATGCTGTTGCATTATGGCATGAGGTGGCTGAAGGTATTTATAATATAGATCTGGTCCGCTGGAATGGCATAGACCTTGAACAGCTTGACAAGACACGCTATCTTGCAGCAAAAGTACTGCCCTACTATATAAGAAAGCTAAGACAGGATCCAAACGATGCAGCAAGCTGGTATAACCTGGCTGAGACATTCCTGGAAACCGGCGACAGAATAAACGCTTCAAGAGCTGCAAGGCTTGGACAGGAACACGGAGCGGACCCTGTGATCAAAAGCAGGTTGACCGAGCTTCAGCAAAGAATCTGACAGGTTCGGCACAGGATCGGTTATTTCGAAGGGAGGCGGCAGCATATGACCGGCATACCGGTCTCTTTGCTAGACAACATCAGGATCAGCAATGGTCCTGATGAGTTGAGAAATTATTTTAGTGATCTGCTCCATACAGAGCGAAGCAGACTGCTGGATCTACTGAATGACCGGCATCTGCGTTTTTACACGCTTTATCTGCTGAAATCCAGCATATATGCCAGCCATCTTCAGGAAAATCTGATCCCAATGTACAAATGGGCACTTGCAATATCCGATAAAATGTCGGAAATGGACACTGTTAAGGTGCCCGGAGGAAGACAAGCAAACAGGACCGCAAAGGTAAGAAAAATACTGCGTTCGGATACAGAGGTCATCTCAGCTGCATTGAAGTGGATCGTTGAATCAGGTTGGGATCCGGATATTCCCGAAGGCAGATATGAACTGTTGATGGAGCGCTGTACAGCATTACTGCTTACGGATTTCAAGGACAGGTCTGCCCTTCCGGTCATAGCCGACGTTATATTTGACAGGCATAGGAGGGGAATGCTCATACATAACCTTGTCTGGGCATTCTGCGAGGCAAGAGATCCGGGCAGCCTGTATCTGCTGGCTCAAAGGCTGAGCTCTGCAAACGGCGCTGATATCAGACTGGCGAAAAAACTGCTTGGCTTCATACCCGGAATAGACATTTCTGATGTCTCAGCCAGATCAGCTTCATACTATAAAGCAATTCGGTGGCTTTCAGAAAACAGGCCTTACATCTATTTTACCGGTGAAACTATGCAAATGACAGGAAGTCCGATAATCTGTGAGGTGTCCCTCGAGGCAAAGTATCTGAACCGGCCTGTATCTGCTGACAGCGGCAAGCTGCTCACACCACTGTCGGATCACGAAGCTAAACTCCTCTCCGACTTCCGCAGGCTGACATTGACACAGCGTCAGCAAATGGCTGACTTCTCATCGATGCTAAACAGCAGAGACATGTATCAATGGGCTTCATGGATAAGGCTGCCTGTTTCGGATCAGCTTGCTGCAGCATCACATATGACGGGAGGATTGGTATGATAAGGTTTGAAAGCGGAGATATCGACCCTAAGTCCATATTGGAAAAATATCAGCAGGGAAGCCCGGAACATGAGCTGTTAAGCACGTTGATCGACAGCAGCCACATTTACATGTATTCCTCTCCTGAGGAATTGGAATTTGAGACAGAGCTGAGAAGGAATATTATCGACGCCTCTTTGTCACTTTACAGAAACAGACTGGCATTTCGGATATTCCAGGAATCAAAGTGTAATGAAGACTATTGGATAAGGATGCCTGACGGAGGTTTTTTATTAAGGCCGGATGCAGAGCCCTCTGCTGCCGTTAACGACATTTTCCGGAGCACCCGCCTTTACGCAACCGAATGTGCGACAGCAATCGTAATCATCTATTACAAAGCCGTGCTGGATTCGTACGGTTCTGACCTGTTTGACCGCACATTTACAGAAATCACACTAATGAACTGGCAGCAGCTGGATGAATTGATCAATGTGGCTACTTACCGCAGACTTCCCGATTATGTTCCGGGTGATTGCAGATACGTAAAAAATCCCGATGTAGACCCGCTTACACCTGAATGGCAGGGTGAGAACATCATAGACCTTGGAAACGAACGATACTACGGACACGGTATAGGAATGGGCAGTGTGGACTACTTCATCAGAGCATTGAACAGCAACAGAATCGAAGGCTCCACAGTGTCAGCATTTCTTATGGATTCAGCTACGCGGCCCGATTTCAGAGGCTTGTATCGGCACTGGAAAAATACCTCATAATTAGCTGATCTGCTGAATAATTTTAACCTATGAGAAGAATATCAGGTATACATTTTATGAAGACCCGAATTTGGGCTCATATAGACAAGTTTTACAGAGATTCCTTTATATTGACACTGTCAAATATGGCCACTGGCATAATCGCCTTCATTTTTTCCATCATACTGTCCAGAAAGCTTGGAGCCGAGGGACTTGGACTGTATGGACTGATAATGCCTGTATATGGTCTTTTACTGTGTGTTACCACTGACGGGATCATAACAGCCATATCCAAGATCTCTGCTATTTATTTCAACAAAAAGGAATACAGAAACCTTAACAAAACACTCAGCTCCATTTTTGTGCTAACTGCCTCCTGGGCAGTGACTGTCGCATTGCTGGTATTGATTTTCCACAGGATCATAGCTGTATATATCGTACGGGATGCGCGCTCAACGGGAGCGCTCATGGTTCTTGCCCCCGCACTTGTTTTCGTTCCGCTTTCAGCCGTAATAAAGGGGTATTTTTACGGTATGAGCAAATACAAAATTACAGCCTCTGTGGACATACTTGAGAAGTTTCTTAGAGTTGCTATTCTGTTGAGTGCAATAGCCATACTGAAACCGGATAGTGTGGGAGGAACCGTCGCAACCGCCTTTATGGCGCTCGCTCTTGGAGAATTGATCAGTTTTTTTACACTTTTCATCTGCTACAGGTTAAAGAAAAGAAAGTTCAAAGACGGTACCGGCAGATCAAAATCAAGGATACAGCTAGTTTTTGATGTCCTTGTCATTTCAGCACCGCTTTGTCTCAACGGTATCCTATCATCAGTAATATCAACCATATCGGCCCTTATACTGCCGAGAAGGCTCATAGCAGCAGGATATTCATACAGGGATGCGCTGGCGTTGATTGGAAGATTCGGCGGCATGGCTCTGAATATATCCACACTGCCCTTCATAATAATTGGATCCATGCTGACTGTTCTGGTGCCGGACGTATCGCTGAATATCAGCAAAAAGGATTACTGGTCTGCTGAGGAAAGAATAGCACAGGTCATGAAGATAGCATGTATGGTGGGTATAGCCACCTCCATCATTTGTCTTGTCATACCTTCCACATTGGGATGGATATTTTATCAGCGAAATGACCTTGGATCCATGATCAGGTTTTCGGCTCCGATCTGCCTTATGACCTTCATATCGTCTCCCACCTTCGGCATACTCAATGCATTGGGAAAACAAAACATACTTCTGAGAAATTCGCTGATAAACTCACTGCAAAGTCTGGTCCTCACCTCAATTTTGGCTGGGATACCGGCTCTTAACATCTATGGCTATGGCCTGTCTATAATAATCACCTCAGCCACATCGCTTTGTTTGAACCTCAATGAAATCAAAAAGATATGTGAAGTAAAGATCGATCTGCAGGATATCATAATTCTCCTCATGGCCGGCATAGTATCCTGGCTGTCCGCTCTGCTGGCAGGCAACCTGCTGGCGTCTGCACCGTCGGTCATTCGGATGGCCGGCATAGTCACAGCATGCTTTGGCAGCATGGCCGGTCTATGCTCGTTTGCGTTTAAGTGGAGATCGGATTCCTGAACTGCATGACAAAACAAGCACCTCTTCCGTCTGCGGCATTTTCTGCCCATATCCTGCCCTTCATCTCTGTCATATAATTGGCACAGCTATGCAGGCCAAACCCGTGTCCATTATTTTTCGTGGTAAACCCGTAAGCAAAAATACTCTCAAGCTTGCCTTCTTCTATACCTGGTCCTGTATCGCTGATCCGAATATAGACATTCTCGCAGTCATTGGCAACCTCAACTGTCAGCACCTTATCACCCGCATCATTCCAGGCTTCCATTGATTCCACTGCATTTTTGATAATATTGGTCAATATATGGAACAGCTTTGTCCGCTGGGCTAGGGCCTTGACAGACACATCATACTTTCTCACGACCTCTATTCCATGCCTTTCTATGGAATTTCGGCTCATTTTAAGAACATCTTCTATGACAGGTATCAAGTCCATGCGCTCAAGATTTGACTTTATGCCGGTAAAGCTTTGCTGTGTGTTTATTATACCCTCTATCAGGCTTGTTTTGTCGAGCAGTCTTTCGATGTGGTTCTTCAGATTCTCCCTCAGCCGGGTTACCGCATCACCCAATGATGCATAGTACCGTAAAAGCAACTTGCCTTTCGGATCATCTGCTATAAATGAATCCAGTTCATCGAACTTTTCTGCGAGCATATCGTTTGCCATTTTGAGGTCATTCAGACAGCTGTCATCAAGCAGCCCTTTCATTGACTTTATAGTTATATTCACACTGTTCATTATGTTTGCTATGTTGTGCAGTATCCCTGTAGTATCGGCCATACCCTTTTTATGCGCCTGATCCATTAGCTTTCTGTAGCTGCGGTCCAGCTTCTCAAAAAGGATAATTCCGTTAAGGGCAATGCTTATGTGTGCACTTAACATCCGGGCGATCCTTATGTCATCGTGTTGTATTTCAAACAGTACAAAGCCGATGAAATTATCACCGACATAAAGCAAGTGAGACAGCAGGAAATGAGGCCTATCCTCCTTGAATATGTCCTTTTCAAGCTCACAGGCTCCGCCTTGCATATTTGTATGACCCTGTGCTCGTCTGCCGCCGTAGTATTCAAATTCCAGATGGTAATCTGAAAAAGGCTTATGCTCCTGGGGATCATTAAAAAGATAGATCCAGCAGGCATCAACTCCTGTCCTGGGTAGATTCGTCTCAAGTGAGTCCATAAGATTCTGTACATTGAAGTTAGTTATCAGAATCTTTCCCACTTCTCCCAACACAAGCATAGACCTGTTATGCTCCATATCCTCATGAAACAATACATTAGCGATCCTACTCTGTAGGATTACCTGCATTTGATGAAACATATTATCCGCCCAGACGGTCTTTCTAAAATCACTGCCAGCATAGGGAATAAAGTACGGCATCAGGTTCTTTCTGAAAATAGCTGCTATACCTTCAAATTCGCTGTACTCATCATAGAACCGTATCTTTCTGAGTTTTAGCTCGAATTCCATCAAAAATGATTTATACTCAAAGTCTTTATAAGCATCTCTAAACGCTTCAACCAATTCGTATGTTTCTCTGATGGAAAAGGGTGTGTTCCCTGCTATGCATTCTGCGATTTCTTTCAGCCTTTCATCATCGAGACCATCAAAGCTCAGTCCGGCAGAAGGTATCAGCCCGGTCCCCAGCGAAACGGCCGATTGTGAGACACAGCCGCAGGAGCTCCTGTATACGACCTTTCCCGGAACCTCGGTGCGTATAGGCGCATCCCCCTTCGTGATAAGTCTGTACATAGCTTCACAGGCGTAGTATCCAAGCTCCTTCCACGGGAAATATACAGTCGTATATGCAGGTGACGAAAATTTCCCTATCTCTCCATCTTCATAGCTTGTCACGACAATATCCTCTGGTACGCGTATTCCTCTCCCGTTCAAAGCCTTTATGACTTCAAAGGTTTCCTCGTTATATAGAGATATTATGGCTTCAGGTCGGATTTTTCGCTCATCTAGAAGTATCTCAGCTGCCCGCCGTCCTCTTTCAGCCACACTCAGACCTGACATTTCAGTATGATTCACGTATAGCTCCGGATCAAACAGCTGATATCGTTTCATTACTTCCTTGAACACATCATTTCGGTTATCAGCTCTGAACGGTGAAATATAAGCTATTTTACGCATCCTGTGCACATTCACCAAATGATGTATTATTTCTTCGATGTACTTCTCTCCCATAAAGAACACACCGGGCATTCCGTCCCTGGTAGATCCTACACTGACCGTAGGGATCTCCTCGAACAGTTTAATGAATCCACTGTTATATGTAGCGCGAGCCCATCCCAGAATGATAAGTCCATCCAGTTTATACTGTCTGACATAATCAAGCAGCATTTTCTCCTGATATACACTCGATGTAGTCAGATGAACAAGAAAATGTCCAAAGCGTATAATATTTATGCCATGCTTCTGAGCAGAAGAGAATATGCCCTTCGCCAGCATATTGTGGTATTCGTCGTATGCATCTTCGTCAATAAAGCCGATGGTCAGTCTTTTACTCATTCGATTGATCTGCAGCTCCCATCATGAAAATTTAAGGATAAAGGATGAACCCTTATTTATGCCCTCGCTCTCAGCCCACATCGATCCGCCCATATCAGTCATGTAAACCGCACAGCTATAAAGACCATAGCCATAGCGGCCCTCCTTGGTTGAAAAACCGTATTCGAAAATCCTGCCGATCACCTCCGGCGGTATGCCTCTGCCATTATCACTTATCTTAATGTATTTGCCGTTCTCATCTGAATACGTACTGACTGTTAACTTTTTGCTTTCGACTTTAAAGTTTATCAATGCATCCCTCGCATTGGAAATGATATTGAAGATAATAAAGAATAGTTTTGCGCGGTGTACATACGCCTTGAATCCTGATAGATAATTTTTTTCTACACTTATCTGCAGCTTTTCAAAGGAATCCTGATTTAGCTTGAGTGCATCTTCTATTATCGGTTCTATCAAAAGATCCTCGAGCTTTGTATCTATCCCCGCATAATTCTGCTGAGCTGCTACAGCTTCGTTTATTGTCTCAACCTTATCCGTGAGCCTGTTCAGATTATATATCAGCTGTTCCTGCAGCTTGCCGGCAGCGCTGCCCAGCCGAAGATACAGCTTCATGAGCTTCTTCCCCTTGACATCTTTACAGATGAACTCCTCCAGACGCTGTATGTTTTGCTGCAGCATTCCGCCGGCTTTGACAATATCATCGATGACTGATGATTTGGCGCTTTCTTCCATCAAGTGCAGCGATACATTAATACTGTTTAATATGTTCCCGATACTGTGCAAAATATTTGCGGCTATATCCGCCATACCTTCTCTTTGGGCATGCTCCACAAGCTTTTTATAAGTCATGTCAAGCCTGTTCAGCAGTACTATGCCATGCAAGACAGTACTTATGCTTGTGGAAAGGCTTTGGTAAAACACCTCATCCAAGGGCCCGCTTCCCGGCCTAAACAAAGCAAACCCCATTATCTCATCAGTTACGTGGAGAAGGTACGCCAGCGATACTCGTTCAAGCTCATTTGCCTGTATTTGGGCAAGCTGCTGCTTCAGATTGCCTGCCTTGTTGGTGGTCACATCCCTTTTCCCGTCCTTGTATCTGAATATAAGCACACTGTTGTCAAAAAGGTTTTCCTCTACATCTGTACCGGTAAAAATAGAATTTGAAATAAAAATGTAGCAGCTTCCAATATTCAGTAATTTCATCCCTTTTTCAAGAGTATCAACCAGATGATGCAGGGAAAAGCTCACAAAAAGCTGCTGCTTGATAGTCTGCAGATTCCGGTCTGTCATTTTGCTATTCAGCACTGCATTGCCGTGAATGCATGCCGCACTTTCGCTCACGATCACCTGTGCCTGCATAAACAGATCACCTGACCAGAGCAGCGTACCCGTATCACAAACCAGGTATGGATAAAAAGCATTCCTGATATCCGTGATAAGCTCGTTGATCCTTAAATCCTTCTTTATATACCTTAGCTGTCTGTCCATCTCAGCCAGAAACTCCATACTGTCCCTGTGACTGCAGGATGAAACAAAAGAATCGACCAGCTTTCCAAAGTAGATTCCAGAGCTGTTGTGCAGAATATTCAAGGTTCTGACAATATCATCCTTCTCAGCTGTGGTCATCGCTTCAGGCCCGTGGTTCTTGGATTTGCAGTGCTCATCATCAACGGGCTTCAGATAGTATGGGAGGCAGCCGCAGGATCCCCTGTAAATGATGCTGTCATTTTCACCCACCAAGCTCTCCAGTGGTACGCTGCCTTCCTTCAGAAGCTTTGCCAGATTCATGCATCCTTTATATCCAAGCTCCCTCCACGGAAAATAAATGGTGGTCAGACCAGGCAGGGAATATTCAGCAAAGTCGCCCTCTTCATAGCTGACTAAGGCAATATCGGCAGGTATTCTTATGCCTCTTTCATCCATTGCTTTTAAGACATGACAGGCGTCAGTATAGCTCAGAGATATTATAGCCTGAACATCAATACCTCTCTCATCTAGCAGGACCTCGAGCGCCCTTTTGCTACGCTTCTCCGGATCCGTTTGTGGAAGGACGTCGTTGCCGACGTAAAGCATCGGGTCATATATCCCGTATTCGTCCATGGTCTGTTCATAAGCATCTCTTCTGTTGTCATCTCTATAATGCTCTATAAAAGCTATACGTGTATAATGGTGATCTTCAATAAGGTGACGTATCATTTTCGCTATGAGCAGATCTCCGGGAAAATACACACAGGGTATGTTGTTGAAAATAGTCCCAAGGCTGATCAGCGGCAAATTCTTAAAGCGTTTCATAAAATCGCTGCGGTTGTACATTGCACCGGCCTGCGTCCATCCAAGAAACATGAGTCCATCCAGGTCATACTGCTGTATATGATCAAGGACCATGTCGACCTGGTGGGAAAATTTATACGCTATATGGGAGGAATAATAACCGAACCTAATGATCTCAATGTCAAGTTCACTGGCAGCTTCAGAAATACCATCAAGGATCTGGTTATGGTAATCATTATCCCTGTTCTCATCCAGAAAGCCGAACGTATACCGGTCTTTCCTTACCGGTCCGGATTTAAGATAGTAATTCATATCACGCTCCTTGACAAAGGTCTTCCATATAACGATCAAACGGTTTAGGCATGTTGAAATGATATCCCTGCAGGATACACTCCCTGGAATCCAGCAGCTGCTTCTGTTCCTGCGATTCAATACCGCTTATGATTATGTCAAGCTCCCATGTGTTGATGATGTCCATCAGTGCAAGCAGGAAACTCCGGTTTTTTTCATCTGTCACAATGTTTTTAACATAAGCCTTATTCAGCTTGATCATTGTGTCCTTAGGCACCTGCTGCAGAAATGCAAATGCGGGATAATCACTGTCAAATCCGTTAATGGCAAACCGAACGCCAAATTCATTCAGCTCACTAATGATGGAAAGCGCACCCTGCGTAGCCTGGAATGAGAATTTATCCTCCAGATTCAGTTTCAGATAATTGGGCTTGATGCCGGCTTCCCGAACCTCAGATTTTACCATGTCGACAAAGCCGGGGTTGTAAAACTCTCTGGCAGTGCAGCTGACCATAATGAACTTGTCGCTGTGGCCTGCGTCATGAATTTTTTTCAGATACCCGAGTGATTTTCTCAGAACATAGGCACCGATAGTGATTATCTGGTCTGATTTCTGAGCTATATGCAGGAACTGACCAGGTTCCAGCTCACCAAATTCGGGATGCAGCCAACGCACCAGCGCCTGCATTCCTATTACTCTGTCGCGTGTATCTACGAGGCTTTGAAGATATACATCTATTTGTTTTCTTTCGATAGACTTCTTCAATTCCCTTTCAATTTTCACTTCGTTAAGGTAAGGATACGAATCCGAAGGCTCATGGAACTTATATACACCGTGTATTCTCTTTGCCTCATACAGTGCTATGTCTGACAGCTTCAGAAGTGTATTGACCGGCACTTTATTATTTATATATGTACTTACACCTATACAGCATGAGGCATCTATCTCGTGTTCTGATATAAAGTAGGGTTCTTTTATGGCATCGATCAGCCTTTGCGCTATTTCTCCTACTGTTTTGCGGTCAGTTTCATTTATGACTGCGGTGAATTCGTCACCTCCGAGCCTGAAGATGGCCTTGACACAGCCATTTTCACTTACATGATCCGATATATGGCAGGCATGATCCTCGAGAACCCTGCCTATCCTCCCAGCTACCTCTATCAGGAGCATATCTCCGACATCATGACCATAAATATCGTTTACACTCTTAAAATCATCCAGATCTATATAAAACAATGAAAATTTATCACGACGATATGTCCCTTCCTCAGTAAGCGACGTGAGCGATGTATAGAAAGACCTCCTGTTTAGCAGCTCTGTGAGGTAATCGTAATGTGCACTGTGAGCAAGCTGTTTTTCTTTCTCCCTCCTGAGAGCGATTTCATTTCTGAGCTTGCCAACCATCGTTGTAAGCTCGTTTGTCCTTTCTGCAACCAACTGCTCAAGGTTCTCGATATGCTCTTTTACCTGTTTTTTCAGGCTCCATTTTGTAGTCATAGCAAGCGCTATCTGCTTAAGCGACACATTGTCAAATGGCTTTCTTATAAACAGCAGGTTGTCATTCTGACCAAGCTTGGTCACTATCTGATCCCACGAATAATCCGAGTAAGCAGTACATATCACCACACCTGCATCGGGATCTGTCTTCCATATGCTTTCTATTGTTTCGATGCCGTCCATTCCGGGAGGCATACGCACATCCATGAATATTAGTGAATAGGGATCCCCTGATTTCTTGGCCTTTCTGACCATCCCAACAGCTTCGTTGCCCTGGTATGCATCATCGATCGAGTATTTAATATCGATGACGGCTTCAGCCTTATCGGCGGCGTCTTTTTCACCGAAAAGCTCTTCCTTCAGGAGTTTTGTTTCCTGATACTCCTCCATGTCGACAGAAGAAGTATCAAGGATATATTTTATGTCGTCATGAATGTCTTTGTTGTCGTCTGCAATTAGGATCCTTCTTCGTCCGATCTCCATTTTTCTCCCCGCTTCATCCGGAATATATATTTATGCTGCCTGCTTAAAAAGGTTGGCGATAGAGTCATCCGGCACTGCCTTGCCGAGGCGCAGTGCCGATAGGGCAAGCATCTTGATAATGCGGTAAAAGCTGTCAGTCGATTTGTCCTATTAATTACATTATAACTAGTTAGTTATTATTTTTCAATTAAATATGACAACATCAACAACCAGTTTTCGCAAATGAACTGTAAAAATGAGTTTTTTCTCATACCCGGACGGTTCGTAATAACTGTTCATTTGTTCACTTAGAGCACGTATTGCTCAAAGTAAGCAAGTGTAGGGCACCCAGTTGAGCTCGGATGCTCAATTATTGCAAGTGTAGGGCAAACAGTTGAGCTCGGATGCTCAATTATTGCAAGTGTAGGGCGCCCAGTTGAGCTCGGATGCTCAATTATTGCAAGTGTAGGGCAAACAGTTGAGCTCAATTTGCAGGTATATGTACACGACAATGAAATTTCTCAACATTTAATCACAATAATATAGTAAATCCCTTGATTATGTAAAACAATTGTGGACACAAATCATTTTTTACCCTTTTTACTTTCCCATTACTTAGTTTTTTTGAGCAATTCACTTTTAGCATGTATTATGTAAAATACAATTCGAGTACAAAGACATCCTCCCAGCCTGTTTTATACCATGCATTTACGGACCGCCACTTACACTTCTGCCTGTCTCTATATCTATGCCTTTCTCCCTTCATACATTTTTGATTTGCAGATATGCTTTACACTCATCTGTGCAAATATCGATACATTATAATTTCTATATTAGAAATAATACGAATAATGGAAGTATACTAACAAAAGGAGTGCTGTTTGATGAAAATGACAACAATGGACGGTAATCAGGCTGCGGCTTATGCATCATATGCTTTTACCGAAGTCGCAGCCATTTTCCCGATAACACCCTCATCGCCAATGGCAGAACTGGCAGATGAATGGGCATCACATGGAAAGAAAAATATATTTGGACAAATCGTCAACGTGGTAGAAATGCAGTCCGAAGCCGGTGCAGCCGGTGCAATGCACGGTTCGCTTCAGGCGGGCGCTCTGACGACCACCTACACAGCGTCACAAGGTCTTCTGCTGATGATACCCAATCTATATAAAATGGCAGGCGAATTGCTGCCGGGAGTGCTTCACGTATCGGCAAGAGCACTGGCTGCTCATGCATTGTCGATATTTGGTGATCACCAGGATGTAATGGCCTGCAGACAGACCGGATCCGCCCTTCTTGCTTCCTCCAATGTACAGGAGGTTATGGATCTGGGTTGCATAGCTCATTTAGCATCGATCAGGTCAAGGATACCCTTCATACACTTTTTTGACGGATTCAGGACCTCTCATGAGTATCAGAAAATCAATCCAATAGACTATTCGGATCTAGCCGGTATTATGGACATGAAAGCTGTGAAGGACTTCAGAAGCAGAGCACTCAATCCCGAACATCCCGTTGCCAGAGGAACCGCTCAGAACCCTGATATATATTTTCAGGGACGGGAAGCAGCCAACAAGTTCTACGAACAGGTACCCTCCATCGTAGAAGGATATATGAAGGACATAGAACGTATTACCGGCAGAAGCTACCACCTTTTTGATTATTACGGTGTTCCTGATGCCGAGTATGTAATAATAGCAATGGGTTCTGTCTGCGATACGATCAATGAGACTGTAGACTACCTCAACTCCAGAGGGCAAAAGACCGGTACGGTCAGAGTCAGGCTGTACAGACCTTTCTCAGAAATGCATTTAAGAGATGCCGTGCCGGATACGGTGAAGAAAATTGCTGTGCTGGACCGTACAAAGGAACCCGGCTCTCCCGGAGAACCACTATATCTTGACATCTGCAAGGCCTATTACGGTATTGAGGGAAATAAACCCATGATCATCGGCGGAAGATATGGTCTGGGATCGAAGGATACACGCCCTTCACAGATCGTCGCTGTATTCAACAACCTGATGTGTGCAACTCCCAAAGATAATTTCACCATCGGCATAGTCGACGATCTCACCAACACATCCCTTGAAGAGGGAGAAATCATTGAAACAACGCCTTCCGGGACTATAAGCTGTAAATTCTGGGGGCTTGGATCTGACGGAACAGTCGGCGCAAACAAGTCAGCCATAAAAATAATCGGTGATAACACCGATCTGTATGCTCAGGCTTATTTCTCATATGACAGCAAAAAATCCGGAGGTACAACGGTATCCCATCTCAGATTCGGGCCAAAGCCGATCACAAGCCCTTACCTTGTTTACAATGCCGACTATGTCGCATGCCATAATAAATCCTTCCTTTATAACTATGACATATTGAAAGGCCTGAAGAAAAAAGGTGTCTTTGTACTCAACTGTCCGTGGGACGCAGATGGTCTGGAGATCAACCTCCCTGCCAATATTAAAATGTATATAGCTAAAAACGGTATTGACTTCTATACGATAGATGCTGTCAAAATAGCCGGTGATATAGGTCTTGGCAACAGGATCAATATGATCATGCAGACTGTGTTTTTCAAGCTGGCAAACATTATACCCGTAGATGACGCTGTCAAATACCTCAAGGTATCGATCGAAAAGGCCTATGGCAAAAAAGGCAGGAAGATAGTTGATATGAATAACTTGGCAGTTGACCGCTCGATTGATGCCCTCCACAAGGTAACAGTTCCGGGGTCGTGGGTAAATACAACTGATGAAAGCAAGGAGCCGGAAACTGTGCCCGATTTCATACACAGAATCCAACGTCCAATGGCGCGTCATGAAGGCGATGAGCTGCCCGTGAGCGCATTCGAAGGCATAGAGGACGGTACTCATCCTCTGGGTACGACGGCTTATGAGAAGAGAGGCATCGCAGTCATGCTGCCCCAATGGCATCCTGAAAACTGCATACAGTGCGGAAGGTGTTCATATGTGTGCCCGCATGCGACAATACGTCTGTTCCTTCTGGATGAGCAGGAAGCAGCCAAAGCCCCTGATAACTATAAAACACTCAAGGCAGCAGGCAAAGGGTTTGAAAATCTGCAGTTCCGCGTTCAGGTAAGCACGCTGGACTGCACCGGCTGCGGCAACTGCGCCGACGTCTGCCCAACATCGGAAAAAGCGCTGGTAATGGTACCGGCTGATGATGAAATAGAAGCTCAGCATGGCAACTGGGAATTTTCACTGTCACTTACTTCCAGGGAAAACATCATGAGCAAAAAGACTCTCAAAGGCAGCCAGTTCGTACAGCCGCTGCTGGAATACAACGGAGCATGCCCCGGCTGCGGCGAAACGCCTTATGTCAGACTGATAACCCAGCTGTTCGGAGACCGCATGATGATCGCAAACGCAACAGGCTGTTCTTCCATCTGGAGTGCCAGTTCACCATCCATAGCCTATACCACCAATTCGTTCGGGAAAGGCCCGGCATGGGCAAATTCGCTTTTTGAAGATAATGCTGAATACGGATTCGGCATGTACCTTGGAGTCAATCAGATAAGGGAACATCTGGCAGATCTGATGCGGCAAAGCATGGAGCAGGGAGAACTGCCGGATACTGCGGTTCAGGCTTTCAGAAAATGGCTTGACTCAAAGGACGACGGCGATGCTTCCAAAACGGCCTCTGAAAATGTCATAAAGGTACTATCGGAGACGGATCTCAACGGCAATCAGCTGCTGGAGGAAATACTGAGCAAAAAGGATTATTTGATCAAGAAATCCATATGGATCATAGGCGGGGACGGCTGGGCTTACGATATAGGCTATGGCGGTGTGGACCATGTACTTGCGACAGGTGCTGACGTAAATCTCTTTGTTATGGATACGGAAATATACTCAAATACAGGCGGCCAATCCTCCAAAGCCACACCTGCAGGCGCTGTAGCCAAATTTGCTTCGGCAGGCAAGAAAATCAGGAAAAAGGATCTCGGTATGATGGCTATGAGCTATGGATATGTATATGTAGCTCAGATAGCAATGGGAGCAAATATGAACCAAACAGTAAAAGCACTGGCAGAAGCTGAAAGCTACAAAGGACCATCTCTGATCATTGCATATGCGCCATGCATCTCCCACGGCATCAAGTCGGGTATGGGTACAAGTATAGCAGAGGAGCGAAAGGCTGTTGACACAGGTTACTGGCACCTTTACAGATTCAATCCCGAGCTTCGGGCAGCCGGAAAGAATCCATTCCTGCTTGAATCCAAAAAGCCCGAAAGGCCTTACAGGGACTTCCTAACCGGCGAAGTACGCTACACCCAGCTGATGAATGTCTTCCCTGATCTTGCAGAAGAACTGTTCGAAGAATCAGAGAACCATGCTCATGATCGTTACGAAACATACAAACGGCTTTCCGAGCAGTAAAGCTGACAGCACGGAAAGCCATAAGTCCAATGACAAAAAAGACGGGGCTCCTAAAGGCGCAGTTTAATAGGGAAACTTATTGAACCATACCCCAAACCGATACGGAAAATCAACAAACGAGGCGCGTCATGCGATGCGCCTCGTTTGCATCCCGATATATTTTCTTAATTTTTAACGCTGTTTTTCCAAGCGGGTTTTTTAGCGCCTCAAGGAGAGTGTATCTCCACATTTGCCGCCGGAATCCAGACGCCTTCCGCTTCAACGGCAAATGTGTAATAATCTCCAAGCTCAATGGCGTTCAGCTTTTGGATCGACGTTCCGTCCAAATCGAAGTCATCCGGTACGGTTATGCCGCTTGCGGCCATTATAGCTGCGCCCTCGTCTGCCGTCAGCTTGATTTGCGAGGCCCCGGAGAATGTGGTGTCTTCGGCAATCCAAAGCCCTCGCCCGGCGGCGATGGTCACATTGGAATCTTCAACCGTCAATCCAAGAAGCGATGCCGCCGAAACGGCGCAATTCATATTGAATGTGCTGCTTTGTATATTCACATCAAAATCCGGCAGCATAATCCCATATCCTTCTGAGACAATGTCAACCTCAGAATATACGAAGCTGCACACGCTCTGTGCCCCTCCGCCCAAATCTTCGAAAAACGCCATTATATACTCCTCATCGACATCAGCGTCGGCCTCAGCGCTGATTGTCAGGCTCAGGCTGTCAAAGGTCAGAGCATTAGCGCAGTAAATTGCAGGGCCTCCGACAGCGCCGATTTGCAGCGAGGCTCCGCTGCCGCTGCCTGCAAATTTCAGCGGACGCTCGGTTCGCACGGCGCTCTTATAATCCGCCGCCGTTTCGAAAGAGCAGTCTCCCTTGACGTTTATTGTTAGCAGGTCGCCGCTTTCCGAAACGGACAGGGTTCCATCCGACCAGTCGTAACTGCTCGAAAGTCTCAGATCGCTGAAGGCGACGGAGCTTGCCGTGCCAGCTATTATAACGCAGACTTCATTGCTCTCTCCGCTGAAGATCAGTCCGTCTCCTGTTATCGTAAGGGTTGGAACAAGGCTTTCATCTAAAGCTTCCACCATTTCGTAGGTGTAGCCGGAGATGCTGCCCACGCTGATATCCTCGGTTACTTCGCCGTTTGTTACGGTAATTCCGCTCTCCGGCAGCGTTGCACCTTTGGGAATGGAGCGGTAGTTTGCCGTATATGTGCGGTTGCCGGTAACGGTGTCTCCCTCAGTCAGCGTCGGGAACCAGCCTGTAAACTCATACCGGAAATATTCGTTCTCCGCTTTGGTTGGATCATCGGGAGGAATGATTACATCGCCGTAATGATAGGTCTGTGTTATGGCAGCCGAGCCATCCCCGAAGGAGCCGCTGCCGGCGTCAAAGGTGATGGTGTACTCGTTTCCGACCTGTCTGTACTTCGCGGTAATGGTCATATCCTGCGTGAATGTCTCCGGGAGAGCTTCTGACCAGCCGTCGAACTCATAATGGTAATTGGAATTGCCTGCGGGAGGCGTGGGATCGCTTATGCTTCCGGGAATATTCGTATCCTCCCCGTATTTGCCGGTAAAGGTTTTTGTATCGGTGCCGTCAGGGAATTTCCCGCTTCCGGCGCTGACCGTCACGGTATATATTCTTTCAGACGGCGTGTAGACCGCCGTATAGGTCATATCCTTTAGAACGGTGACGGTATCGGTCAGGCCGTAGGTATTTCCGTCCTGATCCTTCCAGCCTGTCAGCGTATAGGTGTACTGGCTGTCCGGCGCCTTAACGGGGGCGTACGAGGCCAAATTTAGGGACGTGCCGTAAGTGACCATAAGGGAAACGCTTGCGCTTCCGCCGGGAAACGCGGCTCCCTCTCCGGCGTTGAAGACGGCGGTGAACTCCTGGCTGGGAGCAACGACCCACACCGCGTTCCAGGTCTGGATGCCCTGATTGTCCTGAGAATAGTCCACATTCCAGTGATGGAATTTGTAGAACACGCCGTCCTTTTGCACCGGCTGGATCGTGAGGGCGTTGTTGGCGTTATGGAAGTCCTCCACATACTTCAGATAATTCGGATAGGGAATCATACCGGAGTCGGCTTCGGTGCTGCCGTCGGCAAAGGAGCCCATATCCGTTTTGAATATGATGCAGCGCTCTTTGAATTCGACAATAAGGTTGTAATAGGTATCCTGTGTGGCCGGGGGAAGCTTGTCATAGTCGTACTCCGGTATTGCTTGGGAATTATGGCTCCAGCCCTTGAAAATGCACCCGGGATAGCTCTTCTGGCGCGGGGGCAATGGCGTAGTGCCGTAATTAAAGTAGAATGATTCATTGGGATACATTATGTCAAAATTCTGCCCATAAGCTGTGTATTGCATTATGGGATAGTCGAACGTGATCTCTACCCGGACAGGGTCATACTCCGCCACGTTGTGGAACAGGACGGGCATTGTCTTTTGGTTTTCTATGAATTTTTCGTTGCACTCATCCAGCGTGCCGGTAAATGTATAGACCGGCTGCGTTTTGTCGTAGCCTGTGATGGAAATGCCCTGTGCCCACGCATTATAGATATCTAAGTTTTTCAGCCGCTCGTTGTCCGTTGTTGGATAGCTGTAATTAATGAACCTGTAATCCCTTCTCATCCAATCCTTAAAAGTGCGTCCCGGGCCCGGCAACTGATAACCTGACGGAACAGGCGGCGTATCGCCGTTTTCGGCGGCATATACCTCATAGCGCCACTGCCCGCCGCTGAGGTAAATATAGGATATCAGCACCTGCTTCTTCGTCATGTCCACCACATAGGTGGCATCCTTCCAGATGGCTTCATTCCAGTCGCCTTCATAACCGGTTACTTCAGCTTCCTGGTACCTGAGAATACCGCTTATGGGGTTGGTCCAGGCGGACAGGTCGATGCCGCCCGGGACAGTACCCGCAAGCACGAGCTTTTTCGTCTCCGCAACCTTGTTTCCGTTCATATTGACCACATAGGTTGCCGTAACAGGGTTCAGGTTGACGGTTTTGGGGTCGATGGAGGGATCGATCCATATGAGCTTGATCTCATTATAGGTGTAGCCCTTTTCCCGGCTGCTGAAGCAGAGGTTGTCTCCGCCGTAATAAACCTGCACCGCGGCGTCCAGCCGCCTGGTGCCTTCCGGAACACGGACGCCGTAATATGTCCTCCCGAAATACTGCGGTTGGACCTGAATATGATTCTCATCAAACCAATCGATCATCCACGGGTTGGATATTTTGTAATAGAATTTACTGAGCTTGGAATAGTCGCCCTCGACCAGCTGGCCGGTGGTAAGGTCGAGCATCTCGCAGTCCAGCAGGCCGCTGTTGCTGATATAGTAGTCGTTCTGGTTGATGATCACGGACTTGCCGGCGTTCTTGAATCTGTACAGCACATATCGGTTGCCCAGGGTATAGAAAGGAAATTTCTTATCCAGTACGGAAAGCTCTGCCTTTACGCTGAACAACTCCGACTCGGCAAAGATTTTCAGCTCCAAATAGATGCCTACTTCCATGTAGACGCCGCCGTTCATGTTGATGTCGGGATTGTCTCCGGCTTTGACTAGATGAAGCTGCAAAAAGCCGTACAGGTCCATATAGGCGCCCGCTTCTCCGGTAAAGCCCACTCTGCCCAGGGATTCAAGGCCATAGAAATTGACGCTTACGGTAAGCCTTAAGCCGGCCTTGACTCCCAGATAGCCCGCGCAGTACAGGTCGAGGCCTTGCCTGCCGTCGCCTTCAAGCCCGTACCTGTACGTTTCCAGGTCCTGGCTCGTGCCGCCCCTGATGCCTATGCGGCTGGCGGACATGATGGTGCTTTGTGCCGACAGCCCCACCGCAAGATTCAGCCGGACGACAAAGTCGCCCTTCTCTTTAAACTGCAAAACGGGCGCCGGCATCTTGACATCCTGCGACTGCTCGAAAATATTGACCTCCACCAGGTCTATGTAATCGCCCTTCGAGCCCAAAACCTCCCTGATGATTTCGGGGACGTCGGAATTGTCCCTCGTAAAGCCGTCGATAAGCTTCTGGATCTCAGCGGTGATATCCAGGTACTCTTCGTCTACGTCCACTGTCTTGACAAGTACGTTGAATTCCACATCCGTCTGCGAGTAAGCGTCGATCCAAGCATCAAAATAGATCCCCTGTGTGAGATTCAGGCCGGTTTTCGCTCCCGTCGAAAGAGTAATGAACTCCTTGAAGGTAAAGTCGGCCTTCACCTGGACTTTCTTGATTGTCGCATTGTAGTTGAATTTTATGGTCAGCACGACCCAATTGTTGTCGACCGCGCCGGGGAAATTGGTGTTTCTTGCCGTGCCGATTGATGCGGTGACGGTTAATCCGGAAACCAGGGCATTGGTGGTAATGGAAAGCTTATCATTGTTTTCTGTGGGCTCGGCAAATGGCGAGGAGGAACCGGACATGAGTGTCGCCGCCGAACTGGTCACGTCCGTCGACGAAAGCATAGCCGCCAGCGTCTGGCTGTCATTGAGCGCCACCGCCAGAAGCCTGGTGAATCGCAGCGTGCCCTCGCTTGTTTTCAGATCCTGCTCAAGCTTTTGAATGTTTATGGAGCTGGCTATGTTCTCCGGATCTACGCTTTGCTGCAAATAAACGTCAAGCTGCTTGTAAACGTCGTCCACGCTGCTGGCTTCGGTAAACAGCATGACGCGCTGCGGGTCTGTTGAATCCGTGTTTGCAATGCTCAGCACATTGCGGATCTTGGAGTTTTCGTTGAGAATTCCCTGGCCGTTTGAATCAAGCTCGTCAGTTAAGCATATAGTTGTTCCGGCTGCGATCCCTTTGTCGTCGGCTAAAACTTTCGGCAGACTGTACACACCGCTGTCGATTACATTTACCTGACTCCAGAGAAGATATACGATGCCATCCTTAAATTGAACATCATAGGTTTCGGGCTTTTTAATGCTGAAGGCCATGGTGCGGACTTCCTGTTTTTCATTGTTGAAGCTTAAGCTTTCGTCTTTCAGGGAAAGCTCGTAGGTGTCGCCGGGAGTGTAAGTGTAGGGCGCCTTGGGTGAAACGGCATAAACGTTTCCGCCCCGGCTCGTTACGGCAACTTCGGGGATTTCATCTCCGTAAACTTTATTTTTAACTGTTATGTACTTGTCCAGATTGCCGTCGTTGACGGTTTCCGGAGACAAAATTTCGAATGTTATATCATTTTCGCAGTCCGGCAGAAACTTGACCGAATCGACGTATTCCTTATAGTTGTAGTCCCTGCCGGCATAAGACGCGTAAAGGGTCATGCTCTCCGTGATGGGTGCGTCGGAAAAGAAAGGTTGGGTCAGGCTGCTGTCGGTATACCAGCCCGTGAATGTGCAGTCATCCCTGAGGGGGATTGACACATTTGGAAGCTTGCCTCCCCGGGACACGGAAACGGGAGCTATTGCGGTGCCGCCGTTGGTTTCAAAGCGGACTGTCAGGGAATCACCCGAGCCTGAGCCTGAGCCCGAACCGGAGGAAGAGCCGGGTGAAGGGACTGTAGCGGGTATGGCAGGCTGTTCATCGGCAGGGTTGTTGACCACTTTATCCGAAAACCTGTGCAGCATCGCCGCAAGCTCCGCGCGTGTGGCGTTTCCCTGCGGGTCAAACAGCAAGCCGTTATCCCCCGGCTTGCCTTTGATGACGCCGATCATGCCGCACCACATGGCGCCTTCCAAAGCCCAATCCGAGATTTTGTCCTTGTCGGCAAAGTCAGAGCCGCCTGCTGCTTCGCCGGCGGGCCCATTTCCGATCAGCCGCGCATATCTCAGAAAAAACGCCGCCGCCTGTTCGCGTGTGACATTATCGCCCGGCACGAAACGGCTGCCGCCCACGCCGCCGGTTATGCCGTTCGCCGCCGCCCACGACACCGCTTTGCAGTACCACGAACCATCCGGCACATCGTTAAAAGAGCTGGGCAGACCCGAAACATCCGGGCTGCCCGCAAGACGATACAGGACAGTGACCAGCATGGCCCGGGACATGGGCATGCCGGGACTGAACAGCGGTGATTCCGTTCCGGTGCCGGTCATCAGGCCGCTGGTGTAAACAAAGCCCACGTCATCAAAAAACCAGACGCCGGGCTTCACGTCCCCAAACGGGTTATCAAACTCAATTGTGCCGATGTCCGCGTTATTGGCGGGCGACTGTCCGGCCGGATTGCCGGCAGTACCGCCTGCAGTCACAGCGTAAAGCTGTGCGGGTGCGGCTGAACCGCTGCCCGCCAGTACGTTCACCGGCAGCATGGTGATTGTAAGCATAACGCACACCAGCAGGCTTAAGATTCGTTTTTGCGCCGTCTTCATATTCTCATGACCTCCTTGTATTGGACTATGATAAAACAATCATCCTTTGTTCCATATCATTTTCTTTGCTCCTCACCTGATTCAGGCTTGCGCCACCGGGCGTCGCACATGCACACGCCGATGAGATCGTAAGGCGTTTCCTCCCGGTAAAACCAGCCGCAGCC
This sequence comes from Bacillota bacterium, assembly GCA_023418915.1. GTDB lineage: Bacteria > Bacillota > Clostridia > Acetivibrionales > DTU013 > DTU013. The sequence continues at coordinate 112,801 of JAEZYU010000012.1, forward strand.
GCCGCAGTCTGAGGGCAGGGGCTCCCCCGGAACGCCGGGCTTGCAATGGGGGCAGCTCTCCTGCTCCGCCGTGGCGAAAGGCCGACCCTCGCCGGTATACTCCGGGCGTTCCGTAAAATCAGGGTAGGCCGAGTAGCTCTCGTCAAGCTGCTCATCGTATTCTAAGTAAACGGGAAAATCACGGCCTCCCGCCCGGTACACCTTATATGGTTCCTTTTGCTCCAGGCGCATCCTTTCACGCTCCTTTCCGGGACGGGGATATAAAAAACCCCTGTGATAGCTTTTCATTACTATCATAGGGGAAAATTCATTTTTTAGGGAGTGACTTTTCACCCTCAAAAAGTCACGTTTTTTTAGCGGAAAACATACAGTTTTTAATGCTGTTCGCTGAGACCCAATAAGGAATGTATTACTATAAACAGCATACTGAAGCCATTTTCAGGATGTTTAGCGTCCGTTTTTAATAGTCGTTTGAGCGATAATTTCCAAATCGCAGTTACCCTGCGCCGCACATGCCGGCATAAAGCACCACGAAGGCCGCAAAAGCGCCCAGCACTGCGCAAAAAACGCTTTTGAACAAGATATAGAGGTAAAACGGAACCGCGGTTACACCCAGCAGCGCAAAGAACAAAGCCGTCAGAGCGGATAGAATGAGCGCGGCGCACAGGCTGAAAGATACAACCAGCAGCACGGGGCGGCGGAAAAGCCGGGCCAGCAGGCGTGCCAGAGGCGTCATGGCCATGAGAACGCCCCCGGTTTTATCTCTGCGCAGGCTTGCCCTGCAGAAGGGCGTGGTGATGGCGAAAGTCAGCAGGCAGGTGATAGTTATATCAATGGCAATGCTGATTGTGTCTGCCGGCACGAAATCCGCCTTATGGAAAATAAGGGCCGCGGCCATGCCGCCAATAAAAAAACTGAAGGCGGCGGTGACCGACGCCTGAATGCGTAGATAAACGGCAAGTTCCCTGTTCATGACCCGTCTCCTTTAGTCGTCATTAAAACATATTGTGCAAGTTCGTCCCGGCTGGAGATGTACAGCTTTTCATAGATTTCCATCATGATATTCTTGAGCCTGCCGACGGAAATACCATACTGAGCGGCGATTTTGGCGTAAGGAATGCGGCGGGCCACCATCTGTACCAGGTGGCATTCCCGCAGGGAAAGAAGCAAGGTGATATTGTCCTTGGTGAAATTGTTGTGAAAGGTGACCCAGTTTTTAACCGTGCGCTTCCACTGTTCGATGACGACATTGCAGCGGTGGGGAAATTCTTGCTCCAGACACTTCTCCATAAGGCCGCCGAAATCGGCGACATGTTCCGCAAAGGGCGTGATAAAGCCGTGGGGTAGGGCGAGGCGCATGGCTTCCAGCAGCCAGCGCCAGGCCTCGTCGTCGCGTCCCAGGTAGTGACAGGCAATAGCGCATACGACCCGCAGGTAAATTTCTGAAAACGTGATGCCCTGCTCCTGTATGCAACAGGTCAGTGCAGTTTGGGCCACGGCCAGCGCGATTTCATATTTTCCGATACACATAAAATATTTTGCGCGCAAATAGAGTATATACGTCGGCGGCGCCTGCACCTGGAAAGAGCTGAAATCCCCCTCCGAAAGCCACTTGGGAACCATATTCGGGGCGGCCACGCTGACGGCGACACTGGCCAGCGCAAGCTCCGCGATAGCGGAACTATCACTGCCACGGCGTAAAACCAAACAGCTTTTGAGATAAGCTTCGATCTTCAGATACGCAGAATAATCTCCCAGGCTGATAACCGCCGCGACCGCCGCCAGAGACGCACGCAGCCTTGCCGCTTCGTCTCCTTCGGTTTTATCATAGCAACGCATCACGCGCGCAAAATCGCCCCGCAGATAAGAAAGCTCCGCCTCGTATTGAAGCGACAGCCTTTCCTCGCGCAACTCGTTCAAAATAGCGTCGGGGTTATGTATGGGCATGGGAACGGTGGTGGCCACCAGAAGATGGGCAAGTTCCTCCGAAAGCGAGGGCCGGGGAGCCGGCTGCTCACGGCGCCGTTTATCGGCAGGCCGCACGGCATGCTCCGGTATCAGCCACAGATTGCCCCTTTTGACAGCTCCCTCTATTCTGTTTTCCGTGCAATACAGGGTTACAATCCGGGTGCCCAGCCCCCATTTCTCGGCAGCCTCCTTCACGGTCAGATAAAGCATGCCGTCCACCTCTTCATCCTGTAATGATACAATCAATATACTACTTTTATTTGCATATTGCAAATAAATGAAATATACGAGAGTCATTTGAAAATGACCCGATTAAACGGCCAAACAGATACACCGCCTGTCTTTTTAATCTGTCCTACTGGGCTTATGAACCGTTGGAGTGGGAGTAATGCCGGTTGCCGGATACCATGACGGCGTTCACAGCATTTCATCCAGCGACTGAATGAGATAATATGGCAGCAGGCTGACCTTGGAACGATCCTCGTGGATGGCCTCCAGCGTTTGTCTGGTGTCCGCAATGTTTTCTCTGTGTATTTCCGCACCTTCTCGTAATCCAAAGCGCCCTTTTTCACCGGAGCCACCGCGAAGCCCGTCTGCACGGTAAACTTGCTCAAGTCCGGAAACTGAAAATAGAAGCCGACCAGCCTTTCGGATGCCGAGCGGTCGGACAGATTGTCCTTGTCAAGGCAGAAGCGCAGGGCGAATATGGCGGAGCAGAATATGTTTTCAGGTTTAGTCTACTGCGCCGACTGCGGCGGGACGATGGTGCTCCACCGGGCGCGTACAATGGATGCCGTGAAAAACAACTTCATGTGTTCCACCTACAGGAAACGCGGCAAGGAAATCTGTACCGGACACTATATCCGGGAGAAACAGCTGGCTGAAATCGTTCTGGACGATCTGCGCCGGGTCACCCATTTCGCCAGGCGGAATGAGGCGTTGTTCATCCAACACATCAACCAGAAAAACAGCGCCGAAACCAAACGGGAGATAGACCGGCTTCAGCGTAAGCTGGATGTTATGCGACGCAGGGACACGGAGCTGACGGCCCTATTCAAGCGGCTCTACGAGGATAATGTACTGGGGCACATCACCAACGAGCAGTTCCGGATGCTGTCCGCCGACTACAACGATGAGCAGAACAGCCTGAAGGAACGAATCCCCAGGTTGTGGAGCGAATTAACAAGCTGCAGGAATCCATCTCCAATGTCTCACGGTTCGTGGAGAAAGCTAAACGCTATACCGAGATTCCGGAGCTGACCGGAGAACTGCTGCACCTGTTTATTGAGCGAATCGAAGTCGGCGAACGTGGGAACATTATTCCAGAACAGCGGAACAAAAGATTGTCATACGTTACAGCGACATCGGCATTCTCGGCGCATTTGCGGAAGAAGCACAGAAAATAGCCGGTTAACGGCAAAAGCAGACAGCCATATCTGCTGTCTGCCTTAACCAATATCCATGGTTCATAAAATGTCCCTATGGGAATGCTCCTAATATGTCCCCGTCTTTTTCTACTTTTCGTTTTCGTCCACATGGATCTTCGCATTGGTGATTTGAAACTCTGATGGGATCGTAACTCTGGAATGGGATTTTTTCTTTTCGATGTTGGCCCATGCAGCAGTGTCATGCTTCTCCACCGGCACGCCTAGATTATAGTCCTTCCTCTTCTCCTGCATAACAATTCTCCTCATATAATGTGCATATTCTAACGCATCTGTACAGATGAAAAATTTTCGCCGGCGAAAATTTTTTACCTATCGCAAGCAGCTCTTTTTCTTCGCCTCGTTATAACACATAGTTCAAAGAAAATCTTTCGTTTGTAGAAAGTTTTTCTTACATTGGCAGTGTTTCAACGAGGCATGCCGTACTTGCCTCGTTATATATTGTTGAATTAATCTCTAATATTATACAGTCTTTGTTGTAATTCGATCAAAATCTTAAATCTCCATCAAGCCCGGATGGCTGCCTGTGATACATTTGCCTCCTTCATGCGTCACGAGAAAAGTATTTTCGATCCCGACCATACCTACGCCCTCCACTCCTGCCTTTGGCTCCACCGCAAGCGCCATGCCTTCCTGTAGCGGCTCATCAAAGCCCTTGGCCAATACCGGCACTTCATCTACATGCAGTCCTATCCCATGACCGAGAAATTTCACCCTTCTGTTCCTGTACCCCATGAAGTTTGGTAAATACTCTTCACTTATATCCTTCATTATAGCTGCATATATTTTTGACGGCACCTCACCTGGTTTGAGCATTCCGGCGATCCGTTCCTGCACCTCTAGGCATTTCTTATGGATATCTGCCGCATGCCTGGGTAATCGCCTGCCAAATACATATGTCATCGTCTTGTCTGACTGATATCCTTCATATCCGCAGCCTGTATCTATGAAAATCAGATCACCGGCGGCAAGCCTCCTCTTGCTGCTTCCCATCAGCTGCATCTCTGGCCCCAGGCCGTAATTCCCTCCTGGCCCGTTGAAATATGTCGGATACAGAGAGCTCTCACCAAACGCAATATGCCCCAGCAATATCTCCGTATCAAACATGCTGAACCTCGCTATCCCCTGATGGCCTTCCTCTACAAGGATCCTGAAGATCTCGGCTGTCAGTTCTCCCTCCGTCATACCTTCTCTTAACAGCTCCGGCACACGTTCTTCAAGCACCCTTCTGTGTATGTCGCCTGCCTTTATCATCAGCTCAAGCTCATACCTGCTTTTGACCGACCGCACCCTCGACATAACAGAATCCATAGGTTTGAACTCAGTAAAACCAAAATATTTCATCAGCCTTCCACACATGGCATACGGCACGGTTTCCGCTTCAATATGGACTGTCCAAGGCAGCCTGCCGATCGCAGCCGCTGCATCTCTGTAACTCTCCATCCGCCTTATATCGGGGAACAGCGACTCATCTACAGCCCGCTCATAGCTCCTGCGGACATAATAAACTGCCTGAGAGTCCCTCGGAATCAACAGCAAACCATCCTGCATCGTTCCTGAAAAGTAATATTGATTTATCTTGCTTACAATAAGAACCAGCTTCCACTCCGGCTCTTTTACGTCCATAGCCTCCCTGAACCTTATGAGCCTTTGTTCAAGCTCTCCTGACGGCACTTTTTTTATCATCTTATCTCCTACACATATACTAAACTGATTTTATCTGCCATTACTATATCAAAAAACAGGATCCTCTGGTAGGGGATCCTGCAATTTTTACGAAGTGATACATCTCAGGTATGTACCATTTGTTCCTTTCTATTCAATAGTTTCGATATATCATTCGTTTCTACCCTCTGATGTCATACTGTTCTCCTGTTAATCCATAACCAACTGTTTACTGTATATTCTGTGTACCACACTTGTTCCTGTATTATATACTTACTGGATAACCGAACAGGATGTACTATGGATTTACCACCGTAGGTGTCTGGCCTATGGACACAGCAAGCTCCGTCAATCTTTCCCACGTCTGGCACCCGACAATCCCATCCGCTCCGAGCCCCTGTGCCCGCTGGAAATTGATTACTGCATTCCTTGTTCCTCCGCCGAATCTCCCATCCAGACCTGAGCCGGTATAGCCCAGTGCATTCAGAGCATCCTGAAGCGTCAGCACATAATTGCCAACACTTCCGGAACGAACTAGTGGATAGCCTCCTGCCACACAGGCCGGTGGAGTGGCACGGGCATCGAAATGAACCCAGGTAGGGGTGAGGTATGCAGGCTCAACATATGTCCAAACACCCGTTGCGGCAGCTGTATTACGCAGCTGGTCGCGTGTTGCACCATCGAGGTTCTGTCCGACATCAAAGGAAACTCCTGCATAATGCTGGGACATGGCAGCATGCCCACCCTCCCAGATACGCTTGAAAGCAAAACCGACATATATAGGCCTACCCCAGGTGCTTCTTGTGATGTTGAAGGCCTCCATTGCCCGCCTTGTCGTCCAGAGTGTATTGGCGCGGGAACTGCCCCTGAACTCGTTGACCGTCAGCGTCCTGCCGATATTGTACGGCATGGCATCCGACTCGGCAAGTGTATAATACTCCATGCCGCCTGTCTGATTGTTATATACATAAATGTTTGCCATTAAAAAACCACCCTTTACATAACATACTCATATATATATTATGCAAAAAGCGGTTTGACTGTTCACCCGTTAAGCTTTCCTTTTCTTCGGCTGTTCGATCAGGAATCCTCGCCCTCCAGTTCGGCTAGATATTTCATAGTCAGCTCCACATCAGAGGGCACCGGCACATATTCCTTGCCGTATTTTTGTCTTGTTTCGTTGCCTTTTCCAGTGATAAGTATCACAGTCCCTGGTTCGGACGACAGTATCGACTCTTTCACAGCCTCTGCCCTGTCATCTATCAGCTCACAGTTATCATTGTTCTGCCTGACATAGCGGGCTATATCTTCGCTGATAACTCTTGTTTCCTCCGGTCCCGGATCCTCCGCCGTCAAATACACCTTGTCGGAATTCATGCCCGCCAGCAGACCGAGATCCTTCCTGCGCAGATATGCCTTGCCGCCCGGGCAGCCGAATACTGTTACGATCTTCATATCGGGGAACTCAGCCTTCACTGTTTCATATAGCCTTGTAAAACTGAGCTTGTTGTGCGCATAGTCCACTATTACTATCCTGTCCTTTGCCTTGTTCGCATAGTATTCCATCCTGCCGCTTGATCTTGCTCTGCGCAGTCCCGTATATATGTGCTGATCAGGTATTTTCAGCGTATAAGCGGCAGCAATTGCGGCAAGTGCATTCTCCACATTGAACAGACCCGGCATTGTCAGCATGAATTCCCGGTCGAACCGTTCACACCTGACTCGAAATATCGTGTCCAGGCCATGCTTTCTGATATCATATCCATATATGTCAGCATCCTCTGCTGTTCCGAATGTCAATATCCTCTTTGCTTTCCCCGCCGATTCCATAATCCTCGGCAATTGATCGGAGTCGACATTGACACATGCTGTGCTGCACTGACCAAAAATCCTCAGCTTTGAAGTCAGATAATCCTCCATATCGCTGTGTTCGATTGGACTGATATGATCCTCAGATATGTTAAGAAAGATGCCGGCATCGAAATGCACACCATACAGACGGCCATATTTGAGCGCCTGGCTTGATGCTTCCATTACCATGTACCGGATGCCGCTGTCCACCGCATTTCTGAAATGCATCTGAAGCTCAAGAGATTCCGGTGTCGTAAGGTGAGACTCCTCATTAATGACACCGTCATATGTGTCGATGGACGAAATTATGCCTGTCTCAGGCTTTCCCTGATCTCTCATGTAATCGTCCAATATGTATTTTATATAATAAGCTGTAGTAGATTTTCCCTTTGTCCCGGTAATTCCTATTATCCCAAGCTTTGTCGCAGGATCCTCGTAAAATGTGGAAGCTAAAAGGGCCAATGCCCTTTTTACATCGCTTACCAGTATACAGGGGATCGATACCTGATATTCTATTTCGCTGACATATGCGATAGCGCCCTTCTTTGCAGCATCCTGGATGTAGTCCTCTCTGAATCCGGCTCCCTTGCAGACAAAGAGCGTGTTACGGAGCACCTTTTTAGAATTGTATGTTACATGGTTCACAGGCTGCTTTGCGGTTTCCAGCGTACAACTGTGCCAAAGTAGTAGTTTTTCGCCCTGAAGCTTCTCTATATATTCTTCCAATGCGTATCTTTCCATATTTCGCCTCACAATCTGTTTATTACAATGTTTATTCTATTTCAGCCACCGGACCGACATGTATAAAAAATGTACGTTCAAGCTCTTATAACACTTCGAGCTTAAGAAAATCTTCCGTTCAGGCGATAATTTGCTCCGCAAATTACACTTAGTAGGAAAATTCACCTACCTCAGCAGCTTATAACGCATCGTTCAAGGAAAAATTTTCGTTTAGGCGATAATTTACTTCATAAATTACGCTTAGTAGAAAATTTTTCTTACCAAGTCACAAAATATCCAAAAGATATATTATGGTATAGCGGCATCTCAGCGGGGCTGGTCTCAATGAAGGCTTGCTGCTCGCCTGTGCAGCCTGTTGATACCCGTATCATTCCTTATCACCGTCCGGTAATTCTGCAATAAAATCATAGCTTTTATACTCAGAATCGTCAAAGTGCCACCATTCATTTTCCAGCGGTATAAATCCTGCCTGCTTCATGGCATTTTCAAGAATAAGAGCGTTCTTCTTCTGCGCAGCAGTGGCCATTTCATATGTTCTGTGTGCTTTTTTTGACATCTCGTCAAACTTACTTGGCATGTCCAGTTCATTGCCTTCGGCATCCACAAGGGTTACATCCACAGCAGCTCCCCGCGTGTGATTGGAGCCTATCCTTGCATCAATAAAATAGTAGCTGTTCTTGGCTGTTTCAAACAGCTGCCTGTGATCCTTCTCCGGTCTGTACGCATCCCAAACCTTTATCCTGTAACCTTGTTCAACAACAACCGCATTTGCCTTTTTGAGCTTGTCCGCCGTACCCTTCCTAAGATATGCTATATCTGTCTCGTAAACAGGCTTGCCGGTGATATTATCTGATGTGGCATATTTCAGGTCGATCACCACATCCTTTATCGCAGAATCAAGCCTTACCATATCGTATTTGTTTACCGATGCTGTCAGGCTCTCTCCTTCCGGAGATGGCTCGAATTCCAGCTTGGTAAAGATCCTGTCTCCTTCTTTGCCATATACAGCTTGAGGTCTATAGTCGTTTATACTGCTTTGTGATGAGATAGTACAAGGTATGATGTCCGGCTCTTTTATCTTTACTAGATTATTATCGCCGTCAAATATAAACTCCTGCCTGAAAATCGCCGTATCAAAATCATTCGGCCTTTTATTGCCGCCGAAGCAGAAGTTCCCAAGGCTGTATGCTATATATCTGTCATTGTATTTCTCTATCGGCTGCAGTACATGAGGATGACTTCCTACCACAAGATCAGCACCGGAGTCTACAGCAAGATGAGCCAGCTCTGTCTGAAGAGGGTCATGTGTATACTGGTATTCCTTTCCCCAGTGAAAGCTCGCAATCACCAGATCATTTTCTTCCCTGAGCTTCTTCGTCACTTGCTCAACTTCCTGCTTCAACAGTTCCACATCACAGCCCTGTTCGTATTCACCGAGCTGGTTAAAGCCTGCCAGACCAACCTTAACACCATTGATGTATGTACTCAGCGTCTCCGAATAGCCGAAGTGCTGTACCCCCGCTTCATCGAGAGCGTTGCATGTGGCGTCGTATCCTTTGGATCCATAATCGTAAATATGATTATTAGCAAGATTTACCGCTTCTATACTCCCTACTTTGAGTATATTGGCGTATTCAGGTCTGCCATTGAACCAGTAATTGTTGCCGTAATCATATTTTTCGGCCTTTTCTGTTTCGTTGCTCAATACAGTCTCCAGATTAGCAATCGTCAGATCATCCTGTCCCAAGATATCTGCAACATTTGAAAGAAAGTATTCGTAATCTCCCTCCACCTTGTCGAAAACATAGCTGAATGAATCTTTATAAAGAAATCTGGAATCCTGTCCCAGCGCAACATCACCAAGTGCGCTGATCATTATCCTCGTGTTGTTATCATCTTCCTTAACATAGCTTTGAACAGTGCCAGGCTCGCCTTCACCTTGTATCACAATACTGTTTTGAGCATATATCACATATGATACTGCAGCAATGGTCACTAGAGCTAGAACTCTGGCAAATAAACGGATTTTCATTCGTAAATAAGTCCTCCCGGTATGCAATTAAATTGCCTTTTTAATTAATTTGCCTTTTCCCGGTGAATTTATGTATTTATATTGTACTACATTTATTCGACTTGGGAAACACAACCGGAATAAATGGCGCTGGCATCCCTGCCCCTCGACCGCATCCCGCTTATGAACTGGGAATGGCAGCACCGTTTGTGGAGGTTGTGTTTCCTTCTCCAAAGCCCTGCTGTCAGACGGTCAGTCGATGGGCTGGAA
>JAEZYU010000042.1 GCA_023418915.1 Bacillota bacterium
AGGTTGCGAGCTCCATGACGTCGTGGAGAACCTGGCGCGCGACCGGATGTGTAAACTCTTCGGGGCGGAGCACGCGAACGTCCAGCCTCACTCGGGGAGCCAGGCAAACCAGGCGGTCTACTTCGCCTACCTCGGCTACAAGGACAGGATCATGAGCCAGAGCCTCACCCAGGGCGGCCACCTCTCCCACGGCTCGCCGGTCAACATCACCGGGCGCTGGTACTCCATCTTCCACTCCGGCGTCGATCACGAGTCCGAGACGCGCGACTACGCGGCCATCGAAGAGATGGCGCGGATCGTGAAGCCGCAGATGATCGTCTGCGGTGCGAGCGCCTACCCGCGCGAGATCGACTTTAAGGCCTTCCAGGAGGTCGCGGACAGCGTCGGCGCGCGGTGCATGGCCGATATCGCCCATATCGCCGGACTCTGCGCGACCGGACATCACAACTCTCCGGTCGGGGTCGTCGACATCGTGACGACGACGACGCACAAGACCCTGCGCGGTCCCCGCGGCGGCGCCATCATGTGCGGCAAGGAGGATGCCGTCGCCATCGACAAGTCCATCTTCCCGGGCATGCAGGGCGGCCCGCTGATGCACACCATCGCCGCAAAGGCGGTCTGCTTCAAGGAAGCCCTGACCCCTGCATACAAAGACTACTGCGGACAGGTCGTCAAGAACGCGAAGACGCTGGCCGATGTCCTCAGCCAGGAAGGGCTCGATCTCGTCTCCGGCGGCACCGATAACCACCTCATTCTGCTCGACCTGACCGGGGTCTCCACAAACCACGAGCACCTCACGGGCCTTGCGGCCGAGACAGCGCTCGGCGAGGCCGGCATCACCGTGAACAAGAACACCATCCCCCGCGAACAGCTCAGCCCCTTCGTGACGAGCGGCCTCAGAATCGGCACGCCTGCGGTCACCTCCCGCGGCATGAAAGAGGAGGAGATGAAGCAGATCGCCTACTGGATCGCCCGGGTCGTGAAGGACATCGCCAAAGACAAGACCTCGAAGAAGGCGATCACCGAAGTGAGAGAAGAGGTTATTGCTCTCGCGAGCAAGTATCCCCTTTACCCTGAAGTAGCATGATACTCGACGGCAAAGCGGTCTCGGAGAAGAGGCTTGAGCTCCTCAAGGAGAGAATAGAAGAGTCCGGGCTCTACCCACGCCTCGCAACCGTCATCGTGGGCGAAGACCCTGCATCGCAGATGTACGTCCGCATGAAGCACCGGGCGTGCGAGCGCGTCGGTATCGGGTCGGTCGGGATCGAGCTCCGGGCGGACGCCTCCACCGAGCGGGTGCTCGAAGCGGTCGCGCGCCTCAACAACGACCCGGACATCAACGGCATCCTGGTTCAGCTGCCGCTCCCGGGCGAGGTGGATACCACCCGCGTGATCGATGCGGTCGCGCCCGAAAAGGACGTGGACGGGTTCCATCCCTACAACCTCGGCAGGCTGCTTGCCGGAACCCCGGTCTTTGCTCCCTGCACCCCACAGGGGATCATGACGATCCTCGAGGAGTATAACATCCCGATCGAAGGGCAGCGGGCGGTCGTCGTCGGCCGGAGCCTCGACGTGGGGCGGCCCATGGCCGCTCTGCTCCTGAACGCCGACGCAACCGTCACCGTATGCCACTCAAAGACGAGGAACCTCGAGGCCGAGATGAGAAGCGCCGACATCCTGGTCAGCGCCATCGGAAGAGCGAAGTTTGTCGGACCGGAGATGGTGAAGGAAGGCGCGACGGTCATCGATGTCGGGATAAACTACGACGAGCAGGGCAAACTCTGCGGCGACGTCGATTTTGAGGCGGTGAAAGACCGGGCGGGAGCGATAACCCCGGTTCCCGGAGGCGTCGGCCCCATGACGATCGCGACGCTGATGGAGAACACGTTCTGGGCGGCCAAGTTGAGGACATGCGACAACACCACTGTACGGTAAACCGTCTCCGGATCGGCGGCGACGCCCCTGTTCGCCTGATGGGCGTCATCAACTGCAGCCCCGAGTCGTTCTACCGGGGCTCCTACATCCCGGCCGGAGAGGTATACGACCGCGCCCTCGCCATGGTGGCGGCGGGCGCCGATATGATCGATCTCGGGGCGCGGAGCACGGCCCCGGGCTCTTCTCCCATCACCGTCGCCGAGGAGGCGGCACGGATCGACGCGGCCCTCTCGGAACTCGACGGGACCGGGATCACCGTCTCGGCGGACACCCGGCACCCGGAGGTGCTCGAGGTCTGTCTCCGCCACGACGTCCATGCGGTGAACGATATCTCCGGGCTTGCCGAAGAGCGCTACGCGCGAGCGGTCGCCGACTCCGGGCTGCCGGTATTCGCGATGGCGAGTTGCCGGGAGCCCGGCGACGCCGCCGGACTTGCCGCCACACGGGAAGCCCTCGAAGCGGTCGTGAAGAGGTGCGCGCTTCTCGGGATCGAGGAATACGTCCTCGATCCCGCCGTCGGGCGATGGACGCCTTCGCGGACAAGCGAGGATGACTGGGAACTCTGCCGGAACTTCTCCTCATTCCTGGAGTTCGGCCGCCCGGTGCTTGCCGCGGTCTCGAGGAAGACGTTCATCGGCGACCTGCTCGAGAGATCTCCCGAAGACCGGCTCGCGGGCACGCTCGCGCTCACGACGATGCTCGTCGACGCGGGAGCAGCCGTCGTGCGGAGCCACGACGTCGCCGAGACCGCCGATCTCCTGCGGGTTTATGCAACAATGAGGCAGATATGACGACACCTTCATTCTCGGTATACGGTCTTGCGACCCCCCTGCTCCGCCCCGGCGACGATATGGCGGCGCACCTTCTCTCGTCCGTCGAACGCTCGGCCATCCGGGGCTTTGAGGGAGGCGACGTCGTGGTCGTGGCGGAGTCCGCGCTCGCCACCGCCGAAGGGCGGGTCGTGAGGCTCGCCGATGTCGAGCCGTCGGCAGAAGCCCGCCGGTTCGCCGAAGAATACCATATGGACCCCCGCCACGCCGAGGTGGTGCTCCGGGAGAGCGACCGGGTCGTCGGGGGTATTCCCGGGTTCCTGCTCTGCATGAAGAAGGGGACGCTTCTCCCGAACGCCGGGATAGACGCCTCGAACGCCCCGGAGGGGTCGCTCGTCCTCCTGCCCCTTGATGCCGACGCATCCGCGGCGCGGATACGCGCCGCAATCATGGAGCGGTCGGGCGTCGATGTCGGGGTCATCGTCGTTGATTCCCGGACGCACGCGATGCGTCTCGGGTGCTCCGGGGTCGCCATCGGGTGTTCGGGCATCCCCTCGGTGATCGACGAGCGCGGGAAAAAAGATCTCTTCGGCCGCGAACTCGAGGTCACAAAAAGGGCAGTGGCGGACTGCATCGCGTCCGCCGCCGAACTCGTTATGGGGGAGGCGGGCGAGTGCGTCCCCGCGGCGGTGGTGCGCGGGATCGGGCTTCCCGTCGGCGACTACGCCGGGGTCGCCACGATCGACGCTTCAGAGTGCCTCTTTATGGGGGTCGCGCTGCACGCCGACCCGTCCCTTCTCGTCAAGGACGATAGAGAATCCTGAGTTCTCCAGGTACTCCCTGCTCCTTCTCCCTTTTCCGTGTATGAGGATCTCGACCAGGTCCTCCTTCTCGTCGACATCGGTCGACATCCTGAATGAATCGATCACCTCGACGGAGAAGCCGCACTCTTCTGCAATCCGCATGTGGTCCAGGAAACTCGCGCCGTAGTAGTCGGCACGGAAGCACTGCGGTTTTTTGAGGAATATGATGTTCGTCCCGCCGCCCCGGCCCGGTACGATGGACATGTCCTTCTCGGTGCGGATCAGCCGCTGGATGTCCCCGGCCGTCACCAGGGGGATATCGGCCATGATGATGAGCGCCGGGCAGTGGAACTGGCCGAGCGCCCAGTTGATGGCATCGTTGAGCGATTCCGTCCGGACGGCGACGAGGGCGTTCTCGTGTTTGAAGGAGTGGGTGCAGAGCAGGGTGGCGCTGCACCCGGACTTCTGCACGGCGGCGATCACGTCTTCAAGCATCGCCCGGGCGAACGCCTCCCGCTCCTCCTGGTTGAGGATGCAAGAGAGGCGCGTCTTGGGGTTCACAGGCTTAAAGGGAATGAGCGCGTGGAAGTACATTGTGAAATCGTTGTCAGGGTAGTATCAAAAAGGCATCGTTTCCAGTGCGTCGGGGATAGGCCGGTCCGGGTTAAATCAAAAGCCATTTGCCCGGATATATCGCGTCTCCCCATCGGAGATCGGGCATTTACGGAGGTCGTAGAGAAGGCACCCATATAGAACCTTCCTTCGCGTTCATCGCACCTCCGGTGCTCAAACTTCCTCCCCTTCGGAGAGGTGGCACTTCTGAGAAGTCGTTCTTCACGGCTTCGCGCGAGTCAACGATGTATCCGTGCGCCGGCACCTCACGCGAAGACGCGAAGACGCGAAGGGTTGTCCGGGAGAGGCAGGGAAGTCGTTACTCGAAAACGCATCGCGATTTCTCGTGCTCCGGCTCTGCGACCCGTCGCACCCTCCGGCCCGTCGTTTCCCGAACCTTCATGTGCGGGGATGCCGACATATACCCATGCAC
>JAEZYU010000068.1 GCA_023418915.1 Bacillota bacterium
CACGGTGGAGGTACTTGTTATACCTTAATGCTTCCGGCGATTTTTTTTCGTTGTCATAATAAATGTTTTTTAATGAAGGCTAAATTTACGGATGGTTGCGGAAGGCTACCGTAGGTTTAGTTCAACAGCACCTACCCAAAAGTGGCGGTTCAGTGGTTAAATCAAGGTTTGTACTTCTATCAAAGTTTGTGCTTGGTTGATAATAAAGTGCTCCGAAATCGCCACCTTCGGGTAGCTGCAAAACGTTACCTGCTATATTACGACCGACCGTGTTAAAAGAAAAGTCGTATATTTGCAGACACAAAAATTTAAGTAAGACAAAATGTAAAAAATAATTTCTTTCAGACAAATCAGAACAACAACCGCAAAGCGGTTGCTGTATTGTTTAATCTTTAAAGAAAGGAATTATGCTTACTTTACAAAACATTTCATATACACACCCAAACAAAGATTTACTGTTTAGCGACATTAATCTGACAGTAAACAATCACGAAAAGACAGCGTTGATCGGCAACAACGGAGTAGGAAAATCTACTTTGCTTAAAATTATTGCAGGCGAACTTCAACCGTCAAACGGACAAATAAGCGTTGAAACTCAACCGTATTATGTTCCGCAAATTTTCGGGCAATTCAATCATTTAACTATCGCACAAGCATTGCGGATTGAAGATAAATTAAACGCTTTGAAAGAAATTTTGAACGGAAATACAAGTGAAGAAAATTTCAATTTACTGAATGACGATTGGACAATCGAAGACCGTTGCACCGAAGCGTTAAACTATTGGCAACTCAATGATTTGAGCTTGTCGCAAAAAATGGAAGCGTTGAGTGGTGGACAAAAAACCAAAGTTTTCCTTGCAGGTATTTCCATTCATCAACCCGAATTGATTTTGTTGGACGAACCAAGTAATCATTTGGACATCGCAAGCCGACAACTTTTGTATGACTTCGTTCAGAACACAAAAAGCACTTTAATAATCGTAAGCCACGACAGAAAATTACTCAATCTTTTGAACAGCGTTTGTGAGTTGAGCAAAAATGGAATTAAAGTTTATGGCGGTAATTACGACTTTTACAAAGAACAAAAGCAAATAGAAAACAATGCTTTGAGCCAAGACATTCAAAGCAAAGAAAAGGCGTTGCGAAAAGCCAAAGAAAAAGAACGGGAAACTTTGGAACGACAACAAAAATTAGACAGTCGTGGCAAAGGCAAACAAGAAAAATCGGGTGTTGCCCGAATAATGATGAATACTTTGCGAAACAATGCTGAAAACAGCACTTCAAAATTGAAAAGTATTCACGCAGAAAAAATCGGTGGACTTTCGCAGGACTTACAAGAACTTCGCTCTTCGTTGCCCGACATTGACAAAATGAAATTCGGCTTTGACAATTCAGCGTTGCATAAAGGAAAAGTTTTGTTTACCGCAACATACATCAATTTTGGTTACGACAACAGACCACTTTGGCAAGACAATCTAAATTTTCAAATTACAAGTGGCGAACGCATTGCATTGAAAGGGAAAAACGGTTCGGGAAAAACCACTTTGATAAAACTCATTTTGGGTAACATTAAACCGCAAACAGGAAGAATTTATCAGGCAGAAAACAAATCGGTTTACATTGACCAAGATTACTCTTTGCTCAACAACCATCTGAAAGTTTACGAACAAGCCCAACAATTCAACACTTCGGCATTGCAAGAACACGAAATTAAAGTCCGTTTAAACCGTTTTTTGTTTACAAAAGATGATTGGGACAAACCTTGTATTACGTTGAGCGGTGGCGAAAGAATGCGTTTATTATTGTGTTGTTTGACCATTAACAGTAAATCGCCCGACATCATTATTCTTGACGAACCAACGAACAATTTAGATATTCAAAATGTGGAAATTTTGATAATGGCAATAAACGAATATAAAGGAACACTAATTGTTGTGTCGCACGATGAAATGTTTTTGGAGCAGATAAATATAGAACGAACAATTGAACTCTGAAAAAATACAGCAGGTAACAACAGCGGTTTTGCAAAAAAGCGGGTTCAGTGGTTAATTGAACATTCTACCTCGCATCAACTTTTGTGCTATGTTGACAGTTTTGAGCTCCGAAATCCGCTTCTTCGCAAAGCCGCGAAAACGTTATAGGGCATTTTAGAAAACGACAACGCAATGGACAGATATAAAGAAACATTTGACACTTGGAACAACGTTGCTTCTATTTACCAAGACAAGTTTATGGACTTAGACTTGTATAATGACGCTTATGACTACATCTGTAATTCTGTAACTAAACAAAAAGCAAAACTGTTAGAAATTGGTTGTGGACCCGGAAATATCACTAAATATCTTTTAACTCAAAGACCCGACTTTGACATTTTCGGAATTGACATTGCACCAAATATGATTGAACTCGCAAAGAAAAATAATCCGACAGCAAATTTTGCCGTTATGGATAGCCGAAAAATCCGCAGTCTTGACAAAAAATATGACGGAATTATTAGCGGATTTTGTTTACCATATTTGTCGCAAACGGAAAGTAACGAACTAATTGCAAATGCCTATGACTTACTAAATGACAACGGACTATTATATCTAAGTTTTGTAGAAGGCGACCCCGACAAATCTGATTTTAAAGTTGGTAGCGGTGGACGGGTTTACTTTAATTTTCACAATTTAGACGACTTAAAGACACAACTCATTAAGACAAAATTTGACGACATAAAGACTTTTAGAGTTAAATACAAAACATCAGAAACAGAATTTGACATACATACAATACTAACAGCGAAAAAGAAAAACGCCCTATAATAACTAAGGTTTCGTTGCGCCCAACGGGCGAGCAATGAAACCGCTGTTGAACGGAACCGTCATGGTGGGGTGCTTACACTCATCTATCTATGGAGTTAGGGTTGTCTCTTGTAGAGGTAGCAGCAGGCGGGGAGCCTGTTTTTTATTGTGGTGCATCGCTAAGGGTAGGCTGCCACATGCCGGCTGTAGTTATCAAAGGTGCGAGGACTCCTGCCGAGGATAGAAATATTGCGCTCAAAACGTTGCAGCAGTGCTTCAAATCCAATAACTTCACGGCAGGCACGGTGGAGGTACTTGTTATACCTTAATGCTTCCGGCG
>JAEZYU010000069.1 GCA_023418915.1 Bacillota bacterium
GTCCACAGTTTGAAAAAATGATTGAACAGATAAAGTCGCGTAAAGTCAGAGCCATCATTGCCTACCGGCTGGATCGTATCACTCGTAACATCATTGATTTTGCAAATCTTTTGCAGCTTCTGGAAAAATACAACGTACAATTTATGTCTGCCACCGAACAGCTTGATACCTCCAGCCCCATTGGCCGCGCCATGGTTTATATTGTCATGGTGTTTGCTCAGCTGGAACGAGAGACAATTGCAACCAGAATTGCTGACAACTATAAGTATCGCGCGCTGCAGGGGCTCTACATGGGCGGTAACACGCCTTTCGGCTATCAAGGGGCTAAGTTCACCATTGACGGTAAACAGGCCTCTATGCTTGTTCCAAGCGATAGGGCAGAGGATTTGCAGCAAATCTTTGCCGACTTTATTGCTGGGCATAGCTTAACCAGTATCGCTCATAGAATGAACCGTGCCGGCAAGTTTACCGGCTCCGGAAAACAATGGAGCAGTAACGCTATTAAGCGAGTGCTTACAAACATTACGCCCTGCTGTGCAGATTCCAGAATATATCAATATCTGAGCAGTAAAGGAATACATATCTCAAATTCCATTGATGACTTTGACGGTGAGCATGGAATGCATCTTTTTTTTAAAACCAAAAACAGAAACGAAGCAACAGACCCCAGCAATCATATAGCCGTTGTTGGCATTCATCAGCCGCTTATCAGCTCAGATGAGTATATTACCGCACAAAGCATCCTGAATAAAAACACCGTACAAAACCCTGGTAAACGTTCCCGGGCTACTTTCTTAAACGGCATTGTAAAATGTAAGTGCTGTGGCAAAAGTGTTGGCATCAAATATACTACAAAGCCAAGTGGCAGCATCTATATTTACTATTATTGCCGAGGCCGCAGCCAGTCCGGAGTCTGCCATAACAGAAGCTTTATTTCTGCATCGGATTTTGAAAATCTTATCCTGGAAGCTTGCCGCCAGCATATTAATACAATCATGATTCACAGTGGTGCAGATTCTTTTACTGACACCCCCACCGTACCGAATGAGGCAATAAAAATTAAAGCACAAATTGATAACCTTCTTAACAACATTGGTAACGGTAATTCCATTGTGGATAGCCTGTTGACCAAGAAAATTACCGAGCTGCATGAGCAGCTGCAAAAGTGCAAGGCACCTGCTCAAATACAAAAACATGCACATCCGGATATATACTGGATTAAAAAGCAGTTGGATAAATTTGAAAGCCTTAACATGGATCAAAAGGCTTCTGTCATACGTTCTATTATTGGTGTAGTGTATTTGGATGAGAACGGTCAGGTAACCATCGAATTTGCATTATAAAGACATAAACCAGCATAAACACTCAGTTTATGCTGGTTAGTTTATTACTAGGGGAGTTTTTACACCAGTCTGCACTACTGAGTTTCTTGCCCTTGCCAGGGCATTCAATCAATTTGAAGATTTAGGTGTGCAGCTTCTGGGACTTAGCATTGACAGCAACCCCTCCCATTTGGCTTGGGTGTACGCCATTTACATGACTACCGGTGTGCAGATACCATTTCCTATTGTCGCTGACCGCACCGGAGATATTGCCCGGATGTATGGTATGATTGCCCTTGCCACAAGTGATTCAGAAACCGTCCGTGATGTGTTTATTGTTGACCCCAACCAAAAGATTCGTGCAATCTTGGCTTACCCGCCTACCAATGGCCGCAGTATCCCCGAAATCATCCGTTTGGTAACTGCCTTGCAAGTCACCGACCGTGACCACGTGGTAACACCTGCAAACTGGCAGCCAGGGCAGCCCGTCATGGATCCACCACCTAAAACCTACAGAGAACTGCTGACTCGCCAAAATAATCCCTCAGCACAAAACTTAGTGTGTGAGGACTGGTTCTGGTGTTATCGCCAGCTGCCGCCTCCCTCTGAAGAATAGGGTGGTGCACCTATGGAAAACATTCGGATAGGCAGTACCGGCCCCACGGTGGAGCTTGTTCAGCTTGCACTTTCCCGTGCCGGTGCAGACCCCGGAGTTCTTGACGGAGATTTCGGGCCTTCTACCGAGGATGCAGTCATCCGCTTCCAAGCCAAAGAAGGTCTGGTGGACGACGGTATTGTCGGCCCTCGCACCTGGGCACAGTTAACCCCCTATATGACGGGTTACGTAGAACATCAGGTAAAGTCCGGCGATACCTTTTACACCCTTGCAAAGCAATACCAAACAACAATGGATGCCATTGCCACGGCAAATCCTACCATCGAGGCTAAGCATATTCCCGATGGAGCTAACCTTATCATTCCCCTTGGCTTCCCCCTGGTGCCTACAAATATCAGTTTTACTTCTCAGGTTCTTCGGTTTGTACTGGAAGGACTTCAGGCACGTTATCCTTTCATCGGCTCCTCTGTGATAGGCCGCAGTATTATGGGGCGCCCGCTCACTGCTCTTGTTATTGGAAAAGGGCGTGTATCAGTAGGCTATAACGCTTCTCACCATGCAAATGAGTGGATCACCACTCCGGTGGTCCTGAAATATCTGGAGGACTACGCAAAGGCTTATGCCACAGGCAAAAAAATTGGTGGTGTGCTGGCAAAGGATCTTTATGACAATATCAGGTTAGTACTTGTACCCATGGTAAACCCCGATGGTGTAGACCTTGTAACCGGCTTCTTCAAGCCCGATAATTACTACTTTAAACAAGCGCAAACCATGGCCAGAAATTATCCCGGTATCCCTTTCCCTTCCGGCTGGAAGGCAAATATCAACGGTGTTGATTTAAATTTGAGCTACCCTGCGGGCTGGGCCAATGCCAGAGAAATAAAGTTTGAACAGGGCTTTACCGAGCCAGGCCCTCGCGATTATGTAGGTGTCACGCCTCTTTCGCAGCCGGAGGTAGTGGCGATGTTCCTGTTTACGCTGACACAAAATTTTGCTCTTACCCTCTCTTACCACACCCAGGGTGAAATCATTTACTGGCGTTATCTGGATTACCTTCCCAAGGATTCTCTTGCCATAGCACAGGAGATGGGCGATGCCAGTGGCTATTCTGTAGAAGAAACCCCTGCTGCCTCGGGCTATGCTGGATACAAGGACTGGTTTATCCAGCAGTATAACCGACCCGGTTATACCATTGAAGTAGGCCGTGGTGTAAGCCCCCTGCCTCTGAGTCAGTTTGATAAAATTTATAATGACAATGTTCCCATTTTAACCATAGGCATGACTTCTATGATACCCGGTGCCGGCACTGTTCTTCCTCCGGCTACCGCCACTATCCCAGCTCCCAAGGAGGATTTGCTTAGTAAATACCTTACTTCCCAAAGCCTCATTGAGGGGGCACCGCCCTTTCAGGAGGAGGATATGCCGCCCAGTGCACCCTTGCCTAAGGCTGCTCCTACTCAAACAAGATTTGCCCGCTGGTTTAGATAATTTCATACAGCCAAAAGCCCTTCACAATGAATGTCCTTACAGGGTTTTTGGCTACCTTTACATTTCTTCTGCCGATAAATGCACGGTGGCTTGATTCAACTTTTAGGTCCTATTTATTGTATTATTGCTGTAAACAAGTGTAACAATCATAACCACCCGTTCAACGGGTGGTTTGGTCAGACCCTATAAGGGTCTATCTCTTGTGGTAGCCCCCTAAAGGGAGCACTGAAAGGTCTGGCAATCACACTTTTTTACTCGCAGCCCCCTACTCGGGGGCATTTTTTATGCTTCTTGTTTCTGGTTTGTAAACGGGTCTATCAATTCTTTCATGCTAATCTGGTCATTTGCAATATCGTCTTGCAGCTGATTTGCGATGTACTCTTTAATTGCCGTTTCATATTTCCCTACTGTATCCACAAAATATCCTCTGCACCAAAAATGCCTATTCCCATATTTGTATTTCAAGTTTGCATGTCTGTCAAATATCATCAAGCTACTCTTACTCTTTAGATATCCCATGAAACTTGCAACACTAAGATGCGGTGGTATTGAGACTAGCATGTGTATGTGATCTGTGCAGCATTCTGCTGCTAAAATTTCTACACCCTTCCGCTCGCACAACTCGCGTAATATTTTCCCTACATCGGCTTTTATCTTTTTGTAGATTATCTGTCGTCTATACTTCGGTGCAAATACTATGTGGTATTTGCATCTCCACTTACTATGACCAATGGGTCAGACCCTGTGATAAACTTTTTACGTCATCCATTTGACACGAACCTCCTGTGACTTTTTGTGGTTGCCAGACCTCTTTTAGTCTATCACAGGAGGTTCCCTTCTTTGCTAAAGCTTTTCTTTTCTACCCCCAGTTAAACTGGGGGTTTTGTCTTGCCTTTTCGGCGCACAAAAAAACCACAGGCCGGCTATAAAAGCCAACCTGTGGTTTTTGTTTGGTGGACACGCTGGGGCTCGAACCCAGGACCTCCTGCGTGTGAAGCAGGCACTCTGACCAGCTGAGCTACGCCTCCATTTGTTTGGTGCTTGACTATTATACTATAAAAAGCTTTTAGAATCAAGATACTTTTCATTATTTTTACTTACTATCCTTTTTGTTCCTCTTTTGGGCAGCATTCATTGACTTTTTGCAGGTACAATTTTATAATTTACATAGTAAAAGCAGCCTGTGCCGCGGGCAGGATGAGCATCTGCTGCGGCTTTTATATTTTTATGGCTGACAGGTAAGCAGAATACCCCCTGAATGGGTATGCTATGAGTAAGATGCTTACGCTGAGTAAAACAGAAACCTCTGTTGGCGCCAAGAACCAATACGGCATGCCGCTTGCCGAAAACGCGGCCGCTGCGAGAGCCATTTGCCGCCGCAAAGCCTTGCTTTTGGGCATAAATACTCCGCTGAAAAAGAAGGACGTTATGAAAGACGGATTTATTACGGTAGCCGCAGCCTCTCCTGCGGTACGGGTTGCAGACTGTGCAGCCAACACCAAAGAAATCATAAGCTGCATCATCAGTGCCGCCGGACAGGGTATCAAGGTTCTGGTACTGCCGGAGCTTTCCATTACCGGCTACACTTGCGGTGACCTCTTTGGTCAGCGTTTATTGGCAGATACCGCACAAAATTCTCTGCTGGAAATTGCAGCAGCAACCAAAGAGCTTGAGCTTGTGGCAGTGGTAGGCACTCCTTTGCGTCACAACTCCAAGCTGTATAACTGTGCCGCTTTTCTTTCCGGTGGACAAATACTGGGTGTGGTTCCTAAAACCTCTTTACCCATTTATGCGGAATTTTATGAAAGACGGCAGTTTACCCCTGCACCCAACGGCATAACAACAATGGAGCTGGGAGACCAACAGGTTCCCTTTGGCTCAGATTTGCTGTTTCGCTGCAAGGAGCTGCCTGAGCTTTGCCTGGCTGCAGAAATCTGTGAGGATCTTTGGATTCCCCAGCCTCCCTCTGGTCGCCATGCCCTTGCAGGAGCAACCATTCTTTGCAACCCATCTGCCAGTGATGAGCTTGTGGGCAAAGCGGAATACCGCCGCCAGCTGGTAGCAGGGCAATCGGCCCGACTGCTTTGCGGCTATGTTTATGCCGATGCCGGCATAGGTGAATCTACCACCGACCTGGTTTTTGCAGGACATAATTTAGTCTGTGAAAACGGTGTGCTCCTTGATGAAGCAAAGCCTTTTTCGGGCGAGATGGCAATGAGCCAGATTGATGTGCTGCGCCTGGCTACCGAGCGTCAGCGCATAACCAGTTGGAAGCCTTTGGACGACGGCTACACTGTGGTAGAATTTTCTCTTCCCCTTACCCAAACAACCATAACCCGCCCTGTTTATCGCAGGCCCTTTGTCCCCGATGACCCCGCCACCCGCAGCCGCCGGTGTGAAGATATTTTGACCATGCAGGCTATGGGACTGCGCAAACGTCTGGAGCACATTGGCAAGGCTCCTGCCGTGGTGGGCGTTTCCGGGGGTTTGGATTCCTGCCTTGCGCTATTGGTTGCTGTGCGTGCCATGGATTTACTTGGGCAGCCCCACGAGCACATCACCGCAGTAACGATGCCCTGCTTTGGCACCACCAAACGCACCCGTGGCAACGCTGAAGAGCTTTGCACCCAACTGGGGGTTACGCTGCGCACCGTGGACATTAAAGAAGCGGTGGACAAGCACTTTGCCGATATCGGCCACGACCCTGACATCCATGATGTTACCTACGAAAACAGCCAGGCAAGAGAGCGCACC
>JAEZYU010000073.1 GCA_023418915.1 Bacillota bacterium
TCATCAAAATATCATAATACTCCAAAGATTTATCCAGCATAAACCCTCTCAGAACCTACAAATTTAATTATTTCGCCCGACGGCCGGAGGCCCGGGCGACGTTGCGGATGGTATTTCATATAACGTCTCGCAGTCGCGACGCCGATGAGCTGGACCCCCGTAGCCCTTCTCCCTGGCGGTGCTCGCACCCAGCGAATCGGTGTGGTGCCTGCTCGCGCTCCTGCTGTTAATGGTATAAGGCAGGATGACTTTCCTCTGGCACCCTTGCGCGACTGCCTTGTTATGTGACGGATGAGGCCCCCTTGTTCAGAGGACGCCACGGACGGCGTCTCCTAAAAACGCTTTTACTTTATATTACATTTTTATTTCAACTCTTGTTTACATCTGTAACCAAAGTGTTATAATATAGATAAGGACGGCGACGCTTGTTGCTGTCAGGTTTTAATCGAGAGTATTATTTTAAACGGTTTTTATTAAACCGTTTTTTTCTTTGTCTTTCCGGATGTGGCGTTAGTAGTTTGTCTACAATAACTCTTGCAACAATAGCTACTCCCAAAGGGATGAATACGTATTTCATACACCAGGCAACTAAAAAACCGATGTTGGTATACAATACATTACTCATACTACCACCTCCTTCCTTTGTGAATTCCCTGCAGCAACTATAACGTCACCGTCCTTATATAAAGGGAATCATGAGGAAGGAACCGTCAAGACAAAATCCTTCAATTAAAACCTGAGTGTATTTCCTTATCCATTATATACCATTACGCTTTATATATCAATAATATTTAGAACATCTGTTCCCTCTTCTGTTGTTATAGAAGATATTTTTTCCTAAAGCCTACTAAGTACATACCGCGACACGACGTCGTGGACAATTGCCTCATCTGTCATATAACGTCTCAGCAGTCGCGACGCCGATGAGCTGTGACCTGCGCTAGCCCTTCTCCCTGGCGGTGCTCGCACCCTGCGAATCGGTGTGGTGCACTGCGGGGACTATCATTTCAGGAACCAAGTCAGGGACTCAGACCTTGTGCACCCTTGCGCTGACTGCTTTGTTATGTGAAGTTCTGCCCACCCTCCGGCCGCACGGCGGAGTCAAGGCCGGATTTTTTTCATTATTTCTTCTTCAATTTTCTCAGCTGTCTCATCTGGACTTAAATACGTATTATCAACTAGAATCATTTGTGGAGTAGTCTTTTCAGCATTACTCTTTAACCATTCATTAAAACTCACTGAACTATTAATCCATTTTTCATCGGAAACATTCCTTCCATTTTTCATTCGATCAATTAAAGTTTCCTTTTCTGCTACTACAGCGATATAGATTATCTCAGAAAAATACTTCCTTGCGTCACATACTTCAAATTGCTCTGGAGTAGCACATCCGCATAAAACAACAGGTAAACCTATTTGAGAAATGTTACTGCAGACACGCATCCATAATTCTCGATATGCCCTATAATTATCTTCCGGAGAATTATAATTATCAGACCATAGTAAATCACTTTCCATAACAATATAATCTTTTTCATTCTTGAATAAGATCTCGCAAGCTGTAGATTTACCTATACAACTAGCTCCTGTTATTATAAATAATTTATTCTTTTTAATCGATATCATATTCATCTCTCCAATATATCAAATAAATTTTCGCGGAGCATTCATTTTTCACCCGGCGGCTGGAGCCCCGGGTGCATCTGGTGGGCAGACTTTCATCTAACGTCTCAGCAGTCGCGACGCCGATGAGCTGGACCCCCGAAGCCCTTCTCCCTGGCGGTGCTCGCACCCAGTGAATCGGTGTGGTGCCTGCTCGCGCTCCTGCTGTCAATGGTATAAGGTCGGATGACTTTCCTCCAGCACCCTTGCGCCGACTGCTTTGTTATGTGAAGTTCTGCCCACCGCTTCGGTTTTTCGTCGACCCTTTTAGATTAACTCCTTACTCATAAATAGCAACAAATCATCATCATTACAACAATTTGCGTACTGCTCTAACTGCTTTCCTTTATACCATACTCCAGATCCATCCGGTATAAATCCTCTTCTCACATATAATCTTTGTGCTGCACCATATCCAGAATGTACTCCAACACCCAGATAAACTTTTGAACTTATCTTCTTTGATTCTATCTCAGCAATATCAAGTAACTTACTCCCAATTCCATTATTACGTTTTTCTACGAATACTCCTAAATCACTAATTTCAGGAATACCCTTATTTCCAAATGGCCCTTCTGTTGGATGTAAAATAAGAGTACAATATCCTACAACAGTTCCTTCAGATTCTGCAACAAATACTAATCTAGCCTTATTCTCTTGATCCTCATAATAATTTAAATATGTCTCAACTCGGCTATACCAGCCATATGAAAGATGCTTCTTATAGATTATTTCAGCATCTTCCTTTCGTATAGACCTTATTACTAGCTCCTTTGAAGAGTAATATACCATTAATTTACCTCGCAATTTTCGTTTATCTCAACATTCACGCATAGCGTTCTCACTTTTCACCTGGTTACCGGAGGCCCAGGTAGCATTCGGTGGGCAGAATTTCATATAAC
>JAEZYU010000105.1 GCA_023418915.1 Bacillota bacterium
CATTACTCCGGTCATTTGGACTGGCGGTTTACCAAGCAACCCATGACGACTATGAAAGGTCTCAGCTGGCCGGATTTTGGTGTACAGACCTATGCTTATGCTGATTACGCATACAACCAGCTTATGGAGCTGATCGACAACTACCGCCCATCCATACTCTGGTGCGACAACGGCTGGCCCTTGCAGGGCGAAACCCATTTGAAGCACGCGCTCGCACATTTCTACAACACCGTGCCCGACGGCTTGATCAACGACCGCTGGAATGGCTTCGCATCGGATTTCAGCATTCGGGAAAATCGAGATGGGCAACATATCGCTGGTTAACAAATGGGAGCAGACACGCTGCATCGGGATGTCCTACGGATACAACCGGATGGAGGGCGAAGCCGAGGCCATCTCCTGCCACGATATTGTGAGGCTGCTGGTGGAGATGACCTGCCCCCCGTGATTGTACCAAACCCAATGTTAGGAATCCCCATCTGGGGAGGGGTTTCCCCTGCTCCGCTTGACTGCATTGTACCGCTGGGCGGCGTGGCGGTCAAGGGCGGCACAGCCGTTCAATTTACCCTTGACGGACAGACCGCCGAGCGGTATCCTCCGTCAAAGCGGAGAAAGGGATGATCGTTTGCGGCGCTGGTGGCCTGCCGCCCAGGCTCGAATGTGGCCGCACCGTGTTGTAGTACTCCTTCCATCGCTGGGCGAGCACTTGGGCTTCGCGCAGCGTGTCAAAGATCTCCCCATTCAGAAATTCATCCCGCATCCGCGCGTTGAAGCTTTCGCAATACCCGTTCTCCCATGGGCTGCCTGGCTCGATGTAGGCCGTGATCACGCCGATTTCCCCGAGCCAGGTGCGGAGTTTGTTGGCGATGAACTCCGGGCCATTGTCGCTGCGGATGTATTCCGGGCATCCCCGTCCAACCATCAGTCCCGACAGCAGTTCAACCACATCTCTGCTTTTCCAGTTCCGCCTCGGGACGCTCGCAAGGCATTCGTGCGTCGCCTCGTCAATCACGTTGAGGAAGCGCAGCTTGCGCCCATCCGACGTCCTGTCCTCCACGAAATCATAGCTCCATACATGGTTGCTATGTTCCGGCCGCAGCCGGATGCAACTGCCTTCACGCAGCCAGAGCCTGCGCCGCTTGGGCTGCTTGCTGGGTCTCTTCAGACCTTCTTCACGCCAAATCCGCTCTACCCGCTTGTGATTGATCAGGATGCCTTGATTCCTCAGCATATGCGTGATCATCCGGTACCCGGCGCGACCATATCTGGCGGCCAGTTCTATAACCCTTGCGCGCACCTCATCCTCGTCCGTTCGCTTTACCACCCGATATCTTAAGGCGGTTCGATTCACCCGTAATACCCGGCAAGCCCGCCTCTGCGATACCCCGTGTGCTTCTACGGCGTATTCGGCGGCCGCCTCTTGCTTCGCCGGGCTCAGAAGTTTTTTGAGTTCACGTCCCGGAGAATCGCGTTATCCAGACTCAATTCCGCCACCAACTGCTTGAGCCGCGCGTTTCCCTTTTCCAGCGCCTTCATCCGCTTCGCATCCTCCGTGTTCATGCCCCCGTATTGCTTTCGCCAACGGTAGTACGTCTGCTCCGTAATTCCCGCCTGCCTCGCTGCTTCCGCAATCGTCTTCCCCTGTCCACACTGCACCTCGATCTGCCGCAGCTTGATGATGATCTGCTCCACACTGTATGTCTGTCTGCTCATGCTCCCAGCTCCTTTGCCTCTATTGTACCATCTGGACTAACTCTCCGCTTGGTACAATTCCCGGGGGCGGAACCACCGTCAGGGTGCCTCTGTAATTGTTGGAGCCGCTGCTTTAGCATCATCACAGCAATATCGGCGACGTTCCCACGGCCATACCTGGCCGCTCCGCTCGTTTACCTTACGAATAACGTGAACGCCGGCAACATCGCAAATGCTAAAAAGCTGCATTGTGCTCCGTGTCTACGACGGGCTTCACAATCCAGCTTTCCTACGGATCAAGCTCCGGCACTGCATGCAACATCTTCTGGCTCGCCATCGGTGAGTTAGCGTAGCCCTGTTCGGCAATCGGGCTTCTAAGAGCAGGGGTCCCGGTCCAGTGGGCCATGCCACAGGTCGCGCTCGCCATCCCACTCGTTCAGGTAGTCCGACGCGAGCGCCACGCGGGCTTCCACGCGGCTGCCCGCGACGGCGGCAAGGGGCTTCATCTTGACTGTCAAGATTCATGGTAAACCCAGACGGCAAACAGGAATTTGCTGCTGCCATTGCCAAGCCCAAGAGAGTCAGTTTTCGATATTCTCCTTAGCCGCGGCGCTGGCCATGGCGCGGGACTTGGCCTTGTCCTTGGACATCTGTTCGACGCTCTTGACGGCGAGGCGGGCCGCGCCCTTATAGCCTTCCTTGGTGGGGATCAGGTTGCCCTTCGCGAACCGCTCCTTAGCCTGCCGAATCGCTTCACCATACTGGGGCAGCCACTCCGCCTGGGCGATGAGCATCTCATCGACCATCTGCCACACTTCCGGCGGGTCGCAGACCGCGGCGGTGAGCGGATCCA
>JAEZYU010000013.1 GCA_023418915.1 Bacillota bacterium
GGTTCGGTCGAGCAGTTGCAGGGGCAGGCAACGGAGATCTCCCGGCGCCTTGAGGCGGCTTACCGGGGGGCCCGGCAGGCTCAGGCAGGCCAGGGCGGAAGTAGATAATGTTTGATTCCCTAAAGAAAAAACTTCAGAATATCAGGACCAAATTCGCCTCGAATATCGAGGAGGCCGCCGGGGCCGAACCGGAGCCGCAGGTTGCGCAACTGCCGGAGGGAGCGGAGGCTGTAGAGCCCGGCACTCCGGCCGAGCCCCCGGTCCCCGGAGAGGCTCAGGCGAATGAGCGGGAGAAGCCCACGCTCTTTAACAAGGTGAAGGTCCTTGTCCGGGAGCGGGAGGTCCTCCTCCGGGAGAAGGACATCGAAGACCCTCTTTTTGAACTCGAGATGGTGCTCCTCGAAAACGACGTCGCACTCCCGGTCACGGACGAGATCATCAGCCGGATGCGGGAGGATCTCGTGGGCCGGCAGAGGAAGATCGGCTCCTCGGTCGACGATCTGGTCGTATCGACCCTGCGATCCGCGCTCTGCGGCGTACTGGGCGACGGCCTCGATCTGCATGCATACATCGAGGGGCATGAGCGGCCCGTGAAGATCCTCTTTACGGGCGTGAACGGAACCGGCAAGACGACGACGGTCGCAAAGGTCGGCAATTACCTCCAGAAGAACGGGTTCTCGGTCGTGATCGGCGCAGGCGACACCTTCCGCGCGGGCGCGATCGAGCAGATCCGGACCCACGCCGACCGTCTTGGGATCAAGACGATCCAGCACCAGGCGGGTGCCGACCCTTCCGCGGTCCTCTTCGACGCCGTCCAGTATGCAAAGGCGCACGACATCGACGTCGTCCTCGCCGATACGGCCGGCCGGTTCCATAACCGGGCGAACCTCATGAACCAGCTCGAGAAGATCCGGCGGGTCATGAAGCCCGACCTCGTCGTCTACGTCGACGAGGCGGTGGCGGGCAATGACGCGGTCATCCGGGCCGACGAGTTCAACAAGGCCGTCAGCACCGACGCGGTCGTCCTGACGAAGGCGGATATGGATCCGAAAGGGGGTGCGGCCATATCGGTCGCCCACACGGTGGGGAAACCTATCCTCTTCCTCGGAACCGGCCAGGGCTACGACGACATCGTGCCTTTCTCGCCACGAGCCGTGGTCGACGAACTCCTTGGGGGTGAAGCCTGATGCTCGATAATCTCGGTACGTCCTTAAAAGATGCCGTCAAGAAACTCGCCGGCATGACGGTGATAGACCGGGCGGCGGTCGACGAACTGGTGCGCGACCTGCAGCGGGCGCTCCTCTCCGCCGACGTCAACGTCAAACTCGTGATGCAGCTCTCCCAGGCGATCAAGCAGCGCGCCCTCGAGGAGGAGCCCCCGAAAGGGATGGGCGTCCGGGAGCACGTTCTCCGGATCGTCTACCAGGAACTCGTCAGGTTGATGGGAACGCCGGGCGAGGTGACGCTCGGTCCCCAGACGATCCTGATGGCCGGACTGCAGGGGAGCGGGAAGACCACGACGACGGCGAAACTCGCCCGCTACTTCCAGCGCAAAGGGCTGCGGGTCGGGGTGATCTGCGCCGACACGTTCCGGCCGGGTGCCTACGACCAGTTGAAGACGCTCTGCGACCGGATCAGCGTCCCGTGCTTTGGCGACCCGAAGGAGCCCGATGCACTCAAGATCGTCCGGGAAGGGCTGCCGAAATACCGCAAGCTCTACGAAGTGATCATCATCGATACCCAGGGGCGGCACGCCCTTGAGGAGAACCTGATCGAGGAGATCGTCAACATCAACGAGATCTCGCACGCCGACCACAGGTGGCTCGTGATCGACGCGGCGCTCGGCCAGCAGGCGAGCGAGCAGGCCCGCCGGTTCCACGAGGCGATCGGGATCGACGGCGTCCTCGTCACGAAGATGGACGGCACAGCGAAAGGCGGCGGTGCGCTCTCGGCGGTCTCGGAGACCCAGAGCGGCATCGTCTTCATCGGGAGCGGCGAGACGATCGACGATCTCGAGCGGTTCGACCCGGACGGGTTCATCTCCCGGCTGCTCGGGATGGGCGACTTGCGGGCCCTCGTCGAGCGGGCGGAGGAGGCGGTCTCGGGCGAGGAACTCGACGTCAACGCCATGCTCAAGGGCAAGTTCACGCTCCGGGACATGTACAAGCAGCTCGAGGCGTTGAACAAGATGGGGCCCTTAAAACAGATCATGAGCATGCTCCCCCTCGGGGGCATGCAGATCCCGGACGACGCCTACGACATCACCAGCACCAAGATGCAGCGCTACAAGGTGATCATGGACTCGATGACGCCCCCGGAACTCGACGACCCGTCGATGATCGGGAGCTCCCGGATCCAGCGGATCGCCCGGGGTGCCGGGGTGACGCCCGACGACGTCCGCGACCTCATCAAGTACTACAAGATCATGCAACGTGCCTTAAAAGGTATGCGGGGCATGGGCGGCGGCAAGTTCAACATGCAGCGCATGATGAAGAAGTTCGGCGGACCCAGTAGATG
>JAEZYU010000036.1 GCA_023418915.1 Bacillota bacterium
CGTCAAGCTCCGCAAGGTCATAATCCAGAATGGCAATTTGAAACGTGTTGCGGCGAAGTAATATAAGGGCCGTAATGCCGTCTCCTGCCTCATCAAAGCTCCATCCTTCCTCCTGTGCAGAGATACGGATAATGCCGCGCACCGCGGCGTCCGTTTCCGCAATTAACAACCTGGTGTCGCTTACCATATTGTCAGCCCTCCCTTACCTCCTCATTATACCTCGGCCCATTGACCCATGTAAACACCAAAGCGGATTGTACCTGTACAATCCGCTTTGGTGTTTATAATCTTTTGTTCATTTTATTATGAGAGTGCCATTTTTAAAACATCCACCGTCTCAAGAACGTTCTGAAGCTCCTCTTTTAGGTGTTTGTTCTCTGCTTCCAGCTCTGCCAAGCGAGATGACTCTTCCTGCATCTTATTTGATAAAACGTCCGACCGCACTGCAGTCACTGTTTTTTGCGTTTTTGGCAAGGCATATCCACCGGCACGGGTTGTAAAATGCTCCTTTGTCAGCTGGTTAAACTTACCCCGCTTTACGTAAGTGGTATGCAAAAGCTCATGGGAGCGGTGGCCATTGGGGGTGCCCAGATATTCGTCATACAGAGCCTTCACCAGAGGATTCTCATGAGATTTACGCATACTTTTGCTCTCATCCTCTGTATAAAGCCCTTGCAGGCGCTTGGTTCGTACATCCGGATCTTGGGAGCGGGGCTGTCCCCCACCCATGATGCATCCTCCGGGGCATCCCATCACCTCGATAAAGTGATAAGGGCTCTTTCCTGCCGCAATCTGCTCCATGAGCTTTTGTGCCCCGGCAAGTCCGCTGGTAACGGCTATGCGGATGGCAACCCCTTCCAAAAAAGCATACTCCGGCAGGGTGCCCTCTATGGTAATGGTGGCTTCCTTTACTTGGCTAAGGCCAACAATGGGAGTTACATGCAGGCCGTCGAAAGGCAGCTCCCGGCCAGTTACCAGTTCGTAGACTGTGCGCAGCGCCGCCTCCATAACGCCTCCGGTCAGCCCAAAGATGTCTGCAGCGCCGGACGACAGGCCCAAAGGGTTATCAAATTCTTCGTTGGGCAGGTGGGTAAAGTCGATTCCGGCGGATTTTATCATTTCCGCCAGTTCCCTTGTGGTAATAACCGCATCTACGTTGGGCAGCCCGCCATTTTTCATCTCCTCACGGACAATTTCGGTCTTCTTTGCAGTGCAGGGCATTACCGATACCACAAATAGATCCCGGGGGCTTACACCGATTTTTTCAGCATAGAAAGATTTGACAAGGGCTCCCAGCATGGTGTGAGGCGACTTGCAGGTGGACAGATGATCCAGTTTTGCCGGATAATTGTGCTCCACATACTTAATCCACCCCGGGGAGCAGCTTGTAATCATGGGCAGAGTGGCCTGGCCACCGGTTAACGCTAATTTCACCCGAGCCAGCAACTCGGTACCCTCCTCCAGAATGGTGAGGTCGGCGGCAAAGTTCGTGTCAAATACATCATCAAACCCCATGCGGTGCAGAGCGGCGGCAATTCTTCCTGTTACACGGGTGCCCGGCTCGCAGCCAAATTCCTCACCCAAAGCAACCCGCACAGCCGGTGCCACCTGTACTACGGTGCGGACGGCCGGATTGCCGATGGCGTTCCACACCTTGTCGGTTGAGGAGGTTTCTTTCAGCGCTCCTACCGGACACACTGTGGTGCACTGCCCACACATGGCGCAGCTGACGGTGCCAATGGGTAGGCTCATGGCAGGAGCCACCTCGGTGTTAAATCCTCGGTTTTGGGGAAAAAGCACACATGCCTGTTGCACCTCGCTGCATACCGTGACACAGCGGCGACAAAGGATACACTTACTCATATCCCGAGTAATGGAGGTGGATGCATCCACATGGTACCGGCTGCGCTCCCCCTCAAAACGGGAGGTATCTACGCCAAGAAGTTTGCCCATAGCCTGAAACTCGCAGGTTTGGTTTCGGGTACAGCTCAGGCAGTCCTGACTGTGGTCGCTTAGCATTAATTCATACAGTATTTTTCGGGCGTCCCGCACGGTTTTGGTATTGGTATGAACCACCATACCCTCCTGCACCTGGGTAAGGCAGGAGGCTTGCAGGGTCTTGGCTCCCTCCACTTCCACAACACAGATGCGGCAGGCGCCCATCTGGTGTACGCCTTCCAAATAGCAAAGGTGGGGAATGCTAATCCGGTTTTGCTTGGCCGCTTCTATAATGGTAGTTCCCTCCGGCACTGCAACGGGTTGCCCGTTAATGGTGAGATGAACCATATTCTCCTTTCTCTCCATAGTTCCCCTACCTCCTTTCGCAGTGCAGACAGCGCATGGCTTCGGCCATGGCGGTCAGCTTATGGTAACCAAGAACAACCTCGTCGAAGGAATTTCTGCGCTGTTCCAGCTCCAGCATATCCAACGGATACCTGGGCAGTTCCACAATTTCGTCCTCGTCATAAACAGGGTTAATGCTGATTTCAAGACCCTTGTTCAGTACACCTTGACCCCCCAGATATTTATCTATTGCTATAGCCGCCTTCTTTCCGTCGGCTATAGCCTGGATAACGCTGTCTGGTCCGTGCACCACGTCTCCCCCGGCAAACACGCCCTCCATGGTGGTCATCA